>CAJWSU010000003.1:0-104935 GCA_913046335.1 uncultured Pelagibacterales bacterium | reverse complement strand
TCTTGCCTCCAGAATAAATCGGGCACAATGACAGCAAAACCATGTGCAGCATAACGGTTTGCCATTTCTTTTAGAAAAGGGCTTACCCCAAAAATTTCTTGTGCTATGACAATTCCAGCTGGTCTTGGAAGGTCAGATACATAAGGCCGAGAAGCAAAGTAGGCTTTAAAAGAGCCTTTATTGTCAGAAGATTTAATATCTATATATCCAGATGGCATAATGATTCCCCCAATAAATTAATTTATATGCTATATTATAGCATAAATTAAGTATATATGTTTCACGTGAAACACAAAATAGTTTATGAAAGAATAAACATGGCTAATTATCAAACTATATACGCGCTTTCTAGCGGCTCATTGCCATCTGCTATAGCCGTTGTTAGGGTAAGTGGGCCGTCAACACAAAAAACATTAAAGATTTTAGCAAATATGGTCCCAGAACCCAGAAAGATGGTGCTAAAGGAAATAAAAACACCAGAACAGGGCGTTATAGATTTTTCTTTAATCTCTTTTTTCCCAAAAGCACAAAGTGTTACAGGCGAAGATTTGGCAGAATTTCATTTGCACGGATCTGTAGCTGTAGTTGAGGGGTTGTTTTTAGCATTATCCTCTATAAGCGATTTAAGGCCTGCAGAAGCAGGAGAGTTTACACGCAGAGCTCTAAATAATGGAAAGATGGGAATAACGGAAGTAGAGGCGCTTTCAGATCTAATTGCAGCGGAAACAAGAGAACAAAGAAAACAGTCTTTAAGACAGCTAAGCGGAGAGCTATCTAATAAATACGAAGTATGGAGAAAAAAATTAATAAGAATAAGAGCTGAAATGGAGGCCATATTAGACTTTTCAGACGAAGCAGACGTTAATTCAGAAGGAGAAAACCTCACATTTGTAAAAGACATGGCTTTTTTGATTAAGAACATTGAAGCAGACATTATAAAGGGCACAGCAGGAGAAAGACTTAGATCCGGAATAAAAATAGCATTAATAGGTGCGCCCAACGTTGGAAAATCTAGCCTTATTAATCTTTTATTAAAGGAGGATCGAGCCATAGTATCATCAGAGGCAGGAACGACTAGAGACACAATTGAGGCAAGACTTGATTTAGAGGGAATTCCTGTAACAATTTTTGATACAGCGGGCATTAGAAAAACAAACAACAAAATAGAAGAAGAAGGCGTAAAAAGAACAAAGAAAACAGTTAAGGCCGCAGATATAATTGTCTCTATAAGAAGCCCTAAAAAGAAAGAGGTAGATGTGTCTAGTTATGGAATAGAAGAAACAGCAAAAATTATAAAAGTATTTAACAAAATAGACTTAAAAGCTAACAGAGATAATATTTCTTCTAAAGACCTGACAATATCATGTAAAACAAAAGAAGGAATTACTTTTTTATTGAAGGTTTTAGGAGAAGAGACAAAAAAACTAACTTCTTTGTCTGATATGACTATAGGACCTAATAGGCTAAGGCATATTGCACACCTAAAAGAAACAAAAGAAAGCTTGCAGCTAGGTATAGAAGAATTAAAGGCTGGAAAAATAGAAATAGCAGCAGATTTTACAAGGGCTGCGTCGATGTCATTAGGAAGAATAATAGGAGCTGTAGACATAGAAGACGTATTAGACGACTTGTTTTTAGGGTTTTGTATAGGAAAATAAAATGTTTCACGTGAAACATATATAAAAATATAGTAAAAGATAGTTATGGAACAAAAATTTTTAAAAAAGATAGATGTAATTGTTATAGGAGGGGGGCACGCAGGATGCGAGGCTGCCGCCGCCGCTGCGAGGCTGGGTGTTAAAACCTTATTAATAACACAAGATTTAGAAAAAATAGGAGAAATGTCCTGCAACCCAGCAATAGGAGGAATAGGGAAGGGTCATTTAGTTAGAGAAATAGATGCTTTAGATGGCTTGATGGGTCGTGTTGCAGATGAGGCGGGAATCCAATTTAGGCTTTTAAATAGAAGCAGAGGCGCGGCTGTGAGGGGCCCTAGATGTCAGGCTGATAGAAAAATATACAGAAAAGCCATGCAAAAATGCATAAATAGCCAAAAAGGCTTGAGTGTCTTAGGGGGAACAGTAGGTTGTTTTCTAAAAAATGAAGATGGAAGTATTAAGGGGGTAAAATTAGAAAGCGGAGAGTCAATTTTTTCAAAAACTGTAATATTAACGACGGGCACTTTTTTAAATGGCATGATTCATATGGGGGAAAAAACTATATCTGCAGGTAGAGTAGATGAGCCTCCTTCTATAAGCCTGGCAAATGATTTACATTCTCTGGATTTAAAAATGGGAAGGCTAAAAACTGGGACGCCGCCAAGGCTAGATAAAAACACTATTAAATGGGAGAGTTTAGAGAAGCAGTTAGGAGATGATGTTCCTGAGATGTTTTCAGTTTATAATAAAAAAGTTAAAAATAAACAGGTAGAATGTCGCGTTACGTGGACAAATACGGAAGTACATGAGGTCATAAAGAGAAATATTAAGAAGTCGGCAATGTATTCTGGCCAATTAGATGCTAAAGGCCCACGATATTGCCCTTCTATAGAAGACAAGGTTATGAGATTCTCTGATAGAGAAAGGCATCAAATCTTTCTTGAGCCAGAAGGACTTGACGATAATACTGTGTATCCTAATGGAATATCAACATCTTTGCCAGAAGATGTGCAAGAGCAAATTATTATGCTAATGCCAGGCCTAGAAAAAGCAAAGATAATAAGGCCTGGTTACGCAATCGCATATGATTTTGTCGATCCAAGAGAGTGTTCTTCTTCGCTAGAGCTGAAAAAAGTCTCAGGCTTGTTTTTGGCGGGGCAAATTAACGGCACGACGGGCTATGAAGAAGCTGCTGGGCAAGGAAT
The DNA here is from genome assembly GCA_913046335.1 of uncultured Pelagibacterales bacterium. Lineage (GTDB taxonomy): Bacteria > Pseudomonadota > Alphaproteobacteria > TMED109 > TMED109 > TMED109. The sequence goes on along the minus strand of CAJWSU010000003.1, from coordinate 102,072 downwards.
TATAGCTGGTATAAATGCGGCCCAAAAGGTGCTAGGACGGGAATATTTAGTTTTAGATAGAGCAGATGCATATCTTGGTGTTATGATAGATGATCTTATCACTAGGGGAGCGCCAGAGCCTTATAGAATGTTTACTTCTAGGGCTGAATATCGCTTATGGCTAAGAACAGATAATGCAGATCAGAGATTAACGGAAATAGGCAGAAAAATAGGTGTAGTTTCCGATAAAAGATGGATTTTTTATAAGAAAAAAAGAGCTTGTCTTTTAAAGGCTTACGATGTTTTAAAGGGCCTAAATATAACTCCAGACCAAGGCGTAAAAATGGGTTTAAATATTAGAAAAGATGGAATTAGAAGGTCTGCGATTAATTTGCTTGCCTTTCCAGACATTAATTTTAATAAAATAGCTGAGGTGTGGCCTGAATTAAAAGATATTGAGCCTCATATTTCTTCTCAAATAGAAATAGAAGCACAGTATGCTGTTTATATTGAGAGACAAAGAAACGATATACATACTTACAGGAAAGACAGTCAGCTAAAATTGCCTAAGGACCTAGATTACGCATTGGTGGGTTCTTTATCTAACGAGGCTAAGGAGGTTTTGGGAAGAGTTAGGCCGGAGTCAATTGCGCAAGCTTCAGTGCTTCCAGGTATAACTCCTGCTGCGATAGGAGCTGTAATCATTTATATGCGCCAAAAGGCAGCATAATAGTGCAAGAGCAAGTTCTAACTTTTTCAAAAGAAGAAAAAGAAAAGCTTGAAATATACAGTTCTTTATTAAAAAATTGGCAAAAGAAATTTAATTTAGTTAGTAGCGCTTCTTTGATGGACATATGGCAGCGACATTTTGTTGACAGCGCCCAATTATACAGCTTATTACCAAAGGAAAAAAAAGGTGCAGTGGTTTATGATATTGGCTCCGGAGCTGGCTTCCCAGGAATGGTCTTGGCAATAATGGGAAGAAAAGATATGGTGTTATGTGAATCAAGCAGGAAAAAATGTAAATTTTTAGAAGAAATAAAGAGGCAAACACAAACAGAAGTAATCATTGATAACATTAGGGCGGAAATGCTCCCCTCTCAAACAGCAAGTGCTATTATTGCAAGGGCAGTAACGTCATTGAGTGAGCTTTTAAACTTAACAGCGCCTTTACTGAAAGAAAAAGGACTATGTATTTTTCCTAAAGGAGCAAATTGGAAAAAAGAATTAATCTTAGCTGAAAGTTTTTTTAATATAGAATATGATTTAGTAAAAAGCAGGACATCGAAAGAAAGTAATATATTTGTCGTTCATAGTATAGAGAAAAAAAATGGTACTAAATAATAAAAATGGAAAAATAATAGCTATAACCAATCAGAAAGGAGGAGTTGGAAAGACGACAACCGCAATTAATATAGCTACTTCTATGGCTGCAATACATAAAAATGTTCTTCTTATAGATTTTGATCCCCAAGGAAATGCATCAACCGGTTTAGGAATAGATAGAGTAGATAGAGAGTTAGGAGCATATCAGATACTTGGTGAAGAAAGAAATATACAAGGCTCAATTAAGAAGACCATAATACCAGGCCTTGAAATAATTCCTGCAACAGTAGACTTAAGCGCAGTAGAGGTAGAGCTCGTAGATGCAGATGATAGAATGAAAAGACTACAAAGGCATTGTGCAACACTAAAGGAAAAATACGATTTTATATTTATAGATTGTCCGCCATCTTTAGGGTTATTGACAATAAATGCATTAACGGCAGCAGACTCATTATTAATCCCATTACAGTGTGAGTTCTTTGCTTTAGAGGGCTTATCACATTTAAGGAAGACTATTGACCGAATACAAGAAAAACTGAATAAGCACATATATATAGAAGGCATTCTATTGACAATGTATGATAAAAGGAATCGTATAAGCCTAGAAGTCAAAGATGAAGTAAAGAAATATTTTGGTAAAGATTTATTAAAGACAATAATTCCGAGAAATGTAAGGTTATCTGAAGCCCCTTCACATGGTTTGCCAGCTATTTTATATGATATAAAAGCTCCTGGAAGCCAGGCCTACATATCATTAGCAAAAGAAATAATAGCAAGAATAAATAAGGAGAAAAAAAATGTCAGTAAAAAATAAACGTGGACTAGGTAGAGGCCTTGATGCTTTATTTGAAGACAAAAAGGAAGCAAGTGTAAAAGATAATCTCTTAACTTCCCTCCCGATAGAATTTATAAAACCGAACCCCCTACAGCCAAGAAAGAATTTTAGTAAAGAAGCATTAAATGACCTCGCAGCCTCAATAAAGGACAGAGGAATTTTACAACCAATAATAGTCAGGCCTGCAAAAAACAAAGATAATGAATGGCAAATTATTGCCGGAGAAAGAAGATGGAAAGCAGCTCAATTAGCAGGCTTTCATGAAGTACCCGTTTCTGTCAAAAATATAAAAGATGAAGATGTAGCAATAATAGCTTTAATAGAAAATATACAAAGAGAAAACTTGTCACCTATAGAAGAAGCGTTAGGCTATAAAAGATTAATGAACAAATTTTCTATTACTCAAGAAGAATTAGGCTCAAAAATGAGGAGAAGTAGAGCCTATATTACAAATTTTATGAGACTTTTAAGTTTACCAGAAGAAGTTCAAAAACTTTTAGCAGAAAAATTAATAAGTGTTGGGCAGGTAAGGCCAATTATAGGAAATAAAAATAGCATAGAGTTAGCGCATATTATAGTAAAAGAGAAATTAAGTGCAAGGGAAGTAGAGCAACTAGTTAAAGCCAAACAAGGAAGGACAAAAACTATAAGAAATATAGTTGATGTAAATATAAGAAAACTAGAACAAGAGCTAGAAGAAATGATTGGATTAAAGACCGTAATAAGAGATAAAAGTGGTAAAGGACAAATAATATTTAATTACAAAAATCTAGAGCAATTAGATTTAGTAATAAAAAAAATAAAAAATTAATTGTTTATTTTTTATTTATCAACCCAATACTTAAAATTGCCTGCTTTGTAATTATATCAACATTACTTTTAGGCATTTTACAAGATACCTCAGCACTCTCTAACAACAACAAAGCTTTTTTTATTTTTAGCAATGACCAACTTTGTGCCTGACTTCTAATATTATTTTTTCTTTTAAAATAGATAGGAGGTCTAATGCTATCTATAATATTATTAAAATTAGAGTTTAAAGAGGAGGCATTAATAATATTATAAAGGCTTTGCATTTGCCTAATAAATGATCTTATTATTTGTATTGCTGGTGTGCCCTCTTTTTGTATTTTAACCAAAACACCATAAGCTTCTTTCAAATTTCCAGCTAAGCTAAAGTCATATAGCGCATCTATACTTAGAGATGTTTGGTCACTTATAAAAGAAGTAAAATCTTTAGAATCTAATTTTTTATCTTTACCGGCATATAGTATTGCTTTTTCTATTTCTGCTTTAGTTATTAAACGGTCGACGCCTAAATAATTAGCAAATAAGTTAACGCTATCATCATCAGCATAAATACCTTCTTCTTTAAATGCGCTATTAATTAAACTCACTATATTATTGTTTTCATCATTGTAACAAGGGAGTATCACAGCCTTTTGGTGGCTTTCAAAAAGTTTTCTAATTTTAGACCTTGGTGACAACGGCTCACTTAAAAGTATGATCAGACAATCTTTATAAGAGTTAAGCAAATAATCTTCTACCACTTTATGTAGAGCATCATTAGTATCTTTTATCCTGATTATTTTTTTACTGCTAAGTAAAGAAATGGAACTTGCCTCTATTTCTAATATTTCTGGGTTGGATAAGACGTCATTATACATAACATCAATTATATTTAGGGAATTATGTTGATTTTTAGAGTTTTTAAAAAAACTATTAATAATTATAGAAGATCTTTCACTTATTAATCCATAATCTTGGCCATATAATAATATAGCAGGTGTTTCAGGAAGTAAATCCTTACAATATTGGTCTATTTTATAGTTTTGAATTTTCATTTTTTAACATATATAAGTGTATTTTATCCAGAGTAAGTCTTGCGGCTATAACAGCAATTTGAGAATCTATAGCTTTTTGAGAGGCTAAAGTACTGATAATTTCATCTTCTAAAATATTATATGCGCCCTTAGATTCAACTGTATTAGAATAGATAATAATATCGTTTGATATATCATAGATAACAAAATCCACAATTAGTGATGCTTCATACCTTTTTATAGTATTAGATTCTGATTTAATCAGCTCCCTATATCTCTTTTTAATAGACCATTTCAACAAAAAATTAGTTTCTTCTAATTTATTTGCACACAAAATAGATTCCAATTCATTTTTGTAATCCATTTCGTAGAGCAGAGCGGAATTAGTTTCGTTATCTACTTTAATAGAGCATAAAATATTTTTTTTATTATCAGATAAATAAACGGGTTTGAATTGACAGGAGAATAATAAGAAGATTACTATGAAGGGCACAAGTTTAATAAAGCTTTTATATAAATATTTTTTAAATAACAATGTTAATTACTTTTCCAGGTATCACTATAATTTTTTTAGGCTCATTATTTATTATAGCATTTTTTATATTATTTAAGGCAAGAGCCTTTTCTCTCTGTAAGTTTTTGTCTGAGGCGTTTTCCTGCTCTATTTCTATAGTATTTTTGAGTTTACCATTGATTTGAACGGCAATAACTAATTTTTTATCCTTTAGTAAGTTTTTATTAATAGAGGGCCACTTTTGATCTAAGAGCATAGAACTATTATCAATTAATTGCCAAAGCTCTGCAGCTATATGAGGAGTTATAGGAGACATCATAATTATAAATGATTTCCAGCCTTCTAATATAATTTGTTCTTTTACCTTTTCTCCAGAATTATTTTTGTATGCTAGTAATATATTCGACAATTTTCTTATACTTGCTACAGCACTGTTGTATCTAAAAGTGTCTATACTTTCTGTAGTGGCTTTAATACATAAATGAACTTCTCTTCTTATATTGTTTTCTTTGTCATTTGCTTTTATTAAAACTTCTGAATTTTCTATATCAAAAGAATAGTTTTGTAGATGAGCCCATATTTTTTTTAAATACTTCCAACAACTATCTACTCCACTTGTGCTCCAATCCAAGTCTCTCTCTGGAGGAGAATCAGATAACATAAATAGGCGAGCTGTATCTGCACCATATGTATCTATAATAGACATTGGGTCAACAATATTTTTTTTTGATTTAGACATTTTTTCAGACCGACCCACTGCAATTTCTTGTAAATCTGACTTTTGAAAAGCTTTATTGTCTTTAAAAATTATATTTTCAGGCTCTACCCATCCATTAGGACCTTTATAAGTTCTATGGCAGACCATTCCTTGACAAAACAGCCCTTTAAAAGGCTCATCAAAATTAACATAATTAGTTTTTTTTAATGCTCTATTAAAAAACCTGGAATATAGTAAATGCAGTATGGCATGTTCTATGCCTCCTACATATTGATCGGGCGGACTCCATCTTAACATTTCATTTTTATCTATAGGCTCTTTGGATTTAGGTGAAGGATATCGAAGGGCGTACCACGATGAATCCACAAAAGTATCAAAGGTTTGAGTCTCTCTTTTAGCAGATTGGCCACATTTTGGACATGCTACGGTATTCCATTTATCGTGGTAATCTAGGGGGTTTCCAGGTTTTTCAAAAGTTACATCTTCAGGAAGTAAAACCGGGAGCTCTGAATTAGGAACAGGCACTATTCCACAATCACTACATAATATTATAGGAACGGGGCAGCCCCAATACCTTTGACGCGAAGCACACCAGTCATGCAATCTAAATTGCTTAGACTTTTTACCAATATTAAGCTCTTCAGAAATTCTTATTATATGGTTTTTAGCTTCTATTATATCCATGCCATTTAAAAAATCTGAGTTAACTATTTTTCCATTACCTGTATAGGCTATATTAGTTATAACATTTTCTTCAGAATTTTTGCTCTGCACAACGCTTTTGATTGGTAGATTAAGTTTGTTAGCAAAATCTAAGTCTCTTTGGTCATGTGCGGGCACACCAAAAATTGCACCTGTTCCATAACTCATCAAAACAAAATTTGCTATGTAAACTGGTAAATATTCACCTTCAACAAAAGGATGCCTGACCTTAATATTTGTCATGTAACCTTTTTTTTCTTCCTTCTCAATTGCCTCCTCAGAGGTTCCGACTTGATTGCACTCAAATATAAATTTTTGTAAACTTTTATTATTATCAGACAATTCTTTAGAAAGAGGATGGTCTGGAGCAATAGCAATAAAACTGGCTCCAAATATAGTATCTGGTCGAGTAGTGTAAACTTCTATGAAGTTAGCATGTTTTAATGAGACAGAACTATTAAAAATTTTAAATTTTAGTCTTAGCCCTTCAGATCTGCCTATCCAATTTCTTTGCATAACCTTTACTTGATTAGACCAATTATCTAATTTATCTAAACTATCTATTAAGTCATCTGCAAATTCTGTAATTTTAAAAAACCATTGTGGTAGTTTTCTTCTTTCTACTTTGGCTCCAGATCTCCAACCTTTTCCATCTATAACTTGTTCATTAGATAGAACTGTTTGATCTATTGGGTCCCAATTAGCCCAAGCCTCTTTTCTGTATGCTAATTTATTCTTATAAAAATCTAAAAAGATCTTTTGCTGACACTCTATATATAATGGATCGCAAGTCGCAAACTCCAATTGCCAGTCATAACTTAAACCCATAGCTTTAAGCTGTTCTCTCATATTATCTATATTTGATTTTGTCCATATTGCAGGGTGTATTTTATTTTCAAAAGCTGCATTCTCAGCAGGCATTCCAAAAGCATCCCAGCCCATTGGGTGCAATACATTATACCCTTTGGCTCTTTTATATCTTGCGAGCACATCTCCTAATGTGTAAACACGCACATGCCCCATATGAATTTTACCTGATGGATAAGGAAACATTTCTAATACATAATAGTTTTTTTTATCACTATTTTTAGATGTTTGATAAACATTATCTTTTTGCCACTTATCTTGCCATTTTTTCTCAATTAATTTTGCATCATATGGCTTGTGGATAGTCATTTTGGCCTCATTATTATATAGATAAATTTATTCTATGTTTTGTATTTTATATTTTCTGGCTTTTGTTAAAATAGCGTCCTCAACTTTACTTTGGAGCATTTTGTTGCTTTTTGTATCAATCCATTCATCATTTTCATTTTTTGATTTTTTAAAAACAGAAACTTTTATACCGTCTACTCGTAAGCTTTTAGTTAATATATATGCCACAATTTTAAATTTTTCTTTAGATGTTTCTGAGGCAGAGTACCAATCAGTAATAATTACTCCACCAAACGGGTCGGCAGATATAAGAGGCATAAAAGATAGCGTGTCTAAAGAGGCTTTCCAAAGGTAGGTATTTACGCTTATTCCTCCGCCTGCTCCAGCACTATCTTTATTTCCAAACACTAGACCATCAAATAGATTTTTCACAAAAGACTCGTCTTCTTCATTTCCTAATGCTTCTCTTCTCTCTCTCTCTCTCTTTAGAACTAAGTCTTCGGGTACTGGCGCTCTGACTACATCTGCATCATCTAAAAAAGAGCAGCTACTAATAAAAGTAACACTAATAAACGTAGTTATGAGGACAAAAATGAAAGCTTTAATATTAAAGGCCATGAAGTTATAAATCCTATTATATTTTTTAATACTATATAGATTTACAGTTATATTATGTGAAAATCAATAGATGTTTTTTATAAAAAAAAAGAGACAGTATAAATTTATACTGTCTCTAAATTTTAAGAACTATTCTTAAATATATTTACATTAGAAACCTAATGAAATACCCATGAATAATACTTGTGGATCTGCTTCATCAGTAGCATGGTCACCATCTGAATGGTCGCCATTTGATAATTGAATGTATGAATTAACTCCACCACCCATATCATATCCAAGGCCGATCATAGTTACTGAATCTTCTGCAACTAAGTTACCTGCTTGTGCAGAAGTAGCATTCAATGTACCAAGAGCTTTTTCTTCATGCGCGTAGCCAACACCAACAGTTATATTGCCCATGTTATATGTAGCTTGCATGTTGTAACCTGAATGTGCTGCTTTATCAGTATCTTCAGCTTGACCCCAACTATCGCCATTATCAAATGCCATTAAACCAACAGCTATATTGCCCATAGTCATTTTAATAGCACCTGTTACAGATGACAAATCATTGTTTTGTGAAGTAGCCGCTGTACCTAATTTACTTGTTGAGTTACCGTTTATAGAACCCAGACCTAAAGTATAAGATATTCCGTCCATTTCACCAGAGTATTGAACAGCTACGTGTGAAGTTTCTCCGTGAGAAGCACTTTCAGTACCGTTAGCATCTGTTCTGCTTATACCAGTTGCAGAATTGATAGCCATATCTGGTGTGTAAGAAACATTAACAGTGAAACCATTTACTGATGGTAAAGCAACATTAACTCTGTTGTTCGCCATAGCATAGTATGCTTCAGCAAAATTTACACCATTATTAGCAATAGAACCGCCATCGAATAAGAATTGATATCCGCCATCATGTCCAGCACCTGGTACCATCGCACTAACACGTGGCATCAGAGCAGTAACAGCATCAGCTGCACTACCTATAGTTATAGTAGCCATATCAGTTTGGATATACATTGAGTTAGATGTTGGCAAATAACCAGAATTAGCACCAGTGCCTATTGAACCATATTCCATAGCAAATGATCCGCCTACAGTCCAACCATTATCAGTTGTAGTGTCCGCACCGAATGAAAATCTATTAAATTTATAGTTGATACCACCATCAACTTCGTCGCCCATACCAATAATTTGTTGCATAAAGCCACTTACTTTCATTTCAGCGTGTGCAACACTTGATAAAGCAAAAGCTACAAGAGTAGCTAAAGTCATTAAAAATTTGTTCATATTAATCCTCCAAAGAACAATATATTATAGCAAAAATGCTTATCACGAATTTAACTTGTTATATGCCATTTAAGCAACGTAAAAGTAGGAACAATAGAAATATTTAAAAAACAATGTTGCAATAATACAACAAGTTTTACGCCAATTACTTTGGTGTATTATATAAATGCATCTATACCCGCACATCCTGAAATTGGAATACTTCTTAGTTTAGCAATATTATTATTATTGATTCCTCCAAGGGCAATAACATGTTTTTTAAATAATCTTGCTAATAGTCCAAGTTTAATTACTCCTAAGTGACCCCCTTCTTTATGAGAGGAGCTTGGAAAAACAGGTGAAATAAAAACGAGATCTGCTTTTAAGTTAATACTTTTTCTTACATCTCTGCCTGAATGAACAGAGATTGAAGTTATTTTATTTAGTTTCTTATTATAACTAAGCCATTGTGGAATGTGTTTTCCATCTGGATTTAAGCCCCTTTTATATTTTCCAGAGATTAAAACAGTAAGTGCTTTTCTTTTTTTTATATTTAAGATGCTTCTTATAATATCCTCTTTGTTTTTTGAGTTATAGTGTCTTATTACAATACCAGATCTCTGAGGCAAACCTTCAGCTAGTTTGGTTGGGTTTAATGTCTTATATGTGTCAGTAAACAACCATACATTTGAAGTTTTATTTTTTATAATGCCATTAAAGGCTTTATTTCTACCTCTATTATAAGAGATCGATCTAGCTATATTTATAAAATTGCTTTTAATCATTTATTTAATTTATAATATGTTTAATAATAACCCTAATAATAATACGCTTAGTTAGAAATTTTTTAAATGATTCATAATAAAAGTATTATAAATAATCTTAATACAATAAAAAAAGAAATTAATTTGGTGTGTAAAAGCGCAAAAAGAACATTGGATAGCATAAATTTGGTAGCAGTTTCAAAAACTATTGAAGTTGCACGTATTTGTGAAGCTGCAAAGTATGGACAAATAGCTTTCGGGGAAAATAAAGTACAGGAAGCAGAAAAAAAATGGCCATTAATAAAAAATCAATACCCTGATACCCGTCTTCATATGATAGGGCCAATACAATCTAATAAAGTTAAAGATGCTATAAAGTTATTTGATGTAATAGAAACTGTAGATAGAGAAAAAATAGTATTAGAGTTAAAAAAAAATATGGATTTAAAAAAACAACAATCTTTTCCTAAGCTATATGTGCAAATAAATATAGGTGAAGAAAAACAAAAAAACGGATGCTCTCCTATTGTTGCAAAGAAATTTATTGCAGATTGTATTTCGTATGGTTTAAATATTACGGGTGTAATGGGCATTCCTCCAGTAAATGAAGAGCCTGCACCATATTTTGCATTATTAACAAAAATAGCTAAAGAGTCTTGCCTTAATAACATAAGTATGGGCATGAGTAATGATTTTCAGAAAGCAATATATTTAGGAGCAACTTCAATAAGAGTGGGTACTAAAATATTTGGTAAAAGAGAAGCTATCAAAAATTAGTATATAAGTTATGAAAAAGCCTTTGTTTAATATCGTATGTTGTAGCGTTGATAGCACAGTTAATGGTGCCCTTAAATCTCTTATAACTGCCATTAATTGTAATCCTATTCTTACAGATAATTATGAAACGATAGTGGAAAAAATTAAAAAAAAAGAAATCACAGCCCTTTTGTTAGATGAATTTATCTATTTTAAAGAAAAAAAGTGTCATATTAAGAAAATATTTAAAAACTATACCTATAAGTTGCCAGCAATATTTCTCTTAGAAAGTTTACACGAGTCACAAGACTATCATCCATATAAACAATATTTAAGAAAACCAATTAATATTGTTACTTTAAAAAACCACTTATCCCCTTATTTATCAGATAAAAAACTAATTAAAGATAGCGCTGTAATAAAAATAGGCGATTTTAATTTTGATAAGAATTTAAACATTCTTGTAGACAAGAATAATAATAAAATTAATCTTACATATTTAGAGTCGAGATTAATAGTAACATTTTTGCAAAATTTTAATAAATCCTTAAGTGAAGATTTTTTATTAAAAAATGTTTGGGGTTATTCTCCTGATGTTAATTCTAATACTATAAAGACACATATATGGAGATTAAGGAAAAAAATAGCTAAAAAAAGTAGCTCTAAATTTTCTTTAGAAACAACAAATAAAGGCTATGTTTTTAAAAAGTAAAATTATTTTATAATTTTTAATTTTTATATTTTAGTCTACGGGCTATCTGTTTTTTATTAAATGGCCCTTTCCATACTGTTCCTTCTTTTCTATTTTTTTCTGATAATTTGAATATACTTTCTTTTATTTGTTCATTATTAAAAGACAACTCTTCTACAATTTTTATTTGAGTTCCTTGATTTTTATTATCATAGATTGTCCACCCTTTTATTTTAAAAGGTTTAGTAGATGTGTGCAGTATAATAGGAGGAAGTAATTTTTTATTTTTATCTCTCATTAATATTTTATAAAAAATATGATTAGAACCATTTATTTGTATCTCTCTAGTGCTTTCAATAATTCCGTTAGCAACAGAATTATTTTTATTTGTACTAAACTTTAAATTATCTTTTGTTAAAATGTTCCAAGGGCCATCATTAGATAAGCTTGTTATGATATCATCATGAGCTTTATATAGTATTAGATAATTATCATTAGATATTATAATGAGGTCGTTATTTCCCTTATATTCTATTCTAAGTTTATTAGGTTTTTCTATTTGCATCCACCCCAACACTTTTTCTTGATTAGGAGAATATTGCTCAAATATAAAGGACATGTTTTCAATAGTATTTAAATAATCTTCTAATATTTTAGTATTATGGACTGTATCTTCAGGCCTACTAGAAGAGCAGTACATTAAAAATATTAGTACTACATAAATCATCTTATATTTCTGCATTATGAAAACCTATAATTATTTCTTATTAAGAAGTACTTCGCGTTTACCAGTTTGACTGGCTGCAGAAATCATATTCTCTGCTTCCATTACATCAATAATTCTAGCCGCTCTATTATAACCAATCTGCAAGTGACGTTGAAGAAAGCTTGTTGATGCTTTTTGTTCTCTAGCAATTAAGTCTACTGCTTGATCAAATAATGGATCATTAGGCTTTTCCTCACCATTAGAAAAAGACGGCTCTTCTATCTCTTCAGTAATTTCAAAAATATAATCTGGTGTTCCATTGTTTCTTAAAAAAGAAGCAACTTTTTCAACTTCTTGGTCTGTAACAAATGGTCCATGTATTCTCTGTACTTGACTTGCTGACTCCATAAAAAGCATATCGCCTTTTCCTAATAACTGCTCGGCACCTTGTTCTCCTAATATAGTTCTACTATCAATTTTGCTAGTTACTTGAAAACTAATACGAGTAGGTAAATTAGCTTTAATTGTTCCAGTAATTACATCCACTGAAGGCCTTTGAGTAGCAACAATTAAATGGATGCCGGCAGCTCTTGCTTTTTGCGCCAATGCTTGAATAGACATTTCTATATCTCTGCCTGCAGACAGCATTAAATCTGCCACTTCATCAATAACTATAACGATATTTGGAAGAATTTCAGAGGCTAGTTCATGTTTTTCTGAAATAGGTTGGCCACTAGTGGGGTCAAAACCAGTTTGAAATGTTTTGGTTAAGACCTGCCCCTTTTCTTGTATTTTGAGAATTTTGTTATTATAACTATGTATGCTCCTTACGCCTAACTCTGACATTAAGCGATATCTATTATTCATTTCTTTAATTGCCCATTTTAATGCCACTACTGCTTTTCTTGGCTCTGTTACTACAGGATGTAAAAGGTGCGGTATATCCTCATAAACAGATAGCTCTAACATTTTAGGATCTATCATTATAAATTTAAGTTTTTTGGGGTCTAAAGTGTATAATAAAGACATGATCATAGCATTGACAGCAACAGATTTTCCGGAACCAGTTGTGCCGGCTACTAACAAGTGAGGCATTTTTGCTAAATCAGTTATAATTGGGTTTCCTGCAATATTTTTACCTAATGCTAAAGGCAGTTCATATTTTTCTTCAAATACTTTTGAGCTAATTAATTCTCTTAAAAATACAGTCTCTCGGTCTTCATTTGGAAGTTCTATTCCAATAGCATTTCTTCCAGGAACAACGGCAACTCTTGCAGAAAGGGCACTCATAGATCGTGCAATATCATCAGACAGACCTATTACTCTGCTTGATCTAACTCCAGGAGCGGGTTCTAATTCATACCTAGTAACGACAGGTCCGGATTGTATTCTTCCAATTTCTCCTCTTATTCCAAAGTCATCTAGGACATTTTCTAACATTCTCGCGGTGTTTTCTAATTGCTCTTCATTATTTTTAAATTGTTTTTTTATAACTGGTTCTGCTAATAGGTCTAGATGAGGTAATGTAAATAAATTGTTTTTTTGAAAATTTAAATCTAATTCTTTCTGTCTTTCTTTTTCAATTCTTTTTCCTAAATCAGGAGCCTGTTTTTTTGAAAAGCTTTTTTTTGTAATAGATCTTTTTTTTGCTCCTATTATTTTAATTTTTTTTCCAAGAACTAAGGATATTAAAACTCTATAGAAATAGACTAAAACCTTAATAAAATTATTAACTATTATAGAGCCCGTTTTTATGATGAAAAGTATAAATTTATTATAAATTTTAAATTTAAAGTCTAAAGAAAGTAAAATTAAAAATGAACCTATGAATATACTAGTTATATTTACTATAATTGATTTATTATCAGCGCTAATAAATTTTTCAGTCCATAGTAAGAGCTTAGAGGATAAAAAGCTTAATTGCGATTCATCTTGGCCCATATTTTTTAACCCCCCACATATTAAAAATATCCCTATAAAAACAAATATTATCTTGATAAATAAATACTTTATTTTTTCTAATTTTAATAATCTATATCCTAATATTAGAAAAGGAATAGGAGTTATCCAACTAGTTATACCTATCCAAAAAACAAGGGTTCCATTTATCCATGATCCAGTAGTCAAAAAAGAATTTACATGCTCTGTAGGTAAAGAAGCATATGAGTTACCATAATCTTGATAATCAAAATAATACAAGACAAAGAAAATATAGAAAGACAAGAGCATAAAAAACAAACCTAGCAATTGATATGCTTTTTTCTTTGTCCAATTATATAAAATACTAGATTTATCTGGCGTCACTTTTTTGTTCACTATTTTCATTTCAAATATTATTTAGCAATTTGTATATATTTTTTAAGGCAGTATTTGTTTCAGATATATTGCCAACTAAAGCAACACGAATATATTTTTTTGAAGCCGAAGTCCTTGAAAGGTAAGAACCTGGCATAACTTTTATGCCTTCTTCTTGCCATAGTTCTTGAGTAATTTTTTCTCCATTGCCTACATTCAGCCATAGATAAAAGCCTCCATCAGGCATATAAAAACCATACTCTTTTTTAAAAATACTTTTTGCTATTTGAAATTTTTGCTTATATTTTTTACGATTTTTTTCAGCATGATCATCATCGTTCCACAGAGCTGTAGCAGCTTCTTGAATAGGTATAGGTTGTTGGCCTGCACAATAATGCCTTAGTTTTTTAAAGCTAGTAATAATATTTTTATCACCAACTGCAAACCCGGAACGAAACCCTGGTACATTTGATCTTTTTGACAAAGAGTGAAAGCTTATAATATTAGAAATATCGGTATTTAATATTTTACAAGCTTCAAGCACTCCTATAGGAGGAGTTTCTGAATATATATCAGTATAGCATTCATCAACAATTAAAGTAGCGTTATTATTTCTTGCTAGAAAAATTAAATTTTTCCAGTCCTCTATTTTTAAAGATACTCCTTCAGGATTAGAGGGAGAGCAAACATATATTATAGAAGTCCTATTAAGTGTTTCTTTACTAACATTAGAAAAAGCAGGTATAAAATTATTTTTTTTTAGAGAGCTAACAAAAATAGGATCAGCACCGCTTATTCTAGATGCTCCAGCATAAACTTGATAAAAGGGGTCAGGAATTAGAATTGCTGGCTTTAAGTTATTTTTTTTTCTTGGAGTTAGAGCTAAGGCAACATTAAATAACCCTTCTCTTGTTCCAGCTAACTGAACTATATTGTCTTTATAATTTATGGAATCTTCAGTTAGCTTAAATCTTCTTTTAATCCAGTTTATTGATGCCACATTTAATTTTTCCATACCAAGAGTAGGCGGATATTTGCTCCATTTACTGAAATTTTTATCAATTATTTCCTTAATAAATTTAGGAGGCTTATGTTGGGGTTCTCCAATAGATAGAATTAATCCTTTTTTATTTTTTGGAGCCTCTATTCCTTTTAATAGGCTATTTAACCTCTGGAATGGATAATCATTCAATAATTCAAGGCTTTCATTAAATTTGCTTTTATTCATAAATATATTCTAACCTAATTGTTATTATATAATATAGCCGTGTATTTTAATTTGGTCTAATGGAGTTTAGATATTTACAACTATTTATCTTAAAATATATAACTTTTTGTCATAATATTTGATGTATTGCCATTTTTAATTTATAATTGCCTAATATTTAAACATTAAAAATTTATTGTGAGGGATTTTTAATCTTTTTTCAGTAATCTTGGATTTGGGGGGTATAATGATAGGCGCAGATACATCATGGATATTAACTTCTACGGCTTTAGTGCTGATAATGACTTTACCAGGCTTAGCCCTATTTTATGGAGGGTTAGTTAGATCAAGTAATATTTTATCAGTTTTAATACAATGCTTTGCTATTGCTTGCTTGGCTTCAATAGTATGGCTAGTTGCTGGGTATAGCATAGCTTTTTCAGGAGAGGGTGCATATATTGGAGATTTAAAAAAGGTTTTTCTAAGGGGTGTGGGAACAGAAACTGCACTAGGTAATTTACCAGAAAATGTATTTTTTATGTTTCAAATGACTTTTGCGGTTATAACTCCCGCCTTAATAGTAGGTGCTTATGTAGAAAGAATAAAATTTTCGGCTGTATTATGGATTTCTGCATTATGGCTGCTTTTAGTTTACGCTCCAGTTACTCATTGGATTTGGGGCGGCGGCTGGTTAGCTCAAATGGGTGTTCAAGATTTTGCAGGAGGTTTGGTTGTTCATTTAAATTGTGGAATGGCTGCTTTGGTTATAGCAAAAATGCTAGGGTCTCGTAAAGGGTTTCCTAATGATGTTAAGCCTCCGCATAGCCCAGTATTAGTTTTTGTGGGAGCTGCAATGCTGTGGGTAGGATGGTTTGGATTTAATGGTGGTTCTGCATTAGCTGCAGACGGAGCTGCAGGTATGGCTATTACAGTAACTCATATTTCTGCTGCAACTGCTGCTTTGACTTGGATGACAATAGAGTGGATATCTCATGGCAAACCAACATTGGTAGGTATAGCTACTGGAGCAATAGCGGGCCTTGCGACTATTACTCCAGCTTCAGGTTTTGTGGGCCCAGTAGGAGCACTAATAATTGGAGTACTAGCTGGATTTATTTGTTATAAAATGTGCGGAATAATCAAAAACAAATGGAAAATAGATGATGCTTTAGATGTAATGGCTGTGCATGGAATTGGGGGGGTTCTTGGAATATTATTAACGGCTCCTTTAGGGTCATTAGCATTTGGAGGCCTTGGCTTATCAGAAAAAACTATAGGAGAGCAGTTTATAACGCAATTAATTGGTGTTATAGCTGTAGGTTTATGGTGCTTAGTTGCTACATGGTTAATTACTTTATTGGTAAAAAAGACTATTGGATTAAGAGTCACTGAAGATGAAGAGATAGAAGGTTTAGACACTTCTGTTCACGGAGAAAAAGGGTATAATTAATTTCTTGTAATATATTAATGAGGAGTTATAAAATAAATAACTCCTCATTATTTTATAATATTATATATATTTTCTGCAAAATTTAATAATTTCTCATCTTTATTAATAGACATACATAGCATTATACCAACAGGAAGATCATCTGGACATGGTAAGCTTATTGCGCACAAGCGCAAAGAGTTGGCAATTCTAGTATTTTTTAATGCTAATTTGTTGTATTTATTATAAGTTTCTGAGCTTTCCTGCACTTCAGTAATTGTAGGAGGTAAAACCTGAACAGTAGGAAATAAAATTGCATCATACTCTTCTATTGTAGAATATAACTGTTTTGAGTAACTTTCTTCTGCATCATAAATAGTTTTTATAGAGTTTTGAGTCATTTTTTTCCCCATCAACATCCTATTTAAAACATCTCTATCTAAAAAAGAGCTTTTATTATCTACTATGTCTTTCCATTCATTGTAGGCTTCTACAACTGTAGCTCCACCATAATTTTTTTCTAATATTTTATGCATTTCTTCTATTTCAGTAACTTTTTTTTCAAATATATTTACTCCAGCTTTAGATAATTTTTTGATTATATCTTCACAAGCTTTCTCAACTGCATGATCACAATCTTTCCAAGGTAAACCCCTGACTACAAGAATATTAGTATTATTTATATCTATATCACTGAACTCAAAAAAAGATTTGTTTGCAAGTATTGAAAAAAGAAGACTGCTATCTTTAACAGTTTTGGTTAAAGGCCCTACAGTATCGTAAGAAGAAGCTAAAGGAAGCACACCATTTGTCGATATTCTGCCAATAGAAGTTTTTAATCCTATTAATTTATTCCAAGCGGAGGGGACTCTTACAGAACCGCCAGTATCTGTTCCAAAACTAGCAGCACATAGTCCATCGCCTAAAGCCACCCCAGAACCTGAAGAAGAACCTCCTGGAACTCTGGGTTTATCTTTCATAATTGTATTTTCAGGTGTAATAAAATTTGCATTAGTACCTAGTCCTCCTAGAGCAAATTCAACAGTAGTAGTTTTTCCTAACTGTATGAGCCCTGCTCTTTTTGCTAATGCAACTACATCAGCATCTTTCTTAGCAGAACTATTTTTTTCCAATAGTTTCGAGCCACCTATGGTAATAAAACCTTTAAAATCAAAAAGATCTTTCCATGCAACAGGAACGCCATCTAGAGGACTTAGAGGTTTATTCTCTAATAATCTTCTTTTTGCATTTTCTGCCTCTATAAGAGCTCTTTTTTTCGTTAAAATAGTATAAGGGTTTGGTTTAGTATATGCTTCGATTTCACTATAATAAAAGTTGACCAAATCTATAGGACACATCTTTTTTTTATATAAAAGTTGCCCTATATCATAAGCAGATAATAATTTTATATTTTCTGGTATTTGCATACTTTATTCTGTCATAGTATTTACAAAATATAAATAAATTTATAAGGACACTATTTTTGGAAAAAAAAATTTCTTCTCGGACAGATATTATAATATGTGGAGGAGCTTTAGCAGGAATGACGCTTGCTTTATCTTTGCAGCGTAAAGGTTTTAAAATTATAATTGTGGATCCAAGAAGTGAAAAACAGATAATTGAACAGGATAAGAGAACTACTGCTATAGCAGCGGGACCTAGAGATTTTTATGATGATTTAGGAGTTTGGCCTAAATTAAAAAAATATATAGAGCCTATTAAAAGTATAAGTATTTTAGATGGATCTTCATCAGCATCATTGGAATTTGATTATAGAGAACTTATTGATACAGATAGTAAATCTAAAATAACTAGTTTAGGGCATGTTGTAGAGAACTGTAATTTAATAAAAACAATTAGCTCTTCTATAAAAGATAATAAACATTTAGGCGAAGTAAAAAGATTGAAGGCTAAGGTTTTAGATATACAAATAGATAAGTTTTCAGCAAAAGTCTTATTAGATAATAATAAACAAATAATTGGTAGCCTTATTATTGCTGCAGACGGAAAGAATTCAGTAATTAGAAAAAAAGCTGGAATTATAGAAAAAAGATCAAAGTATGATCAGGAAGCTTTAGTTACTCAGATCCTACATACAAATAAGCATAATAATATTGCATTAGAAAAATTTTTACCTGGTGGGCCTTTAGCCGTTTTGCCTATGAAAAATATTAATAATAGTTATAGATCTGCAATAGTTTGGTCAGATGATAGTGCAGTTTCTAAAAGTAGATTAAATTCAATTAAAAATAATCCTAAAGAACTCTCTTATGAAATAGAAAGATATTGCCAGGATTGGTTAGGAAAAATTAAATTGTTTGGTCAGCCCGCTGTCTTTCCTTTAGAATTAATCCAACCAAAAAAACTAGTTTTGCAAAGGTTTGTTTTAATCGGAGATGCGGCACATAGCGTTCACCCAATTGCAGGACAGGGTTTTAATTTAGCGCTTAGAGGAATGAAATCTTTCAGCAGTATGTGCGAGAATCAAGCCAAGTTAGGTTTAGATATAGGCAGTATAACTTTTTTAAAAGAGTATGAAAAGCTTAGGAAAATAGATATTTTAAGTTTAATTAAGGCAACACATGGCTTAAACGAATTATTTAGAGATTCTAGAGAGCCAGTAAAATTTATTAGAAGAATTGGTTTATTTGCAGTAGAAAAGTCACCTACTTTAAAGAAGGCATTTATGAAATACGCAATGGGTATTTAACTTTTAGGAGCTTTAGATGCTCTGTCTAAATAATTTTTATACATCTTTATTTTGTTTTCAGACATTAAGCGTAAATACGACCAAGAATATATGCCAGTGTCATGTCCATCATCAAAAATAATTCTAATTGCATAATTCCCCACTCTTTCTATTTGCTTGATAGAAACATTGTTTTTATTTAAAGGAGTATTTTTGTTTTTAGAAGAGTGCCCCTGAACTTCTGCGGAAGGACTTTCAACTCTTAATAATTCAGCAGATATGCTTGCGATATAATCATCATAAAAGTTTATATCTAAAGTTTTTTTTAATTTATTGTAGATAATTGATTTAACTTTATTTTCATCATTTGACATTCTAATTATTTATTTTTCTTGCCCTACCTAATAGCATAATAGGGATCCCGTCTTCTATTGGAAATGCTAGTCCTGCTTCAAGGCTGATTAGTTCATTCTCTCCTTTATTATACTTAAGAGGCCCTTTGCTTATAGGACAAACCAAAATATCCAATAATTTTTTATCTATGCCATTTTTATCATTCACTTTAATACTCCTAATTTAATTAATATTCGTGATTTCTCCTGCAGCACTTATTTTAAATAAGGCAATCATAGTTTCGGCTAATTTATTAATATCTTTGCTTTCTAAAAGCATTTGTTTTTCTTCATTATTAAAAGGGCAAGATTGAGCAAGAGACCTAATTAGAAGGTTTGCAGGAGCTTTCACAATGGTTTTCCAGTCTGCTTCAATGCTTTCTGAATTAAAATAACTTTTTAATGAAGATAAAAATTCTTTGAAGATATTAGAATCCACTTCTTTTTTATTAGAAGATAAGTCTAAAGTGTAATCACTATAATCTACATTTGCATTTAAGTAGCCATTTTCTGTTACATTACTATCAATAATTTTATATCGACATAATCCAGATAATTCTATCATGTATTTTTTATTCTTTAATTCGGAAAAATGTGTGATTTTGCCGAGGCATCCAATATTATACAATTCAATTTTTTTACTATTTGTTTTTTTAGGCTGAACCATTCCAATTAAACGGTTACTTGAAATTGAATCTTCTGTCATCTTTATATATCTAGGCTCAAAAATATTAAGCGCGAGGTTGCCATTAGGCAATAATAAACAATTTGATAAAGGAAAAATAGGTATGACTTTAGGTAGGTTTTGTATATCAATCTCCATATTTATATTAGGAAAACAGAATTGAAGAAAGTTTAAGCCTAGTTTCAGATGTAAGAGGGTCTTCTTCTCCAAAAGCTTCTAAAAGAGCAATAATTTTCTTTCTTGCTTTATCATCTTGCCAGTCTCTATTTTTTTTTACAATTATTAATAAATGTTCAATAGCTTCTTCTTTTTGGTGAGTAGCTAAAAATGCTTCTGCTAATTTAAAACGTAATTCATGGTTATCTGGATTTGAGTTTACATCAGAAATAAACTCTTCTGGGCTGCCTGCTAATTTACTATCTTTGGCTAATTGGTTTAATGCTATCAGGCCGGTAATATTTTTGTCTTCTAAAATGTTTTCTTCTAAACTTCCTAATAGCTCAGTTACTTCAGCATTTCGGTCTAATTTTACTAAACATTTTCCATACCCTGCAATTATTTTTGTATTATTAGCTTCAGTAGATAAAAGATTAGCAAATGCTTCTAAGGCGCCTTCAAAGTTATTTTCTATATATAATTCTTCAGCTTTGCTAATTAGTTTATTAATCTCTTCTTGCTTTCCTCCACCAGATGCAGCTATTACTTTTTTAATAAAATCCTTCACTTCATTTTCTGGCATTGCGCCTGAAAACCCATCTATAGGCTGCCCTTCATAAAATGCATAAACTGTCGGCAAGGATTGTATCTGTAACTGTTTAGAGAGGTCTTGGTTTTTCTCTGAGTCAATTTTTACTAGTCTAATTTCACCTTTATAATCCTTCACTGCTGATTCTAAAATCGGTGTTAATTGTTTGCATGGCGCACACCAGTCTGCCCAGAAGTCGACTAAAACAGGAATATTTTTTGAAGCTTCAATAACATCTTTATGAAATGAAGCACTGTCCGAATCAATAATAATATTTTCTAATGATTTGTCAGAAGAAATTATAGCGTCATCATTTACCATTTTAAATCCTATATTTATTTTAAATATATACCATTTTAATATATTAATATATAAATCAAAACATAATATTTAACTTATTATTAAACTTTTAATTTTCTTTATCCTTACATTCTAATGGAAGTCAAATAACATTGACCAAAATACCAAAATCTTTTATAAGAAGCTTTTTAATTATAAGTTATATTATTATTAAAAATATAGTGCGGGCGTAGCTCAGTGGTAGAGCACTTCGTTGCCAACGAAGATGTCGAGAGTTCGAATCTCTTCGCCCGCTCCAAAAATTAACTTTTTCCATATATGACTATATGTTATTTTAAAATGATTGTAATTTAGTCTAAATTCAAAATAGGACGACATGATGATTAGTAATAAAATATTAATAGTTATCTTTTTTTGTTTTTTTGCGTCTTGTGCTTCGATGCCTTCATTAAGCAAAAATGAAGGTACAGAAACAAACCAGATAGAAAAAAAAGAAATATCTAAGCAGGCCAGCTATATAATACACTCTATGGCTTCGGCTTCTAGGAGGCTTCATGATATTGCTTGGCCAATTATGAAAGCTAATATTGATGTATGCATAAGCTCTAGGATTAATGCATTTGGTTTTATGGTTGCTGCTCCAAATGATTTGCAATCTGCTTTTAAACCCTATTTTTATGCAGCGTCTCCGAGCAATGTAAAAAATCAGGACCATCCCAACCTGCCTATGATTGTCTCTGTCGCTCATGAAAGCCCTGCAAATAAAGCAAATATAATGGAGGGCGATGTTATATTTTCTATAGATAATAAAGTCGTAAATAATCAAAATTATAAAAATTTATTAATTGAAGCAACAAAAAGAGGCAGATTAGAAATAGGAATAAGAAGATTAAATAGAGACTTAATATATAACTTAAGTAGTGAATTAATCTGTGGCTATCCTGTCCAGGCAATGGTTTCTCCAATTCCAAATGCTTATGCAGACGGTTCCAAAATTTACATTACTATTGCTACTTTAGATTTTATTAAAGATGATCAGGAAATAGCATTTTTGATTAGTCATGAGTTAGCTCATAATATTGTCCATTATAATGGTAAAGGCTTGTCTGAAGTAGATGCTAAACCTATACCTATAAATGATAAACCTTCTTTACAAAGAGTAGGCGACTTATTTATATTTCAAAGTGGAGCAAAAGAAACAGAAGCTGATTTACTTGGGGTAGAATATGCTATTAAGGGAGGTTTTTCTCAAAATAAAGTAGCAAATTATTTTCGCAGGCTATCTATTTATATGCCGCAGTTGATGGAGGAATCAATTTTTAGGATGCATCCAGGGAATGCAAAAAGAGTAGCAGATATAGAAAAAAAATTAGAAATATTAAATAATAAGCATAGTAATTAGTATGGCAAATATTTTGCTAAATAAAATAAAGCCCTATTTTGCATATTGTTTATACGATTGGGCAAATTCTCCATTTGCTACGGTAGTGATAACTTTTATATTCTCAGCTTATTTTGAAAGAGCCATTGTAGGAAATGCAGAGAGGGCTTCTATATTATGGGGTTGGTCTATATCTTTTTCTGCATTAATAATTGCTTGTCTTGCTCCTTTTATAGGAAGGCATATAGATAAAAATTTAAGTCATAAGTTTTGGTTAATATTTTTTACGCTTATATCCTCTTTAGGTGCAGCACTATTTTGGTTTGCATATCCTGTTCCCCAAGCAATAATTTTTGTATGTGTTCTAGTTATTATTTCTAATGTAGCATTTGAGTTAGGAGGAGTTGTTTATAATTCTTTACTTCCAACTTTTTCTAAAAATAAAAAAATAGGAAGTCTTTCTGGAAAAGCTTGGGCGGCAGGTTATGCGGGGGGAATATGCTGTTTGCTAATTATTTTATTTGGTTTTGTTAAGAATGAAAACCCATTATTTGGTATAGGAATAGATCAAGCAGCTAATATTCGCATCGCTGGACCAATTGTAGCCATATGGTTCATATTTTTTTCTATACCATTTTTGATTAGTGTAAAAAAACATACAAAAACAGTTTTATATAAAAAAGAAAGTTTATTTAGAGAGGTGCTTTATCGTATAAAAGGATTATTTAGGAATAGTAGTCAGGGACGCTTCTTATTATCCAGAATGGTTTATACAGATGGTTTAAATACCCTTTTTGCTTTTGGCGGTTTATATGCTGCAGGTACATTTAAGATGAGTTTTATAGAAATTATAATATTTGGAATTTTGATAAATATTACAGCAGGAATTGGCGCACTTTTTTTTTCTTATCTTGATGACAAAATAGGACCTAAATTTATTATAAAAATATCATTAATATTTTTAATTATATTTGGTAGCGTGAGCTTAATTATAGAAAATAAGGAGCTTTTTTTATTACTTGGCTCTATTTTAGGCTTTTTTATAGGGTCAGTACAATCTTCTAGTCGTTCTCTAATGTCTAGATATATATCTAATGGAAATAATACTGAAACTTTTGGGCTTTATGCAGTTTCAGGAAAATTTACTGCTTTTTTAGGACCAGCAGTTTTAGCGATAATAGTTTCCATATTTGATAGCCAAAGACTAGGAATGGTTTCAATAATAATTTTTCTTTTAATAGGACTAATTTTATTACAGAGAGTGGTAGAACCTAAATTGTTTAATGACGAAAATGTCTAATACCTGTAAAAATCATAGAAAGCCCTAGTTCATTTGCAGCTTCTATAACTTCGTTATCTCTTATAGATCCTCCAGGCTGAATTATGGATGTGACGCCAGCCTCTGCTGCTGCTATTAGGCCATCTGCAAAGGGAAAAAATGCGTCGGATGCTACAACAGAACCTTCGGTCATACTTTTATCTAAACCAGCCAATTTAGAGGCATTTTGCGACTTGATAGCAGCGATTTGTGACGAATCAATCCTACTCATTTGGCCTGCTCCTATACCTACTGTAGCATTATTTTTTGCGTAAATTATAGCATTAGATTTAACGTGCTTGGCTACTTTAAATGCAAATATTAAGTCTCTATATTCTTTTTTATTAGGCTTTTTAACTGTTACAACATTTAAATGGTCTATATTTAATGTTTCTAAATCTCTATCTTGCATTAAAAAACCATCATATAAGTCTTTCACAATTCTATGTTCTATGACTGTTTCATTATCTGTTGCATTTGTTTTTAAGAGCCTAAGATTCTTTTTTGAAGAGAATATTTTTAATGCCGCTGTAGAAAATGCAGGCGCTATAATTACTTCTAAAAATATTTTATTCATATTGTTTGCCAGCTCTTCTGTAATCTCTCTATTACATGCAACTATTCCTCCAAAGGCGCTTTGAGGATCTGTTCTTAATGCATCTTTCCAAGCTTCTACGATTATTTCATTAGAAGCTATTCCACACGGATTAGCATGCTTTATTATAGCTATAGTAGGATCCACAAATTCCTTAATTAATTCGTATGCAGCATCAGAGTCATTAAGGTTATTATAGGACAATTTTTTACCTTGTAGCAACTTAGATTTAATAATTCCATTTAATTTGTGATTAGGATTTTTATAAACAGCAGATTCTTGATGAGGGTTTTCACCATACCTTAATTCATTAGATAATTTTCCTGCAATAGTTATAGTCTCAGGCCATTTAATATTTACTTGCTTATTAAACCATTCAGAAATTAAACTATCGTAATAGGCCGTTTTAGCAAAAGCCTTTGCCGCATATAATTTTCTATCCTCCAGAGTTGTAGAGCAATTATTTTTATCTAAATTTTTTTGAAAGCCTTCATAGTCATCAGGATTAGTAATAATGCAAACATTTTCATGATTTTTTGCGGCAGACCTAATCATAGAGGGCCCTCCTATATCAATATTTTCAATACATTCATCAAAATTTAGATTGTTTTTAACAGCATCTGAAAAAGGATATAAATTAACTACTACCAAGTTTATAGGATCAATATTATTTTTTTTCATCTCGCTTTTATGAGTTGATAAATTATATCTTCCTAATAAGCCACCATGTATTTTAGGGTGTAGTGTTTTTACTCTTCCATCTAACATCTCTGGAAAATTAGTATAATCTGAAACATCTTTCACATTAATATCATGCTCCCTAAGTAATCTTGCTGTTCCACCAGTAGAAAGCACTTCAATATTATATTTTTTAATTATACTTACTATTATTTCAATATTAGTTTTATCAGATAGCGATATTAATGCTCTTTTAATAGGGATTAAATCAGATGACATATAGGCTCCTTAATAAATTTTATTTTTGGGATCAATCGAAAACTCTGGCACTAGCTTTATAAGTTGATTGATAGCTTCTTTCTCTTTATTTCTAATTAAAAAATCATTCATTTTATTTATAACGTCATCTATTTCTAAAAAGTTCAATTCTCTAGACTTTGCTATTAATATGTCTGGGTGCTTTGTAGTAATCTTTTTTTCATCCTTATGAAAAAGCTTTTCATGAAGTTTTTCTCCAATTCTTAAGCCAGTATAAATTATTTTTATATCTTTGCCAGGAGAAAGCCCTGAAAGTCTAGCAAGTTGTTTCGCTAAGTTATCAATTTTCATTGGCTCTCCCATTTCTAATACATTTATTCCTCCTTTTTCTTTTATATTTAGAGAATTTGTT
This sequence comes from uncultured Pelagibacterales bacterium, assembly GCA_913046335.1. GTDB lineage: Bacteria > Pseudomonadota > Alphaproteobacteria > TMED109 > TMED109 > TMED109. The sequence goes on along the minus strand of CAJWSU010000003.1, from coordinate 75,847 downwards.
AATGATATTAGAACTAATTCAACGGCTTCTTTTACGCTCATAAAAAATCTAGTCGTATCTTTATGCGTAACTTTTATAGGGCCGCCTCGCAGAATTTGATTTTGAAAAACTGGAATAACGGAACCAGTAGAACCCAAAACATTTCCAAATCTTACAGTAATAAAGTTCGTACTGTGTTTTTGTCTATCTAAGTTCTGTATGTATATTTCAGCGGCTCTTTTAGAAGCCCCCATAAAGCTACTTGGGTCTACAGCTTTATCAGTAGAGATTATTGCCATTATTTTAGTTTTGAATTTTAATGCATTTTCTGCAATTACTTTAGTTCCTAATATATTGGTCTTAATAGCATCTAATGGATGATTTTCGCATATAGGCACATGTTTTAAGGCAGCAGCATGCAATACTATATCAGGCCGATTTGTATTAAACGCTTTTTCTACGGCATATTCATCTCTTATATCTAATAATATAGATAATATTTTTCCATTATTAATTTTTGCAGAAATTTTATCTGTAATATTCCATAAAGCATATTCAGAGTAATCTGATAGGATTATTTTTTTTGGTTTCATGTCTGCAATTTGACTCGTTAACTCACTTCCAATAGTTCCACCTGCACCTGTTATTAATACCGTCTTATTATTTATAAGTTTAGTTAAATCAGTTTTATCAAATCTAGTTTCTGCGCGTCCGAGTAAATCTTCTATATTTATGGGACGCTCTTTATTTTTATTATCCGCTAGAGCTTCATTCAATTCTGAAATTTTTGGAAGACGAGCAAGTGATATGCCTAGTTTATCAGTAAGTTTAAGCAGAAGGTCTATATCAGTTCTAGAGGTTTTTTGATTAGTAATAATTATTTTAGTAATTTTTTTTGATTTTAGTAAAATACTAGATTGAGGCTTAAAAATATCATCAATAGAACCAATTATATTTACATCTCTAATTTTTCTTCCCCATTTGCTTTTATCATTATCATAGATACCTAATATATGGTAAGGTCCACCTGGTTTATGAGATGTTCTAATCAAAGCCTCTGCTTCGTCAGCAGCGCCTATTAATATGACTTTTATTCTTTCATTTACATCATGAATTGGAGTTAAAGTTTTATCTCTAATTAGTCTATAGCTAATTCTAATACCCCCACTTAAAATTGTAAATAATATGAAGTAAATTATCAAAGTTGATCTAGGCATATCTTCTAATCTTGTCATGAGAAATAAGCTGAAAGATACTAATACAACAGTTAATAAGGTGGCTTTAGTTATTATAATTAAATCATTAGTTGATGAATAACGCCAAATCCTTTTATAAACGCTTAATAGGATAAATGAAAATATTGCAGCTAAGAAAGTGATTACTGTATTTATTATTAGGTCCTGAGGAAAAGTTTCTAGTCTTAACCAATAAGCCCCATAAAAAGCTATAATGCTTAATATACCATCGATATTGCAGATTATAGAAAATCTAAGAATAGAAGACATTATTTAACTTTCAATGGTTTTTTATTAAGATAATATAAAAGATATATTGTAGATAAGCTACTTATAACAATCGAAAATAAAATAATAATTAAGTTTGGTTTTAAAGTTGTTAAACAAGATATGCATATTAACAGTATTCCATGTGTGGCTATAATTTTACATACTTTAGAATGACTATAGCCATTTTGAACAGCCTTTTGATAGAAATGTTCTTTATGCGCTTTCCATGGCTTTTGTTTCTTCTGTATTCTTCTTAATAGCGTTATAGATGCATCAAAAATATAATAATTATTTATAATTATTGCTACATACCATAGCCCACTTTTACATAATAATAACATTAAAATAGCATTAATAAAACCTAGTGGAATAGAACCTGCGTCTCCAAGAAAAACTTTAGCTGGACTCCAATTCCAAAACAAGAAGGCCAGACTAGAGCCAGCCATAAATCCCGCAATTAATTGTTCTAATTTATATTGTCCTTGAGAAAGATATAATGCTAATCCTGCTCCAATACCTATAATTACACATTGAGTTCCAGAAATACCATCTATTCCATCCATAAAATTAAATAAATTAATTAGCCATATAATTAATAAAATAATTATAATATTTTCTAACCAAACAGGAACAATATTGTTCAAAAACACAGTATGTTCTAAGGGGGTCCATAAATTTAAAACAATAATGGTTAATGTCATTTGGATAGTTAGTCTAATGATTATTGACACTTGTTTATTGTCATTGATAAACGACAAGATAGTAAGAAGAAGGACAGAGCCTATAAAGTAAAAATCAGTAAGAGGAAAAAAAGTATAATATACTATTAATAATGTAGCAATAATTCCTAAGCCAGCACCTTTAGGTGTTGGCCTGCTATGGCTTGAACGTTGATTAGGGATATCTATTGTTTTTGTTAAAAATCTTAGTGAAGTCTTGATTGTTATTAGGCTTATTATAAAACTCATTATGAAACTAATTGGCCAAATTAAATATATTACTTTATCCACTATTATTTCCCTTTATGAATTTTTCCCAATTTGGTCTTCCAAAAGCAATAAAGTTAGGATTCTTTTTATTTTCTCTTCCATAAATCATATTTTCACCATTCATTTGGGTAACTTGCCCACCAGAGCCTTGTATTATTGCTTCACCAGCAGCGCTATCCCATTCATAGGTAGGACTAGTTCGAGGAAAAATATCTGCTTTTCCTTCTGCGATCAGAGTAAATTTTATAGCACTACCTACTTTTAATTTATTGATAAAATTTATTGATGAAAGCCATTTTTCTAACTTAGGCCCAATATGATGTTTGCTTATGGCGATTGTTGGACCTTCTTCTGGAACATCTCTACATTTTATTTTTTCAAAATCATCCTTATTATTCTTTTTATATGCGCCAATTTCTCTACCTCCCGCCCATAATATTTTTGAAGGCGGGTGAGCAATGCATCCTAATATTGGCCTTGTATTTAAAACCAATGCAATACAAACACAAAAATCCTGATCACCTTCTATAAATGATTTTGTGCCGTCTAAAGGATCTATTATCCAATGTAAATTCTTTCCAAAAGCATTGTTTTGCGGCGTTCTTTCTTCACTTAAGATTGGAATATTAGGAAAAGCTTTCAATAGTTCTTTATTTATTAATTTGTCAGATTTCTTGTCAGCTTCAGTAACAGGAGTATTATCTTCCTTTATTTCTATTGGAGAATTAATATTTTGCATTATAACTTTTGCTGCTTTATCTGCAATTTGCGCGATAATACGTTTAATTTCATAGAGACTTTTATTGGTTATAGGTGACATTATTATTTCTTTTATAAATTATATGATTTATTTTATAGTTAAAATTGATAAATTCCATACTTTGTTTATATATTGTTGTTAATATATTTAATACTGAATAATAACAATAACACCATAAGGGTATTATAGTTTGCAAATTACTAATATAGAATATGTTTTGGGTAAAAACAAAGAATCTTTAGAAGATTTGGGAAAAATTAATCCTGATTGGATAATAGAAAAATTAAAAGATAAAACTGGAATTCATTCTAGGCATACTTTAGGTGAAAATGAAGATGAAAAAAGCTTAGTAATTGAAGCTTCAAAAAAGTTATTAGAAAAAGTAGACTCAGATAATATCGATGGAATAATTCACGTAAGCCAATCTCCTTTCTCAAGGCTACCAACATCAGCCTGCTTAATACAGGATATATTAAATTTACCTAAAAATGTGATGGCTTTCGATTTAATACAAGGATGTTCAGGCTTTGTATATGGACTATCTGCTGCAAGCTCTATGATTTACCAACAAGGTTTAAAAAAAGTTCTAGTCATTTGTGCGGACACTTATACTAACTATATTCCTAAAAATGATAGAACAAATAGACCTATCTTTTCTGATGGAGCGGCGGCGGCTATAATAGAGAGTAAGGGAGAGGGCAGCATTGGTCCTTTCTGTTTTTTTACAGATGGCAGCGGCGGAAATTTGCTTACACTAGAAGATAATCATGGGAAAGAACAATTGTTTATGGATGGTCAAAAGGTATTTAAGTTCTCTTATCGTGAAGTACCTAAAGTTTTTAATGAACTTCTTGCTAAAGCAGGTTTGCAGCAAGAAGATATAGATTTATTTATTTTTCACCAGGCTAGTTCAGTTATATTAAGAAAATTAAAATCTAAGCTAAATATACCTGATGATAAATGGTTTCAAAATATTAAGAACATAGGAAACACAGTTTCCGCTACTATACCTATAGCAATAAAACAAGCTAAAGATAGAGGCCAATTTAAACCAAACATGAAGGTCATGTTAATGGGCTTTGGTGTAGGCCTTTCAATAGCAGGGTGCATTGTTCGCTCATAAGTTTTTTTTTGATAAACACCATTCTATATTGGTTCCAGAATTTATAGTTTTACCCTTGATAATAAACTGATTTGTATTTTTTATTAAGCCATTGTCTTCTATATAAATAGACTTCTCTATATTTAAGTTCAATGAAGTATTATTTTTCAATACAAAAAATTCCCAAACCCCACTAGGAAGTTGAAGAAGAATTCTTTCTTTGTTTCTAGTAAGGCTTACATTTACTTTATAGTGTAAATGGAAATGTATTTTAAATTCTATTCCTGGCCCAGACATAATATTATCAACACCTTTTAGAAGGGTGCCTCTAGAATCTAGTTTTAGTAGTCTTTTGTGCATAGCAGAATATAGATTTTCATATCCATTATGTTTTGCTGAAATAATTTCAAAGCCTGAAGTAACCTCTCTAGTAACATTAATTTTAGTTTTAGTATTATTTTGAACAGAAGAAGAGTTAGTATTATTAATTACAAGGCAGGAGTGAGCAGCTGAACTTGCTAAAGCTTTTTTCCAACTTTTATCATTATTGGGAGTAGGACCACAATTTACTATTAGCCTATCCCGTCCAACGCTCATTTCAAAACTAAGCAAACCATTATAGATATTTTTATTATCATAAGAGCAATCCATTATTATTATTGATCTACCAGATGCAAGTCTTTCATAACCAGAAGAAGTGAGGCTAGACGAAATACGTGACCTTAATTTTATACCTGTTTTTTCTAAAACCTTATCTATTGCATCACGAGAATAAGATCTTCCACCATTTATTCTGGCTAGAGTGCCATCACCTAAGCGTAATGATCTTATAGCATGACTAATTTTTGTAATATTATTATCTATTAGTTCGAGAACAGGGTCATTATTTGTTAAAGTATTTCTTATCCAAATTAAGTCCGTTAAAATGTCTAAAGTAACTGAAGGTTTTTTACTTATATGGCACCCATCATTTAAAATTTGACCATTTAATGCATATAATAAAATATTTTTTGCTTGATTATACCTTTTGTTTCCCCCACTTAGACATATTCCGGATATGAAAAGGCCTCTAAGGGCAGTAAAGACTTCAGGCTCTTTATCATACTTTTTTATTGCTCTACTTAAGTGTTTAGATTGAGCAGTGAGTAATTTACAAAACTTTTCTAAAAATATCTTATCAGCATCTTCACTAATCATTTCTGAATAGCAAATCCAAGCGCTTATTCTTCTGCCTAAGACATCTATTTTCCAACTTAGTGGGCTATAATTTTTATTACCGCTTATCATCCAATCATTAATCAGTGATCTGGCAAATTGCCTCGATGTTTTTCCATCTCTAGCCTTGAAATGCCTTAGCCAAGAAAAACCATGCATTTCTGCAACCCACCAAGGCCCTACGCCATTTGGTTCCCATAGAGGTTTATTAGGAGAGTGTATTTCTTGTCCTGCAAAGTTATACCTGCCTTGAAAAATTGCATCTGCAAGATAGCCTTCTCCTTTCCAAGGGTCTATAATACTATTTGATATACTTTCATCTGCATTATATTTAAGCCAAAAATTATATAGATTACTTTTATAAATATAATCAGATAGTTTCAGGCTTTTAATTTTAGCTGACAATTTGTATTTCCTTAGTTTTTATCTCTAAGGAGGTTAATAAGGTGAGAATAGTTATTAGCATTTTCAGAAAAAATAGCATTGCCTGCTACTAAAACATTAGCTCCTGCTTCTATACATAATTTAGAGGTGTTTTCATTAATTCCTCCATCAACTTCTATATCAAAGGAAAGCCCTAAAGTATTTTGCATTGTTTTTATATTACGTATTTTATCTAATTGTTCGTTCATAAACTTTTGTCCACCAAACCCTGGATTTACTGTCATTACTAGAATCAGGTCGCTTAATTCTAGATACTTTTCCAACATAATTTCTGGAGTAGAAGGTTTTATAGATATTCCAGCTTTTAGGCCTAGGCCTTTTATAATTTTTAAAGACTCATTAATATCATTTTCTGCTTCTAGGTGAATCGTTATTATATCTGCACCTGCTTTAGCAAAAGGTTCTAACCAATTATTTGCGGGCTTTGTCATTAGATGAACATCAAATAATTTTTTAGTATATTGTCGCAAGCTTGAGACTACATCTGGACCAATGGTAAGATTAGGAACAAAGTGACCATCCATTATATCTAAATGTATCCAATCTGCACCTGCTTTATCTACATCTATAATTTCTTGCCCTAGCTTAGAAAAATCAGCTGCTAAAATTGAGGGGGATATAAGTATATTATTTTTTTTCAATATAAAATCAATCTCAAAACTTAATTAAGTTATAATTATCTATAGTTTTAATGCGTTTTTTCTAATCTTGCTATAAAAAAACCATCCATGCCTCCTAACTCTTCACTAAAATATGGAAAAGTTCTTATAAACCCTTCTTTGGTAATTGCTTCGTGCGTAATATCTATTTCATTTTTACTTATAGGGCTTATTTTAAAGTTACTATGTTTTTTTATAAAATCAATAATTTGATTTTCGCCTTCTTCTTTTTCTAAAGAGCAAACAGAGTATATAATTATTCCTTTTGGCTTAACCATAGTAGTTGCCGCCTTCAAAAGGCGACTTTGCAAAGGAATCAAAGTACTTAAAAAACCATTTTTTTTAACTGATAACCTCCACAAAATATCAGGGTTTTTTCTAACTGTACCGGTAGAAGAACAAGGAGCATCTATTAAGATTGCATCCGCTAATTTTTCTGTTTTAAATTCGCTGGCATCTTCCACAATTAATTTAGTAGTTAGATTAAGTCTCTTAAGATTATTTTTTAATAGATTTGCACGTTTTTCATTTGATTCTATAGAAGTAACATCTAGACCATTAGTTAATAATTGAGCTGTTTTTCCACCTGGTGCTGCACACATATCTATGACGCAGGCATTTTTTTTTATTGAAGATAGTAAAATTTTTGATGGCAATTGCGCTGCTATGTCTTGTATCCACCATGCTCCTTGGTCGTATCCAGTTAAATCATCAATTTTTCCATAATCATTTTTAAGCCTAATATTATTCTTTCCAAAAATTTCGCCTTTTAAATTTTTACACCATACATCAACACTCTCTTTTCTTGATAAAGCTATATCTAAGGCCGGTGGAATTATAAGGTGCTGTTTAGCTATTTTTCTTAAATTAATATTATTAATATGCTTTTTCCATCTAATTATTATTTCATTAGGGATATTAATTAATGGATCTAAGTCTTGAATTTTATCATTTTCAAAATCTCTTACAATTTGCCTCAGTATAGCATTAATAAATTTTACATGATGCGGCGAATGTATCTTTGCAAGTTCAACGCTTGCATTTACAGCAGCATATTTAGGAACTCTCATATATAATATTTGACTTGTTCCAATAATTAAATTTGCTTTAATAATATTTTGGTTTTGCTTAAGAGGCTTTTTAATATATTTTTCTATATGAAATTTAATTTCACCTAATCTTCTTATTGATATACCAAGTATAGATTTATAAAAACTGTCTCCATTATTAATAGGATTATGGCCATCTCCATTTAATAGGCCTTCTATTTCTTTAAGAGCCAGAAGTCTCGAATTTATATTATTAATGGGCATTAATTATTTTCTTTTTTGTTACTATATTAGTATAATTACACTTTAATATTAATATTAAGGATATTGCATGAAAAAACATAAAAAAGTATATTCTAAGCAAGTTAAAAAAGTTAAAGAGCCTAAAAAACCTAAAGAAATAGGAGGGCAAAAGGGCCCTGAGCCAACTAGATATGGAGATTGGGAAAAAAATGGAAGAGTCTCTGATTTTTAAACTATCTATTCATTCTATTATTAACCAGTTCTTTCACAACACTTGGGTCTGCAAGCGTAGATATGTCTCCAAGTTGATCATGTTCATTAGCTGCAATTTTTCTAAGTATTCTCCGCATAATTTTTCCAGAACGTGTTTTAGGCAGAGATGGAGCCCATTGAATAAGGTCTGGAGTAGCAATAGGGCCTATTTCTTTTCTTACCCAATTTACTAATTCTTTTTTAAGCTCTTCTGAAGGAGAGGTGTTATCAGTTAAAGTGACATAGGCATATATTCCTTGGCCTTTTATATCATGAGGATATCCAACTACCGCAGATTCTGCTACATTTATATTTGATACTAAGGCGCTTTCTACTTCTGCGGTCCCCATTCTGTGTCCACTTACGTTAATGACATCATCTACTCTTCCTGTTATCCACCAATAGCCATCAGCATCTCTTTTGGCTCCATCTCCAGTAAAGTATACATCATTAAAAGTAGAAAAATAAGTTTCAGCAAAGCGCATATGATCGCCATAAACTGTTCTCATTTGGCCTGGCCAAGATGTTTCTAATACGAGATTGCCTTCAGCCACTCCCTCAAGTTTTTTTCCTTCATTATCTACTAATGCAGGAGAAATTCCAAAAAATGGTTTGGTTGCTGAACCTGGTTTTAGATCGGTTGCTCCGGGAAGTGGGCTAATTAATATTCCTCCAGTTTCTGTTTGCCACCAAGTGTCCACAACTGGACATTTTTCAGAGCCTACAACTTTATAATACCAATCCCACGCCTCTGGGTTGATAGGTTCCCCTACGCTTCCTAAAATCCTAAGACTATCTCTTTTGGTTGATTTAACTGGTGCGTCCCCTTCTTTCATTAGGGCTCTAATAGCAGTAGGAGCGGTGTAGAATATATTAACATTGTGTTTATCAATTACTTCCCAGAATCTTGAAGAGCTTGGGTAATTTGGAACCCCCTCAAACATAAGCGTTTTTGCCCCATTAGCTAAAGGACCATAAACGATATAAGAGTGGCCAGTGACCCAACCCACATCCGCAGTACACCAATAGACTTCGTTTTCCTTATAATCAAATATATATTTATGTGTTATTGCAGCATAAACAATATAGCCACCGGATGTATGTAAAACACCTTTGGGTTTTCCAGTTGATCCTGACGTATATAAAATAAACAATGGATCTTCAGCATTCATAACAGTTGGTTCGCAATCTTTGCTAACTTTTAGCTTTTCTTCGTGCCACCAAATATCTCTATTAGGAAACATATTTATTTTATTTCCTGTTCTTTTAATAACCAATACACTTTTCACATTTGGACATCTGTTTAGGGCAATATCCACATTATTTTTTAAAGGTATGATTTTGCCTGCTCTATATCCTTCATCAGAGGTAATAACATAGTCTGATTTACAGTCTATAATTCTATCCGCAATACTATCTGGAGAAAAACCACCAAAGACAACGGAATGAATGGCGCCTATTCTTGCACAAGCTAACATGGCATATGTAGCCTCAGGAATCATGGGCATATAAATTGTTACTCTGTCACCTTTTTTTACACCTTTACTTTTTAAAACATTGGCCATTAGGCAGACTTCTAAATGCAATTCTCTATATGAAATATGCTTACTTTCTTGAGGGTCATCACCTTCCCATATTATTGCAGTTTTATCCCCCTTTTTTTCTAGGTGGCGATCAATACAATTATATGAAACATTTAGTTTGCCATCATAAAACCATTTTATTTCTAAATTAGTTTTAGAAAAATTTACTTTTTTTATGGCGTCTTTACTAAAAGGGGTAAACCAATCTATACATTTTGCTTGCTCTGCCCAGAAGTCCTCAGGGTTTTCTAAAGATTCTTTATAAAGCTCCATATATTCATTCTCATTTAATAGAGCGTTTTCTTTCCATTTATTTTTAATTTTAATTAAATTATTGCTCATATTTATACCCCCACAATTATGAATTATTATTAGTTAAAGATAAGATTAATTTCCAGCTATTAAGTAATCATTTATTATTTTAAAAGGAAAGGCTTTTAAAAAGGAATTTTTACAGGGGCCTTTAAAGCACTCCCCTGTTTCCGGATTAAATTTAGCGCCATGATTAGCACAAAGCAAATCATTGTTTTTAGATTGTACTTTTCCTTCTATTAAATCCAAAGATAAATTGGCATGGGGACAATCATTACCCCATACATGAATTGACTCTTTTCCTTTATAAACAATAATACCGGGTAGATATTTATTTTCACCTCTTATAACTAAAGCTTTTTTTTCCTGTAAATCTTCAATCTTACATAGTTTAGTATTTTTCATAATACCTGTCTCTTCATAAATATTATGCATATTTTAAAAACTACTTTTTGTTTGAGCCATTTTACAGATTTCTTTCCAATGTTCTTCAGATACGGGAACTACAGAAAGCCTTGATTGTTTTATAAGGGCGAATTCAGCTAATTTTTTATTAGACTTAACTTCAGCTAAAGTAACATATTTTTTTACTGTCTTAATTGCTTCTATTACCACCATTCCAAATATATTTTTTTTATCAGTGGGGTCAGGTCTATGTTCGCCAATTACTTTTACAATACCAACTATTTGTTTTTCCTTAACAGAATGATAAAAAAAACCTAAGTCTCCAATTTTCATTTTTTTCATATTATTATTGGCTTGATAGTTTCTTACTCCATCCCACCCTTCTCCCTCTATACCTTTGTTCATTTGGTCTTCCCATGACCACGTGCCTGGTTCTGATTTAAATAACCAATATGCCATATATATATTCCTAATAATTAAACAATTTCTTATTTGACTATAGCCTTATAATTTAAGATGTTCCAATAAGTAATTATTTGAACTATATAATACACAAATAAAATGAAAGATTAAATTTTGAATTTTAACATAAAAAAAGACCAGCTTTCGGACCCTCTATATATAGCTAAAGAGTTGATTAGATTCCCTTCAGAAACACCAAGAGATGAAGGAGCACTTTTTTTCGTAGAGGAAATATTAGTTTTATTAGGTTTTAAGTGCTTTAGAATGCCATCAGGAGATATTAAAGGAGTTGGAAAAGAAGCGCTTGTAAATAATCTTTACGCTAAGATTGGCAAGGGAAGAAACTTATGCTTTGCAGGACATACAGATGTAGTGCCTGCTGGCAATAAAGAAAACTGGGTATCTGCGCCTTATGAAGCTAAGGTCCAAGAAGGAATGTTAATAGGCAGAGGAGCTGCTGATATGAAAGGCTCTATCGCAGCTTTTATAGCCGCTTTTGCTAGGTACCATAATGATTATAATAATACTTTTGCTGTTAGCTTCTTATTAACAGGAGATGAAGAAGGCCCAGCAAAACACGGAACAAAAACTATGCTTCCTAAACTTAAAGAAATGGGAGAAATAATTGACCATTGTATAGTTGGAGAACCTACAAACCCTAACACATTAGGAGAAATGATTAAAATTGGTAGAAGAGGGAGCTTGCATGGGACTTTAATTATAAGCGGAAAAGAAGGGCATGTCGCCTATCCACACAAGGCATCAAATCCTCTGCCTGTAATGTCTAATTTTGTTTCAGTTTTATCTAGTTTAATATTAGATGATGGAAATGAGCATTTTCAACCTTCTAATATGGAGTTCATTTCTATTGATACTGGTAATACGGTTTCAAATGTAATTCCTTCAAAAATTGAAGCAAAATTTAATATTCGTTTTAATGTGCTTCAATCAGAAGATAGTTTAGTGGAGAAAATAAAAAATACGATTGAGTCTATATCTTATGATAAAGCGAGTTTTTCATGGGATTTAGAAACGGAGCTAAGTGGACATCCTTTTTTAACTAAGCCCGATACTTTTATAGAAATAGTTGCTAGCTCTGTTAAAAATATTACAGGATTAGAGCCAGAATTATCTACTAGTGGAGGCACTTCTGATGCTAGGTTTATTAAAGATATTTGTAATGTAGTAGAATTTGGTTTGGTAGGAAAAACGATGCACCAAACTGATGAAGCAATTTCAGTTGAAGATTTAGAGTCTTTGACGCTAATTTATTATGATATTATAAAAAAATACCAGGAAGCGCACTCTGAATGATAAAGCTATTATATTAAAGTGCGTATTGAAGATGAAAAAATAGGAATATTAATATACGTCCTTACTTTATTATCTTTTGCTACTATGGAAGCTCTCGCCAAGCATTTATCTGGCAATTTTTCTGTTTCGCAGATAGTTTGGGCAAGATATACTTTTCATTTTATTATCATTTTTATAACAGTAATATCTTTAGAAAGTATGGGCTATAAAACTGGCATTAAGTTTCCAAAGCTAATTAAAGTTCAAATATTGAGATCTATAGCCTTATTACTAATGACCTATTGTTTTTTTACTTCACTGTCTAGGCTTTCACTTGCAGAAGCCACGATCATTTTATTTTTTGCCCCATTAATAACAACTATTCTTGCCCCTTTAATTTTAAAAGAAAAAATTCACGTTCGTACTTTGCTAGCAGTAATTGCAGGTTTTATAGGAATGATTATAGTTATTGATCCGAACAATATTTGGGGGATTCAAAAAATAGATATGTATTGGTTGTCAGGAACACTTTATGGAATAGCGGGAGCTTTATTTTATTCACTATATCAGATTGGAACTAGAGTTTTAGCGCCGGTAGAATCTGCAATTACTAGCTTATTTTTTTCTGGAGCTGCAGGATTATTAGGAACTACAATTCTAGTATTAATAGATTATGACCCTGCCTCTGGAATGCAAGCTTGGACAATGCCAAACAATGTTGAATGGAGTTTTTTAATAACTGTAGGACTATTTGGTGCAATAGGACAATTTTTAATATTAGGAGCTTATGCTAAAGCTCAGGCAACTACTTTAGCTCCCATAAGTTATACGCACATTATATGGGCAACTTTATTTGGCTATTTCTTCTTTTTTTCTGTTCCAGATATGCAAACTTTTATAGGCGGGTTATTAATAGTTGTGTCCGGTATATATACCTTTAAAAGAACTAATTAAATTTTTAATAAACTACTTTCTCTAAAATTAATGCATTTGGAGGAGCAGTAGCCCCTGCATGACTTCTTGTAGAAGTTTTAAGAGCTAATAAAATATCCTTTTCTGTTTTTTTATTTAAGCCAATTTCAACTAAAGTACCTACTATAATCCTTACTTGATTCATTAAAAAAGACTTTGCCTCAACATATATATCTATTAGCTCATTATTTTTTATTATATTGATGCTATCTATGGTCTTAATTGGAGACTTAGATTGGCAGTCAATCGACCTAAAGGCAGAAAAATCATGTTTGCCTATAAGTAAAGAAGAGGCTTTTTGCATTAATAAAACATTTAAAGATAGAGGCACCCTCCATGTTTTATCTTTTAATAAGGGTGAAGGAGTTTGTTTATTTAAAATAGTATATTTATACTTTCTTCCTTTAGCTGAAAATCGAGAATGGAATTCTTCATCTACTTTACTTGTTTCAATGATAGATATTTCATTATTACATGCTCTGGACAGATAAAAATTTAAACCCATTGTTAACTTTCCTAATTTACAATTCTTGTCTTCTAAATCACTCTCTTCTAAGTCAAAATGAGCTACTTGCCCTGTAGCATGCACACCTTTATCTGTTCTTCCTGCTCCAAAAACAGAAATATTTTTTCCACAGAACTTATACAAGCTCTCTTCAATTGTTCCCTGAATGCTAATTAAAGATCTTTGTTTTTGCCACCCACAAAAATTTTTACCATCATATTCTATTATTACTTTATATCTTGTCATAGTACTAAATTTCTTTTGCTATTTCTCTTAATGCAAATTTTTGTATTTTTCCCGTCGAAGTTTTAGGAATAACTTTGAAGACAACATGTTTAGGACACTTAAAACTTGCTAGATGTTTTTTACAAAATTCAATTATTTCTTTTTCTGTAGCTTGTTCATCATCTTTTAGCTCGACAAAAGCACATGGGGTTTCTCCCCATTTTTCATTAGGTTTCGCTACTACGGCGGCGGCTAAAATTTTAGAATTTTGATATAATGCTTCTTCAATTTCTATAGAAGAAATATTCTCCCCACCCGATATTATGATATCCTTTGAGCGATCTTTTAACTCTATATAGCCATCTTTGTGCATTACGCCTAGATCACCAGTATGAAACCATCCTCCAGAAAAGGATTCTTTGCTTGCTGTTTCATTATTGTGATAACCTTTCATAACCATATTTCCTCTCATCATTACTTCACCAAGAGTTTTACCATCTCTAGGCACTGATTTCATAGTTTTAGGATCTCTTATAGATAAACCTTCCAAAGAAGGGTATTGGACACCTTGCCTTGATTTTTTTTCTGATTTAGGCACTGGTAATAATTTATTCCAATCTTCTTTCCATTCACATACTACAGCGGGCCCATAAACCTCTGTAAGTCCATAAACATGAGTAACTTCAAACCCCTTTTTTTCTATTTCGGCTAAAATAGCAGGAGGAGGAGCAGCAGCAGCTGTCATAATATTTACTTTTTCTTTAAGTTCTATATTTTCCTGAGGTTTTGCATTAATTAACATAGATAAAATTATTGGAGCACCACATAAATGTGTGACCTTATTTTTATCAATTGATTCATAAATACTTTGTGCATCTATTTTTCTAAGACAAATGTGAGTGCCAGCTAAAGCTGTTATAGTCCAAGGAAAACACCAACCATTGCAATGAAACATTGGAAGTGTCCATAAATATACAGGATGTTTTCCCATAGACCATACCATTTGGTTGCTAATAGAGGTAAGCCATGCACCTCTATGATGGTAGACTACTCCTTTTGGGTCTCCAGTTGTTCCAGAGGTATAATTTAAGCTGCAGCTTTCCCATTCATCTTTAGGCCAAGTAATTATAGAATCAGAGCTTCCAATTCTTGCTAGATCATCATTAGTTAGCTCATCCTTAAATTGGTCATTTTGTACAAACTCATCATCATCGCATCTAACAATTATAGGCCTTTTATTTTGTGGAACTTTATCAAGGGCTTCAGATAACACATCACTAAACTCTGGATCGACAAAAACAGCTTTTGCATTCCCGTGAACAAGAATAAACGCTATTGCTTCCGAATCTAAACGAGTATTTATTGTATTTAGAATACCTCCTGCCATCATTATAGAGAAATGACACTCTATCATTGAAGGAACATTAGGTAGAATAGCAGCAATTGTGTCCCCTTCTTTTATGCCTTTTAATTTAAGCCCATCAGATATTTTTATGCACCGCAATAGAAGCTCTTCGTATGTAGCCTTTTGAGAGCCATGGACCCATGCTATTTTTTCTGGCCAGATATTGGCGGTTCTTAATAAAAAAGATATAGGAGTTAATGCAGTATAATTAGCATTATTTTTTTCTAATTTTGGATTACTTATATATTCTTGCTGTGACATTTTTTATATTTTCCTAAATATATTTAGTCTATAAGTTTTGAATCTTTTCCACCTATAGTAGCACAAGACATTCCTGTTGTGTCGGTCTCTATTATGGTCCAAGTGTTAGTTTTTTTAGAAATATAAAGCTCTGTTATGGTTGATCCATTTTGTGCAAGACCTAGCCAAGCTAACTTTTCATCTTGATTTTTTTCTAAGTATTTTTTCATTATACTGCTTTCTTTACATATAACATTTTTAATAATTTGTGTAGGATTAGCATAAACCTCATATCCAAAATAAAAACCTATAAACAACATTAAAAATAAAATTTTATGAATACTAATTTGTTTAATTTTTTTTTTAAGTAGCATATTTTCCCCCTCATGGATTAATTAAAAATAAATATTAATAATAATCATATAAAAATTTGCATTATATTTGATTCATAAGTATCAAATATATACAAAATTAACTTAATTATATATATATATTTTATATGGGGGAAGAATGCATATGACGAGAGATTTTGTCGCTTTAGACACTTTTCCTAAAATTTTGAGAGATAACGCAGTAATTTTCAAAGGTAGACCAAGTATTCGAGAGAAAGAGTACGGTATTTGGCAAATTACGACATGGAATAACTTTTTTGATAAAGCCTTATTATTGGCAGAAGGTTTTTATAATAGTGGTTTAAGAAGAGGAGATAAAATAGCAATAATTGGAGACAATAGGCCGAATTTATATTTAGCTATCGCCTCAGCTCAAATATTAGGTGCTATTCCAGTACCTTGCTATCAGGATTCTGTAGCCGATGAAATCCAATATATATTAGAGCATGCAGAAGCCAAACTAGCAGTAGTAGAAAATCAAGAACAAGTAGATAAGCTATTAGAAATTAAAGAAAAATTACCACTGCTTAAAAATATTTTTTATAGTGACCCTCGAGGTTTAGAAAAATATAATGAAAAAATAGTTTCTTCATTAGAAACTATTCTTAAAAATAGTAAGGAAATAGATGTTGATCTTGATCAAGAGATAAACAAAACATCTAAAGACGATATTTCAATAATGCTTTATACTTCGGGTACAACGGGAAGGCCAAAGGGAGTATTGCTGTCTTATAATAATATCATATCTGTAACAAGTGTTGCTTGTGAAATTGAAAATACTAATCCAGATGATGAGGTTGTCGCTTATTTGCCAATGGCTTGGGTAGGAGACAATATATTTTGTGTAGCTCAATCATATATATCAGGTTTTTGTATAAATTGCCCAGAGAGCAGAGATACTTTAACTCTTGATATGCGAGAAATAGGTCCAACATATTACTTTGCCCCTCCTAGAGTTTGGGAGGGTATGCTCACTCAGTTAATGGTAAGAATGCAGGATGCTTCCAAAGTTAAGCTTTGGGTTTTTAACTTTTTTATGAAAACTGCTAAAAAATGGGGCAACCTTATTCTAGATAAAGAAAAAGTTCCTTTTGCAGCCAGAATGCTTTATGGCCTCGGCTATTTTTTAATATATGGTCCTTTAAAAAATAACTTAGGCCTGACGAGAGTGAGAATGGCCTATACCGCTGGTGAAGCGATGGGTCCTGATACGTTTCTTTTTTATAGATCTTTAGGTATTAATTTAAAAGTTCTATACGGGCAGACTGAGGCAACCGTTTTCGTTTCACTTCATCGAGACGGTGATGTGGACCCTAATACGGTTGGACCAGCTTTTCCTGGTGTAGATATTAAAATTACTGATGGAGAAGTATTTTATAAAGGCCCTGGCGTGTTTAAAGGTTACTATAAAAATGAAGAAGCTACAAAAGAGACAATAGACAAAGAAGGCTGGGTAAAGACAGGAGACGCCGGAGTAATAGATAGCAATGGACATTTAAAGATTATTGATAGGGCAAAAGATGTTGGGAAATTAAATTCAGGAAATATGTTTGCTCCAAAATATATTGAAAATAAGTTAAAATTTTGTGGGATAATTAAAGAGGCAGTAGCGTTTGGAGATAACAAAGACTTTGTAACATGTTTTATTAATATAGATTTAGAGGCAGTAGCAAGCTGGGCTGAAAGAAATAATATAGCTTATTCCGGCTATATTGACCTGGCTGGTCAGTCAACCGTTTATAATTTAATTGCCTCTGAAATAGATAAGGTAAACAGAGATTTATCTCAAGACACAGAATTGAATGACTCTCAGATAAAGCGTTTTCTAATTCTTCATAAAGAATTAGATGCAGATGATGGGGAATTAACCAGAACAAATAAGGTAAGAAGGGGTCTTATTTCTGAAAGATATGGTATGCTTGTAGATGCTTTTTATAATAAAGAAAACCATTGCTTTATAGAAACAGAAGTCACTTTTGAGGACGGAAGAAAAGGTTCTATTAGTGCCGATTTAAAAATCCAAGACATGAATGTCTATGATTTAAAGGATCAAGTAGCATGAATGATCAAAAATTTGTAGATAGATCTGAAGTTATGATGAATATAAAAGATATAAACTTATCTTTTGGCGGATTAAAAGCTTTATCAGGTGTTAGTCTAAAAATAAATAAAGGAGAGGTACTAGCAATTATAGGTCCTAATGGAGCTGGAAAATCTTCAATGCTTAATGTTATTTCAGGTATTTATGTTCCTCAAGAGGGAGAAGTAGAGTGGAAAGGTAAGCTAAGAAAAAAAATAGCTCCTCATGATATTGCTCGAATGGGCATAGCTAGGACTTTTCAAAACATTGCGCTTTTTAAAGGAATGTCTGCTTTAGAAAATATTTTGACTGGCCGCAATATTTTAATGAAACGAAATATAATTATGGAAATGCTTTATATGGGTTTAGGAAGAAGTCAGGAAGAAAAACACAGGAAGAAAGCGGAAGAAATTATTGATTTTTTAGAGATTCAGTCTATACGCAAAATGCCAGTATCTCGTTTGCCTTATGGCTTACAAAAAAGAGTAGAGTTAGGTAGGGCCTTAGCGCTAGAGCCAGAACTTCTTCTTCTTGATGAGCCAATGGCGGGTATGAACGTAGAAGAAAAAGAAGATATGTGTCGATTTATTTTAGATGTTAATGAGCAGTTTGGAACAACAATTGTATTAATTGAACATGATATGGGCGTAGTGATGGATATATCAGATAGAGTAGTTGTTCTAGATTATGGAATTAAAATAGCTGATGGCACCCCTGATGAAGTGAGGTCAGAACAAAAGGTGATAGATGCTTACCTAGGAGCAGGATAATGGATTGGTGGTTTTTCTTAGAAGTTTTTATAGGAGGTCTTTTGTCTGGTGTCATGTATTCACTTGTAGCATTAGGCTTTGTATTGATTTTTAAAGCTTCGGGAGTGTTTAACTTCGCACAAGGAGCCATGGTTTTATTTGCAGCGTTGACTTTCGTCAGATTGCTAGAGATGGGTATTCCTATGTTGGCAGCTGTAGGAGTTACCATGATTATAATGGTTATTCTGGCTATAGCTATAGAAAGAATTGTATTGCGGCCACTGGTTAATCAAGATCTAATAATCTTATTTATGGCAACAATTGGACTTAATTATTTTATAGAGGGAATGGCCCAGTTAGTTTGGGATTCTAAAGTCCATGTTCTTGATTTGGGTATAGATGAGTATGATGCCTTTGAAATAGGCGAGGCTTTTATTAATAAATTTGATGTTTATGCGGCATTAATTGCAGGTGGACTAGTGTTGGTTTTATCTTTATTTTTTAGATATACAGTGATTGGTAGAGCTTTGAGAGCAGTAGCGGATGATCATCAGGCAGCTTTATCAGTCGGAATACCTTTAAGAACAATATGGATTTATGTATGGTCAACAGCAGGATTAGTTGCATTAGTGGCTGGTGCTGTCTGGGGGTCAAAATTAGGAGTTCAATTTGCTATTTCATCTGTTGCACTTAAAGCGATACCTGTTTTGATAATAGGAGGGTTTACGTCTGTTCCAGGAGCAATTTTAGGTGGATTAATAGTAGGATGCGGTGAAAAATTAGCAGAAGTTTATCTAGGCGGTTTTGTTGGAGGAGCCATAGAAAATTGGTTCCCTTACATGCTTGCCTTATTAGTATTAATGATTAGGCCAGAAGGAATATTTGGTGAAAAAATTATTGAACGTGTTTAAATTTAGGAAAAAATAATGTTTTATAGAGAAGCAGGCCAATTTAAAACTTCATACAAAAAAGACCAATCTATCTTGCCAATATTTCAAGATAGGATTGCAATGGCAGCAATGCTCATTTTTTGTTTTATTGTGATACCTCTTTTTGCTAACGATTATTGGCTTGCATCAATATTAGTTCCTTTTTTAGCCCTTTCTTTAGCAGCTTTAGGTTTAAATGTTCTTACGGGATATGCAGGTCAAATCTCATTAGGAACTGCAGCTTTCATGGCAGTAGGAGCTTTTGCAGCCTTTAATTTACAGGTGAGAGTGCCTGAAATACCATTTTTAATTGCTTTTTTATGGGGAGGGTTTTGCGCTGCAGGGATAGGAATATTATTTGGGCTTCCTTCATTAAGGATTAAGGGTTTTTATTTAGCTGTTGCAACTTTAGCTGCGCAATTTTTTATAGAATGGCTCTTCACCCATTTTGATTGGTTTACTAATTATTCAACATCCGGAGTAATTACCGCTCCTCCTATGACTTTATTGGGTATGGCAATAGATAACCCCTTAAGTAAATATTTTTTAGTATTATCTATTGTTGTTATTTGCGCATTTTTTGTCAGAAACTTAGCACGATCAGAAATAGGTAGGGCATGGATGGCTGTTAGAGATATGGATATTGCTGCAGAGGCTATAGGTATTAATTTAATGAAAACAAAGCTGTTGGCTTTCGGAGTATCTTCATTTCTTTGTGGATTAGCAGGAGCATTATGGGCTTACGTAGTTTTAGGTACAGTTGAGCCACAGGCTTTTGATATAGCCAGATCTTTTGAAATTTTATTTATGATTGTAATAGGTGGTTTAGGATCGGTTTCCGGTGCATTTTTAGGAGCAGGCTTTATGATATTACTGCCGATATTGCTAAACAATGTAGGGTCCTTGATAACAGGCGGTACTATTTCTACAGAAACTATAGCTCACATAGAGTATATGGTATTTGGAGCGTTTATTATATTTTTTCTAATAGTAGAGCCTAATGGTTTAGCGCGTTTATGGCAAACAGGAAAAGAAAAGCTTAGGTTATGGCCGTTTCCGTATTAACATAATAAAGTAATTAATTTTTTAAGGGAGGATTTAAAATGTCTAAGTTTTTATCAAGCGTTGTATCTTTTATTGTTTTTTTTGTAGTTTCAATTGCAATAGCTGGGGAACACTTTGTTCCAATTACATCATATAGAACTGGCCCGTATGGAGTTAGTGGTGCACCAGCAGCAAATGGATATGTTGATTATTTAAAAATGATTAATGCTCGTGACGGGGGCGTAGGAGGAGTTAAGCTAGCATGGGAAGAGTGTGAAACAGCTTATAAGCCAGACCGTTTTGTTGAGTGTTATGAGAGATTAAAAAATAAAGGTGAGGTAGGTGCTACTGTTTTTCAACCTTTAGGAACAGGATTGACATACTCTGTTATTGACAGGTTAGCCGCAGATAAGATGCCATTAATAACTATGGGTTATGGTAGAACAGATGCGTCTGACGGCAGCGTTTTTCCTTGGGTTTTTCCATTAATGGCTAATTATTGGTCAATATCCACAGCGAAAATTAAATTTATAGGTGAGCAAGTAGGCGGAATGGACAAATTAAAAGGTTTAAAAATAGCAAATGTTTATCATGATTCTGCTTATGGAAAAGAAACACTTCCTGTTTTATTAAAACAGGCAGAAAAATATGGTTTTGAGCTAAAGGGTTTCCCAGTAGCTCATCCTGGTTTAGATCAAAAAGCAACTTGGCTTAATGTGAGGCGTTTTAAGCCAGATTATGTTGTTTTAAGAGGATGGGGAGTTATGAACCAAACTTCAATTAAAGAAGCAGCTAGAGCAAGAATACCAGCAAATAAACTTGTTGGAGTTATATGGGCCTGTTCTGAGTTAGATACTGTGCCTGCAGGTAAAGCTGCGATTGGCTATAATTGTAGCTCTTTAATAAACCCTGGCTCAAATTATAGAGTTTTTGATGATATTTTAAAATATGTATATGATGCAGGGGAAGGAACTGGAGAAAAAGAAGAGGTTGGTCATCAGCAAAATTATAAAATGGGCGTATTAATGGGCATTATGACCGTTGAATCTATAAATAAGGCTACCGAAAAATATGGCAATAAACCTATGTCAGGCGAACAAGTAAGGTGGGGAATAGAAAATTTAGATCTTAATGAAGCTAGATTACAAGAAATGGGAATAGATGGTTTTATTCCTACTTTTAAAGTTAGCTGTTCCGATCATGAAGGAAGTGCTCCTGTTAAATTTCAGAAATGGAATGGTAAAGAGTTTGAGCCGGCTTCGGATTGGATTGCTACGGATCAAAGCATAGTAAGGCCAATGATTGAGGCTTCTGCATCAGGTTATGCAAAAGAAAAAGGAATAACGCCTGGCTGTAATTAATAAGGAATAAGTATTTTGTCTAAAGATGGTTTATTAAATAAATCCGAAGAATTAAGTGATAAATATATGCTTCAACTTAATAATGTTGAGGTTATATATAATCATGTAATCCTAGTTTTAAAGGGGGTTTCCTTTAACGTCCCTGAAGGCTCAATTGTGGCTCTTCTAGGTGCAAATGGAGCTGGAAAATCTACGACTTTAAAAGCTGTTTCTAATTTATTAAGAGCTGAAAGAGGAGAGGTTACAAAAGGTTCGATAGAATATATGGGAGAGCGTATTGATAGATTAACATGTAATGACTTGGTAAAAAAAGGTGTAATACAAGTTATGGAGGGGAGGCACTGTTTTGAACATTTGTCTGTAGAAGAAAACTTGTTAACTGGAGCATATACATCAAAAAACTCAAGATCTGAAATAGCTGACCAATTAGAAAAAACATATCATTATTTTCCTAGACTAAAAGCAAGGAGAAAAACTTCAGCAGGATATACTTCTGGGGGAGAGCAACAGATGGTAGCTATAGGACGTGCATTAATGGCCAATCCAAAAATGATTTTATTAGATGAGCCTTCAATGGGTTTAGCACCCCAGCTTGTTGAAGAGATTTTTACTATTGTAAAAGACTTAAACAAAAAAGAGTCGGTTAGTTTTTTATTGGCAGAACAAAACACAACAGTAGCCTTGAAGACAGCAGACTTTGGCTATATTTTAGAAAATGGACGTGTCGTTATGGAGGGTAGTGCAGAGGAACTTTCTTCTAATGAAGATGTAAAAGAATTTTATTTAGGGCTTAGCGATAAGGGAAGAAAAAGCTTTAAAGACATTAAACACTATAGAAGAAGAAAACGCTGGCTATCTTAATGTTATCAATGATAACATAAAAAGCTTTTAAGCTAAAATTCTGGGAGGTTTTAGTTGTTAAATATAATATATAAAATTTTTGTTTTAATATTTTATTGTATTTTTGCTTTATCGGCATATGCACAAACCCCTTCTATGCTAGCAAAAGATAAAAATAAAACGAAAAGTATTAATGAAAACATAATAAATAGTTCTTGGCTTCTACCTCAATATATAAACGGAAATAAAAAATCAGAAATAGAAAAATTTGTTCTCCCGAATGGGGCGGCTTTAGGTAAAGTATTACAAACGCAAAATATGCCTCCTATTATAGAAATTTTAAAAAATAATAAAATAATCGGTTATGTTTTTGAAACTTACGATTGGATAGAAGGCTTAGGCTATTCTAGAAAGCCTTATCATATAATAGTAGGAATTGATTTAGAGGGAAAAATAACAGGAGTAAGACTAATGTGGCACACTGAACCAATTGCTATATTAGGAAGAACTGACGAAGATCTCCACAGTTTTTTAAAGCAACTAAAAGGCATAAATATAAACAAAGGAATAAGTATTGTTTTAGGTTTATCAGACTCAGTTTTAGAAGGAGATAAAATTGCTATGAGAGGAACAGCTGGCGATATATCTCAGCTGCAACAAGTAGATGGCATCTCTCGCACTACTACTACCTCTCTTTTATTAAATGACGCTGTTATGAGGGCAGCACGAAAAGTAGCAAGGTATAAAAAAATAATATTAGATGATAGAGATCTAGGGACTATGCTGAATCTAGAACTATTTGAACAGAAAGACTGGAAGCAATTACTTGAAGATCAGTCTATTAGTACATTAAAAATTACAAATGGTGATATTGTTAAAAAATTTGAAGAGGTAGTTAATTTTAAAGCTCCTCGTTCTGCTAGATTATCTAAAGAGAACGGTATTTGGAAACAATCATATATGGCTATAGTAAACCCGGAAGGTATAGGGTCTAATATCTTGGGAAGAAGGTGGTATGATCAATATGTTGTTTCAGGAAGGAATGTTGATGATTTAGTTGTATGGGTAGGATTTTTAGGGCCTTCTCCGTTTTATGAAGATAGCTTAAATGGAACTGAACAACCAATACCTAATTTAAAGATTAAGCAAGATGGCAAAATTTTTAAATTAACTCCAAATATGTACAAACCTTTACCATTTAATCATGCAAAAAATGCTCCAGACCTTATAGAGCAAGGATTATTTTATTTCTCAAAAGCTCAAAATTTGCATCCTTCCAAAAATATAGATTTACAGTTGTTTATAAAAGCTGCAAAAGAATTGGAATATAAAGAAAATAACACAATTAATTTTATGATGACTTATAAAATTCCTGATCAGTATATAAACAAAAACGCAAATATAGAAAAAATTGACAATGAATATAATTGGAAGGATACATGGTATAATAAGTCATCTACTGTAATCCTATCCTTATTAACAGTTTTATTGGCAGCAGCTTTACTAATCTTTAAAGATTTTTATACAAAGAATAGAAAAATACATCAGTTCATTAGAATTTTATTTTTATCATGGGTACTAATGTGGCTAGGTTGGGTTGTAGGAGGACAAGTAAGTATTATTCATTTAGCAGCATTCATTCAAGCAATATTTGATGGAAAAGGATTCAGTTCTTTCTTGGCTGAACCTGCCATAGTAATAATTGGATTAGGAGCTCTGTTAAGTATGCCAATATGGGGACGTGCTTTATTTTGTGGGTGGCTATGTCCATTTGGAGCCCTTCAAGAACTATTAAATAAAATTGCCTTATCCATAGGCATTAAACAAAAAAGGTTAAATACAAAAAAAGATTTATCCCTTAAAAAAGTAAAATACATTCTACTCGCACTGTTGGGGTCATTATTTTTATATTCTTTTGATTTAGGTTTAACTGCTAGTGCTATAGAACCATTTAAAAGTGCAATAACATTTAGGTTTAATGCCCCTATTATTGCTTTAGTATGGGTATTAATCATATTAGGCTCTGGTTTATTTATAGAGAGAGCTTATTGCCGTTTTTTATGTCCGCTTGGTGCAGCAGCAGCAATTATAGGTAAAGTAAGAATATTTAATTTTTTACACAGAAGAAAAGAATGCGGGAGTCCCTGCAAGGCTTGTAATCAGGAATGCCCTACACAAGCAATTAAGTTAAATGGAGCAATTGATATGAATGAGTGTTTTCAATGCTTAGATTGTCAGGTTATGTATTTTGACAAACATAAATGCCCCCCCCTCGTAGCAAGGCTTAAAAATCTATGAAAATTGTATATTTGTTGAAACCCATTTATAGTATTAATCTATAAGAGCTTTAAAATGGATATGTAAATGATTGATATTGACGCATCGAAAATGTTAAAAGAGGCTAATCTTAGGCCCACAAAGCAAAGAGTCTCTCTTGTTGCTAATATATATAAATATGGAAATAGGCATGTAAGTGCAGAAAGTTTGCATAAAGAAATTTTAGATACAGGAGATAATGTTTCATTAGCAACGGTTTATAATACTTTACATCATTTAACTAATTTAGGTTTTTTAAGGCAGGTGAAGATAAATGCAAGACAGAATTATTTTGATACAAATATTACAGACCACCATCATTTTTTTGATAAAAGCAATAACTCTTTAATAGATATTTCTAAAGATCTAATAAAAATTCAAGGTATTCCAACTCCGCCAAAGAATAAAATAGTATCTGATATAGAATTAATTATATCTATTAAAAATAAATAAAAACTTTATATTTATCATCCTAAATATTATAGATAGCTGAAAGCAGAAAGTTAATTACTTAGATTTTTTTATAAGATAAAAGGGAAGTTAGTATAAAAAGTTATTTGCGATTAGAAACATAAGCGCCCCATATATTATTATTATTTTTAACAAAACCTAATATTTTATATTTTTTTGATTCTACTTTACACCATTTATTGTTACAATAATGTATTATTAAAATACTATTTTTATCAACATTTGCAATTATATTTGACTCTTCATTTTTATCTTTATATACATTTTCATTTTTTAAAAAAATAATAGTTTTTTGTTTATTAGATATTAAATTACGCCACATCCATCCTATTGACCCATCAGGAGTTTCTATCTGATACCAATGCTCAAATTTTTTGTGAATTTTTATTGGTAACCCTTTTTTTTTAAAATTCCATAATATTTCAAATCTATCGCCAGGACCAACCCTCATATTAGCATTATTGCTCTTAATGGACTTAAACTGCTGAGAGGCTTTTATCTTTTCTTCAGTCAATGCAATATTAGTTGAAAAGATAAATACAAAAATATTTAATAATATTATATGTGTAGTCTTAAAAAACATATTTAATAATTCATTCAAATTTTATTTATCCTTTGTAATATATAATACATCATTATATTATTTTTTATTTTAATCTAATAAAAAAATATCGTATTTTTATTTCTATATAATATATAAAGGTATTTATGTCAGCAAAACCTCTAGTAATAGTAACAAGAAGGCTTCCAGAGCTTGTAGAGGCCCGTTTGATGGAGCTATTTAATACGAAATTAAGCTTAGATGATAAACCTTTTAGTAAAAACCAATTAATAGATGCTGTTAAAGAAGCAGATATATTAGTACCTACAGTAACAGACATAATTGATAAAGATGTTATTGAGAATGCTTCTAGCAAGCTAAAATTAATAGCTAATTTTGGCAATGGAACTGATCATTTAGATTTAGTAGCTGCACAGAAAAAAAAAATTATAGTGACTAATACTCCAGGTGTTTTAACTGAAGATACGGCAGATATGGTAATGGGTTTGTTATTGGCAGTGCCTCGAAAAGTTATAGAAGGTGAAAATTTAATTAGGTCTGGTAAATGGGAAGGTTGGAGCCCCACTCATATGATGGGTAGAAGAATTTGGGGAAAAAGGCTAGGTATAATTGGTATGGGGTCTATTGGACAAGCAGTTGCTAGGAGAGCAATTGGCTTTGGTTTAAATGTTCATTATCATAACCGTAATAGACTACCTGATGTTATAGAAGAGTCTCATCAAGCGACATATTGGGAAGATTTAGATCAAATGTTACCTAAGATGGATATTATATCTATTAATTGTCCTAGCACACCTGAAACATACCACTTATTATCACGTGCAAGATTATCTACTTTACAACCTCATGCATATATTATCAATACTTCTAGGGGTAAAGTAGTAAATGAAGAAGCATTAGCTGAGTTACTTTCCATAGGAAAAATAGCAGGAGCAGGGTTAGACGTATTTGAGAGAGAGCCTTCAGTTAGTGAAGTTCTACTGGGAGCACCAAATACGGTATTATTACCTCATATGGGCTCTGCTACGGTGGAAGCAAGAATAGAGATGGGTGAAAAAGTAATAATAAATATTCAGACATTACTTAATGGACATAGGCCACCAGATAGAATCGTCTTATAAAAAAAATAAGATTATATAAATATAATCTGACTGTCATGATTTTCAGAAGATAGTATTGATGTTAAACCTTCAACATTGATAATAATATCACTTCTTAAATCTTTTTCTTTAATATTGTTATCTGATAATGCTCCTGAGCAGACAGTTAATTTAGTATTTAAGTCTATAATAGCTAATAATAATTCTTCTGAGTTTTTATAGTTAAAGTTAGAATTTTTGTTATTAATTATTAGTGATGTAACGCTTTTACCAGTAAAAAATAATTCAGTAGGCCTCTCTAAGGCTGCAGCAGTTGCAATCATGCCCATAGCATAATTTAACTTTGTTTTCTCTTCGGTGTATAAAATTACTATTAATTTCTTTTTTTTATTTTTCATAAGTAATCTTTGTGTTTTTTTATAGAGACAATATTGGGCTGTGTCCCACAAAGTTGACAGTTAATATCTTTATTAATTTTTACTTTGCGCATCTCTGAAGACAGAGTGTCAAATATCATAAGAAAATTATTTAAGCTTTTGCCTATTCCTAGTATCTCTTTCAATACTTCTATAGCCTGTATAGAACCTATGCTTCCTGCCAAAGCACCAAAAACGCCAGCTTCTCCACATGACGCTATAAGTCCTTTAGGAGGAGGACTTGGCCATAAGCATCTATAACAACAGTTTGAATCTTTATATGCTGAATAAGTTGAAATTTGACCTTCGAATCTTAAAATTGCTGCAGATACTAAAGTTTTTTTTGTAAGGAAACACACATCATTAACTAAGAATCTAGTCCCAAAATTATCACTGCCATCTGCCACAATATCATACTTTGATACGATATCTTCAGCATTTGAAAAAGAGAATCTTTTTTTATATGTAATGACCTTTATATTAGGATTGATAGATAAAATCGTTTCTTTGGCACTATCTGTTTTATGTGCCCCTATCATATTGGATTTATGAATTATCTGTCTTTGTAAATTAGATAATTCAACCTTGTCATCATCTATAATGCCTATGGTTCCTACACCGGCAGCTGCCAAATATAATAGTAAAGGAGAACCAAGGCCTCCAGCACCAATTACTAAAACTTTTGCATTCATTAATTTTCTTTGACCAATACCTCCTACTTGTGGAAGTGTTATATGTCTGGCATACCGTTGAATTTCATCTTCAGTAAATTCCAAGTTAGTCATTATTTTCTCCAGTAGAACCAAACCCACCCGAACCTCTTTGAGTCTTACTAAGATCATCATTTTTAATAATATTAACTTTTATAATTTGTGTAACAACTATTTGAGCTATTCTATCAAAAGGATTAATTTTAAAATCTATATCTCCATGGTTGATAAGTATAACTCCTATTTCACCTCTATAATCCGAATCAATCGTGCCTGGAGAATTTAATACAGAAATACCATGTTTAATTGCTAAACCTGATCTTGGCCTTACTTGTATTTCGAAATTTTCAGGTATCTCTACTTTAAAGCCTGTTGGTATTAATATTCTTTCTCCTGGTTTCACAATAATAGGCTTATCTATTGCAGCCTGGATATCCATTCCTGCGGATCCTTGAGTGGCATATTTAGGAATGTCTTCGGGGCCATGTTTTAGAACAGTAATTTTTATTTCCATATTAATAATCCAATATTTCTTTAATTACCTTGCTGGCTAACTTTTTTGCAACCTTTGTTTTTGAGCATTTATCCCATGATTCAATATTATCGTTGGTAATAAGCTTAACATTATTATTATCACCTCCAAATATATCAGAATCTTCTAGTACGTTATTAGCAATAATCCAATCACATTTTTTGCTTTTAAGTTTATCCTTAGCATTATTAATTAGATTATTTGTTTCAGCAGCGAAACCAATAACTAATTTTGGTCTATCCTTTTTTTTATTAGAAATATACGCTAATATATCAGGATTTAATGCAAAATTTATTTTAGGAATATTTTCATTATCTTTTTTAATTTTATTCTCTGAAGGGCTTTTTATAGTCCAATCTGATACTGCAGCAGCACATATTGCAACATCTATATTAGTTATTCTTTTTACCGCCTTTAACATATCATTTGCTGTTTCTATATTTATGACCGTAATGTTTTCAGGAACTTTTTGTGAGCTTGGGCCTAGTATTAAAGTTACATTCGCGCCTAATTCACAAAACTCTGTAGCAATTGCTATACCTTGTTTTCCTGAAGACCTATTTCCAATAAATCTTACGGGGTCTATTGCTTCAAAGGTTGGTCCTGCAGTAACTAGGACATCAATATTTAATTTTTTTTTTTTAAATATAGAATTAATATATTTATATATAGTATCTGGCTCTGACATTCTACCATTACCCTCTTCTCCGCAGGCCAAATCTCCCGAATCTGGACCAATAATTTTATAATTATTATTTTCTAAAAATTTCACATTCTTTTTTGTAATAGGATTATTCCACATCTCTACATTCATAGAAGGTGCGAATAAAATGGGTTTGTTTGCTGCTAATAATATTGTAGTTGCCAAATCATTAGCAATACCCGCAGCAGCATGTGCAATAATATTTGCGGATGCAGGAGCAACCAGTATTAAATCATTTTGTCTTGAAAGTTGAATATGTCCCATTTCTGTTTCATCTTTAAGTGAAAAAAGTTCTTGGTATACTTTTTCTTCTGAAAGAGCAGCAACTGATAAAGGAGTAACAAATTGTGCCCCACCTTTTGTTAAAACTACTTGGACTCTAATATTATTTTTTTTCAGAACTCTTATCAATTCTAAGCTTTTATAGGCCGCAATGCCCCCAGAAATTATGAGAAGTATTTTTAAATTATTATTCATCATCATATATTTTTTCTTACATTTTATTATAGGATTATATATTAACCTTATAATTCATTTATTTAAACTCTTTTAAATTCTTGTTGCTATATATAAGCAAGCAGTACCGCTTAAATATTTTTTAAGCTTAACTATTTTAAACTTTACAGATTCTAGTAAAGTACAAAAGCCATAAGGCGTGTAAAATGTTTCAATACTTTCTGCTAAGTATTGATATGCTTCTTTATTATTAGCGATTTTATCGCCTAGAAATGGTAAAACATTTTTCAAGTAATAGTCATAAAACTGTTGGAAAGGGATTATTACTTCTGGCGAAAATTCTAAAATCATTAATTTTCCTCCAGGCTTAAGAACTTTATAGCATTCATTTAGAGTTTTTTCTATCTCTGCCACATTTCTTATGCCAAAGGCGCATGTAATATTATTAAAAGAAGACTGATTAAAAGGCAAATATGCAGCATCTCCTGCCACCCAATTAAGTCCGCTATGAATATTTTTGTTTATTGCTTTTTGTTTTCCAACCTTCATCATTCCAAGTGTAAGGTCCATAATAGTAATTTCATTTTGATGAAAACGTTTTTTTAAAGCAAAAGCAACATCTCCTGTTCCACCAGCTAGGTCTAGTACCAACTTCTTTTCTGTCAAAATTTGTTCTCTTTCTAGTCTATCTACTAAATCTTTTTTCCAAATTCTATGGGTCCCTAGGCTCATTAAGTCATTCATTAGGTCATAATTATTTGATACATTTTCAAATAAGTTTGATATTTCTTTTCTTTTTTGGTTAATTGGTATTTTCTTAAGGCCATATATTACTTTTTCTTCGTCTGATTTCATTTTTTTATTCATAATATTATAGCTTTCTATAACTACTTATTTTAGTATTCAGTTATGCCTGAACTTCCTGAAGTTGAAACTGTAACTACCGGTTTGAATTTTGCAATTAAAAATTTAATTGTAAAAAAAGTCTATGTTCAGCGTTATGATTTAAGAATTACAGTATCAAAAAATATTAAGTCTGTAATTAATAATGTGAAAGTAATTGGAGTTCAACGTCGAGCTAAGTATGGCATAATTCAATTCGATAATAATTATTCTATAATTTTTCATTTGGGCATGTCTGGCAGTATAGTAATAGAAAGAAACAAATTTAAACCATTTCAAAAGCATGATCATATAGCTTTAGAGTTTAAAAAAAATAATAATATTAAAATACGCTTTATATTTAAAGACCCTAGAAGATTTGGGTTTTTTAATATTTACAATAATGAAGATCCCAGTTTTAAAAATATATTTAAAAATTTAGGTCCAGAACCTTTAATTAAAGGGTTTTCCATTAGACTGTTTTATGAAAATATAAGCAAAAGGCAATCTTCAATTAAATCATTACTATTAAATCAGTCTATTATTTCTGGTCTTGGAAATATTTATGTATGTGAATCTTTATTTTTGGCTAAAATATCTCCTTTTGCCTTAGGTTGCGATTTATCTTTAAAAAATATTGAAACTCTTTATTCTAAAATTGAAAAAGTCTTAAAAAAAGCAATTAGAGAAGGTGGAACAACACTTCAAGATTATAAAAATATTTCTGGAGAAATAGGCTATTTTCAAAATTATTTATCTGTTTATGATAAAGAAAATAATAAGTGTATTAATAATTGCTCCGCTCTTATCAAAAGAGAGGCCCAAAACGGAAGGTCAACATATTATTGTCCAACTTGTCAAAAATAATATATAGTATACTTTTACTTTCATTAAGTAAAAATGCTTTCGCTATAGATTTTCTAGAATGTATAAATGATATTCCTATTAATAAAAGTATTATAGAAAATAAAGATTCATGTTTTCTTTTTGATTCTGATATAGGACAAATAGTAAGTGTTGATGCTATATCTTCACAAAAAGACTTTGAAATAGAAACTTTTTATAAATCTGTTTTAATCCAATTCGGATGGGTTTTAAGTAGTGAATCTAACAATAAAGATTTAGTCTTTGTAAGAGAAGAAGAAATATTAAAAATCAACATTAAAAAAATTAATAATAAAATACTTATTACTTACAATAGTTTTCTTAGCTTAAATATTAATTAAGGAAAAATTACATGACTTTAAAGAATAATTATAAAAATATAATAACAAAAACAATTTCGAAAGTAGCTTTAATTACTTTAAATCGTCCTGAATCTTTAAATGCATTAAATAAAGACTTGATAGCTGATTTAAATGATGCTCTAGATTCTATAGAAAATAATGAGAATATATCTGTTATTGTAATTACTGGTTCTAAAAAAGCATTTGCGGCTGGTGCTGATATAAAAGAAATGGAAAATAAAACTTTTATTGATTTAATAAATAATGATTTTATTAAGCCTTGGGAACAAATTAGTTATTGCTCTAAACCCACAATTGCAGCAGTTGAAGGTTATGCTTTGGGTGGAGGCTGTGAACTAGCAATGATGTGCGATATGCTAATAGCTAATGAAAACTCAAAATTTGGGCAACCTGAAATAAATTTAGGCGTTTTTCCGGCAGCTGGGGGAACTCAGCGTCTGCCAAAAGCTATTGGTAAAGCTAAGGCAATGGATATGATATTAACAGGCAGGATGATAGACGTAGAAGAAGCAGAAAAATTAGGACTAGTAAGTAGAGTTATACCATCAGAAGGTTTTTTAGATAAAGTTATAGAAATAGCTATCGAAATATCAAAAAAATCACTTCCTGCTTTAAAAATGGCAAAAGACGCTATTAATTCTTCTTATGAAAATACATTATCTCAGGGCATTGTTTATGAGAGAAGATTATTCAGGTCCTCTTTTTCCTTAAATGATAGAAAAGAAGGAATGAAAGCGTTTATTGAAAAAAGGAAAGCAGTTTTTAAAAACACTTAATAATCAAGTACATTAGTTGACCTATTTGTAAAGATCGGTTATGAAAAGTATCTAAAAAATAATTTAATAGGATTTTAAGGAATATTATATGGCTAATATAGCTTCTGCAAAAAAAAGAATTAGATCTACGAATCGCAAAACTATCATTAACAAAAATAGAGTAAGTAAAATACGCACTTATGAAAGAAAAGTAGAGGAAGCTATTACTGAAGGAAATCATGAGATAGCTATGACTGCTCTTAAAATTGTTCAGCCTGAATTAATGGCTGGGGTTAATAAAGGTGTTATCCACAAAAGCACTATGTCTAGAAAAATTTCTCGATATAATAAGAGAATTAAAGCTTTAAAATAATTTTTTGTATTGCTGATTGCATTGCTATAAATAATTGTTATAGTTTGTTCTACCTATTTTGGTTTATACAAATATAACATAAGGTGATTTATGCTCTCAGAAGACATAGCTATAGAATTGTGGGAGCAAGTTAGGAATCAACTTAGACAAGAGGCTGGTGAAACAGTTTATGAAAATTGGCTGGGGTTAATATCTCTCTCGAGCTACGCTAGCGGAAATATAGTAGTTGCTGTTCATAGTAAATTTCATAAAGATTGGATCGAACCAAGATATGGAAATAGAATAAGGTCTTTATGGCAAGGCTTAAGCAAAGATGTATCTAGTGTCAATTTAATTGTAGATGAAAGACTCTCTGGAAGGGTTACAAAAAAATCAGAGGATGCAACTTCTTCTATATTAAAATTATCATCTCCTTTAGACCCAAGATATACCTTTGATAAATTTGTCATTGGGCCATCTAATAACTTTGTAGCGGCAGCAGCACAAAGAATTGCAGAATCAGAAGATATAGCATTTAACCCTGTAGTAATATATGGGGGTGTTGGTTTAGGTAAAACGCATTTAATGCATGCTATAGCTTGGAAAATTAGAGAAATGAATCCTAGTAGAAAAGTTGTTTATTTATCAGCTGAAAAATTCATGTATCAATTTGTAAGAGCCTTAAGACAGCAGGAAACGATGGTATTTAAAGAACAGTTTAGGTCTGCTGATGTTTTAATGGTCGATGATGTTCAATTTATTGCAGGAAAAAACTCTACTCAAGAAGAGTTTTTTCATACATTTAATGCACTTGTAGATCAAAATAAGCAAATTATAGTAAGTTCAGATCGTTCTCCTGCAGATTTAGAAGGTATTGAAGAAAGGCTCCGTTCCCGCTTAGGGTGGGGTATAGTTGGAGAAATTCATCAAACAACTTATGAGTTAAGGTTAGGAATATTACAATCTAAGGTAGACGATATAAAGAATTGTATTGTCCCTAAAAATATAATTGAATTTTTAGCACATAAAATTACATCAAATGTTCGTGAACTAGAAGGTGCACTTAAAAGATTGGTTGCTCATTCTCAATTGGTTGGGAGGCCAGTTTCAATTGATAGTGCTCACGATGTTTTACATGACTTGCTTAGAGCTAATAATAGAAGGGTTACTATAGAAGAAATACAAAAAAAAGTAGCAGAACATTTCAATATTAGATTAAGCGATATGTCTTCTCCTAGAAGAGCAAGGGCAGTTGCTAGGCCAAGGCAAATAGCCATGTATCTCTCCAAGCAACTTACTTCTAGGTCTCTTCCAGAAATAGGAAGAACTTTTGGTGGCAGGGATCATACCACTGTAATGCATGCAGTAAGTAGGATAGAAGCTCTTAAAGTAGAAGATAATATAATGGCTGATGATTTAGAGCTCTTAAAAAGAAACCTTGAGTCATAAAATAAATATTTAGTAACTATTATTACTAGAAATATAATAATATTTCATATAGAATATAGCTATAAATATTTGTAATTTTATATATAATATATAAGCTATATTGCTTTATATAATTACTAAAATGGTATGATCTTACATATAGAGAAAGGGACTAA
This sequence comes from uncultured Pelagibacterales bacterium, assembly GCA_913046335.1. Classification (GTDB taxonomy): domain Bacteria; phylum Pseudomonadota; class Alphaproteobacteria; order TMED109; family TMED109; genus TMED109. The sequence continues at coordinate 40,747 of CAJWSU010000003.1, read as the reverse complement.
TGATGAAGTTTTCTATTGATAGGTCTGCATTACTTACAGCTTTGCAGCATGTCCATTCAGTTGTTGAAAGACGAAACACAATTCCAATTTTATCAAATGTGTTAATTGAAGCTAAAGAAGATGGAGTATATTTGACTGCCACAGATATGGATATAGCAGTAATTGAAAAGATAGAATTAGATAAATCAGAGGTTGCGCAATTAGGAACAGTTACTACTTCAGCACAAATGTTATATGATATAGTGAGAAAGTTACCAGGAAATATAAAGGTGGAATTATTATCAGAAAAAAATGATAGATTAGGCATTAAAGCTTCTAGTTCTTCTTTTGCCTTAAATTGTTTGCCTGCAGAAGATTTTCCTTCTATTTCTCAAGAAGATTTTAAACATTCCTTTAATGTTGAGGCATCAGATTTAATTAGACTATTAGATAAAACATCTTTTGCTATGTCATTAGAGGAAACAAGATATTATTTAAATGGTATTTATCTGCATGCAATAAAAGGAGATAATACTAATAAGCTGAGGACAGTTGCAACAGATGGGCACAGGTTATCAAGAGTAGATATGAATATTCCACAAGGTGCTGAATCCATACCTGGAGTAATTATCCCTCGTAAAACAATTCTAGAGATAAGAAAAATTTTAGAAGACCATACTGGAAATATAAATTTATCTTTAAGTGAAACTAAGATAAAATTATCTTTTAATAATGTCATTTTAACATCTAAGTTGTTAGATGGGACATTCCCTGATTATTCTAGAGTTATACCAGAAAAGAATGATAAATTAATTACTATTTCTAACCAATTGTTGTCAGAAGCTGTAGACAGAGTTTCTACTGTTTCAACTGATAAAACTAGAGCAATTAAAATCAATATCAACAAAAGTGGGTTAGTAATTTCTGCGACTAACCCTGATAAAGGAAGTGCAAGTGAACATGTTGATGTAGCTTATGATGGAGAAGAAGTAGAAATAGGTTTTAATTCTAAATATGTTCTAGATGTTGCTCGTCAAATTAAAGGGAATGAAATTTTAATAGAATTATCTGACTCGGTCTCTCCTACTCTTGTCTATGACAAAGATGATGAAGAAGTATTGTTTGTTTTAATGCCGATGAGGGTATAAAAATAATTGTCTGAGGTTCAAGGCGTTAATTTAAAAAAAGAAGAAATAAAAAATGAGCAATATAATTGTGCTAAGAATTATATTACATCATTAAAGTTATCAAACTTCAGGAACTATCAATCTTATCAGGCAGATTTTCCAAATTGCCCGGTTGCTTTTATAGGGAAAAATGGGTCTGGAAAAACAAATATTTTAGAAGCTATTTCTTTAATGCAGCCTGGCCGAGGTATAAGATCAGTTCGTTTAGAGGAGATAGCATATAAAAACTGTGGCAATTTTGCTATTCATGTGAACCTCATAAAAGATATAGAAAAATATGGAATTGGAAGCTCACTAGATCTAAATTTTAACAAATCTAGAAAAGTTAAAATAGATGGCAAATTTATGTCTCCTTTAGCTCTTACAAAATATTTAGGTATAATTTCTATAACTCCTTTAATGGATAAAATCTTTATAGAAGGGTCCTCAAATAGAAGAAGATTTATAGATAAAATTACATGGATATTTTTTAGTGCTCATGCAAAAAATATTAGATTATATGAAAAATTAATTAGAGAGAGAAATAGTTTATTTAAAGATAATGTAATAGATAAAAACTGGTTTGAGACTATAGAGAAACAGATTGTAGAACATGGAAGTCAAATTATTATTAATAGATTTAAAATTATTAAATTATTAAATAATGAAATCAATAATAATAATTTTCCTAAAGCTGAGATGGCCCTTAAAGGAGAAGTAGAAAGCAATTATAACAGCATAGATGATTCAGACTCATTCAAAGAATATTTTTTAAAAATTTTATTTGATACAAGAAGTAAAGATTCTTTTAGAGGGTTCACAAGTATAGGGCCCCATAGAAGTGAACTGGAAGTAAGTTATAAGGAAAAGGATATAATGGCAAGCCTATGCTCAACAGGAGAGCAAAAATCTTTATTAATTTCAATTATATTAGCAGTCGCAAAATCTTATAAAAATTATTGTAAACGATCACCTATATTGCTCCTAGATGAGGTTTTTGCACACCTAGATAATAGTAAAAAAGAAAGCCTTTCTAAGGAGATTAAAAGCCTCAATGTCCAAGCATTTATGACTAGTACAGAAGAAAGTGATTTTATGACATTTAATGAAAATTCATATATAATAAATTTAGATAACACAAAGGATGGGAAACTCTATGGGTACTGAAAATAATGCTTTATATGATGAAGATTCGATTAAGGTTTTAAGGGGGTTAGATGCTGTCCGTAAAAGACCAGGAATGTATATAGGAGATACGGATGATGGAACTGGTCTGCACCACATGGTTTTTGAAGTTGTAGATAATTCGATAGATGAAGCACTTGCTGGGCATTGTGATCAAATAGATATAGAAATACATTCTGACGGTTCAGTATCTGTAGAAGATAATGGAAGAGGCATTCCAACTAGTATTCATCCTGAAGAAGGCGTATCAGCCGCTGAAGTAGTTATGACCAAGCTTCATGCAGGAGGTAAATTTGATGAGAACAGTTATAAAGTTTCAGGAGGCTTACATGGGGTTGGAATTAGTGTTGTAAATGCGTTATCTGAAAAATTAGATTTAACTATTTATAGAAACAATAAATTGTTTTCCATGGCTTTTATTAAAGGAGATGCTGAGGCACCTTTAAAAGAATTAGGCGACTCTGATAACAAGTCGGGAACTCTTGTAAGGTTTTATCCATCTATAGACGTTTTTTCTTCTATAGAATTCGATTTTTCTATTTTAGAGAAGCGATTTAGAGAACTAGCTTTTTTAAACTCTAATTTAAAGATTAATATTATTGATAGTAGAAGCGCTGAAACTAAAGAGGTCAAGCTTTATTATGAAGGAGGTGTAAAATCTTTTGTAGAGTATTTAGATAGATCTAAATCATCTATACATGAGAGTATAGTATATATAAAAGGACAAAAAAATGATATTGAAGTTGAATTAGGCCTTTCTTATAATGATAGTTATTATGAAAATGTATTATGCTTTACAAACAATATTCCGCAGAGGGATGGTGGTGCACATTTAGCTGGCTTTAGGGGTGCTCTCACTAGAGTTTTATCAAAATATATTCAATCTAATCCAATTGGAAAAAAAGACAAAATTAATTTGTCAGGGGAAGATATGAGAGAAGGAATAACGGCAGTCTTATCTGTAAAAGTACCAGATCCTAAATTTTCGTCACAAACTAAAGAAAAATTAGTTTCTTCAGAAGTTAGGCCAGTTGTAGAAGGTTTAGTTAGTGAAAAACTAACAGCTTGGTTAGAAGAGAATCCATCTGAGGCTAAAATAATTGTTCAAAAAGTTATTGATGCTTCAGCTGCTAGAGAGGCAGCAAAAAAAGCTAGAGAGTTGTCTCGAAGAAAAGGTGTGCTAGAATTTGCAAGTTTACCTGGAAAATTATCAGATTGCCAAGAGCGTGATCCGGCTAAATCAGAACTATTTTTAGTCGAAGGAGATTCAGCTGGTGGTTCAGCAAAACAGGGTAGATCCAGAGAAACTCAGGCAGTTTTGCCTTTAAGAGGTAAAATATTAAATGTTGAACGAGCAGGAAGAGCTAGAGTTTTAGGCTCTAACGAAATTGGAATAATGATTTCAGCGTTAGGAACAGGCATACATGACGATTTTAATATAGAAAAGTTAAGATATCATAAAATTATTATCATGACTGATGCAGATGTAGATGGATCTCATATAAGAACATTAATTTTAACATTTTTTTATAGACATATGGAGACACTTATCTCAAATGGTCACTTATATATAGCACAACCACCTCTGTTTAAAGTTAAAAAAGGTGCTAGTGAGGTTTATTTAAAAGATGAAGATACTTTAGATAATTATCTAGTTGACCAGTTAGTTACAGACACATATTTAATCACTAATAACGATGAGCATAGAACTTCTAATGATTTAAAGTCTTTGATATTGTCGGCTAAAAGGCAAAATTCTTCTATAAAAGCTCTATCTAAAAACATTAATATTGAGCTAATTGAACGTATGGCTATTAGTGGAGCGCTAGATGTAAATTTACTAGATGATATAGAAAAAGCATCGATCGTAGCAGATTTTGTTACAAATGCGCTTAATAAGTTTGCAATACCTGGAGAAGATGGCTGGAAAGGAGAGTATAATATTGAAGAAAAAAAATACTTTTTTAGCCATGACAGAAGAGGAGTAATTTCAGAGTATATAATTGATAAGGTAATATTGGGATCTGCAGACGCACGTAAATTAGGAAAGGATGCTGCAGAACTTCAAGAAACTTATTTTAATGGCGCAACCTTAGTAAAAGGTGATGACTCTTATAAAATATCTGGTCCTTCCGATTTATATGAAACTTCTATCGAGCAGGGAAGAAAAGGTCTTGCAATAGCGCGTTATAAAGGATTAGGTGAGATGAACCCAGAACAGCTATGGGAAACAACATTAGATCCTGATGCAAGAATTTTATTAAAAGTAAATATAGATGATGCAGCAGAAGCAGATAATGTATTTTCAACATTAATGGGCGAAGAGGTTGAACCTAGAAGAAATTTTATTCAGGAACGCGCACTAGAAGCAGAGAATATTGATATATAGGCTATAAAGATTATTTTTCTTAAAAGGCTAATATTAAGCCTATCTATTGTTTTTATATTTATATTATCAGCAACCTTTCTATATTGTTGGGTAACCTTGCCCAATCTTAATGATTTATCACAAAACTCAAGAAGGCCTTCTGTAGTAATTCATGCTAATAATGATGCTCGCTTAGCAGTATATGGAGAATTATATTCTAACTATATTGAATTCAATTCTATTTCTCCTCATTTAATAAATGCTGTGATTGCTATTGAAGATAACAGGTTTTATTCTCATCCTGGCATAGATATAAAAGGAATTTTAAGAGCTGTATATGTAAATTTATTAACTGCTAGTTACAAACAAGGTGGTTCTACTATTACACAGCAATTATCAAAACTTATATTTTTAAATTCAGAAAAAAGTATCTTAAGAAAAATCAGAGAATTATTTATTACTTTAAAATTAGAAGCAATTCTAGATAAAGAGGAAATAATTTCATTATATTTGAATAGAGCTTATTTTGGTTCTGGAAATTATGGAATTAGTGCTGCAACTGATAGCTATTTTTCAAAAATACCTAAAGAATTATCTATATATGAAGCCGCAATATTGGCAGCTGCTCTTAAATCTCCTTCAAGATTAAATATGCTTTCTTCTCCTGATAAAACGAAAAAAAGAGCCTCTATTGTATTAAATAGGATGTTAGATATAGGTTTAATAAATAAAAATGAATTTATTTTAGCAAATTCTAATTTAGAAAAATTAATAATAAATAAAATTTTTACAGATGAAAGCAGGTATTTTTCAGATTGGATCTTAAGAAGAACGTCAAAAAATTATAATGATGTATCTGATATTATTATAAAAACTACATTAGATCATAAAGTGCAGACAGAAGTTGAAAAAGCAGTCTTGTTGATATTAAAAGAGAGAAAAGACATAGAAGCAGCTGTTATTGTTTTAGATACGAGTGGTGCAGTTAAAGGAATGTTAGGTGGCAGGTCTTTTCATACAAGCCAATTTAATAGAGCTACTCAATCATTAAGACAACCTGGCTCTGTTTTTAAAATATTTACTTATTTGTCGGCTTTAGAATTAGGAATGGATTCTGAAGATAAGATTGAAGATCTACCATTAGAATTGGATGGTTGGGTTCCAAAAAACTACAATAAAAAATATAAGGGAGTTATTAGCATTAAAGAAGCATTTTCAATTTCTTCTAATGTTGCCGCTGTTAGACTACAAGAAATTTCTGGAAGAAATAATGTTATAAAATGGGCAAAAAAATTAGGTGTCTCATCTACTTTGGAACCTGAAAGATCATTATCTCTTGGCACACAAAGTGTTTCACTGATAGAAATGACTAATGCATATGCTGCGGTTGCTTCAGGAGGCGTTGCACCATTTATTCATGGAGTAGAAAGTATCAGTGATAGAAAAGGAAATTTAATTTATAAAAGGAAAAGTTCTAAAAGAGATTCTGCAATTAGTAAAAGAGTTCTAAAAGAAATAAAAATTTTACTAAAAAATTCTATGGATACCGGAACATCTTCTAGTGCAAAAGCATCTTTATTAAATAATAATATCTTATATGGAGGAAAAACAGGCACTACTCAAAACTCTAAAGATGCATGGTTTATAGGCTATGTAAATAATTTAATAATTGGTGTCTGGTTAGGAAAGGATGATAATACAAAAGTTAAAGGTTTGTCAGGAGGTAATCAGCCCGCAAAAATATATAGAGAAATAGTAAGAAATTTATTAATTTTATAATATTAACAGAAAGATTATTTTATGAACAATAGTTTTCCACCTTTTCATTTAGCTTTTCCTGTAAAAAATTTATTAGAAACTAAATTTTTTTATACTAACTATCTAGGTTGTTCCGTTGGAAGAACTAGCAACAAATGGATAGATTTTAACTTTTACGGACACCAAATTACAGCACATTTATCTCCTAGTTCGTGCGATGTTATAAATAATAATAAAGTTGATGGTCAGAGTGTTCCAGTAAGACACTTTGGGTTAATAATGGATTGGGATGACTGGCATATAGCAAAAGACAAACTGATTAAAAATAAAGCTCAATTTATTATTGAGCCTTATATACGCTTCAAAAATAAATCAGGAGAACAAGCAACTTTGTTTATAGTTGACCCATCATTTAATGGTATAGAGTTGAAATCCTTTAAAGATAAGAATATGATTTTTGCAAAATAATTTATTATTTTTTTATATAGATAGGAGTTTCGTATAAAACTAATTTATATAATTTTTCAATGTCTTTATTTGAAAGAGCTATACAACCATTAGTCCAATCTTTCTTTCCTGCCCTGCTCTTTTTATTAGGCTCTCCATGTATCATTATATAATCACCTGCATTTCTATTAAAATTTCTTGCATTTCTTTGGTCCCATTTATTAGGATAAGAAATTTGTAAAGACAGATGAAAATCACTTTTCGTAGATTTTTTACTTATATAGTATAATCCTTCGGGAGTTTTACCATCACCTTTAAAATGTTTATGCCCAATAGGATCAAAACCTAAATCTATAGAAAAAGTTTCAATTATAGTTCCTTTTTGTATTATTTGTAAGGTTCTCAAAGACTTATCTACTAATATCATATCAATATTTTCATTGGCATTAGCAACAAATATAAAAATATAAAAATAAAATAATATAACTATTTTTATCATGGTTTTATCTATCAATTCCTGTACCTAGCTCTTTAATTATACCTCTTGCAGCTTCTTCATCATTAAGCCCAAAGGAAATTTTACTATGCCTACTATTTATAGGAGCAGTTTCAACTTCTAGAGAGGAAGAAGAGAATTGTTGCCATTGTATGGAATCTAGACTTGAACATTTAGGACAGATTAATTCCCATTTTCCAGGTATATATGAACATGAAGTGCATCCCCATGTAAAATCTAAGGGAGCATCCCTGGATTTATTGTACCAAATTTTAAATTTATTATTATCACCATGTTCTTTCTTTTCTAATTCAGCCATCATCAGATAAATGTATTTAGTCCACTTTTCTTCAGAAATAAGATTAATAGTCTTTCGAGCTAGTGACCATGCTTCAATTTGTAAGGCTACTTTTGCTAAGGCAGCACTAGTATATATATCATTATTTAATTTAATTAGAGATTTAATAATATTTAATAATTTATTTTTAGATTCATTGTGAAATATATTTATTAAATAGTTAGTAATATCAGGATGCGGATATTTTTTCATAGATTTTTCTATATACATTAACGCTGATTTCTTATCTTTTTTATGTAATAATTTAGCTTTTAAAACTATAGCAGGCGGAAATGATGGATCAAACTTTAAAGAATTATCTACATCATGAGATTCTATAATTTCATTTTTTTTATGAACTAATGCTTTATGTAAAAATATTCTACTTTTAATAAGTTTCAATGAATTCTTATTCGTATTTGTATATTTATGTATATTTTTAATGCAACTATTAACTTGCTCCCAATTATTATCTAAAATATTTAATTGTAAAGAGGTATAAAAAAACCACTTAGGAGTATTTTTAGATTTAGGACTCATATCAATTATTTTAAGTGCATTTTTTATTTCTTTGTTATCAATATTTTTTAACGTTAATTTTTTTATACTCATTAATAGAGTTTCGGGATGCTGTAACATGTTTTTATGATATTCTAGCAATTCTACTTCATTTCCGTAATAATTACTTATTTCTGAATCTAAAAGAAGTTTTAAAGGTGTATTATCTAAAAATTTAGCTCGTTTTGAATAACTTTTTGCTAAGTCTAGTTCGCCCATATGCTTAGCTGCAAATGCTTTAATAATAGCAATATCTGCTTTGATTTTTTTTCTATTATTCAAGCCTTTATGTAAAGTCCTTGGAAGAAAAATAATTCTCTTAATAAAAAAGAATAATATCAATAATATAGAGACTAAAAGTAAAATTAATGTGCAGATAATAGGAATAGAAGATTCTATCAGCCAACCATGCCATTCTATAGAGATAATGCCAGGGTCTTCCTTTAACCAAATGGTTATGAAGCCAGTTATGGTCAATACTAGAAAGACAAGCAATATTTTAAACATATAATTAACCTTTATAAATGAGCCAATTAATAATATTATCTAAAGAGGTAATTAAGATATTTAAATCGTTAATATTTTTAAGCCAAATATTTAGCTCATTATTATTTTTTACTGATTTAAACTTATTCAAAATATATTCATAATTATAACTATTAAGACTATTAATTATATTAGACTCAATAATACTTTTATTCTTAAGTTCACTATTATTTATTTTAGTAATTGTTATAAGCTTTTTTAAGTAGGTTAAAATATCAAATTTATTGTTGTCTTTTTTATTTATGCTAATTTTATTATTTATATCCATTAGTATAAATGTAATTTCTTCCATTAATTTATTATGACTTTTTAATTCTTCCTTACTTAGGTTATTTAAGTTTAAAAGAGACAAGGTAATCTCATCTGGCAATACAATTTGGGAGAAATAATTATTTATTAAACCTAAATTACTTAAGTTAGGTATCGAAAACCTAATATTTTCTTTTAATATGATGAGGTATATTAAAGTGCTGTTAAAATTATAGAGTTCAGGATTTTGTGTTCCAGTTTTACTGTTTAGAGACGTCCTAATACTTTTTTCTAAATCTTTTAATTTATTTCTATTATCTATAGTTGTAATAGACATATTTTTTATATCCGATGAATGATTTTTGCTAATACTAGTTTGGTTTTCTATAAAATTATTTATTGAAGCTAATTTTTTATCATAATCATTATTTTGATATAATGCAGTTAAGTTTTCTAGGGTTAATAATTTTTGATTTATGGACTTATGATTACTTTGATAGTAGAGGAATTGTATTATTAGAATTAAAAGGAATAATAAAACCAAAAGCATTGGTATTATATTTTTCTTTACAATATTATTGCTAATGGAAGTTATTTCAGTTTTATTCTTAGATGAAGTTAAGCTATTTGGCAAAATATCTTGAGGGATATCAATACTTTTGCTATCTGCTAATTCCTTAATATATAATAAATATCTGTGCGGTATACCATTATTTTTCCATTTATATATTGACTCTATATTAATATTGATATTTTTAGAGATAAGGAAACTATATATAGACTTTGCGCCACCTAAAGACTTTATAAATGATAATGTATGACTAGCGTCAGAAACAGAAATATTATCGTTTTTTTCTTCCATTCAACTCTCAATATAGTTTTCTATCTCATATTACTCTTAATAATATTGTTGGCAAAGCTTTTTAATTCTATATTTTCTACAACTTGAACTTTTTTCCAATTCCTAACTTCTAATATTGCCTTTGTTTTCATACCCAAACATGTAACATTTATGTTTATAGTATCAATGTCTTTGAGAAGGCGCATAAATATAGCCGCTGTTTCAGGAGAATAAATTACTACATCTGAAATATTATTATTTGTAAGTAGTACCGAACAGGAATGAGAAAATTTTTTATGTGGTATTTTTTTATATACTACAATATGTTCAGCATTTATATTTGCATCTTTAAAGCTCGGTATAGGGTCATAAGCTAAGTTCTTTACTCCTGCTATTAATATCTTTTTATTATTACTTTTAACTCTTTTAATTACTTCGTCAGCCAATGTTTTCCCAGATTTAGAATTAGTTCTTATACAATTGAAACCAGCTTCTAGAGCATACTTTTCTGTTACTTTTCCAACACAGTAAGTTTCTATTGTTTTAATTTTTTCTTTACTATTAGTTTTTGCTAGTATCTTGACCGTGTTCGCACTAGTAATTAATAGAGCTTGATATTTATTGAAATCAATAGGCTCATATTTAATAGAAGCTATTTCATAAATTGGCTCAATTAGAACATTAATATTATTCTTAACTAAAATCTCTTTGAGGGGCAATGCCCTTTCGGTATCTCTGAGTATTAATGTGTAAGACTTTAAATTATTAGTAGTCATAACTGTAGTATTCTCAAACCTCCCTTTTCTATTAGTTTATGTCCTATATTTTCTCCTATGATTTTAGCCTCTTCAATTTTACCAGAACTAGAGGCTTCTACCATATCTAAACCATTTTTTGAAAATACCTTTGCGTATATTGTAATATCTTGGTTATTAATTGATGACGTTACTGCTACCGAGGAATGGCAATCACCGTTAATAATTTTCAGGACAGACCTTTCTCCTAAAGCTTGATATTGCGTCAGTAGATTTTTATTTAATTCTAGCATAGCCTTAATGTTTTCATTTGTTCTAACATAAGTGATTCCTACTATTCCTTGAGATGCCGGTGGCATACATTCTTTATAATCTAGTACGGCGTAATTCACATCAATATTTAATCTAGTAATTCCTGCTAATGCTAGTATTGTTGCTGATATTTCATTATCTTTGATTTTATTTATTCTGGTTGATACGTTTCCTCTAATAGATTTTATAATAATATCTGGCCGTATCCTTTTAATTTGTGAATATCTTCTAGGGCTAGAGGTGCCTAATATAGTATTCTGAGGTAACGATATTAAATCTTTAGAGTTTGAATTCGATATTAAGATATCTTCTGGTGCACCTCTTGGTAATATATAGGCTAAACTTAATTCTTTAGGAATTATAGTAGGAACATCCTTTAAAGAATGCACGGCTATATCTATACTACCATTTATTAATTCTTGATCTAGTTCTTTAGTAAAAAGGCCTTTGCCTCCAATAGAAGCTAAGGGTTGGTCAATGATTGTATCACCTGTAGTTTTAATTTTAATGATTTTTGAATGAGGTAATTTATTGCTAACTTGTTTGGCTTGCCATAACGCTAGAGGGCTTCCTCTAGTGCCTATTTTTATTATATTATTAGTTTTATTTAACATTAATTATATTTACAACATTTTAAGCTGTTAAAAAAGATTAATAGTAATATATAGTAAAATTATGATTGTATTAGGAATTGAAACAAGTTGTGATGAAACGGCAGCTGCTGTAGTTAGTTCGGAACGTGAAATATTATCAGAGTCTATTTATTCACAAATAAAGACTCATGAAAAATATTTAGGTGTAGTTCCTGAACTAGCAGCAAGAAGTCATATTGATCACTGTAGTGTGGTAGTTAAAGATGCTATAAATAAAGCTAATTTATCTATAAGCCAAGTAGATGTAATTGCTGCTACTGCGGGCCCCGGCCTATTAGGAGGTTTATTAGTAGGTTTGACAACCGCTAAAGCAATATCTTTAGCAGCAAAAAAACCTTTTATAGCTATAAATCATTTAGATGGGCATGCTCTAACCCCAAGACTTTCTCATTCATTAGAGTTTCCCTATTTACTTTTATTGATTTCGGGCGGCCACAGTATGTTCTTAGCAGTTGAAGGACCAGGAAAATATAAATTATTAGGCCAGTCTATAGACGATGCTTTAGGAGAAGCTTTTGATAAGACGGGACGCTTGCTAGGTTTGGGATATCCAGGAGGGCCGGCAATAGAAAAAATTGCAGTCAATGGAGATCCTTTTAGATTTAGACTTCCGCACCCTTTAAAGGGTAGAGATAACTGTGATTTTTCTTTCTCTGGGTTAAAAACAGCAGTCAGACAAACAGCTGAAAAATTATCTCCATTAACGCTGAAAGATAGAGAGGATATAGCAGCATCTTTTCAATATACAATTTGTAAAATAATAGAAGAGCGTCTTAAAAATGCAATACGAGAATATATTGAATATTATCCCAATGACAGAAGATTAGCTACTTCAGGCGGCGTTGCATCTAATAATATGATAAGAAAAACTTTACTAAATTTAGCAGAAAAAAATAGTTTTGATTTATTTATACCTGAACCTAAATTATGCACAGATAATGGTGCTATGATTGCATGGGCAGGAGTCGAACATAGCTTATTAGGGCATAAGAGTGATTATTCATTTGATGTTAGAGCTCGATGGCCTTTAGGAGAGAATTGTTATGAGTTTTGATTTCGCAGTTATAGGAGCAGGTGCCTGGGGTACAGCTATTGCAAATAACTTAGCTAGGTTAGGTAAAGGAAAAGTTATTATTTGGGCAAAAGAAAAAGAAGTAGTAACTCAAATTAATAATGAAAATAAAAATGATATTTTTTTAAAAGGGATAAGTTTAGAAAAAAATATTTTTGCCACAGAAGACTTATCTGAAGCACTAGCCAGCTATATATTTTATGTTACACCTGTACAAAGGTTTAGAAGCATCATTAGATTACAAAAAAATTATATAAGTAATAGTAAGGTTATAATTTGTTCTAAAGGTATAGAAATTTCAAGTGGACACTTATTAAGTGAAATTATGAACGCTGAATTACCCAATATTAATTACAGTATTCTGTCTGGTCCATCTTTTGCTCATGAAGTTGCAGACAATATGCCTGCCGCATTAGTCTTAGCATCTAAAAATATAAAAAATGCAATAGATTTAAGTAATATAATATCATCTAAAAATTTTAGGCTGTATCCTAGTGATGATGTTGTAGGTGTTCAATTAGGAGGAGCCATTAAGAATGTATATGCAATAAGTTCTGGGATAGTTAAGGGCTTAAATTTTGGAGAGAATGCAGGCGCAGCTTTATTGACTAGAGCAATATCAGAAATGGTGAGAATTAGTATAGCATTAGGTGGAAAAAAAGAATCAATTTTTGGACTCTCTGGTGTAGGAGATATTTTACTTACTTGTACTAGTGAAGTTTCTAGAAATTTTACTTTAGGTAAAGCAATAGGCCAAGCAAAAGATTTAAATACAATAATTAATAATAACAATACTATTGCAGAAGGTTATTTTACTACTAAAGCAATTTATAATTTAGTAAAATCTAAAAATATTGATGCGCCTATTTTAAATTCTATATATAGAGTTTTGTATAAAGATGCCAACCCTAGAGATGAAGCATCATCTTTACTCAATAGACCATTAAAAAATAAAGAGTTTTCTTAGTCTCTAAGTAGTTCATTAATAGAAGTTTTTGAACGTGTTTTTTCATCTACCCTTTTAACAATTACTGCACAATATAGAGATAAATTGTCCACATCATTTTGCGAAGTAGTTTTCATGGAACCAGGCACAACTACAGAATAGGCAGGGACTTTTCCATAAAAAACTTCGCCTGTTTTTCTATCAATAATTTTTGTAGATGCACCTATGTACACGCCCATAGATATAACTGCACCTTCTTCAACTATAACTCCTTCTGCTATTTCTGATCTTGCGCCTATAAAACAGTTGTCTTCTATTATGACAGGAGTTGCTTGTAAGGGTTCTAAAACCCCTCCTAATCCTACTCCACCAGATATATGACAGTTGTTTCCAACTTGCGCACATGAACCTACAGTTACCCATGTATCGATCATAGTACCGGATCCAACTCTTGCCCCTAAATTAACAAATGAGGGCATCAATATAGCCTCAGGAGATATAAATGCACTATACCTAACTATAGAGCCTGGAACTGTTCTAAAATTATTATCTTGAAAGTCTTTAGAATTCCATTTTGAAAATTTAGAAGGAACTTTATCCCACCAATTACCATTGCCAGGACCTCCAGGAATTATTTCCATGGGCCATAGTCTAAAGGATAGTAGTACAGCTTTCTTAAGCCATTCATTAACTTCCCAATTACCTTCTATTTTTTCACTAACTCTTACTTTCCCGCTATCTAGTAAACTTAGACATTCTTCTATAGCATCCCTTTCCATACCTTTCGTAGAAGAGGATATATTTTCTTTAGTATTCCATATTTTTTCAATTGAATTTTTTAAATCTTCTAGATTCATATTCATAGTATTTGTCATTTTATATATTTTCTTTCTGGTTTAAATATTATTTACATAAATAAATTATTTAATTGTTTATGTCTAAATATATTTCTTCGAGTGTTGAAGGAAGGTCATATGATGCATAATCAATAAATTGGCCATTTACACTTTCTTCTTTAATAATATTAGTATTAATATCTGGGTGAGAATTGCTTTTTATTAAAATAGTCTGAAATCCTAATTTTTTGGCATTAATTAAATTTTTTGAAATATCTTCAAAAAATATTGCTTCTGATGGGTTAATATTAAACTTTTTTATAAAACAATCTAAGGATTCTTTGGAAGGTTTAGGAATATAATTTGCATCTTCTATATCAAAAATTTTACTTATGTAATTATCAATTTCTAATCTTTTCATCACATTCAGAGCATGACTTGTGGAGCCGTTAGTATAAACATATAGATCTCCTGGGAGTTTCTTTAAAATTTTTCCTAATCTAATGTCTTTATTTAAAGAACTTGTATCAATATTATGCACATAATCTAAAAAATCTTTAGGTAAAACATTATGATTTATCATAAGTCCAGAAAGAGTAGTTCCATATTTTAAGTAATATTCCTTTTGTATATTATAAGCCTCTGCAGGATCTAAATTGAGTGTTTTTATAATAAATTTTTTCATTCTTACATCAATTTTACTAAAAAGATTAGAAGATGCAGGATATAAAGTATTATCTAGATCAAATACCCAGTGTTTTATTTTTTTAGAATTTATATTATTATTCAAAATTATTATCAATCATAGTACCGGAGCCACCAGTTGTAAATATTTCACGAAGTATTGCATGAGGGGACCTTCCATCTATAATTACTGCTGCCTTAACTCCAGATCCTACAGTTTCTAGACAAGTTTTAATTTTGGGTATCATTCCTCCAGTAATTATTTTATCACTTATCATTGATTCAGCTTTTTTCACCGAAATATTAGAAATTAATTTTTTATTGGAATCTAAAACGCCTTGTACATCAGTAAGTAATAATATCCTTTCTGCTTTCAAAGAACTAGCTATAGCTCCTGCAGCAGTGTCTGCATTTATATTATAAGTTTCATTATTAGCTCCAAATCCAACTGGAGCAATAATAGGTATCATTAAATTATCAGAAATAATATTTATAATGGAAGGGTTTATTTTTATAGGCTTTCCTACAAACCCTATATCTAAGAATTTTTCAATATTAGAATTAGGGTCTTTAAACTTATCAGTTAGCTTATTGGCTAATATTAATTTGGCATCTTTGCCAGATAACCCAATAGCAAGTCCTCCAGCTGCATGAATCTTATTAACAATATCTTTGTTTATAGAGCCAGATAAAACCATTTCTACTATCTCTACTGTTTCTTCATTAGTTATTCTTAAGCCCTCAATGAAAGAGGATTCTATTTTTAGCTTATCTAACATTGAGCCTATTTGAGGCCCTCCACCATGGACTACCACAGGCTTAATACTTAGTTTCTGTAAAAGCGTCACATCTTCCGCAAAGGTATGGGCTAGCTTCTTGTCACCCATAGCATGCCCACCATATTTTATTACAATTACTTTATTTTGAAATATTTCTACATATTTTTCTATATCACTTACAGATGTCCCTAAGATTATGGAGATATTTTTTATAGTTTCATTTATATTCATGGTAATTCTTTCTCAGAAATATTATCAGTGTTTGCGATCAAATTAAGGCATTCATGAATTTTATCAATACCTATTTTTTTATGCGCGCTCGTTCCAATAATTTCAGGAAAGGCAGCAGCATACTTTTGAATTTGGGTCGTAGTATCACTATAAAGCTCTGTTAAAGCATTTTTAGATATTTTATCAATTTTAGTAAAAATACATTGAAAATTAACAGCCACTATATTTAATAAAGTCATTAATTCATGGTCTGAATCTTTTAAACCTCTTCTAGAATCTATCAATATAAATACTCTTGATAAGTTATTTCTATTTTTAAAATAATCTTCCATGAGCTTAGTCCACTCATAGATTTTTGATTTAGAAACTTTAGCATAACCATACCCTGGTAAGTCGGACAAAAATAATTTATCTTGCACACTATAAAAATGTATTAACTGTGTTCTACCTGGAGTATGGGAAGTACGCGCTAGACTACGTTTACTGCATATTGAATTTATCAAGCTCGATTTTCCAACATTAGATCTTCCAGCAAAACATACTTCAGGAATATTTAAATCTGGAAAATGCATCGTGCCTGAAGCTGCAGTATAATGTTCTGTTTGCTGATTAAAAATTAAACCTTTTTTATTTTTAATTTTTTCATTCAATTTATTATCCTATGATTTAGCTGGCTTATTATTATCCATTTTTTTCATAATAATCCATTGCTGTGCAATTGATAGGATATTATTACAAGTCCAATAAAGAACTAGCCCTGCAGCAAATTGAGCAAATAAAAATATAAAAATAAAGGGAAGCATTCCCATTACTTTGGCTTGAATAGGGTCAGGCGGTGCAGGATTAAGTTTTTGTTGAAGAAACATTGTGGCGCCCATTAAAAGTGGCCACATACCTATAATTAAAAATGAAGGAAGATCAATTGGAATAAGACCAAACATATTAAATATAGAATAAGGGTCTGGAACAGATAGATCCTTGATCCACCCATAAAATGGAGCTTGCCTCATTTCCAAGGTTACAGTTAATACTTTATAAAGTGCAAAGAATACTGGAATTTGTAAAAGTATCGGCAGACAGCCAGCAAGTGGGTTAGCTTTTTCTTTCTTGTATAAAGCCATAACTTCTTTTTGCATTTGAACTTTATCATTGCCATAACGCTTTCTTATTTCCATCATTTGTGGCTGTAATACTTTCATTTTATTCATAGATTTGAATGATTTATTAGCTAGTGGAAATAAAATAATTCTTATACATATAGTTAAAGCTATAATTGCTAATCCAACATTGCCAAGAAAAGTAGAGAAAAAATGAAGGAGGTAAGCTAGTGGTTTAGTGATGATATAGAACCATCCAAAATCTATTGCTCTATCAAACATAGGAATACCATTTTCTTCATGTTTGTCTAGAATAGGTACTTCTTTAGCACCTATATAAAATTGTGATGAGTAACTCTCTTGTTTATTAGAAGGAATAGTGATTTGAGGTCCTAAATAACTAGTTTGGAATTTAATTCCAGGTCCCCTAGAAAAACTTTGGAAGTGACCTTCAAAACTTGATGATTGGTTTGGTATTAAAGCTGCAAGCCAATATTTATCAGTTATACCTATCCATCCAGTTTTAGATTTTTCAGATATTTTATTATTATCTTCTAGGTCATCGTAATCTATTTCTTTAACCCGATCATTCATCACACCTATGGGACCCTCGTGCAATATAAATAAACCTGAAAGTTTAGGTAAGCCAGTTCTATTAATTAACCCATATGGATATATTTTAATTTCTTCAGATGTATTATTAATTATAGTTTGCTCAATATTAAACATATATTCTTCATCAAGGCTTATTGTTTTTTTAAAAATTATACCATTACCATTATCCCAAGTTAAAACAGCAGGTTGACTAGGACTTATTGTTGACCTATTACTTTTCCAAATTGTACTGGCATTGGGAAGTTCTATTTTATTATTATTATCTGCAACCCATCCATATTCAGCAAAATATGAGTTTTCAGAACCCTTTGGCGACAGTAATTTAACGTTATCAGAATCAGGCGATAGATCAGTAAGGTATTTTTTTAAGATAATATCATCAATCCTAGCTCCGGTAAGGTTTATAGAGCCATTAATAAATTGATTTTCTATATTGATACGCGCAGATTCATTTATTATTTCATTTCTATCTTTAGGTAATTCTGCAATTAGCTCTGGTTCAGGAGCAAAACTGTCATTTATTTTTTGAGCATTATCAATTTTAGGAACATCTTTTGTAGGAAACAATAGTTGAAAACCTAGTAAAACAACTAGAGATGCTAGTATTGCAAGTAGTAAATTCTTTTGATCACCCATTAGATATCCTTATTAATATATTATTAAAGATTATTAATTTTGCTTTATTAGTTTTACCTCTTTTAGTGCATTGATTAGATCTAATTTTAATAAATTCATATTTCTGTTATATGTTGTTTTTCTAGCTATTAAAACGTATTCGCTATTTTCTTTTGCACATTTTATTAAAACCTCTTTTGCTAGAGCTCTTAACTTTCTTTTACACCTATTTCTAATGACTGCATTACCAACTTTTTTTGTAGCAGTAATACCAAACCTTATTAAATTATTATTAGATTCATCCGTTTTGGTTATAGATTGAAGAACTAGTCCTTTTTGAGGAGATGAAACTCCTTTTTTTGAAAGATTAACAAAATCAGCTCTTTTTTTTATAGATTGTATATCGCAAGACATAATTATTAGGCAGATAAAACTTTTCTACCTTTGGCTCTTCTTCTTGCTAGTACTAACCTACCATTTTTAGTAGCCATTCTTAATCTAAAACCGTGACGTCTTGCTCTAACAAGGTTACTTGGTTGAAATGTACGTTTCATCTAACTTCTCCATTACTTATTTAGTGGCCTTGAGCTCTTTATATAAATTATACTTATATATTAAAAAAATTAAAATGTGTAATTAATATGGCAGTATATAAAGAAAGGTCTATATATTATACTTATTAGTTTTTAGCACTATCTTTTTTAATAAAATGGTATATTTATTTTTAAAATGAGAAAATATTGGAAATTATCTTTATTAGCAACTTTTTTATTAGTTATTATTATCCTCAATTATACAGGAATATTCTCTTTTATAAATATTTCTTTGATTAGTAAACATAATGTTTTTATTGTCGATTATATAGAAAATAATTTTTATAAAGCATCCTTATTATATATTGCAATGTATATATTAGTTGTGGTTTTATCATTGCCAGGTGCCTGGTTGCTAACTTTAACAGGAGGTTATGTATTTGGGTGGCAAATAGGAAGTTTCATTACAGTTATAGGAGCAACTATAGGTGCTTGTATTATATTTGTTATTACAAAAAGTCTTTTAGGAAGTTATTTTAAAAATAAAATTAATAATAAAAAAGGCATGCTTAAAAAATTAGAACAAGGTATTCATAATAATGCTATTTCTTACCTCTTGTTTATGAGGTTAATGCCCATATTTCCATTTGTTTTTGTAAATATAGCGCCTGCAATAATAGGGATACGTTTAAATATATTTTTTCTAACTACATTTTTTGGAATTGTGCCAGGTACAATTGTGTATTCACTTATAGGTGCTGGAGCAAGTGAAGCTTTCATGCAGGGAAATATTATGCAACTAGATGGTTATATGTCTTTTGAGATTATAATCGGTTTATCTGGGTTATCCCTTTTATCTCTTTTGCCTATTTTTATAAAATATATAAAAATCATTAAAAACAAGTAGGAAGAGAAAATTTATTGAAAGCTCGTCCAAAAATACAATCATTTTCAAATGTAGTGTTATCAGTTAAGCATATTTATAAAAATTATGGGCTGATAAATGCTGTATCTGATGTTAGTTTTTCTGTTGAAAAATCAAAAACTATTGGCTTGTTAGGAAGTAATGGGGCAGGCAAAACTACAACCATTATGATGTTAATGGGTATTCTAAAAGCTACTTCTGGCGAGATAAAGATTTTAGAAAAAGATGTTTACAAATGTAGAAATAAAATAGCTAAGTACATAAATTTTGCTTCTCCTTTTGTTGAACTTCCTCACAGGTTAACGGTTTTACAAAATCTTAAGGTATTTGGCCATTTATATGGAGTGAAGTATTTAGACGATCGAATTCATAAAATATCTATAGATTTAGATATATTAGACCTTTTAAAAAGAAGAGTAGGAAAGCTTTCGGCAGGCCAAAAAACTAGGGTTTCATTAGCTAAGTCATTAATAAATAATCCTAAAATACTTTTTTTAGATGAACCTACCGCTTCTCTAGATCCTGACAACGCAGATTGGATTAGGACTTATTTAGAAAAGTATCAGAAGCAAACAGGAGCAACATTTATTTTAGCTTCTCATAATATGCCTGAGGTAGAAAGGTTATGTCATAATGTTGTTATGATGGGGAACGGTAAGGTAATTGATTATGGCTCTCCTAAGAATTTAATAACTCGATACAAGAGTAAAGATTTAGAAGAGGTTTTTTTGCAGTTAGCTAGAAAAGATAAGGTTTAAAAAAATATGATTTTATTTATTAGAAGAATTTATGCAATGATATTGCGTCATATTTATTTATTTATGTGTTCTTGGCCTAGGGTATTAGAATTAATCTATTGGCCATTTCTCAATATGGTATTATGGGCCTTTATGAGTAAATTTTTAGCTCAAAACTCAAATATTTTTTTAATGGCTTCAGGAGTATTAATTGCTTCTGTCATTATGTGGGATACTTTATTTAGAGGGCAATTAGGAGTTACTTTATCATTTATAGAGGAATTATGGTCTAGAAACTTAGGAAATATAGCTGTATCTCCCTTAAAACCTATAGAATTAGTAATATCTTTAATTATAGCAAGTTTCTTGAGAACGCTTATAGGTGTTGGAGGAGCAGGAATTGCTGCGTATTTTTTATTTGATTTTCACATACCTTTATTTGGAATAGGATTCATTCTCTTTTTTATTAATTTATTAATTATGGGTTGGGCTTTAGGTTTAGCTATTTGTGCTTTATTAATTCGTTTTGGGTTATCTGCAGAAACTTTTGCTTGGGCAGCATTATTTTTTATTCAACCTTTATGTGGTGTATTTTATCCAGTAACTATTTTACCTGAGTGGTTGCAGCCTTTATCTTTGCTAATACCTGCAACATATATTTTTGAAGGAATGCGTTTAGCATTTTTTGATGGAGTTTTTGGATCAGACTTGCTATTAAAAGCTTTTCTTATAAATATAATATATATTTTCATAGGCGTGTGTTTGTTATTATTTTCATATTCATATGCTAAAAAAAATGGATTATTACTTGCAAATGGGGAGTAAATAAGTTGTCAGAAATTAGATTTTGGTGGATACGTCATGCTCCGGTTATAGGAAATGATGGTCGTTGTTATGGTAATAACGATGTTGATTGTGATGTCTCTGATAGGGATCCATATAAAGCACTTGCAAATATTCTTCCTAAAGATGCTTCTGTTTATTCTTCTCATTTATCAAGAACAATTAAAACGATGAATGCTACAGTTGATGAAGGTTTTAATTATAAAGATTATGCCGTTGACGCAAACTTTGGAGAGCAAAATCTAGGAGAATGGCAAGGCCTAAAATATGAAAAGCTACAAGAAAAAACTAAAGAGCTTGGAATATTTCATCCTACTTGGCTTTGTTCTCCTGAATATACCCCACCTCAAGGAGAGAGTTATAATAATCTTTATCAGCGCGTGACATTAGGAATTAATAAAATAGTAGAAAACAAGAAAGAAGGTGATGTCGTCATTTTTTCTCATGGCGGACCTATTAAAGCGGCTATTGCTCACGCAATTAAGGCAGATCCAAGTTATACATTACCATTTTGGATAGATAATTTAGCATTAAGTAGGTTTGATTTTATAGATGGAGTTTGTAGGGTTAGATTTATAAATTTATTACCTAAAATTATTTCTAATTCTTCAAAAGCATACGAAAGGTTTATATAATACAATGTCTTCCCCTTTTATTATTGGTTTAAAAAGAGGTCTAATAATCTCATTAGTACTAGGAGTTTTTTATTTATTACTGAACTATTTTTATTTTAGTAAATTAGAAAACAAAAATATCGTTAAATTAGACGATAGAGAAAATGTGAAAATAGGAGGTGATTTTGATTTATTAGGTAAAAATGGAAAAAAGTATAATCTAGCAAGTTTTAATGGTAAGCCCTTAATAATATTTTTTGGCTTTGCATCATGTCCAGATATTTGTCCATATGGCTTAACTATGATCAGCGAAGTTTTAGAAACTTTAGGTGAAGATAGCAATATGATTAATACAGTTTTTGTTACTTTAGATCCTGAGAGAGATGATTATGCTTCTACATCACAATTTGCAAGCATGTTTCATGAAAAAATAATTGGTTTATCAGGCAGTGTGGACCAGGTAAATAGAGCCGCAGATGCTTGGAGAGTCTATAATAAGAAAGTTGAATTATCTGATTCAGAACTAGTTTACACAATTGATCATTCTGCATTCATTTACTTAATGGATAAAAATGGAAAATATTATACCCATTTTTCTCATAATACTGAGCCAGAAGAAATTATAAAAGAATTAGATAAATTATTATAATTATTTTCTAAAAGAGGCGTCTATTTTATCCATTAGTCTAACTAAAGAGTTAAAAGCTAATTCTCCTTTATCAGCATTTTCTATTTCCTTGGAATGTGCTTTAGCAATATTATCTGAAACTTCTATTAGTTCCTCATTTAAAGAACGAGCTAACATTTGAACATGACAGGCTCTTTCAAGTGCATGCAGCCTTATAAATGCATGAGCTATAGAAGACCCCACGGATAACAAGCCATGATTTCTAAGAATCATTACACTTTTATCTGCTAAATTATTTGATAATCTTATACATTCTTCTTCTCTAACTGTTACTCCTTCAAAGTCATGATATGCAATTTTATTAATGAGAGAAGTGCTATCAAAATCAATATTTTTAATAGGATGTTTGAGAGCTGCTGCCGCCATTCCTGCAGGAGTATGAGTGTGCATTACGCAATGTGCATCTTCTCTAGCTGAGTGAATGGCGGAATGAATTATAAAACCAGCTGGATTAACGGGATGGGGGCTAGGTTCAACTATATTTCCTTTTAGATCTATTTTAACTAAATTTGATGCAGTAACTTCATCATATCTCAGTCCAAAAGGGTTAATCAAAAAATGCTTTTCAGGTCCAGGTACTCTTACTGTTATATGTCCATATATTAAATAATCCCATTTAAGATAATTAAATATTCTATAAGCAGCCGCTAATTGAATTCTTAATTCTTTTTCACTTAAGGCGTTCTCTTTAGGTTCAAAATTATTTAATTTTATAACTTTATTGTACTTTTCCATTTTACAGTTTCCAATATAAACAATAAGATTGAATGCTAACATATATATAAATAATTATAAACAAAGAATGGAAAGCAAGAAAATGGAAAATAACCCATTATTTAATTTAAAAGGTAAGACCGCAATTATTACAGGTTCTAGCAGAGGAATTGGAAAGGCAATTGCTATAAGAATGGCTCAATATGGAGCTAAAGTGATGATATCTAGTAGAAAAATAGATGCTTGCAATCAAGTGGTAGATGAAATTAAGGCTTTAGGTGGTGAAGCCTATGCACAGGAATGTAATATTGCAAGTAAAGAAGCTTTGCAAAAACTTTGTGATGTATCGTATGAAAAATTAGGTAAAGTTGATATCTTAGTTTTAAATGCAGCTTCTAATCCTTATTATGGGCCTTTAGCTAAAATTACGGATGAAGCTTTCGATAAGGTTATGAATAATAATGTAAAATCAAACCTATGGCTTTCTAATATGGTTCTTCCTAAAATGGCGGAAACAGGTGGTGGCAAAGCTATAGTTATTTCTTCTATAGCAGGAATAAAAGGAAGTGATGTTTTGGGGGCTTACTCCATATCTAAAACAGCTGATTTAGGTTTAGTTAGATCTTTAGCTGTCGAATGGGGCCCTAAAAATATTACTGTAAATGCTTTGTGTCCTGGAATCATTAAAACTGATTTTGCAAAAGCTTTATGGGATAATCCAGAAATTTTAGAAAGTGTTGAAAAAAATGCTCCTTTAAAACGTATAGGTACCCCTGACGAAGTAGCAGGAGCTGCAATTTTATTAGCATCTAGTTCTGGTGGTTTTATTACAGGCCAAAAAATTGTTATGGATGGTGGAGTTACAATAGGCGGTATTTAAAGAATAATTTCGTGAAAGCTATAGGAAGACCTGTAAATATCTGCAGGTCTTCCTTTAATTATATAATTAGCTAGCTGGATTTACCTCAAATAGGCCTGCAGCTCCTTGACCACCGCCTATGCACATTGTCACAACTACAAATTTAGCTTTACGTCTTCTTCCTTCAATTAATGCATGTCCGACTAATCTTGATCCAGACATACCATAAGGATGACCTACTGCAATCGCACCACCATTAACATTTAAATTTTCATTTGGAATTCCTAACTTGTCTCTGCAATATAGGACTTGCACAGCAAAAGCTTCATTCAGTTCCCATAAATCTATGTCATCCATTTTAAGATTATTTCTTTCAAGTAGTCTTGGTACAGCAAATGCTGGACCAATACCCATCTCATCTGGTTCTAAGCCACTTACGGCAAGCCCTCTAAAAGTTCCTAAAGGCTCTATATTTCTTTGTTCTGCCAATTTAGAATCCATAATTACGCATGCGGATGCTCCGTCAGATAGTTGACTAGCATTTCCTGCAGTTATTGTTTTATCCTCTCCTAAAACAGCTTTTAAACCAGATAATCCTTCAATATTAGTCCCTGCTCTAACTCCTTCATCTTGTTCAAGCATTACTTCTACCTCAGATATTTCACCTGACTCTTTATCTTGAACTAACTTAGTTGATTTTAATGGAACTATTTCATCATTGAAGTAGCCAGCTTTTTGAGCAGCAGCTGTTCTTAGTTGGCTTTGTAATCCGAATTCATCCATTGCGTCTCTAGAAATATTATATCTTTTTGCAACAACTTCGGCAGTTTCAAGCATACTCATATATAGTTCTGGTTTATTATTTAAGATCCAATCTTCATGAATATGATGCTTATTAGCATGATCATTTTGCACTAGGCTAATAGATTCTAATCCTCCACCTATAGCAATAGGAACATTATCTACAATTACGCGCTGAGCTGCCATAGCAATAGTTTGCATTCCAGATGAACAGAATCTATTGACTGTAACACCTGCAGTAGTAACAGGGAGACCGGCTCTAATTGCAGCTTGTCTTGCAATGTTTACTCCTGTAGCACCTTCCGGAGTTCCACATCCCATTATTACATCTTCTACTTCTGCGGGATCTATATTTACTTTTTCTACAGCATGCTTTATTGCGTGTGCTCCTAAAACTGCACCGTGTGTATTGTTAAACGCTCCTCTATAGGCTTTTCCTATTGGAGTTCTCGCTGTTGATACTATTACTGCTTCTCTCATTTTTTCTCTCCTTTATTATCGTTTTGATGGATTAGATGTATCAGGCACAAATTCACTTAATTTACCATTAGATTCTTCTAGTTTATTCATGAGGTCTGACTCAGGCCAAGATAAATTATCTGCGTTTCTATGATTATTTATTTCCTTAGCTACTTTATTGACACCATTTTTATCTGCTTGCCACATAGGTCCGCCTCGATGAGCTGCAAATCCATAACCATTCACATAACATACATCTATATCGGAGGCTCTAAAAGCATGACCTTCTTCTAAAATACGAGTGCCTTCATTTATTAAAGCTCCATGTAGACGAGATAGTATCTCTTCATCAGAAATTTCCCTAGGGTTTACTCCTTTTTCTCTTCTTACTTCTTCAATTACTGTATGTACTTCAGGGTCAGATTCTCTTTTTCTTGTTTTAGGGTCATATTTATAAAAACCTTTTCCCACTTTCTGTCCAAACCTTCCAAGCTCACATAATTTGTCTGCGACATCAGAAGCATATTTTTTACCTTCATAATAATTTTCTGCCTTATGCCTTTTTCTTATCAGCCACCCTACGTCATTGCCTGCTAAATCATTTACTGCAAATGGTCCCATGGCCCATCCCCATGATTCTGCTACAGCATCTACTTGTTCTGGAGTGGCTCCTTCTTCAACTAATAAATGTGCTTGCTGAATATATTGATGGAACATTCTATTACCCACAAAACCATCACAATTTCCTGCAATAATTCCAACTTTTTTAATTTTTTTAGCCAAGGACATTAATGTAGCAAGAATATCATTTTTTGTTCTACTACCTCTTACTATTTCTAATAATCTCATTACATTTGCAGGACTAAAGAAATGAGTCCCAACTACTTCTTCTGGTCTATTTGTAGCATCTGCTATTTCATCAATATCTAAAGTTGAAGTATTGGAGGCCAATATAGCTCCTTGTTTTGCAAGAGCATCAATTTTAGTAAAAATTTCTTTTTTAATTGTCATTTCTTCAAAAACAGCTTCTATAACAATATCTGCATCTTTTATTACATCCCAATCTAAAGTAGGGGATAAAAGATTCATTCTTTTATCCATATTTTCTTGCGAAAGCCTACCTTTAGAAACAGTTGCGGCATAATTATTTTTGATAATATTCATGCCTTTTTCTAAAAATTCACTAGTAGTTTCTATTATACTTACAGGTATACCAGCATTTACAAAACTCATCGCAATACCTCCACCCATAGTACCACATCCAATAACTACAGCATTGTTAACTGGTCTCAGAGGCGTATTTTTATCCATTCCAGGAATTTTATTTGCCATTCTTTCAGAAAAGAAAGAATGAATAAGAGCAGCTGATTCTTCTGAATCATGACATAATTGAAACAAATCTCTCTCATTTTTAATGCCGTCTTCGAAGCTAAGATTAACAGCTCCTCTTACTGCTTCAATGCAGCGAAGAGGGCCTTTGCGTCCTCTGAGTCTAGGTGTGATTTTTTTGATAGCATTTTCAAATAAATCAGAAGATATATTTGAAATTTTTTCATTTCTTTCTCTGGTTTTAGGGTGTGCATTATTTTCAAGGATACTTTTTGCAAATATAATAGCATTATCAATTAACTCTTCATGAGTAGTATTTTCATACATTTCTTCTATTAGCCCTTCTTTCAGAGCTTTACTTGCAGGAATAGGAGTTCCACTGGTAATCATTTCAAGAGCTAACTCTGGCCCAACTACTCTTGGGAGTCTTTGCGTTCCACCTGCTCCAGGTAGAAGTCCTAATTTGACTTCGGGTAATCCAAGTAATGTTTTAGAATTTGCGACGCGGTAATGGCACCCCAGAGAAACTTCAAGGCCTCCACCTAAAGGTGTTCCGTGTAGTGCTGCAATAGTTGGTTTACTACTATCTTCATATTCAAATATAACCGTATTTAAATCTGGACTCATAGTAGGTTTTCCAAATTCAGAAATATCAGCCCCGGCCATAAAAGTTCTTCCTCCGCCAGTAACAATTATTGCTTCAGCAGACGAGTCATTTAAAGCTTCTTTTAAACAATCTGATAAGCCAGCCCTTACTGCTTGAGATAATGCATTTACTGGAGGATTATCTACAGTAATAATTCCTATATTTTCTTTACGTTCATAACTAACCGGACCACTCATATTAAACTCCTTAAATTTTTTATTCTAAATTATTTCAGAAATTAAATTATACTTTATGTCTTATAAGTAGACAACATCAATTTGAAAGAAAATATAAAATATTTTTAATATAATATTTAATTTTTATTTAAAATTACGAATTAATAAATTGTTAAAAACAAACTTATAATGCTAAGAATAAAATATGGTTGCCCTGTTAGCTCATCTGGATAGAGTACGAGTTTCCTAAACTTGGGGTAGTAGGTTCGAGTCCTACACAGGGCACCAAAATATAATACCAACAGTAAAACCTAATATATTTTCAAATTATATTAATAATGTCTTTAAAGTTTCCCCTATTTCTTTATTGATCACTTCATTAGCAATTGAATCTAGTTCTGTAGATTCTCTATTTATTATTACTAATTTAGCACCATTATTTCTAGCTAGAATTGGTAAGCCAGCTGCAGGGTATACTTTTAAAGAAGAGCCTATAACTATAAAAAGGTCACAGGTTTTTGAAGCTTTTTCAGCTATCTTCATTTCTTTTTCTGGCATAGGTTGTCCAAAAGAAATAGTTGCAGATTTGATAATCCCATCACAATCTAAACACTTAGGCGGTTTTGTATAATTATTTTTTTTATCTTCTAAAAACTCTCTAATATAATCTAGTTCATAGCGTTTCTCACAGTCTAAGCATTTTGCATAAGTACTATTTCCATGAAGCTCTATAATTTTATTAGGGTCAATACCAGAATCATGGTGTAAGTTATCTATATTTTGAGTTAATACGTAGCTTACTTTATTAGCGGCAGATAATTTTGAAATAACCTTATGCCCTATATTAGGTTTTGCAATTTTCATATCTTGATCTATTGCAAATTTTCTTCTCCAGGATTCTATTTGAGATTCTTTAGAAGACATAAAATCTTGAAACATTATTGGGGCCATTTTTGTCCAAATACCACCAGGACTTCTGAAATCTGGAATACCTGACTCGGTACTTATGCCAGCACCAGTAAAAACTACTATATTATTGAATTCTTTAACCCAAGATTTTAATTTGCTCATAATAAACTATTTTGCTTTTCTGGATGCTGCATCCCAATAATATTCTAGATTTTTTATAAGTGCATCACTAAAGTGGCAATAAGCTTGATCATGACAATAGGCACTCATATATTGTCGGAATGTATCAAGTGGCTCTTGTCCGATTCTAAATGCTCTTCGATTGCTAGCTGATCCCACTACTCCAGAATTAGTATAAGCATTTATAGTTTTGGTAAGACTTTCATCCATTTTACCTTGTTCCACAATTTCGTCACAAATTAATTTTCCATCTGGAGAATTTGAGTGAATAGTTAAACCATTTTGAATAGCTTGTCTGGCTATTCTATCACCAGTAAACCTCCAGAGTCTAAGGTTCGCCATTCCAGGAATAATACCCTCTTTTCTGGCTGGAAGAGTCATATAACTTCCATTCTCTGCCATTATATGATCCATTACTAGAAGATATTGACAGCCTCCACCTATAGCGAATGTATCTAAAGTTGCAATCCATGGCTTTTCTTGAAGAGGAAACAGAGAATTATCTGGTTCGTAATATTTAGTTGCTAGGCCTCTAAAAACTTTATTAACTGCTCCCATGTCTCTTTTTATATACCAAAGAAATGAAATTTGACCTTGATAAAGATGAGTTAAATTAATTCCTGCTCCAAAAGTTCTATTTCCTGCATATTTGGGA
The DNA here is from genome assembly GCA_913046335.1 of uncultured Pelagibacterales bacterium. Classification (GTDB taxonomy): domain Bacteria; phylum Pseudomonadota; class Alphaproteobacteria; order TMED109; family TMED109; genus TMED109. Next base: position 11,154 of record CAJWSU010000003.1, on the reverse strand, counting down.
TGTTTAGCTACTTCCCCTCGTAAAACAGCAATATCAGTATCTTTATCTAATATTGCTAGGTCTATTGCCGCCTCCAGCGGAAGCAATGTTCTTTCATCCTCTGCATTCAAATACTCTCCATTCTCTAGTGTAACTAATACATGCTTTTCAAGTTTTTCAATACTCGCTCCGTCAAATTGTACTTTTTTTCTTTTGATAAACTCTTCTTGTTTTTCTAACGCTAATTCACTTGGAAGTAGCATAGAATGACATAAGTGATTGCCTTCCAATTGATTTGAAAGAACTGCTGATAAGAATAAGCCTTGGTCAGTTTCAATACCTTCTTTATCTTTAAGCATCTTTTTGTTTTCGATGGTTAGTTGTTCGATAGAAGGCGTTATATGTGAGACAATATTATTTGCTGAAAAAACTAACTCATCAATCTTTATAAATTTATTCCTATTATCCGTTATGCGGTTATATATATTACTTGCATAATCATTTAAAAATATTTTTTTTGTTACTTCTATAAGGCTTCTTATTTTCTTTTTTTCTTTCTTATCTCTTGCTTTTTTGTTTTCATCTTCACATTCTTGCCAAAAAGAGGAAAAGTTTATTTTATCTTTTTCAAAATCTTGAGAAATTATAGGAGTAAACTTTTTAATAATTTCATTTTCTGAGTTAAAGTTTAATTTTTTTAAATGATCTTGAAAAAATTTAGTATTCATTACTTTTCCTATTTGGTTTATTAAAATAGTTTTTTCATAGCGGCCATTGTTTCTAAAAGAGCCTTTTGAATAGGCGCTTCTAAAGAGCTATGTCCGGCTTTTTCAATGATTTGTAAATTTGCATTTGGCCATATACTAGCTAGCTCGTAAGCACTCTCAGGAGGACATATGGTGTCGTATCTTCCTTGAATAATATCTCCATGGATATTTTTAATATTATTAATGTTTTTTAGAAGCTGTCCTTCTTCTAAAAATAAATGATTTAAAAAATAGTGAGCTTCTATTCTTGCTAAATTCAATGCCATTTGTACATCTACAAATTCTTCAGATATCGATGCATTAGGAAGTAAAGTAGAACAGTTTGCTTCATATCTAGCCCATGAAACTGCGGCTTCACCATTTATTATAGGGTCAATATTTATAAGTCTTTTATAATAAGATAATAATAAATTTTTCCTCTCATCTTTGGGTAAGAAAGAATTAAATCTATTCCAATATTCAGGAAAAATATTTTTAATTCCATGTAAGAACCATTCTACTTCTTTTTTTCTACACAGAAACACGCCTCTTAACACGATACTTAAAATATTATTTGGGTGTTCCTGAGAATAAGCTAGAGATAATGAGGACCCCCAGCTTCCACCAAAAACTATCCATTTTTCGATATTTAAAAAAATTCTTAATTTTTCAATATCTTTTATTAGGTCTTGAGTTGTATTATTTTCCAAACAGGCTGGAGGAGTAGATCTTCCTGCTCCTCTTTGATCAAAAATAATAATATTATAATGTTTTGGATCAAAAAAACGTCTTAAATATGTGTTTCCACCAGCTCCGGGCCCGCCATGTAGAACTAAAACCGGAACGCCTTTTTTATTACCATTCTTTTCCCAATAAATTTTATGAATATTATCTACTTCTAGTAAACCATATTCATAAGGTTCAATATGAGGAAAAAGATCTAGCATTAATAACCTAATTAAAAAAATTAATATTTATGTAAAACTAATTTAGTTTATTTGTTATAGTTTTACTACATATATGTTTACATATTTGTTTATAATGGACTTCATAAAATGCTAAATAATAATTTACAAACAAAAGTTTTTTTAAATTCTCAAGACTATTTTGGAAGTATAGTAGCTTTATTAGGTCCTACTAATACTGGAAAAACGCATTACGCTATTAATCGTATGATTAAATTTTCTTCAGGCATTATAGGTTGTCCTTTGAGACTTTTAGCAAGAGAGGTTTATGATAAATTAGTCAAAAAAAAAGGCTTATTAAATGTTGCATTAATTACAGGTGAAGAGCGAATAGTTCCAGATAGTGCAAAATATTTTGTTTGTACAGTTGAAGCCATGCCCAAAGATTTAAAAGTAGATTTTGTTGCTATAGATGAAGCTCAGCTTTGTAATCATAATGATAGAGGTCATATTTTTACAGACAAAATTCTAAATGTTAAGGGAGATAAAGAAACTATGTTTCTAGGCTCTGATAGTTTAGAAATCTTATTAAAATATATATACCCTTCTATCATCATTAAAAATATGGAACGTTTTTCTAGCTTGCAATATAAAGGAAAAACTAAGTTACATAGAATGCCTAGAAGGTCAGCAATTGTGTCTTTTTCTGTTAATGATGTCTATGAAATAGCTGAATTAGTAAAACGAAAACATGGGGGCACAGCTGTAGTTTTGGGCGCATTAAGTCCTAAAACAAGAAATGCACAAGTAGAGCTGTATGAATCTGGTGAAGTTGATTACTTAGTAGCAACTGATGCTATAGGTATGGGTTTAAATATGGATATTAATCATGTAGCATTTGCAAAAATCAATAAATTTGATGGAAGGACGACACGCCCTTTAACTACATCTGAATTAGCGCAGATAGCAGGAAGGGCTGGAAGGTATAGAAGAGATGGTACTTTTGGGGTTACTGCAGGATGCTTAGATTTTACGCAACACATGATAAGTTCTATAGAAAGTCATACTTTTCCTAGTATTAATAATATGGTGTGGAGAAATAGTTCACTAGACTTTTCTACTTTAAGTACTTTACTAAGAAGTTTAAGTTTAATGCCTAGTAAGCCATACCTAATATTAAGTCCGGAAGCAGAAGATGAAAAATTATTAAAAATTTTATCTAAAAATCAAGATATAGTAACTAAGCTTAATGGAAAAAAAGAAGTAAAGTTATTATGGGAAATATGTTCTATTCCTGATTACGGAAAAAATTTTGATGATTCACATTCCAAACTTTTAGAAGAATTATTCTTTTTTATTTTTGATCAGGAAAAAATTCCAGAAAATTGGGTTAATAAGAAACTCGATGAATTAAATAACATTAAAGGAGAGTTGGACCTATTAGGAAGTAGGTTGGCTAATGTTAGAACATGGAACTATATTGCTAATCATAAAAATTGGATTAGTAAAAAAAGTGAATTAGGCACTAGGGCAAGATATATAGAGAATAGATTATCAGATGCTTTACATTTAGGTTTGGTGGAAAGATTTGTTGATTATAAAATGGCAAAATTTTCTAAACATTTAGAAGGCGAAAGTGATTTAATAGCTAGTGTTTCTAAAGATAATTCAGTTTTGGTTGAAGGACATTTTATAGGAAGAATAGAAGGCTTCAGTTTCATTAATGAAGTTTCTAAAAATGCAGAAGATAAAAAAGAGGTTTTAAAAGTAGTTAGAAGAACTTTATCGAAAGAATTAAAAAATAGAGTAGAACAATTTTATGCTGGTGATGACAAAGATATAAGTTTTGATGATCAAATGAATATTTATTGGAAAAATAATTTATTGGGTAAATTGATTAAAGGACCTTCAATTATTAAACCAAGAATTTATCTAAAAAATTTTATTTTATTAGACGATACAGACAAAAAAATAATCAGAAGAAGGCTAACATCTTATTTAAAGAGCACTATTAAAAACATTGTAAGTCCTTTAACAATTCTCATTAATAAATATAAGAGTGGCAAAGTTAGAGGCCTTATCTTCCAACTTAATGAGTCTTTAGGAGTTATTCAGATTGCCAAGGTGCAAGAATTAGTTAATAGCTTATCTATAGAGGATAAAGAGAAACTTAATGACTTTGGAGTAAAAATAGGAGGATTATTTATATGGCTGCCAAAACTATTTGTAAGAAGTCAGGTGCAATATTTATGGAACTTAAGGCAGGTTTTTTTTGAAATTAAGCAAAGGGAGCCCTATCCTTCAATAGGGCAAAAGATTAATTTAAAACGCGCTCCTAAAGAATTAGTTTATGCAAATGAATTTATATTAATAGGAGATGGCTATTATCATGTTGAGCTAACTGAGAAAATAATAAGTAATCTTCAATCCGTTTTGAAGTCTAAAAATATATTATTTTTAAATAAAAAAACTATGTCTTTATTTAATAAAAATTTTAATATTACACATAGTCAATTTAAAATTTTATTAAGTAAATTAAATTACCAGAGAGATGAAAATAATCCAGTTAAGTATATCCTTAAGAATAAAAAAGAAGACCTTAAAGACTCACGGTTAAAAGATAAAAAAAATATGAATTCTCCTTTTTCTATATTAAAAAATCTCAAAATTAATTAAAATCTTGCCTAGATAAATTATGTATATTGTGTTAATAGCATTATCAAAAAGGAATTTTTATAATTTCTTTTACTATAAATAATATATTGGAGTATGGTATGTTTGATTCCTTTAAAAATATTTTTAAAAATACTGATGTAGAAATAAAAGATTCTAATAATGATTATAAGGTTGCCTGTGTTGCAATATTATGTGAGGCGGCTTCAATGGACGGTGTCTTTGATGAAAAAGAAGAATCACTAATATTATCTATGATACAAAAGCAATTTAATTTAGATAATGAACAAGCAAGTAAAGTTTTAACAGAAGGAAAAAAATTAGCTGAAGAGGCAACTCAGCTACATGGCTTCACAAGGGTTATAAAAGAATCTTGGGAGCTTGAAAAAAGAATTAGATTGCTTGAGATGTTATGGGAATTAGCATATGTTGACGGAGAATTAAATGCTGCAGAAGATATGCTGATTAGAAGAATTGCAGGCTTAATTCATGTTGAAGATAGAGAGAGAATGGAAGCAAAACAAAAAATTTTAAAGAAAATACAATAATTTTATATGCATAAATTGTAAAGGAGGTACCAAAATGACTTATGTGGTAAATGAATCTTGTATTAAATGTAAATTTACAGATTGTGTTGAAGTATGCCCTGTAGATTGTTTTTACGAAGGAGAAAACATGCTGGTAATAAATCCAGATGAATGCATAGATTGTGGGGTTTGTGAGCCGGAATGTCCTGCAGAAGCAATTATACCTGACTCAGATTCGGAAGCGGAAAAGTGGCTTGATTTGAATGCAACACAGTCAAATATCTGGCCTAATATTACTGAACAAAAGGAACACGCGAGTGATGCCGAAGATTTTCAGGGAGTAGAAAATAAGTTTGAAAAGTTTTATTCTGATAAGCCAGGTGGATAATTTTATTAAATAAAAAAATTTGAGGATAATAATGAATACTATTGAAAGCACATATGAAATAGGAGATTGGTTAATATATCCTAAGCATGGTTTAGGTAAAGCTATAAGCTATGAGACTCAGACTATTTTAAAAAATAAAGTAGATTTTTTGGTAGTATTTTTTGAGCAAGAGAGAATGACTTTACGAATCCCTGTCAATAAAGTAGATGAACTGGGTTTAAGATCTATTTGTGAGAAGGATGAAATGAACAAAGCACTTACAGCTTTGAAAGGCAAAGCTAGAATTAGAAAAACTATGTGGGCTAAAAGAGAAAAGGACTATAAAGATAAATTAGATAAAGGTGATCCTGTCTCTGTTGCGGAAGTACTAAGAGACTTATATAGAGGAGAAGGCGATCCCGAGCAATCTTATAGTGAAAGGCAATTATATGAATTAGCTTTAGGGCGTTTTGCTCGTGAAATGGTTGCAGTTAAGGATATTCTTATCGAAGAAGCTATAAAAAAAACAGAAGAAAATCTTAAGGTTAAGTAACCAGTGAAGGGTATTGTATATGAGCAACTATAAATTAAATGCTCATACAAGTTATGAAAAAAAAATATATGGAAATAATATTAGAAATCATAATTTAGGATCGTTAGAAAGAGTATGGGTGGTAGGAGCAGTAAGAGGTAAAGCAGAATCTTTTGAAAAAGTATGTAAACAAATATTAGACAAAAGTAGATTAAAGGATAGATTAGTTCTCACAGGAAATTTATTAGGTAATAATAAAAATAAAATTAATGAGTCAAAAAAAGTAATCGATATTGCTCTTAAATTAAGATCTTTTTTCATGTCAAATAATTCTTTTGATATTAACGATGTTGTTTTCTTAAGAGGCTGTTTTGAGGAGCTTTTAGAGAAATCTAGAGCCCTACATATGTCTCCTAATCCATTAGAATTAGTAGAGTGGATGTATAGTAAGGGGCTAGATCAAATTTTAGAGTCATACGGCATTTCTTCAGAATTATTATATCATGCAGCAAGAGATGGCGCGTCTGCCTTATCTAGAGCATCTGTAGAAATCCATAGAGCGATAGATAGTAATCCAGGACATTCTAATTATATGTCATCATTAAAACGTTTAGCATATAATGAAGAAAAGACGCTTTTATTTGTTTCTGCAGGATTATCTAAAGACAGACCTATAGAAGCGCAAAGTGATGAATTATGGTGGGGAGGAGGCTTTTCTAACTTGGAGGAGCCTTATATGGATATGGTTAGGTTAATTAGAGGTTTTGATCCAAAAGAAAAAGGTATAGCATCAGGTAAATTTGGTGTCACTTTAGATGGGGGAGAGGATCAAGTTTTTGCAGCTTTATTTGAAAAAAATGGTCAATTACTAGAAACTATTCAAAATTAGTGATTAATAAATATTTATGCAAATAGTTATTTACAGAAATATAATCTATAAGGCTTTTCTTTTACAAACTAAAAAATGAAATGTTAATTATGTATAAAATTTTAGTTAGATATTTTGCATAATTTTTTAATATTTGTTTTATGTTTATTTCCTATTATATAGCTTTTAATCTTTAATTTTAATTTTGTCATCGCAGCAGATTCAATTTGTCTCACTCTCTCCTTACTTATTTTGAGTTGCTCACCAATTTTTTCTAAAGTTAAAGGGGATTCACACATATGACGCGAGTTTATTATTATTTTTTCTCTTTTATCTAGGGTCTCCAGTGCTTTAATTAACCACTTCTTTTTTCTTAACTTTTCATCATTTTTTATAAAAGCTTCTTCTATATTTTCTTGAGTATTATCTACTAAAAAATTTTGCCATTCTTCTACTGTATCTTTATTTAAAGGAGTATTCAAAGATGCATCTCTTTTAAGTATATGATTTTCTCTTTCAGAAATAAATTTTTCTTTTACACCTAAAAGCTTAGCTATATTTTTTCTTTCTTCATAATTTACTTCTCCATTAATTTTAAAACGTCTTAGATTAAAAAATAATGATTTTTGAGCAGAACTAGAACCAGTTTTTACAATCGACCAGTTTTTTAAAACATATTCTTGTATAGTCGCCCTTACCCACCATCTTGAGTATGTGGAGAATCTTAAATCTCTACTTAAATCAAATTTTTCAATTGCTAGTAAAAGACCAATATGTCCTTCTTGCACTAAATCATTAAATGGTAATCCATAATGCTTAAATTGTGAGGCAATTCTTATAACTAATTTAGTATAGGACAATATTAACTTTTCTAAAGCATGAGCATCTTTATTATCTTTCCATGATTTGGTAAGAGACTGCTCTTGTTCTTTAGAAAGCAATGGAGAATTCATAGAGTCTGATAAAAATTTTTTCTCTACTTGAAGGTAATTACTAGTTTTTTCTGTCATAATAATGTTTTCCTCTCTTCCCTAAAAATGTACGTACGAAAAACTATTATAGATGTATGAATATGTAGGTGTTATATATTATAGTAATTTAAAATTAAGAATTTTTAATAGGATTATAATTATGGATAATGAAGATTTGGAACGAAGACCTGAAGAAATTAGAACTGATAAACAATTTAAGGAATTAAGGCAGATATTAAATAAGGCTATAAAGTCTTCAGAAGGTTGGAAAGATATATTATTAAATGTTAACCCAAATGAAATCATAAATAAAAAAAGTCTTCAAAAAATTCCAATAACGCGAAAATCATTATTATCGTCTATGCAAAAAAACATACCTCCTTTGGGTGGGCTCTCTATTATTCCAGTAAATAATTATAAGAATTTATTTGTTTCTCCTGGACCTATTTATGAGCCTGGAGGATGTGATGATTTTTGGAGAATGTCTCGTGCAATGTATGCTGCTGATTTTAGTAAAGGAGATAAAGTATATAATACTTTTGCTTATCATCTTACACCTGCTGGCGAGATGATGGAACAAGGAGCTAATAAAATAGGAGCATGCGTAATTCCTGGAGGAGTTGGAAATACTGACCAACAAATTTTGGCTATTAACAGCCTAAAACCTAATAGGTATGTAGGAACACCGTCTTTTTTAAAAACTATTTTAGAACAAGCTAAAGATAAAAGTATAGATGTTTCATCATTAAAAACTGGTTTAGTAGGTGGCGAGGCTTGCCCCCCATCATTAAAAAAAATACTAAGCGAATTAGGGTGCCCTGTTCTTCAATCATATGGAACAGCAGACTTAGGTTTAGTAGCTTACGAGACTTGGGATAGTGAAGGCATGTTTTGTGATGAAGGCGTTATAATAGAAATTGTAAGGCCTGGTTCAGATGATGTTTTGCCAGAAGGGGAAGTAGGTGAAGTAGTTGTCACTACTTTAAATCATGAGTACCCATTGTTTAGGTTTGCTACTGGTGATTTATCAGCTGTTATAACTGAAAAAAGTAAATGCGGAAGAACGGCAATGAGAATAAAAGGTTGGATGGGAAGAGCTGATCAAACGACTAAAGTAAGAGGAATGTTTGTTAGACCAGAACAGCTTGCAAATATATCAAATAAAATCAAGCAGGTATCTAAGTTAAGATTAGTTATTGGCAACGTCGATCATAAGGATACCTTAAAGATATTAGTGGAGCTTTCTGATAACAGTGATATTACAAATATATTGATAGATGAGGCTAAATCTGAATTAAAACTAAGGGCTGATGTAGAAATTGTTGCAAAAGGTAAGATACCTAACGATGGTATAGTAATAGAAGACACAAGAACTTATGAATAATATGATAGGTGATTAATTGAATAAAAATTTTTTAATTAAAGCTCAAAATCTATCTTTTGAAAGAAGCGGTAGAATAATTTTTTCTTCTTTAAGCTTAAATTTAGAGGAAGGACAGATTATTATTATTAAGGGTAAAAATGGATCTGGAAAAACTTCATTATTAAGATGCTTGGCCGGCTTTACTCCAATAACAAGTGGAAAAATATTATGGTTTGATAATGAAATATTACCGGCTTTTTATTCAGATAAACCTCTTATTGCCTGGTTAGGTCATTTAGATGCTATAAAAGGATCGCTAACTGTTAAAGATAATCTATTATTTTTTGCTAAAATGTGGTCAGTAGAACCAAGTATCTTTAATGAATGCATAAAAAAGCTGTCATTTGAAAAATTTATGAATTTTCCTGCTTCTTGGTTATCAGCAGGTGAAAAAAGAAGATTAAGTTTATTAAGAATTTCTTTTTGTCCTGCTAAAGTTTGGATTTTAGATGAACCATCAACTTTTCTTGATAATGATAATCGAGAAATTTTAATAGATATAATGAATATCCACCTTAAGAATAAGGGTGCAATATTATGCGCTACACATGATAATTTAAAGGTGTTGAATGCATTAGAAATAACTTTATAGATATTTAATAATTCCATTTACTAAAAGAGAAGATATATAAATAAGTATGAAGAAATTTTATAGATTAATTTTAAGAGATATGCATCTAGTAATTAAAGGATCAAGCGACGCTGGCGCTGCCTTATTATTTTATTTATTAGCTATTATAATGTTTCCTTTATCTTCAGGGACGGACACTAATTTATTAACAAGTATTGCAGGGGGAGCAATATGGGTCGCAGCCTTATTTTCTTCCTTGCTATCTTTAGATCGCTTATTTAGGTCTGATTTTGAAGATGGGTCTCTAGAACAGTTAGTGTTATCAGGAATATCACTAGAAACTATTGTGCTATCTAAATGTTTTGCTCATTGGCTAACAAATGGTCTTCCAATAGTTATTCTTTCTCCTATCCTAGCTATGATAATAGGATTAGACATTTCATATTGGTGGGTATTATGTTCAACACTTTTATTAGGCACCCCATCCCTTACTTTAATAGGTGCTACTCCTGCAGCTTTATCTTGCGCAATAGGAAAAGGAGGAGTATTAACAGCATTAATAATACTACCTTTAATGTTACCTGTTTTAATATTGGGTTCAGGGGCAATTACTGCTGAAATTTTAGGCTTAGGAGGTAGCGGACATATATATGCGTTAGCAGCAATTCTTCCTCTTTCGTTATTTGTAGTTCCATTTTTAGCTTCTAAGGCTTTGCGCCTTGGTTGGGAATAAGAGATTATGCATGCAAAATATATTTAATTTTTTAGCTAACCCATCTAGATTTAGAATTTTTTCAGAAAAGTCTTATCCTTACGCACTATTTATGATGATTATATTAATATCTGTAGGGCTTTGGTATAGCTTATTTAATTCTCCACCCGATTATCAACAAGGAGAAACAGTTAGAATTATGTATGTTCATGTTCCTGCAGCATGGATGGCAATGATGGTTTATCTTTCAATGACAATAATGAGCCTATTTGCACTTGTATGGAGACATCCTTTAGCTGATATTTTATCTAAATGCAGCGCACCTATAGGAGCAAGTTTTACTCTTATTGCTTTAGTTACAGGATCGATATGGGGTAAACCTACATGGGGTACTTGGTGGGTATGGGATGCCCGTCTAACATCAGTTTTTATTTTATTTTTAATCTATATGGGACATATAACTTTAGTTAGATCTTTTGAGGATGAATACAAGGGAGCGCGCGCTGGAGCTATATTAACATTGATTGGAGCTTTTAATCTTCCAATTATAAAGTTTTCAGTTGATTGGTGGAATACTCTTCATCAACCGGCAAGCGTAATAAAACTAGATGGACCTACTATACATATAGATATGATGATCCCATTAATTTTAATGGCTTTAGGGTTTTTATTTTTTTATTTTTCATTTTTACTCATCAATGTGCAAACTGAATTAAATAATAGAAAACTAAAGAAATTATTTATTCAAAATTTTAGTAAAAACAATTAATTGTAAAAGGAGGTACAATGGAAAACCATTTAATATTTGTATATTCAGCATACGTTTTTACCTTTTTAGTATTAATATTTATTGGTATAAAATCCTTTGTAGGATTTAAAA
>CAJWSU010000002.1:0-247899 GCA_913046335.1 uncultured Pelagibacterales bacterium | reverse complement strand
ACACGTACGCTGGTTTTCAAGACCAGTGCTTTCGACCACTCAGCCATCTCTCCAGTATTTTTATATTTCTAAACTAAATTTAATATTATAAAAGTAAAAAGTTATATATTTTATATTTTTTACATGAATTTATAATTATAAATGTTATTATTAAATATGTTTATTTATAACAAAATTCTATTAATTTCTTCTATTTTTCTATTGTTTACTAATGATTCATATTCTAATGAAAATAATTATGATAAATGGCTTATATCATTAAAATCTGATGCTTTAGAACGTGGTATATCAGAGGAAACATTTAATAGAGCTATGGATAATGTTATCATAACTCCTAAAGTTAAAAAATTAGATAAAAAACAACCTGAAACTCAAATTACATTTAATGATTATTTTAAAAGAACCGTCAATAATACTAGAGTTAACATTGGTAAAAAAAAATATGAACAATATAGAAATGATTTATTTAAAATAGCAGAGGTATATAAAGTTCAACCAAGGTTTATTTTGTCTATTTGGGGCATAGAAACGAATTATGGAACGTATACAGGATCATTTTCAGTTATATCTTCACTTACTACACTCGCTTTTCAAGGAAGAAGAGCAAAATTTTTTAGAAAACAGTTGTTAGATGCAATAGAAATTATCGATAAAGAATATATAGAATTAGAAAACATGAAAGGTTCATGGGCAGGAGCAATGGGGCAAAGTCAATTTATGCCATCTTCATATTTAGCATATGCTCAAGACTTTGATAAAGATGGTAGAAAAGATATATGGAATAATCACTTAGATGTATTTGCTTCTATAGCTTTTTATTTAAAATCCCATGGATGGGATAATTCGAAAACCTGGGGAAGAGAAGTTAAAGTCTCTAATAAATTTCTAGAATCATATATAGATAATAAAAATGAATCTAAAACATTAAAATATTGGTCCGATAATAATATATTAAGAATTGATGGAACAAAGTTACCTTATTTAAATTTAAAAGCATACCTTGTGCTGCCTGATGGAATTAAAGGTAAAAAATTTCTCGTATATGATAATTTTTTTACAATAAAGAAATATAATGCATCAACCTATTATGCATTATCTATTGGAATTCTAGCAGACAGGATAAAATATTGAAAAATATTTTTCTTTTATTAGTATTATTTTTTTTATCTGCATGTGCTGAATTAAATTTAGTTAACCATATATCAAAAAAGGTTATTAATACTACAAAAAATGAAGAAGATAATACTATTTATAAAAAAGAAAAAGAAATTATTCCTTATTATAAAGTTGGCAATCCATATTCTATAAATGGAATTCAATATATTCCAAAAGAAGACCCTGATTATTTTGAAGAAGGTATTGCATCGTGGTACGGTCCTAAATTTGATGGCAAATTAACTGCAAATGGAGAAATTTTTGATCAATATGCTGTAACAGCTGCTCATAGAACATTGCCTATTCCAAGCTTAGTAAAGGTCACAAATTTAGAAAACAATAGAAGTATAGTTTTAAGAATAAATGATAGAGGTCCATTTGTCGGCGATAGAATAATTGATTTATCCTATAAATCAGCTCAGTTATTAGGAATAATTCAAAAAGGCACAGGAAAAGTTAGAGTAGAAGTAATTGATTATGGAGAACATTTATTGGTAAAAAATAGTAAAAAGCTATTAAAAACCAATGTAAAACAAAATAAAGAGTATTTTTTACAGGTAGGGGTCTTTAAAGAAGCTAGCAATGCAGATAGACTATCAGATAAGCTTAGAAATAAAGATTATATTAATTATAAAGTATTTACTAATACTGTTAATATAAATGATAGAATTTTATATATAGTTAAAATAGGGCCTATTCAAAATAATGAAAATATAAAATATGTTCAAAGAAAACTAAAAAATAATAAAATTAACACGAAAGTAATTATAGAATAATTTTTAATAATTTTTTATCTAGGAGGTTTTATGTCTAAAATACCAGTAATTTACTTTTTTAAAATACTTTTAAGTATTATGATTTTATGCCTATTTAATTTAAAGCAATCTTTATCAGAGACAACTATTAATACTTCAGCAAAATATGCTGTCTTAATGGATTATGATACCGGAAGAATATTACTTAATAAAAATTCTAATGTGTCTATGGCTCCTGCCTCTATGAGTAAATTAATGACAATTTATATGGCATTTGAAGCTATAAAACAGGATAGAATTAGTCTTGATACATTATTAGTAGTTAGTGAAAATGCATGGAGAAAAAAAGATAAAAAAAATGGTAAGGAATTAGCGCCAAGTGGATCAAGTATGTTTTTAGAACCTTTAACAAAAGTTACTGTTGAAGACCTATTAAGAGGTATAATAATACAATCAGGAAACGATGCATGCATTGTTATTGCAGAGGCTTTAAACGGTTCTGAGGACGCTTTTGCAGATAGTATGAATAAAAGAGCTAGAGAATTAGGACTTCAAAATAGTTATTTTACTAATTCTACTGGTTGGCCAGATAAAGAACATCTTATGTCTTCCTTAGATTTAGCTTTACTTTCTAAAAAACTTTATCAGGATTTTCCTGATTATATGCATTATTTTGCAGAAAAAAAATTCTCTTATAATGGTATTGCACAATCTAATAGAAACCCAGTATTATATGACGATATAGGTGCAGATGGCCTAAAGACTGGTTATACAAAAGCTAGTGGTCATGGAGTAGTTGCATCAGCAATTCAGAATGGAAGGAGGCTAATTTTAGTTTTAAATGGAATGGAAGGAACTAAATTACGAAGCATAGAAGCTGAAAGAGTATTGAGTTGGGGATTTAGAGAATATAAAAATATAGTATTGTTTGAAAAGAATGAAATAGTAGATTCTGCAAATATTTGGCTAGGAAATAGGCCTACAGTACCTCTTGTGGTAAAAGAAAAAGTTATTTTAACATTATCTAAAGCTAATAATAATAATGATCTAAAGGCTATTATTAAGTATGTCGCTCCCTTAATACCTCCTTTAAATCAAGATGCACCTGTTGCAAAATTATTAATCAAGAATAATAAGGGAGAATTAGTTTCTGAGCACAAACTATTTCCAGAATATAATATTAATAAAGCAGGGCCTATAGGCAGATTATTTGGATCTCTTTCATATTTAATATGGGGAAACCCTCTTAAATGATCAATAAAAAGGTATCTAAAAGTTTTTTTATTACATTTGAAGGTGGAGAAGGAACTGGAAAAAGTACTCAGGCAAAAATGTTATATGAATACTTATTATCTAATAATATAGAAGCAGTCTTAACTAGAGAGCCTGGAGGGTGTAAGGAATCTGAAGCTATTAGAAAATTACTTGTAAAAGGTTCTATAGATAAGTGGGATAGTATTACAGAAGCCTTATTACATAACGCCGCAAGAAGGGAGCATATAAAAAGAGTCATAAAACCATCTTTATTACATAATAAAGTTGTTATTTGTGATAGATTTATAGATTCAACTATGGCTTATCAAGGGCATGCTCAGGAAGTAGATCAAAAATTTTTAATGAATATAATTAAAGAAGTAACAGAAAATATCACACCTGATTTAACATTTATTTTTGATATGGATATTAAAGAATCTTTAATTAGAGCTAATAAAAGAGATAATAATAAGAAGAATAGATACGAAAAATTTAATAATGATTTTCATGAAAAAATAAGAGCTTACTTTTTAAGTTTAGCAAATACAAAAAAAAGATATATTTTAATTAATGCTTCAGACACTGTAGAAAATATAGGTAAAATAATTTTAAATAATCTAAATAAAATTATCACTTAGTAGAATAATATATAATGCTATTAAACATACACCCTAAAAATACAAAAGTCTTTATTGGACATAAGAATGAAAGAGAAATCTTTCAGAATGCTTTTTTCAGTAACTCCTTACATCATGCATGGCTTCTGGAAGGTCCTCCAGGAATAGGTAAAGCTACATTTGCCTATAGTGCTGCGCGCTCTATTCTATCGCAGAATAAAGCTACTAGTAATGCACCTTTATTATTTTCTGATTCAGAACTAATGCCTATTAACGTCCTAAATTTTAATTTTGAAGAAAACAATTTAATTCACAATAGGGTTTCTGAAAGAACGCATGCTGATTTAAAAATTATTGAAAGAATTGAAGTAGATAAATACCCATATAACCAAGATATAATTCCTGTAAGTAAAGTTCGAGAGTTAGAAATTTTTTTTTCAAAGACTTCTGGTGAGGGAGGTTGGAGAATTGCAATAATAGATAGTTTAGATAATTTAAATAAACATGGGTCTAATTCATTACTTAAGATATTAGAAGAGCCTCCTAAAAACTGTTTAATTATTTTAATATCAAGTAACAAGGCTAATGTTTTAGATACTATTAGGTCAAGATGTAGAACATTAAGATTTTCTCCATTAAAAGTTCATGAAACTGAATTAATAATAAAAAATAACAGTAAGCATGAAAATGAAGAAGATTTATATAAATTAAATATAATTTCTAATGGTAGTCCTGGTAAAGCATTGATGATTTATAATAATAATGGATTAGAAATATATGATCATTTAATTAATATTTTTCTTAAAATTACAAATATTGATTTAGATATTGTTGATATATTATTAAAAAACATTATTAGTAAAAAAAATGTATTTGGTATTAAAATATTAAATTTATTAATTACAGTATTTTTAAATAGAACTTATAGACGATCATTAAGCTTAATTGATTTAGATATTTCTACTAATGAAAAAAATGCTCAAGAATATCTTATAAATAATTTTAATATTGCAGACTTACCTACCTTATGGGAAAACATTTTTATGCAAATAAATAAAACTACAGATTTTAATTTAGATAAAAAACAAGCTATAATTACTTTGATTGAGAATATTAAAAAATTAAAAATTAAAGAAAATATATTGGATAAAGTATAATGGATACATCAAATAATAATTTCTATATTACAACACCAATATATTATGTGAATGATGTTCCTCATATAGGACACGCCTATACTACAGTTATTTGTGAAACTATTGCAAATTATAACAAATGGTTAGGTAAAGATGTTAATTTTTTGACTGGAACTGATGAGCATGGGCAAAAAGTTGAAAAATCTGCCTTAGCTGCAGGCATATCGCCTCAGGAGTTTACAAATAATGTTTCTAAAAGTTTTATAGAATTAACTAATAAATTAGAAATACATAATGATGACTTTATTAGAACTACGGAGTTAAGACATAAAAAGGCTGTAGAAAATTTATGGCAAAAATTAGAAAATACTGGTGATATCTACTTAGATAAATATTCAGGGTGGTATTCAATAAGAGATGAAGCTTTTTATTCTAGTGATGAAGTTATAAAAAACTCTGAAGGAAAAAATATTGCTTCAAATGGTTCTGAAGTAGAATGGGTAGAAGAACCTTCTTATTTTTTTAAACTTTCAGCTTGGCAAGATAGGTTATTAAAATTTTATAAAGATAATCCAGATTTTATATCACCAAAAAGTAGATATAATGAGGTATTAAGTTTTGTAAACAAAGGATTAGAAGATTTATCTATATCAAGAACTACATTTAAATGGGGAATTCCTGTACCTTCAAATAATGAGCATATAATATACGTTTGGCTGGACGCTCTAACAAATTACCTATCAGGCGTAGGCTATCCAAACACAAATTCAGAAAACTGGAATAAATATTGGCCAGCTAATATTCATGTAGTAGGGAAGGATATACTTCGTTTCCATGCAATATATTGGCCAGCTTTTTTGATGGCTGCAAATATAGAATTACCAAAAAAAATATACGCACATGGTTGGTGGACAGTAAATGGAGAAAAAATGTCTAAATCGACAGGAAATGTAATAAGTCCTAATCATATAATTAATAGTTATGGCTTAGACCAATTTAAATACTTTTTATTAAGAGAAGTAAGGTTTGGTCAAGATGGAGATTTTTCAGAAGAAGCTCTTATAAAAAGAGTTAATTCAGATTTAGCAAATGATTATGGTAATTTAGCTCAGAGAGTTCTATCATTTGTTTATAAAAACAATAATGCATCTATGCCAGGATATACAGTCTATAATGAAGAAGATAAAATATTATTGTCTCTAATAAATACAATTAATAACAATATAAAAGAATTTATGAATGATTACCAAGTTACTAACGCATTAGAAGAGCTCTGGATAGTAATAAGAAAGTGCAATACATATATTGATGAGCAAGCCCCTTGGTCGTTAAAGAAAACAGATTTAGAACGAATGAATACTGTTTTATATGTCTTGTGTACCGTAATAAAAAAAATTAGTTTAATAGCACTTAATTTTATACCTATTGGAGCGAATAAAATACTTGACCAGCTGTCAATACCAAATAATAAAAGACAATATGAACACTTTAATGATGAGTTATGTCCTGAAGCACTTCTTCCTAAACCAGAAGGTGTGTTCCCAAGACTAGAAAAAAAGGAGTCATAGTTTGATAATAGATACTCATTGTCATTTAGATTTTACAGATTTTAAAGACGATTTTAGTATTATGCTAGATAATGCAAAAAAAAATGATGTATTAGGAATGCAAACTATTTGTACTAAAATTGAAGAATTTCCAAAAATTTTAAATATAGCATTAAAACAACCTAATATATGGTGTTCAATTGGAACTCATCCTCACAATGCTGAAGATGAAGATCATATATCTAAGGAACATATTTTAGAACAATGCAATAATGATAAAGTAATTGGGATAGGTGAGACAGGATTAGATTACTTCTATGAAAATAGTAAAAGAGATATTCAAATTAAATCTTTATATAAACATATTGAAGTAAGTAAAAAAACTAAATTGCCTTTAATTATTCATGCTCGTGATGCAGATGATGATATAATAGAAATTTTAACTACTGAATATAAAAAAGAAAAGTTTACAGGTGTTATTCATTGTTTTACAGCCAGTCAAAAGTTAGCTGATGCAGCATTAAATATAGGTTTTTATATTTCTTTTTCAGGTATAATTACATTTAAAAATGCAGAAAATATAAGAAAATCATGTGAAATTATTCCAATAAATAGAATTTTAATAGAAACTGATGCTCCTTATTTAGCTCCTATTCCATTTAGAGGAAAAAGAAATGAACCATCTTTTATAACGGAAACCCTAAAAAAGGTATCTGAAATAAAAAAAATGCCTATTAATGAAACTAAAGAGATAACTACTAATAATTTTTTTAATTTATTTACTAAGGCTAAATTATGACTATAGAAGTAACCATATTAGGTTGTGGTTCTTCAGGGGGAGTTCCATTAATTGGAAACATATGGGGTCCATGTAATCCTAATGATAGCAGAAATAAAAGAAGAAGAGTTTCTATATTAGTAAAAAAAAATAATAAAACTTTTTTAGTTGATACAAGTCCTGATTTACGCATGCAAATGATCGATGCTAATATTAAAGACGTTGATGCAGTATTATATACTCATTCGCATGCTGACCATGTACATGGCATAGATGACTTACGCGCATTCTGCTGGCAAAGAAAAGATAATAAACCACTTCCAATATATTCTGATCAATACACAATAGATCAAATTACGCGTAGATTTGATTATGCTTTTGATAATAAATATGGTCCGGCTGTGCCAAGCTTGGCAGCAAATACTATTGCTATAGGTAACAATACAATACAAGGTATTAATGTTGAAGCTATCAAACAAATTCATGGCAAAGGATTTAGCCTAGGGTATAGGTTTGATAATATAGCTTATTCAACAGATGTTAATAATTTACCCGATGAATCTATGAAAAAATTGGAAAATCTAGACTTATGGATAGTAGACTGTGTTAGATATGAGCCTCATTATAGTCATTCACACTTTGATCAAACCATGTCATGGATTGACAAACTAAAACCTAAAAAAGCTATTTTAACACATATGGGTCATTGGCTCGATTATAATGAATTAAATAGTAAATGTCCTCAAAATGTTGAGCCTGGTATAGATGGGATGGTAATAAGAGTATGATGACTACAGATTTTCTATTACTATTAATTTTAGGAACTATTAAAGATCCAATTCTATGGATATTGGCATCTATCATAGGCTCTAATATTTTAGCTACATCATTTTATAAAAAATTACTATATCTTACTGTATCTGGATTTGTATTGGGTTTTATACGACTTAATATATAT
The DNA here is from genome assembly GCA_913046335.1 of uncultured Pelagibacterales bacterium. Lineage (GTDB taxonomy): Bacteria > Pseudomonadota > Alphaproteobacteria > TMED109 > TMED109 > TMED109. The sequence goes on along the minus strand of CAJWSU010000002.1, from coordinate 239,699 downwards.
AAATCCTTTGGTGAAAGCTTTTCCTCTATTCAAACTATATCACTTGTTTTTGTTTGTATAGTATTTATGCTTAGTTTAGGGCTCATGTTTTATAATATATTTAAACTAATTAAAACAATGTCTTAAATATAATAATTATTAATATTTATCAGTTTAATTCATATTATTTCTGATAATATACATTATGCGCCTAGGATGATAAATGATAAATATGGCTAAAATAGAAGAAATAATCAAAACATTAAAAGATCCTGAGGTCGGGTGCACTTGGAATAATAAACAAACACATTCATCCCTCTTACCCTACCTAATAGAAGAAGCCTATGAAGTAGTAGAAGCTATAAAAAACAAAGATAGCGAAAATATAAAGGAAGAATTAGGAGATTTACTTCTACAAATATTATTACACTCTAAAATAAAAGAAGATGAAAAAGACTTCAGTTTTCAAGATATAGTTAATACATTGTGTAAAAAAATAATAAGAAGACATCCACATGTATTTAAAAATAAAAAAATATTAACAGATAAAGAATTAAATGATCAATGGAATAGCATAAAAATAAAAGAAGGTAAGGAAAAAAAGGATGAAAACCCCTTTTATGCTATAAATAAGTCTTATAGCTCTTTACTGCAGGCCTTGGAAATCAGCAATATTAGCAAAGAAATGTGTTTTGATTGGGATAATTATACAGGCCCATTAAATAAAGTTAAAGAAGAGCTAAACGAAGTAATTGAAGAAAAAGAAAGACCAAATATTGATCAATTAAAAATTGAAGAAGAAATTGGTGATTTACTTTTTTCTGTTGTAAGTTTGTCTAGGCACTTAGATGTTAACCCTGAAATTGCATTAATAAAAGCAAATAAAAAATTTATAAATAGGTTTAAATTAATGCTAGAACAATATGACACCAAACAAAATTTTATCAAAAGTACTTCAAAAAATAAAGATAAAAATTGGAGAAAAATTAAAAAGCTATAGTAGCTTTATTAATGATGAAGTGTCTTTCCTACCATTACCATTTTCTATTAAGTCTTTATAAAAGTTATCGATGATATTTGTTATTGGTATATTTGCACCATTTTTTTTAGATTCATTTATACAAATTTGTAAATCCTTATGCATTAACTCTACTGCAAAACCAAAATCAAATTCGCCTTTAGACATTGTTTCAGCTCTATTTTGCATTTGCCAAGAACCTGCAGCTCCTTTTGATATAACTTCTACAACCTTAGTAATATCTAGCCCTGACAACATTCCAAACTTTATTCCTTCTGAAAGTCCCTGTAGTAAACCTGCAATACAAATTTGATTAACCATCTTAGTTAATTGTCCAGCTCCATTCTCTCCCATTAAAGTTACCGCTTGAGAAAAAGATTCAATATAGGGTTTTGCTTCGTCAAATACATTTATATTACCTCCAACCATTACCGTTAGAGAACCATTTATTGCACCTGCCTCTCCACCCGATACAGGAGCATCTAAAAATGATATATTATATTTCTTTGCTTCAGCATTAAGCTCCCTCGCTATATTTGCTGAAGCTGTTGTATTATCAATAAAAATAGAACCTTTTTCCATTTCTGAAAATGCTCCATTACTACCTACACAGACTTCTTTAATATCTTTATCATTACCAACACAAGCAAATACAGCCTTAGCTCCCTTAACTGCTTCAGATGGTTTACTAGCCTTTTTTCCTTTATATTCTTTTAACCAAGTATCTGATTTTAATTCTGTTCTATTATATACTGTAACATCATAACCAGCCTTAGATAAATGCCCTGCCATAGGATATCCCATAACTCCAAGACCTAAAAATGCAACCTTTTTGCTATTCATGTTTATTCCTTACAATTTATAAAAAAAAAGAGCCATCCTATACTAAGATAGCTCTTTTTACTATTTAAATAAATAAAATAGATTAATAAGCAGCAATTACATTCCCATGCCGCCCATTCCACCCATTCCACCCATGCCGCCCATGCCGCCCATGTCAGGCATTGCAGGGCCTCCAGCATCTTTTTCTTCTACTGAGTCTGCGACCATAGCTTCAGTAGTTACTAGTAAACCAGATACTGAGGCAGCATCTTGTAAAGCAGTTCTCACAACTTTAGTTGGATCAATAATACCTTTTTTAATCATATCTACATATTTTCCACTTTGGGCATCAAACCCAAAAGATTTATCATTTGTATCATTGATTTTTCCAACTACGATTGAGCCATCATGACCGGCATTGCCAGCTATCTGTCTAATTGGAGCTTCACAGGCTCTTTGAACTATCTCAACACCAACCTTTTGATCATTATTTTCAGCTTTTATTTTAGATAAAGCTTTAGAAGCATTAACTAATGCACCACCACCACCAGGCACTATACCTTCTTCCACAGCTGCTCTAGTAGCATTCATTGCATCGTCAACTCTATCTTTACGCTCTTTAACTTCTACTTCAGTAGCTCCGCCTACTCTAATAACAGCAACACCACCAGCTAATTTAGCTAACCTTTCTTGAAGTTTTTCTTTATCGTAATCTGAAGTAGCTTCTTCAATTTGAGCTTTTATTTGATTAACTCTAGCAGAAATATTTTTCTTATTACCTGCTCCATCGATTACAGTAGTCTCTTCTTTTGTTATGTGAACTCTCTTTGCAGTACCTAACATTTTAAGGTCAACATTCTCTAATTTAATACCTAAGTCTTCGCTTATAACCTGAGCATTTGTAAGAGTTGCAATATCTACTAACATTGCCTTTCTCCTATCACCAAATCCAGGAGCCTTTACTGCGGCAACTTTTAATCCACCTCTAAGCCTATTAACGACAAGAGTAGCTAGAGCTTCCCCTTCTATATCTTCAGCTATAATTAATAAAGGTTTACCTGATTGCACAACTTTTTCTAAAACAGGAAGAATAGGCTGTAAATTTGTTAATTTTTGCTCATGGATTAAAATATAAGGATCTTCCATTTCAGTTGTCATTTTTTCAGCATTTGTAATAAAGTATGGAGATAAATAACCTCTATCAAACTGCATACCTTCAACAACATCTAGCTCTGTCTCAAGTCCTTTAGCTTCTTCAACAGTAATAACACCCTCTTTGCCTACTTTTTCCATCGCAGTAGCTAATAGTTCACCAATTTCCTTCTCACCATTAGAAGAAATAGTACCTACTTGAGCAACTTCAGCTCTTGAAGTAATTCTTTTACTATTTTTATTTAATTCTGCAACTACCGAAGCTGTTGCAATATCTATACCCCTTTTAACGTCCATAGGGTTCATACCAGCTGCAACCGCTTTACAACCTTCTCTTGCAATTGCTTGCGCTAAAACAGTAGCTGTAGTTGTTCCGTCACCAGCAATATCATTTGTTTTGCTAGCAACTTCTTTTATCATTTGAGCTCCCATATTTTCAAATTTATCTTTAAGTTCAATTTCTTTAGCTACTGTAACACCATCTTTTGTTGTTCTAGGGGAACCAAAAGACTTGTCAATAACTACATTCCTTCCTTTTGGTCCTAAAGTTACTTTAACTGCATTTGCTAATATATCTACACCACGAAGCATACGCTCCCTAGCATCTGTTGAAAACCTTACATCTTTTGCCATTTTATTAATTCCTTAATTTTATTTATAAATTAACCCATTATTCCCATAATATCTGACTCTTTAACGATTACTAAATCATCAGAACCGATTTTAAGTTCTGTACCAGACCACTTTCCGATAAGAACAATATCTCCTTTTTTAACATCTAATGGAGATATTTTGCCATCTTCAGAACGTGAACCCGTTCCTACTGCTATAACTTTTGCTTCCATTGGTTTTTCTTGGGCTGAATCTGGAATAATAATTCCGCCAGAAGTTTTTTCTTCGCTATCCATGCGTTTTACTAAAACACGATCATGAAGGGGTCTAAATTGCATATCATATATCCTAATATTATTGTTATAATTAATGTATATTAGCACTCTATTAATCAGACTGCTATACTTGCTATTTAGTATGTGTGATTTAGAAGTAAAAATGTCAAGAGTATATTAATAATATTTTTTTTTATTATGATTAATATTAATACGTTTGTTTATTAATTTTATTAAACTATCTATGCCTTCACCTGTTTGCGCTGAAATATATATCTTATTATTTGTGTTTCTATAATCATTCTTATCATCGATTTTATCTATTTTATTAATTACTTCTATGAGATTATTAGGTATTTGTTTTTTATCATAACCAAATATATCACTCACTATTTCTAAAACATCTACATTTTGTGCATTATAATCTTTATGCGAAATGTCCCTAACATGAATAATTAAATCCGCATAAATTACCTCATCTAATGTAGCTTTAAAGGATTCTATTAGCTCAGTTGGCAGATCACTAACAAAACCTACTGTATCGGATAGTATAAAATCAATATTATTAAAAATACTAACTTTTCTATGCTTTGGGTCAAGTGTAGCAAAAAGCATATTTTTTACAAACTCATCAGATCCAGTTATCTTGTTAAATAATGTAGATTTGCCAGAATTTGTATAACCAATTAGTGATACCAAAGGATATAATTTCTGTCTTTTAGCTCTTTGTAATTCTCTCGTTTTTTTAATTTTAGTTAATTCTATTTTTATTTTTTTAATTCTACTAGTTATATGTCTTCTATCTAACTCAATTTGTAATTCTCCTGGACCTCCTAAAAAGCCTCTTCCTCCTCTTTGTCTTTCTAAATGGGTCCATGATCTAACTAATCTTGTTTTTTGCCATGTAATATGTGCCAATTCAACTTGCAAAGAACCTTCTTTAGTTACAGCTCTTGCTCCAAAAATTTCTAATATCAATGCTGTTCTATCCAGGACTTTTGTGTTCCAAAGTTTTTCAAGGTTTCTTTGTTGAATTGGGCTTAGAGTAGTATTTATGATAATTATACATTTTTCATTATTATCTTGTTTTAATTTACTTTTAATATCATTAATTTTACCTGTACCAAAAAATGTTCCTGATTTGATATTTTTTACCCTTAATACATCGAAATATAAAAGTTTTAAATTTATAGCTCTTGCCAAAGATTTAAGTTCTATTAAAGCAGATTCAGAGCTTCTCCTAACTAACCTATCCTTTATAAGGTTAGGTTGAATTAGCCAACAACTGTTCATTATGTTAATAACATTAACATCATAGTTTTTTCCAAAAAATACTTGATATTAAAATCATTGTTATAAATATTTCAATCCTTCCAAATAATAATATTATAGATAATAAAATTACTTCGATAAATGTTTTGGGATAATAATTAATATTTGCTATTTCTAATAGGCCAATGCCAGTATTAGAAAGTGCTGAAATTACTATTAAAAATGCTTCTTCAAAATTAATATTAAATATTGAAATTAATGAAGCTAAAATTGGAATTAGTGCTAAATAAAGTATAGTAAAAATTAATATTTGAGAAATTTCATCTATAGAGTTAATTTTTTCTTTAGCTTTAATTTTTCTAGGATTTCCTAATCTAAATAACTCTATAGAAATATATTTATAGATATATAAAATTCTAGTTGGCTTTATACCACCTGTAGTAGAGCTTACAGACCCACCTATGAGACATAATAAAGATAAAATTAACAATAAGTTAGCTAAAGCCCCATATTGATATAAATTATGAGGAATCAATCCAGTAGTAGATATAAATGATATAATTAAAAAACAAACATCAATATATTTTTCATAAAAAGGAATTTTTATGTCGTTAAAAGTGACCATAGTAATAAATAAAGTAATACTTAATATTAATATAAAAGCCAATTTGAACCTTTTGTTTCTAAAGTAAGATAACACTCCTTGAGTAAAAGACCTATAATGTAAACTAATTGATAAAGAACCTACAATCATTGCAAAAAGCATAATAATTTTTGTTATAATATTTGATTCTACTATAATATCTCCATTAGAAAGATAAGCATTACTTGTAGATATTAGCGCCATGGATAGCTGAATAGAATTAGACCAACTATTAGAAAATAATTTAAATAATAAAATAAAAATTATAGTAAAAGAAAGAAATAAATAAAAAATTATTTTAATATTTTCAATAGAAAAATAGTCGTTTATGATATTTCTCTTTCTTAATACCATTTCCACAAAAAAACTACCTACAAGAACAGTACATAATCCACCTAACCATTGTAAAATTGCCTGCCATATTAAAAATTCTGGATTATTTATAGTATTAATTTCTGTCCATATACCACTGGTAGATGAGAGTGACACTGATAGAAAAATAATATCTCTTATATTTTCTTTAGGAAATATAATATAGAATGGAATAGCGCCCATTAATATTAATAATATCCAAGTTATGAATATAGATAATACACAAGATTTTTTATCTAATTCTATAATTTTAAATTCATTATTTAATATATAAATAGAAACAAAGATAAAAACAGATATTAATAGTAATAGTAAAAATGGAATGTAGCTACAACCTATTAATAGTGACCATACTATAGCTACAAATGCAGAAAAACTCATAAATATTTGTAATATAAGTATAAAACTATATGTCTGTTGAATTTTCAAACTTTATCCCTGAGGATTTATATTAATAAAAACCAATACCAACAGAGAATATTTTTTCTACCTCTGTAATAAAATCATGTTTAGCAAATACTATTACTCTGTCTCCTACTTCAATTGTAGTAGAACCAGTAGGTAGTATAACTGATTTATTCCTAATTAATGCACCAATTGCGACACCATCTGGTAAAGGCTTATCTCTTAATGGAACTCCAATCAATACAGACGACTCTATAGCCTCTAACTCTATAACTTCTGCTTCTCCGTTTCTTAAACTTTGTACTTGGAAAACTTTACCTTTCCTAACATATCTCAAAATTCTTGAAACTGTTAATTCTCTGGGGTTTACAATAGCATCTATACCTAATGAGCTAACAAAAGGACTATATCTATCTTCTGAAAGTAATGCAGCAGAAGAATGACAACCATATTTTTTAGCCAATATAGCTGATAAGGTATTAATTTCATCACTGCCAGTTACTGCAAATGTAAAATCAGCTTGTGCAATATTCGCTTCTTCTAAAATTTCTTTGTCTAAAGCATCTCCATTAAGAATAACAGACTTATTCAATTCATCTGCTATAGATTCAGCCCTATTTACGTTACTTTCAATAAGAGTAATCATTGATTGAGGTTCATTTTCTTCTATAGACTTTGCAACTCTTAATCCGGTTCTGCCTCCTCCAATTATTACAATTCTTCTTGCTCTTGCAGTCTCCTTTCCAAAAACAGATAGTACACGTTCTGTTCTATTAGACTCAGCCATTACATATATGTCATCACCAGGCAACATCTCACTCAATTTATTTGGAATGAAGCCAACTTCATCTCTAACTATATATACTACTCTTGCACCTAAATCTGGAAAAATTTCCGTTAATTGATTTAAAGGAGTATTTATTACAGGACAGTCTTCACCTAAATTAATCTCTATTAACCTGACTAAATCATCATCAAACGATATTAAATCTTTCGCTCCAGGAACAGCTACTAACCTGGTAAATGATTTAGCCACTTCATACTCTGGAGAAATTAATGCATCAATTGCAAAAAGTCCTGTATCAAATAAAGACCTCCATTCTTCTATATTGTATGCTTCAGATCGAACTCTAGCTATTTTAATAGGTACAGAGAATAATGCTTGAGCTATTTGGCAAGAAATCATATTAATTTCATCTGACTGCGTAACTGCTATTATCATATCAGATTTATCAGCTTCTGCTTCTTTCAAAATATTAGGATGTGAAGCATAACCAATTAAGGTTCTTACATCTAATTTACTTGATACATGCTCTATTCTTTTTTCATCATGATCTATTATAGTTATTTGATTTTTTTCATCAGAAAGAAGTCTTGCAATATTATAACCAACTTCTCCTGCTCCACAAATAATTATATTCATAAGAAGTCCCTCTACTTTTATTTCTTAGCTTGTTTCATATTGTTCAACTTTCTATGAAATGCTGATCTTTCCATACCAATAAAGTTTGCGGTTTTAGATATATTACCATTAAATCTATTTAAATTTTTCATGATATAATCATATTCAAATATGTTTCTAGCTTCTTTTAGATTTAATGAATACAAATAATCTTTATCATATGTGTTACTATTTTTAACATCTAGATTTAATAGATCTTTGGGAAGCATCTCATATGTTATTTCATTTAGAGATATATCATCAATCATGATTAATATTCTTTCAATTGTGTTTTTTAATTGTCGTACATTTCCATTCCATTCAAAATCTTGTAAGGCAACTAAAGCCTGTTGATCAATAGTTATTTTTTTTCCACCTGAAAAATTAGAAGCTTTATTTAAAAAGTAATTAATTAGAATTGGAATATCATCTTTTCTAGAAGATAATGATGGCATCTCAATAGGAATTACATTTAATCTATAATATAAATCTTCACTAAATTCTTTATTTAAAATTTTTTCATTTAAATCAATACTAGTAGAGCTAATAACTCTTAAATCAACATTAATTCTCATCTCTCCATTTTTTCTTTTAAAAGTATTATCCTGTAAAGCCTTTACAAAAAAAGCTTGTGCTTCTGAAGTTAAATCCGCAACTTCATCTATAAATAATGTTCCTTTATTTGCTTGTTCAAAAATTCCAATATTTACGATTCTACCCAGATTGTCTTCCTCGCCAAGTAATTCTTCTTCCAACAATTCCGAAGATAAAATTTTTGCATTTAGCGATATAAAAGGACCACTAGATCTCTTAGAATTATGATGAATTAATCTAGCTAAAGTTTCTTTTCCTGTTCCATATTTTCCAGTTATAAATACTCTACTCCTAGTAGGTGCAATCTTTGTTATTAAACTTTTAATTTTCTTTATATGACTTGATTCTCCAATTAATTCTAGGTCACCTCCTGCTCTTACCCATAATTCTTTATGTTCTTTTTTAAGCTTAGATAATTCTAGAACTCGCTCTAATGTTATTAATAGCCTTTCCGCTTCAAAAGGCTTCTCAATGAAATCGCTCGCTCCATTTCTTATTGCGTTAACAGCAATATCTATATTACCATGCCCACTTATCATGATGCATGGAATTCCTAGAAATTTATTATAAATTTCATTTAGCAAACCTATACCATCTAATTTACTATTTTCTAGCCATATATCTAATAATATTAGATCAGGTAACCGCTCAGAAATTGCATCTAAAGCTTCATCCGAATTTTTTACAGCTCTAACTTCATAGTTTTCATCCTCAAGAAGACCAGTGATAGATAATCTTATATCTTTTTCATCATCAACAATTAAAATATTGCTTTTCATTATTAACCCTATCCTAATTAAACTCTATCAGAAAAAACTAAACTTGCACAAACACCACTATTATCTTTTAAATTATTTAAAATCAATTCTCCATTATGATCTTCCATAATTTTTTTAACTATTGCTAAACCTAGACCTGTTCCATTTTTCCTAGTAGTAACATACGGATCTGTTAAATCTTCTAATATATTGTTAGGTAAACCCATACCAGAATCTATGACCAATATAGCATATCTATTATTGACTCTCTCTTTTAATTCTATAGCTAACTCATATTTTGTATTATTAATTTTTTTTTGTTCCAACATCGAATTAATTGCATTTGATATAATATTTTGTAAAGCTTGTCTAATTTGATTCTCATCTATAACAGCAATAATATTTTTTTTAGGAGTCTTAATTTCTACTTTAATAAGTTTATTAGATAAAAGAGATATAGAACCTAGCTCTTTTACTAAGTTTGTTAAGTTAGCTTTTTTGTATACTGGGACTGGCATTCTTGCAAATGCAGAGAATTCATCTACCATTTTTCTCATACCATCAACTTGTCTAATTATTATACTTATAGAAGATAGAAAAACATCTGGTTCTAAGGTAATATGACTTTTATATTTTCTTTTAATTCTTTCTGCAGCTAATTGAATAGGAGTTAAAGGGTTTTTAATTTCATGTGCTATTCTTCTTGCTACATCACTCCAAGCAGCAACTCTTTGAATCTTAAAAAATTCTGTCATATCATCAAATGTCACAACATACCCAAGAATTTTATTTTTATCTTTTTCTATTGTGATTTTAGTAATTAAAGTTAATTTTTTATTTTTTCTAGTTAAATCTAGCTCCCCCATCACCAATGGTAGATTATTTTTTTTCAAGTCTAAGAATAATTCTTTCATTTCAGGAACTACATTAATTAAGTAACTATTATTTATTTTATTAGAATCTAAGTCTAATAAATCTAATGCTGTTCTATTTGGAAGAAATATTTTACCATTTTTATCTAGCCCTAATACGCCTGCTGTAACTCCGGTTAATACCGTTTCTGTAAACCTTATTCGTCTTTCTAACTCTTTATTGGATGCAATTAAATCATTCCTTTGATTTTCTAATTGCTCAGTCATTTTATTAAAAACTTTTGATAAATCAGCTATCTCATCTTTATTACCATAGTCAGGTACTCTTACTTTTAAGTCTCCTAATGATACACGCTCTGCCGCATTTGCTAAATTTGTAATAGGCATTACTAAACCATTTGCAAAATTCAAACCCATTAATATGGCAACAAACATAAGTAAAACTGCAACAACTATAAAAATCATAGTAAATGTGATATGTAACCCTTCTTTTTTATTTTCTACACTTTTATAATTATTAACTGCATTTCTAACTAGTTTTATATCATTTATTACTTTTGAGTCCTTGAATTTACTGATATAGATATAATGTTTTGCGAAAATATTGATAGGAGATATTGCGGAAACTACTTTCTCTTTTTCATTAATCGAATAATTCATTGCTGGTCTATTAGAAGATTTTGATAAACTTAACAATTCTAACCTTACGTCAGATTTGAAAAGAAAAGATAATTCGCTCTCAGCTATTATTTTACTATTTTCATCAAATATAATTAGCTCTGTAAAACTTCGTTCATATGCAATTTGATTTAAAAATTTTTTTAAATCATTTTCTTTCTTGATATCAAGTTTTTCAATACCATTAAGAATGCCAGATGAATTAATCATACCCGCAATATCAATGGCATCTGTACCAATTTGCTTCTGAGCTTGCTCTAGATAAGCATCTGAAACAGATAAAGACTTATTTAATGCATTTTGTACCTGTACTGAAAACCAATTATCTATTCCTACTGTAAAAAATATTGCTCCAAATATAGCAACAACTATAGCTGGTGCTGCTGCAAGCAAGCTAAACATTACTACAACTTTGCTATGTAATTGCGCACCTAACTGGCCACTTTTTTTTCGTGACCATATATTAACTAAACGTTTTGTTATTGTTATAATTAAACTAATTAAAAGAATTAAATCTAAATTTAATAATAATAGAATTAAGAATTTATTAGCATCTCCGGATGGAGTCATTGCAATAAAAGTAGCTAAAGCAGACAGTAAGGATAAAACCCCTAATAGCCAGGACCTTTTTAAACCTGAATTACTTTTATTAAGCTTGTAGTTTTTTATAAAATTAGAAAACACTATAATTTGTATAACAATTTAATTATTAACATTATTAATTCCTATATTAATATCTAAGTATATAATCTTCTTTCTTAAAGTATTTCTATTGATTCCTAATAACTCTGAAGCTTTTAATTGGTTTCCTTGTACCAATTTAAGGGTTTTAATTATTAGAGGCCTTTCAACCTCATGAATTATACGGTCATATAAACCATTTGCTGGCAACTCATTTTTATGTAGATCAAAATATTGGTTTAGATGCTTTTCTACTGATGCACCTAGAGAGCTATCTGAATTTCTGTAATTTATATTTTCTAAGTTAGATAAATATGCATTTATAGTCTCTAAATCTATTAATTTTTGTGGTATTAAAATAATAATACGTTTTATTAAGTTTTCTAACTCTCTCACATTACCTGGCCATTGATAATTTTTTAATTTAAACATAGCCTCAGCGTCAATACTTTTTTTATCCGATTTGTCTTCGGTAAATTTAGCAATAAAATGATTAATTAATAATGGTACATCATCAGATCTTTCTCTTAAAGGAGGAACAAAAATTGGTACAACATTAAGCCTATAATATAAATCTTCTCTAAAAAGCCCATCATTAATCATATCAGCTAAATTTCTATGAGTCGCAGTAACAATTCTGATATTCGTGTAAATTAATTTTTTACCACCAACTGCTGTAAAACATCCGTCTTGTAAAACTCTTAAGAGCCTAGTTTGAGCTTCTATAGGCATATCTCCTATTTCATCTAAAAATAATGTCCCTCCATCTGCTAATTCAAATTTACCTTTGCTTTTTTTATCAGCTCCGGTAAATGCACCTCGTTCATAGCCAAACAATTCTGATTCTATTAATTCTCTTGGGATAGCTGCCATATTAATTGCAATAAAAGGATTGTTTTTTCTAGAGCTATAGTCATGTAAAGCCCTAGCAATAAGCTCTTTACCTGTACCGCTTTCACCTCTTATCATCACTGTTAAATCAGATGCAACTACTTTTGCTAATATTCTATATACTTCCTGCATAGCTGCTGATCTGCCAATTATAGGCAAATCATCGTCTAGTACACTCTCCGTAACTTGCTTATTTAAATTATTTTTATCAGAATTAAATGCTTTTATAACTACAGATAAGACTTTATCCAGATCAAATGGTTTGGGGAAATATTCATAAGCACCTCCAGCACTTGCATCAATTGCAGTTTTTATAGTATTTAAACCACTCATAATTAATACAGGCAAATCAGGTCTAATTTCTTGGATTAAAGGTAGTAAATCTAATCCATTTGAATCTTCCATAACTACATCTGTTATAATAAGGTCCCCTTCTCCACTTTCTATCCAAGAAAGAAGGGTCTTACCCTTATTTGTTGATTTTGTGGTAAAACCCGACCTATTAAATTTTTTTTCTAAAACTAACCGGATAGCATTATCATCATCCGCTATAAGAATTAACGGTTTTTTCATTTTTTTGCTTCCTCTAAGGCTGGAAATAATACAGTAAAAATTGTAGTTTTATCGCTTTTTACTTCTATTATTCCTCCATGCTCTTCTACTATGCTCGAAACTATTGATAAACCTAAACCTGAACCACCATATTTACTTGTAACAAATGGTTCGAATAGATGAGACCTAATTCCTTCAGGTATACCTGGTCCATTATCTATTATATTAACAAATATTGGCAACTTTAGCCTATTGTTACTCCCAGATACTTGAATATTAAAGCCGTGACGGTAGCCAGTTTGGATAGTAATAACTCCATCTTTTTTTGACTCTGCAGCATTTTTTACTAAATTTAAAAAAACTTGTATTAAAGAATTCATATCCCCATATATTTCAGGTAAGGAAGGATCATATAATTCAATAATATTACAGTTTTTAGCAAAGCTAGCTTTAGCTAACCTATTAACTCTCTGAAGTATATCGTGAATATTTATTGTTGTTCTACTTACTATATTATTATCAGAAATTGATCCTACTCTATCAACTAGTTCTCCTATTCTATCAACTTCATTTACAATCAATGATGTTAAATCTTTATCTTCATCACCTACTACATCTTCTAATAGTTGCGCAGCACCTTTTATTCCAGATAATGGATTTTTAATTTCATGAGCCATTAACGCAGATAAAGCAGAGACAGAATGAGTATTTTTTTGTACAACTCTTCTATCTATCTGTTCTGCAATTGACCTTTTATGCAAACATAAAATTATATAATTGTCATTATATAATCCTGCTTCTATATCCACTAAAATTTGTTTTTTTTTAAAATCGTTAATCGTAATATCATATTGTGTTGCATTATATTTTTGTTTTAAAACCTGATTAATTAAGGAATACAGCTGGTTATCAAGAGACAAAAAATTTTTTAAATTCTTATTCGATAAACTATTGCTAGTTTCTCCAAGTAAGGTTTCAGCAGCATAATTAATAAAAACTATATTAAATTTGTAGTCTACAAGAAGTATTGCTGCAGGTATATTATGAAGTAATATATTAAAATCTAAATTATCTTTAATGGATTTCTTATTGTTCTTCATAATTTATAGTACCTTAATTTTCATAAAACTGCCTATTAATTAGGCATATTAATGAATAAATATGTTTTAGTCTATTTATATATATATATATAAATTTAATATTTTATGTTAAATTATATAAAAAATATTGAGATAATATGAAAAAAGAAATTGATACAATAGCTATAATACTAGCAAGTGGTTTAGGCAAAAGATTTGATAGTAATATACTTAAGCAATACCAAATAATAAATAATAAAGCCGTTATATATCATTCTGTCAATACCTTTAAAAAGAATCCAAAAATTGCTAAGGTTGTAGTTGTTATAAATAAGAGCCATCAAAAACAAGCAAATAAACACTTAAATAATATTAGCTCAATAAATATAATTCATGGCGGGATGACCAGACAAGAATCTGTCCATAACGCATTAAAATATATAGAAAAATTTAAACCTATAAATGTTTTAATACATGATGCTGTTAGACCAAATATTGACAACAGTATTATTAACTTAGTTCTAAAAAAACTTGATAACTATAATGCTGTTGTGCCAGTGGTAAAAGTGACAGACTCTGTAAAAGAAATTTCAGGAAATATAATTACTAAACATATAGATAGAGAAAACCTAATTTTAGCACAAACACCACAAGGTTTTAAGTTCAAAGATATTTTAACAAAACACAATAAAAATAAGAAAAGAAATTTAACAGATGATTCTACTTTATTTAGTAAAGTATATACAGTTCCTGGAAATACTTATAATTTAAAAATTACTAATAAATCTGACTTAAAAAATTTAAGAAAAATTATGTTCAACCAAAAAAAATATATACAACTTTCAGGTATGGGTATCGATATTCATAAATTTGATAATAAAAAAACAAATTATCTACGTTTAGGAGGGATAGATATTAAATTTAATAAGGGTTTAAAAGGACATTCAGACGCTGACGTAGTATTACATGCTCTGGTAGACTCCATACTAGGCTGTATTTCAGGCGGAGATATAGGTAGTATATTTTCTGACAAAGATCCAAAATGGAAAAATACAAATTCAGAATTTTTTGTAGAGCATGCTATATCTATGTTAATAAAGAATAAATGTGTTTTGCTTCATACCGATATTACTATTATATGTGAAGAGCCTAAAATATCTCAATATAGAGAGAAAATGAAGGATAATATTGCAAGAATGTTAAACATTTCTAATAATAATGTTTCTATCAAAGCTACGACTTCTGAAAAGCTAGGGTTTTTGGGCAGAAAAGAAGGTATTATGGCTCAATGTTTAACAACTATATCTAGGCCAGCTTAATATGAAGAAAATTAACCTTAACACCATGTTTGTTTCTGTACTTGGTATAGGTTTCATACCTATTGCCTCTGGAACATTTGGTTCATTAGCAGGGTTAGTGATAGGATATTATTTAAACTTATTAAGCTATAATTTATTTTTTTTATTTATACCGACATTATTTATATTGGGAGTAATTGCCTCTAACACTTATCAGAAGCTGACAGGAGAAAAAGATTCAAGTGTAATTGTTATAGATGAAGTTGTAGGACAATTAATAGCAATGATGTTTGTGATGGATAATATAGTATTAGTATTTATCTCATTTATTATTTTTAGGATATTTGATATATTAAAGCCTTGGCCTGCTTCATATGCAGATAAAAAAATGAGCGATGGTTTTGGAGTAATGTTAGACGATGTATTTGCAGGAATTTATGCTGCTATACTAGTATGTTTAATTGGTAGTATTTTATAAAATGATATTAGATTTAGAAAACTTATCTAAAGAATTAGTAATAAAATTAAAACTTAATAGTTTGAAATTAGGAACAGCAGAATCATGTACAGGAGGTATGATAGCTCAATACCTTACTATGCACGCTGGGTCATCAGAAATATTTAGTAGTGGATTGGTAACTTATTCAAACGAGTCTAAAATTAATCTCTTAGGTATTAAAGAGTTAGAAATTAAAAAATATGGTGCTGTAAGTAAAGAAGTTGCTTCTGCTATGGCTTTGAATTTATTAAAACAAAATAATATTGATATATCAATTGCTGTTTCAGGAATAGCTGGTCCAGGTGGCGGCACAGAAGAAAAACCTGTAGGATTAGTTCATCATGTTATGGCTATAAAAAATAAACTAATACACAAAGAGCTTATTTATAATGGAGATCGAGAAACTATTCGAAAACAAACAGTTCAAACATGTTTAAAGTTAATTTTAAGTGAAATAAGTCAATTATAATTTTAAATAAATTATTTATACAAATCATATGCACGATCCTCAAAAGCTGTAATCATTTTTTTTGAAGCTTTTTCAAATAACTTCCCAATAATATTTTGTAAAATCAACGATTTAAACTGAAACTCAATTGATAAATTTATTTCACATTCTTGTTCAGATATATAATTTATTTCCCATATATTATTCATTTTTTTGAAAGCTCCACTAACAGCCTCAGAACAAACTTTATTAGATTCTATAAGTGTTACTTTACTAGTAAAAGTTTCTTTAATAAACTTAAAACCAATCTCCATATCAGAAAAAAATATATCATTAGATTTATTATAAATACTAGTTGAGACACACCATGGTAAAAACTCTGGATACTTGGAAACGTCAGATATTAAATCAAATATCTGTTTTTTTGAATAATTCATTTTTTTTTTAACAGAGTATTTAAACATTTAAGCTAAAATTTCTTGCTAACTTCAGTTTTTTAAAATCATCATCTGCATGATAGGAAGATCTAGTAAGGGGAGAAGAAGAAACTAATAAAAAACCCATTTTGTATGCTAATTGTTTTAAATGATCAAAGTCTATTGGTTTCAAATATTCTACAACTGGTAAATGACTTTTTGTTGGCTGCATATATTGGCCAATTGTAACAAAATCAACAGAAGATCTTCTAAGATCATATAATAAACTTTCTATTTCTTTTAATGTCTCTCCTAAGCCGACCATTATTCCTGATTTTGTAAATACAAATGGATCAATATCTTTAGCTAATTTTAATATGCTTAAACTATGTTGATAGTTTGCTCCCCTTCTAACCTTTTTGTATAGCCTGCTAACAGTTTCTAAGTTGTGATTAAAAACATCTGGCTTTGCATTTATAACTTTTTCTAATGCTCCGATTTTTCTTTGAAAATCTGGTGTAAGAACTTCTATAGTAGTTCCTGAAGAAATTTTTCTAATTTCCTTAATGGAACTAACAAATTGTGAAGCCCCTCCATCTATTAGATCATCTCTATCAACAGAAGTTATTACTACATGTTTCAAATTTAATTGTGATATTGCAATTGCTAATCTCTTAGGTTCTAATGAATCAATAGTATTAGGGTTCCCTGATTTTATATTGCAAAAACCACATTTTCTAGTACAAACATCTCCCAAAATCATTACAGTTGCATGACCTTTATGCCAACACTCTCCAATATTTGGGCATGAAGCGGATTGACAAACAGTATTCAATTTTGCTTTATCAATTAAATCTTTTGTTGCCAAATAACCATTTGAAATCGGAGCCTTAACTCTAATCCAATCAGGTTTTTTTATATGTACTTCACTGATATTAGTTAAATGTGATCTAGATATATAATCTTCTTTAACTTTCTTGTTCACCATATAATTTTCCTTAATTATATATGTATAGCTCTATCATAAGCATCTAAAACTGATTCATGGATAGATTCAGATAAAGTAGGATGAGGAAATACAGTATTAAATAGGTCTGCTTCAGTTGCCTCTAGTTGCATAGCAATAGCGTAAGTTGAGATTAACTCTGTTACTTCTGGTCCTACCATATGAGCTCCTATTAACTCTCCATTATCCTTATTAAATATTGTCTTAACAAACCCATTAGACTCACCCAACGCTATTGCTTTTCCATTTCCATGTAATGGAAAAACACCAACCTTTAATTTTAAACCTAACTCTTTGGCTTTTTTTTCTGTTATACCTATACTTGCTACTTGAGGACGAGAATATGTGCATCCAGGTATTATTTTTTTATGATTAGAAGCTTCTTTAGGGTTAAAAATGTAATTAACTGCGTTAATACCTTCATGACTAGCTTTATGGGCTAACCAAGGTGCACCAGTAATATCACCTATTGCAAATATACCTTTTTGAGAAGTTTCACCAAAATAATTTGTAATAATTCTACCATCTTCTTGTTTAATATCTACTGTCTCCAGACCAATATTTTCAATATTTGCTTCAATTCCTACAGATACTATAGATTTTGAATATTTTTCCTTATGAATAGTACCATCTTCCATAGTAAATTCTGCATTCACATTATCTTTTAATGAAGTTATCTTTTTAATTTTAGTATTTGTAAGGATTTTTATTCCTTCTTTCTCTAATTTACTTTTTACAAATACAGATATATCTTTATCTTCATTAGGCAGAATGTGATTTTGAGCTTCTATTACTGTAACTTTCGTTCCAAAATCACTATAAAAACTTGCAAATTCAATACCTATAGCACCAGCACCTACCACTAAAATAGATTCCGGTTTTTTGTCAGGTATCATTGCTTCTTTATAGCTCCATATATTTTTACTATCTGATAAAAGGCCATTAATATTTTTTGGCCTTGCTCCTGTTGCTAAAATTATATTTGATGCAGTATACAAATTATTATTAACAATTACTCTTCCAACTCCTGAAATTTTTCCACGTCCATTAATAACATCTATTTTATTTTTCTTTAATAGATATTCTACACCTTTTGATAGCTTATCGGCGATTTCTCTTGATCTGTTTATTATTAATTCCCAATCATACGAGCTATTCTCTACTTTCATACCAAAGTCTTTAGATACTGATATAAGATGTTTTATTTCAGAAGATCTCAATAAGGCTTTTGTTGGAATACATCCCCAATTTAAGCAGACTCCTCCAAGTTGGCTTTCTTCTATAATCGCTGTTTTTAATCCTAATTGGCCAGCTCTAATAGCAGCTACGTAACCACCTGGTCCACTTCCTATAATAATTAAATCATAAGTATTGTCTTTAACCATAATTCACCTAAACAATCATTTTGACAGGATTTTCTATTAAACTCTTAAATTCTTTTAAAAGCCTTGCTCCAACTGCTCCATCTATAGCTCTATGATCTCCTGATAATTGACAGGTCATTATATTGCAAACTTTTATTTCATTATCAATAACAATAGGCTTTTTTGATATACTTCCTACCGCTAAAATACCTGATTGTGGAGGGTTTATTATTGCTGAAAAGCTATCAATTCCATACATGCCTAAGTTACTAATAGAAAAATTTCCTCCTTCATAATCTTCTGGTAAAAGTTTGCCTGCATTAGCTTTTGAAACAAAATCTTTCATTTGCACGGAAATATCTCGTAAATTTAAGTAATTAGCATTTTTTATTACAGGAGTAAATAACCCATCTTGAACGGCAATAGCTACACTTATATCAACAGAACCAAAAAATATCATTTCATCTTTACCCCAAGTACAATTTGCCTCAGGCACATTAAATAGTGCTGCAGCCATAGCTTTTATTACAAAATCATTAACTGATATCTTAAATTCATTATCAAAAGTTTTGTTAATTTCTTCTCTAGATTTAATTAAATTATCTACGTTACAATCTATACTTAAATAAAAATGAGGAACTTCTCTTTTAGATATACTTAATCTCTCTGCTATAACTTTTCTCATTGAAGATGTTTTTTTACTTACATTATCTTTGCTCATAAAATTAGATTTATGTTTTAAGTTACTGTTTTTATTTAAGTAATTATCTAGATCAGCTTTCACTATCCTGCCTCTTGGGCCACTTCCAACAATTTGTTTTAAATCAATATTATTCTGTAAAGCAATTCTTTTTGCTAACGGACTGGCAGCAATTTTTTGGCCTAAATTTCTAATAGTGACTTCGTCATCATTTACTACAGGATTATCAATTATTTTAGCAGTATTAACATCTACAACTTTTTGTACTACCTCTCTAACTTCTTCTACCTCTCTAACTTCTTCTACCTCTCTAACTTCTTCCATATCGTTAACTTCATTTTTTTGCTCTACCACGTTATTATCGGCGCTATCATGAGTATCTAATATGTCTTTTATATCTTTCTCTGTGTCATTCTTACTTTTTAAAATAGCTATTAATGAATTAACGCCAATACCTTCTGTACCATCATTAAATAATATTTTTTCTAAAATGCCCTCATCAACAGATTCTATTTCCATAGTAGCTTTATCTGTCTCTACTTCTGCAATGATATCGCCAGGTTTTACTTTATCTCCAATATTTTTACACCATTTTGCTAGACTTCCTTCAGTCATAGTGGGTGATAATGCTGGCATCAGTATAGGTATTGCCATATTTATACTCCTCTTTATATTAAAAATTCATAAACAATTATTGCATAATTATATAAAACATACTTATTTTTTAAATTGCAAAAAATAGTAAAACTATCTAATGAATCGCAATTTATATAAACTAATTAAAAATTTATTAGTATTAAATAGCTAATTTTTAATTATTTTTAAAAAATGACATACATAGTTTTGCAACATTCTCCTTATTAGGAACACATAAATCTTCTAAATTTTTTGCATAGGGCAATGGCACATCTAGCGAAGAGATCCTTTTAGGAGGAGCATCTAAATAATCAAAAGCATTTAATGTAACCTGAGAAATAATTTCAGCTCCTATGCCAGAACTCATCCAACCTTCTTCAACAGAAATTATTCTGTTAGTTTTTTTTACTGAATTAATAATTGTTTTAATATCCAGAGGTCTTAAAGTTCTTAAATCTATTACTTCAGCACTAATATTATATTTTTCTAGTAAATCAGCCGCACCTAAAGCGGCACTTACTCCTCTTGAAAATGCTGTAATTGTGATATCTGAACCTGGTCTTTTTATACTAGCTGAACCAATAGGAATACTATAATCAACATCTGGAACTTCAAACACCTCATTATATAATATCTCATTTTCTAAAAATATTACTGGGTTAGGGTCTTGAATAGAAGCACGAAGTAAACCTTTTGCATCAGTACTATCATATGGAGAAACAACTTTTAAACCAGGTATATTTGAGAATATTGAGCTTAAGTCGTGACTATGTTGTGCTGCAACTTGCAAAGCAGAGCCATTTGGTCCTCTAAAAACAATAGGAACATTTACAAGTCCTCCTGACATATAATTTGTCTTTGCGGCAGAATTAATAATTTGGTCTATTGCTTGAAAAGCAAAATTCCATGTCATAAATTCTACTATAGGCTTCAAACCTGAAATCGCCGCACCAATAGCTAAGCCTGTGAAACCTGCCTCAGTAATTGGAGTATCAATAATTCTTTTTTCTCCAAATTCTGCTAGTAATCCTTGGCTAACTTTATATGCACCCTCATATTCTCCAACTTCTTCACCTATCAAAAAAACATCAGAGTCTGCTCTCATTTCCTCAGCAATAGCATCTCGTATTGCAGTTCTAACTGCTAATTTTGTCATTTTAAAACCAAACTCGATAAAACATTATTATACAATTCTTCTTCTTTTGGAACTTCTGCCTTCGTAGCTTTTTCAGCTAACTCAGAAATTTCTAACCTAATATTACTATCAATTTTACTTAAATCTTCCTCATTAAATATTTTTTTAGTTAATAATTGATTTTTTATATATTCTATTGGGTCTTGTTCTTCTCTCATTTTTTGAACTTCTTCCCTTGTTCTATACTTAGCAGGGTCAGACATAGAATGACCTCTATACCTATATGTTTTCATTTCCATTATAATAGGACCATTCCCTTCTCTAACCCATTTAACTGCTTTTAAACCTGCAAGATAAACCGAAATTGGATTCATTCCATCTACAGTAAAACCTGGAATCCCAAAAGATTCTCCATGTTTACTTAAATCATTTCCAGCACTAGCTCTTTTTGTAGAAGTGCCCATACCATATTGGTTATTTTCTATACAAAATATAACAGGCAACTTCCATAGTGCAGCCATATTATATGATTCATATACTTGCCCTTGGTTAGCTGCTCCATCCCCAAAATATGTTAGCGATAATGACTTACTTTCATTATACTTAAAAGTAAAAGCTATCCCTGTACCAATAGGAACCTGTGCTCCTACAATGCCATGGCCTCCCCAAAAATTTTTACTTGGATCAAACATGTGCATTGAACCACCTTTACCTAAAGATACACCATCTTTTCTACCCAACAACTCACATAATATTTTATATGGTGATGCTCCACGTGACACCATATGTGCATGACATCTATAGCCTGTAATAACAGCATCATTCGGCCTTATTGCAGCTTCCATTCCAACTGAAACTGCTTCTTGTCCTATATATAAATGACAAAACCCTCCTATTAATCCTAAACCATATAATTGACCAACTCTTTCTTCAAAACGCCTTATGTAAAGCATTTTTTTATAAAAACTTTTAATCATATCTGAGGTAATTATATCTTTACTGAAATCATTATAAGTATTTAATAAATTACTTTCAGAAGAATAGCTTTCTTGAAAATTATTAATTGACATACCTGGAGGTAAGAAACCTAATGGGACCTCTAGACCCGATCTAACTAGAAGCTTAATAATAGCAGACTTCCATCTATCTGGAATACCTTGTTGTTTCCATGAGTACACTGTTTTCTCGTTAAGTGACTGATTTGTATATTCACTTAAAGCTTTAGCTAAACGTCTACCACCACCTAAATCTGTAATTAATGAAGAAAAATTTTTATCCTGTGTCATACAGAATAAATTATATCAAATAAAGAATAAGTCAAATAATTACTATTCTATACTCAGAATAACCTCATCTTCACTAGAATAACCTAATTTAATCCTGACTAACTCATCTAATAGATCTATATTTTCCTTAGAATTATTTAATTTTAGTATCATTAATTCTTTAAATACTAATTCTTTTTCTTTTTCTGAAAGAATTTCTGAACTTTGCTTTACAAGCTCAATCTTGTCTGCCAATGGACTCAAAGATATGCTTCCATTTAAGAAATGAAAGATAAAATATGCTACCGCAAAAAATATGCAAGTCTTGATAAATATATTTTTAATTAATATATAATTTTTACTGTCTATCGTATTAGAACCAATCATTTTTATACTGAATCATTTACAATGAAATTAGTCAAGTTTATCTATAAAAAAATTTATTCTTATTATAAGAAGCTTTGCTACCCAGGAATTCTTCAATTCTAATCAGTTGATTGTATTTAGATAGTCTATCTGACCTTGATAGTGAACCTGTTTTAATTTGTCCTGCATTTGTTGCTACTGCTAAATCTGCAATAAAATTGTCCTCTGTTTCACCTGACCTATGGGAAATCATTGATGTATACGAGGCTTCAGTTGCCATATTTATTGCTTTTATTGTTTCTGTTAATGTTCCTATTTGATTTAATTTTATTAAAATTGAGTTAGCAATATTTTTGTTTATTCCTAATTGCAACCTAGCCGTATTTGTAACAAACAAGTCATCTCCTACTAATTGAACTCTATCTCCCATTTTAGCTGTTAGTTTTTTCCATCCTTCCCAATCATCTTCTGCTAAACCATCTTCTATAGAAATTATAGGATATTTTTTACTTAAATCATCTAAGAAATATACTAATTCTTCAGAATTAAACTTTTTATTTTCTCCATCTAATGTATAAATTTTACCATCATAAAATTCTGTAGAAGCCACATCTAAAGCAATAGATACATTTTCTCCAGGTCTATAGCCTGCTTTTTCTATAGCCTTCATAATATAATTTATAGCTTCACTATGGCTTGATAAATCCGGAGCAAAACCACCTTCGTCACCAACTGCTGTAGAATAACCTTTATCAGTTAGGATTATTTTTAAGGATTGGAAAACCTCTGCTCCACACCTTAATGCTTCACTAAAAGAACTAAAACCATAAGGAACTATCATTAATTCTTGAAAATCTAATTTATTATTTGCATGCACACCACCATTAATAATATTCATAAATGGTATTGGTAGAACATTACTTGCTTCATTACCTATATATTTAAACAAAGGTATATTTAAAAAATTGGATGCTGCTCGAGAGCATGCAAGTGATACTCCTAATATACTATTACCGCCTAAATTACTTTTATCTTTTGTGCCATCTAGTTCAATTAAGATATTATCTATACTTTCCTGGTCTAAAATGTTTGTACCTTCAAGAGAACTTGATATTTTAGTATTTACTATTTCTACTGCTTTTTTAACTCCTTTTCCAAAAAACCTACTATCATTATCTCTTTTCTCAACAACTTCATATGCACCTGTTGATGCACCTGAAGGAACAGATGCTCTTCCCTTAATGTTTCCTTCTAAAAAAACATCTACTTCTAGAGTAGGATTTCCTCTGCTATCAATAATTTCTCTTCCATGTATTTTTTGAATAAAACTCATTATTATTCCAATCTATTTACTATAAAATATTTTTTGCAACTTTATCATGTTTAATTAAAGTTTCTAGGAGTCCTTTTACCTTATTTAAAGGCATCATATTAGGGCCATCACTCGGAGCATTATCAGGATCTTCATGCGCTTCCATAAATATTGCTCCAACCCCTATAGCAGCTGCGGCAGTTGCTAAGGTTGGAACAAATTCTCTTTGACCACCTGATTTTTCACCTAATCCACCTGGTTGTTGAACTGAATGTGTTGCATCAAACACAACAGGATATCCAATTTTTTTTAAAATTGGAATAGACCTAAAATCAGATATTAAAGTATTATATCCAAAACTAACTCCTCTTTCACATATCATAACTCCCCCACTTCCGTTATTAACTATTTTATCAACTACATTTTTCATATCCCAAGGTGCTAAAAACTGTCCTTTTTTGACCATAATTGGCAAGTTAGTTTTAGAAGCCTGGATAAGTAAATCAGTTTGCCTACATAAAAAAGCAGGAATTTGAATAATATCAATAACATTTGCTATAATGGGTATTTGTTCTTTTTCATGAATATCTGTAATAACAGGACATCCAATAACTTCTTTTATAGAAGAGAATATTTCCAAGGACTCCTCAATCCCAGGACCCCTTGAAGAATTAAGAGATGTCCTGTTAGCTTTATCAAATGAAGATTTATAAATAAACTGCAAACCTAAAGAACTACAGATTTTTGCTAACTCTTTTGCTGTTCTTAGTGCATGCTCCTTACTTTCTATAACACAAGGCCCTGCTATTAGAGTAAATTGCTTATTATTATTTATAAGTAAATCTTTAACTTTGACATCTATGCTCTTATTCATTTTTTTACTTTGTTTTCTTTGTTGCCTCAATAAAAGATTTAAATATAGGGTGAGGTTTAAATGGCCTAGATTTTAGTTCTGGATGAAACTGTACCCCTAAGAACCAAGGGTGTGCTTTTAACTCTATTATTTCTGGCAATGACCCATCTGGAGATTTACCTGAAAATATTAAACCTTTTAAACTTAATTTTTTTTCATATTCTGCATTTACTTCATAGCGATGTCTATGTCTTTCTTTTATATTAGCGCTTTTATATATTTTATATGCCAATGTATTTTTTTCAATTTTGCACGGGTATGCTCCAAGCCTCATAGTACCACCAACATCAGATTTTTTTGATCTAATTTCTTTTTTTCCTTCTCGTAACCATTCTGTTAATAAGCCTATTACATTATTGTCAGTATTTGCAAATTCAGATGAATTAGCATCTTTTAATTTCAAAACATTACGAGAAAACTCTATAACAGATAACTGCAAACCCAAACATATACCTAAAAAAGGTATCTTATTTGTACGGGCATACTTAATTGCATTAATTTTACCTTCAATACCTCTTTCCCCAAATCCACCAGGCACAATTATAGAATCTATACCTTTTAGTTCTTTATTGATATTATTATTCTCAAGTATTTCAGAGTTTATCCATTTAATATTAATTCCAATATTATTTGCGAGCGCACCATGTACTAGAGCCTCATATAAAGATTTATATGCATCTGGAAGGTCAGTATATTTTCCAACTATTCCTACAACTATAGTACTCTTTACATTATATGCTGCTTTAACAATATTCTTCCATTTTATAAGGTTGATATTCTTAGGTTTAATAGAAAAATGTTTTAGAACTTGTAAGTCTAATTTTTCTTTATGATAGACAATAGGTACACTATAAATATTATTTACGTCTAGTGCTTGTATCACATCCTTGGAGGACACATTACAAAACAAAGCAATTTTATCTATTTGATTAATATCTATCTCTCTATCACACCTACATAAAAGAATATTTGGTTGTATCCCAATTTCTCTTAATTCTTTTACAGAATGTTGTGTAGGCTTTGTTTTCTGTTCATTTGATGTAGATATATATGGAACTAAAGTAAGATGTATATATATTGCTTTCTTTTTACCCACTTCATTTCCAAATTGCCTAATAGCTTCTAAAAAAGGCAGACTTTCAATATCTCCTACGGTTCCTCCAATCTCCACTATAATAAAGTCTGTTTTTTCTATATCTTTTATAATAAAAGATTTTATTTCATCTGTGACATGAGGAATTACTTGGACTGTACTTCCTAAAAATTTACCTTCACGTTCTTTATTAATTACATTTTTATAAATTCTTCCAGTTGTAATGTTATCACTCTGTCTAGCAGGTACTCCAGTGAATCTCTCGTAATGCCCTAGATCTAAATCTGTCTCTGCACCGTCATCTGTAACAAATACTTCACCATGTTGATAAGGACTCATAGTTCCTGGATCTACATTAATATAAGGGTCTAATTTTTTTATTCTTACTGAATAACCTCTAGCTTGAAGTAATGCACCTAAAGCGGCTGCAGAAATACCTTTACCTAAAGAAGAAACAACACCCCCCGTAACAAATATATACCTTGAATTATGCATAAATCACCTTGATTATATATAACTGCAATATATACAGCATAAATTATTCTGCTTTTGGAGGAGTAAGACTATCTTCAACTTCTTCAATTTTAATCAAGGGAGAATCAAATTCAGAATCAATTGTATTTAATATACCATTTTCATCTTTATTAGATCTACTTTCTATTATTGCTAATACCAAACTTGTAACCATAAAAAGAGCTGCAAAAATTGCAGTCAGTCTTGTTAAAAAATTTGCAGAACCTTGGTTACCCATAATCCCACTTAAAGACATACCTCCGCCTAATCCACCTAATGCTCCTCCATCACTTCTTTGCAAGAGAATAAATACAATTAAGCCTAATGCTAGTAAAACATGAACTGCTAATATTATATCTGTCATATCAAATCCTATTCTATAATAATTATTATTAATTTACCATTAAACAAATTTCTGAAAACTCTTCTGCTTTTAAAGAAACCCCACCTATTAATAGCCCACCTATGTTAGTACATGAAAAAATTTCTTCTGCATTACCTTTATTAACAGAACCTCCATATAAAACTTTTATACTATTATCCATTTTGTTGTCAGATAGCCATTTTTTTATCATATTAAGCATTTCATTAATAGATGCGTTATCTGGGATTTTTCCTGAACCTATTGCCCAAATTGGTTCATAAGCCAATACACAATTATTTTTATGAATATTTTTTGGAACAGATTCATCTAATTGCTTTTTTATAACTTCCAAAGCCTTTCCATCATCTCTAGATTTAGAATCTTCACCAACACAAATTATTGGTATTAAATTACTATCTAAAGCACTATTTGCCTTACATAAAATGTCTTTGTTAGATTCTAATTTTCCCAACCTTCTTTCTGAATGACCTACTATAACATATTTACACCCAGTATCAAACAGCATATTAGCAGATACATCCCCTGTATAGGCACCAGATTTATGCATACTACAATCCTGTGCTCCTAAGCTTAAAATACTATTTTTTACTATCTTATTAACAGAGTCTAAACAAATATGACTAGGAAATATTGCAATATCACAATTTAACTTTTTATTAACTAAATGCTTAATTATCAAAGAAGATAAATTTGTTGCTTCCTCTATATTACAGTTTAACTTCCAATTTCCTGCTATCAACAAAATAAACCCCACTAAAATCAAAAATAATAATTTGTTTTAACTTATAAATAAAGATACAACAAAAGATTAAATATATTTTTATATATGCTATTTATAAAGAAAATAACAATAATAATATATTATAATATAATTTAATGATGGAAAATATAATGCTAAACACTTTAAAAAGTAAAATTAAGTCAATTTTTTTAAAATTATTCCTCCTATTGCTAGCTGCAAGTTTTGCATTGTGGGGTGTAGGTGATATTTTTTCATCAAGAAATAATCCTGAAGTAGCAAAAGTAGGAGAATTAGGCGTTACTGCAAATGAATTT
Organism: uncultured Pelagibacterales bacterium; assembly: GCA_913046335.1. Lineage (GTDB taxonomy): Bacteria > Pseudomonadota > Alphaproteobacteria > TMED109 > TMED109 > TMED109. Next base: position 211,198 of record CAJWSU010000002.1, on the reverse strand, counting down.
ATAGAAACATATCAAAGGATTATTTCTGAGCTAAACAAAAACACAAATGGACAAATAACAGAAGAGGTTGCTCTATCTTTAGGCTTACCAAGACAAACACTAGCACAATTAATTAATGAAAAAGTTATAGATATAGAAGTTGATAAAGCAAATATTACTGTACCTGATGAACACTTAAAAAAATTAATTCTTTCATCTAACATGTTTAAAGATCAGTTTGGTGCATTCAGTAAACAGCAATTTCAATATGTATTAAGGCAATTAGGAATGGATGAAGAAAAATATTTTAACGAAATAAAAAAGTCTATTTTAAGAGATCAAATTAGATCACCTTTTTCTTATTCTAATGACTTATCACCCATCGTTAAACAAATTTATTACAGCATAAGGAATGAAAGCAGAACTGTAAAAGTTATTAATATTCCAGTATCTACATATAAGGCATCTATTACTCCATCAGATACAGCAATTCAAGATAAGCTTATTAGAGATAAAGAATTATATTCAAAACCAGAATTAAGAAGTTTTTCTTTTATTTCATTAAAACCTGATGATCTTTTAAATACTATAAATATTGATGCTGCTGATTTAAAAACAGAATATAATAATTATCCTAATAAATATAATACTGCAGAAAAAAGAGAAGTTTTTTTAGTGAACTTTCAAGATGAAAATGAAGCAAGCGAAATATTTAAAAAAATGAATAATAATATTGAAGAATCCAACCTCTCAGAAAAGTTTATGAATGTAATAGAAAATAATACAAATAAAGACCCAGAAGAATCAAAACTAGGTTTAATAGAGTTTAAAGATTTGCCGAATGAAGTGTCTTTAAGTATTTTTAAAGCTGAGATAAATAAGATCGTAGGACCAGAAAAAACTCCTTTTGGTTGGAGATTATTTATAGTAAGCAAAGTTATACCTGAAGTAACTAAAACATTTGAAGAAGTAAAAGAAAAAATTGAGAAAGAATTAAAAGTTAATATAGCTTTAGAAAAAATGTATGACCTAGGAAACACTTTTTATGATGAAGTAGCGGCAGGCAATAATATTCAAGATGCTGCAATGACAATTGATGCAAAAATATTAAATTTTAATAATGTAGATATGAATGGTATGGGAGAAGATGGAGAAATAATTAATGACTTACCTCCATACCCAGGATTAATGCAAACAGTATTTGATGCCAATATAAATGAGCCTTCAGAATTAATTAGTACTATTGGCAACACAATATATGCCATACAAGTAGAGGAAGTAATACCTCAAAGAACAATGTCTTTTAATGAAGCTAAAGATATTATAATAAAAGATATTCAAAAAATAGAAAGTCAAAATTTAGCACTAAATACCGCCGAAGAAATAATTATAAAAATTAACAACAACCAAGACATAGAAACATTAACTAATGAATACAATTTAATAGTATTAGAAGCTAATAATGTAAAAAAAGATGGATCAGGTTCAGAAGGTATTCTTAATGAAGAAGCACTGAGTGCTATCTTTGATATTAAGAAAGGTCAAATTACAAATGCAATTAAGTATAATAATACATACATAATTGCTAAAGTAGAAGACGTAAGTCCTGTTAATGAAATTAATAATGAAGATTTATTAAAAATTAATTTAAGCGTTTCTCAAAGTATAGCTAAAGATATTCAAGACCTATTTATCAATAATATTACAAAAGAACAAAAAATTAATGTTAATGAGAAATTATTAGATAGTTTATTCCAAAACAATAGTTAAGAAATATGATGTATCAACCAGATTATAAGATTTTTAAAAAGATACTAGATAAAGAAAAATCCCACGTAATTTGGACAACACTTGTTGCAGACCTTGATACTCCTGTTTCAGCAATGATAAGGCTTGGAGAGAATACACCATATTCTTTTCTTCTAGAATCTGTCGAAGGTGGAAATACGAAAGGAAGATATTCTATCTTAGGTTTAAACCCTGATTTAATATGGAGATCATATAAAAATAAAGCAGAAATTAATTATAATCCTGAGATATCTATAAATAATTTTATTCCTGATGATAAGGAAACATTTGCCTCATTAAGGCATTTAATGAAAATATCTAAAATTAAAATTCCAAAAAATTTACCTCCGATGTCTTCTGGATTAGTTGGATATTTGGGTTTTGATAATATAAAATTAGTAGAAGATATACCCTCAAATAATCCAAGTAGCCTAAAATTACCAGACGGCATTTTTATAAGGCCTAAGATTATGATTATATTTGATGCAGTTGAAGATAAAATGACTATAATTACTCCGGTTTATGTGAATAAAAAAAATAACCAAAGTAGTAAAGAACTTTATCAGAATTCATGTAAATATATTGATAATATTATTAATTTATTAAAGAGACCTATTGATAACAAACATTTTAATAAAGAAAAAAATAATAATAAAAATAATGATATAATCTCTAATTTTACAAAAAGCCAATATCTAAAAATAATACAAAAAGCGAAAGAGTATATTGTTGCAGGTGATATATTTCAAGTAGTTCCTTCGCAAAGGTTTCAAATGCCTTTCAACTTACCTCCATTTAATCTATACAGATCTCTTAGAAGGTTAAACCCTTCTCCATTTTTATATTATTTAAATTTTAATGACTTTTCTGTAATAGGATCAAGTCCTGAAATATTAGTTAGGGTAAGAGATAACAAAGTAACTATTAGACCCATAGCAGGAACAAGGCCTAGAGGGAAAACTACAAAAGATGATAATGCATTAGCAAATGATCTTTTAAATGATCAAAAGGAAATTTCAGAACATAGAATGCTTTTAGATTTAGCTAGGAATGATGTAGCAAAAGTATCAACTTCAGGAAGTTTAAATGTTACTGAAAAAATGATTATTGAACGCTATAGTCATGTAATGCATATAGTTTCCAATGTAGAAGGAAAGAAGCTTGATAATGTAGATTATTTAGAAGCGTTACTCTCTGGTTTTCCTGCTGGAACAGTCAGTGGTGCTCCAAAGATAAGAGCAATGGAAATAATAGATGAACTAGAAAACGATAAAAGAGAAGTTTATGGAGGATGCGTTGGATACTTTTCATCAGATGGAGCAATGGATACATGCATAACATTAAGAACCGCTATTGTTAAAGATAATAAAATGTATGTACAAGCCGGAGGAGGTATTGTAGCAGACTCTAATCCTGAAGATGAATACCAAGAAACTGTTAATAAAGCCAAAGCATTATTTAAAGCAGCGAATGAAGCTCTGAGATTTGCAAATGACTAATATTTTGAGAATAGAATAAATGTATATATTAATTGATAACTATGACAGCTTTACTCATATAATAAGACATTACTTAGATAAGAATAATACCAGTGTAGAAGTTTATAGAAATAATGCTATTTGTGCAAAAGACATAATTAAAAAAAAACCAAAAGGAATTATTATTTCTCCTGGCCCAAAAACTCCTAATGAGGCTGGCATTAGTCTAGAATTAATTAGATTAGCCTCAAAAAAAATACCAATTCTAGGTATATGCCTAGGCCATCAAGCTATAGCACAGGCTTACGGCGGGAAAATAATTAGAGCTAAAAATATAATGCATGGTAAATTAAGTATCATTAATCATGATAATAGCTTAATTTTCAATAACATACCTCAAAACTTTCAAGCTACAAGATATCATTCATTAATTGTTGAAAAATCTTCTTTACCTAAAAACTTAGTAATCAATGCAACTTCCAAAGATGGATATATAATGGCCATTACAGATGTAAACGCTAAAGCATACGGCCTACAGTTTCATCCTGAAAGTCATGATACTGAGTATGGCTTTAAATTAATTAATAACTTTATAAAAATATGTGAAAAAAAATGAATCCTATTAATAGGATAATGCCTAAATTAATGGATAACATTGACTTGTCTCGAAATGAGTCTGAAAATGTTTTTAATTACTTAACATCTGGAGATGCCTCAGAAGTGGAAATGGCTGCTTTTTTAGCAACTTTATCTGTAAAAGGATCTTCTTCTGAAGAGTTGATAGGAGCAGTAAATTCTTTAAAGCCTTATATTATAAATCCATTAAAATTAGATATAGAAACTATAGATATTGTAGGAACAGGTGGAGATGGATTAAAAACATTTAATATATCTACTGCGGTTGCATTTCTTGTTGCTTCTAATGGCCTATTTGTTGCAAAGCATGGTAATACAGCTGTTTCTTCAAAATCAGGAGCATCAGATGTATTAAAAGAGCTTGGAGTCAATATAAACATAGAAGGAGGTCTCCTAAATAAGTGTTTAAAAGAGGCTAATATGTGTTTTTTATTTGCTCCAAATTATAATAAAGCTTTTAAAAATGTAGCCAAAGTGAGAAAAGAACTTACTTTCAGAACAATATTTAACTTATTAGGCCCATTATTAAATCCAGTTAGGGCTAAAAGACAATTATTAGGAGTATTTTCAAACAAATATTTAAAAGTTCTTGCCAAAACCTTGCAGGCACAAGATTCTATAAAATCATGGGTGGTTAATGGTTCTGATGGTATGGATGAAATAACATTAACTGGTAATTCACAAATTGCAGAATTATCTAATAATAAAATAAAAGAATTTGAAATTAATCCTAAAAAATATAATTTTACTCTATGCAGCCCTGAATCCTTGATGGGAGGAGAACCTGCATATAACGCAAAAAAAATGCTTCATTTATTTGAGGGAGAAAAAAGTTCATATCGAGATATAGTGGTTTTAAATACAGCGGCAGCGTTTTGTGTGGCAGATAGCGTTAATAATTATGGAGATGGAATAGAATTAGCGCAAACACTTTTAGATGAGGGTAAAGCATTAAATACATTAAATAAATTAATAAAAGTAAGTAATCAATAAATGTCAGTTTTAAAACAAATATGTGATAATAAAATCTTAGAAGTAAATAATCTAAAGAAGAAAATTTCTAAAACACAATTATTAGAAACAATAAGAATGCAAGAATTGCCTAGAGGGTTCAGAAAAGCGTTAAATAATAAACTTAAAGATAATAATTATGGATTAATTGCAGAAATAAAAAAAGCTAGCCCATCAAAAGGATTAATTAAAAGTGATTTTAACCATGTAAAAATAGCTGAGGATTACTTTAAAGGAGGAGCAGCATGCCTTAGCATATTAACTGAGGAAAAATGGTTTAAAGGCAGCATAAATTATTTAATAGATGTAAAAAAATATACAAAACTGCCTATATTAAGAAAAGATTTTATATTAGACCCATGGCAAGTATATGAAAGCAGAAGTATTGGAGCTGATTGTATATTAATTATATTAGCAGCTGTTAATAATACTCTAGCAAAAGAATTAATTGATGTTTCAAATAGTTTAGGAATGGATGTTCTTGTAGAAACTCACAATGAAGAAGAAGTTCACAGAGCAATAAGCTTAAAAGCGAGTTTGATAGGTATAAATAATAGAAATTTAAAGACTTTAGAGATAGACCTAAATAATACTATAAAGCTCTCTAAATTAATCCCTGATAGTTGTGATATAATATGCGAAAGTGGATTAAATAATAATATTGACCTAAAAGATATGGAGAAAATTGGTATTATGAGGTTTTTAGTTGGTGAATCATTAATTAAAAGTGATAATATTGAATTAGCTACTAAAGAATTAATAAAAAGATAGTGAGAATAGCATGAAAAAAGATAATAAGTTTACTCATTTTGATAACGATGGAAAAGCTATCATGGTTGATATATCAGAAAAAAATGTAACAGAAAGATTGGCCTCTGCCATATCAAGTATCAGTATGAATAAAGAAACGTTAAATATGATTAAAAATGGCAGTGCAAAAAAAGGAGATGTATTAGGAATTGCAAGAATTGCAGGAATTATGGCTGCAAAAAAAACCTCTGAATTAATTCCTTTATGTCACCCAGTATCTCTTTCCTCAGTATCAATAAATTTTGAGATCGATGATAGTATGAATTCGGTTAATATAATCTGTAATTGTAAATTAAATGGTAAAACAGGCCTAGAGATGGAAGCTCTCACAGCAGCGTCAATAGCAGCCTTAACTATATACGATATGTGCAAAGCAGTAGATAGAGAAATGACAATTACTAAAACTCAACTTACCTATAAATCAGGCGGCAAATCTGGGACCTTTAAACGAAATGATTAAGGTTGAAGAGGCTATTAAAATTATTACTTCAAAAGCTAGCTCTTTAAAAAAAGAGACTATATCAGTAAAAAACAGTTTATCTAGAGTCAATTCTAATAATATATATGCAAATATTAATAGTCCTCCTAAAAATGTTTCTTCTATGGATGGCTTTGCCTTAAATATTTCTGATATTAACAATATAAATAAAAAAACTATTAAAATAATAGGAGAATCTGCTGCTGGTAGTCCTTACTTAAAAAAATTAAAAAAAAATGAATGTGTAGAAATATATACAGGAGCTGAGGTTCCTCATGGCGCAAATTTAATACTATTACAAGAACGAGTAAAAATTAAAAATAGTCACATAATTAGCACTTCTCAAAATTATATAAAAGGACAGTATATTAGAAAAAAAGGCAGCAACTTTAAAAACGGGTCTTTGATTATAAAAAAAAATAGTCTGATTACGAGTAGGGTTCTAGGGTTAATAGTATCTGCTAATCATATTAAGATTGATGTTTATAAAAAACCAAATGTAGCAATACTTGCAACAGGCAACGAGCTTATAAACCCTAATAAAAATATAAATAATCGTATTATATCCTCTAATACTCCTTTGCTTATATCTTTGATAAATTTATTTGGAGGTAAAGCTCACGACCTTGGAATAGCAAAAGATACTTTAAAGTCCCTTGAAAATAAACTCATTAATATAAAAAAATTCGATATATTAATTACAACTGGTGGAGCGTCAGTAGGAAAACATGACTTAGTTAAAGATGTCTTAAAAAAATTAGGTATGCAGCTAATATTTTGGAAAGTTGCAATGAGACCAGGAAAACCTCTTATATTTGGTAAATTGAATAAAACATTAATATTAGGCTTTCCAGGTAATCCAGTTTCTACATTTGTTAGCGCTTTAATTTTTTTAAGACCCTTAATCAATAAATACTTATGTATTAAAAATAATCATTACATTAGAACAGGTCAGCTCATAAAACCTTTAATTGCTAATGATGAAAGGGAAGAATATTTAAGAGCTAAAATATTATTAGAAAATAATATATACAAAGTAGAAGCACTTATAGGGCAAGATAGCTCTATGACATCTTACTTAAGTAATGCTAATGGATTAATAATTAGAAAACCTTTTGATAAGGCATTAAAACAAGGCAGCAAAGTTTCCATATTAGTTTTTTCTGATATTCACCCTAGCATTTAATTTCTTATAAACTTGACACAGCTTATAAAATTAATGATAAATGTTTATGCTTTGTTCTAATTATATTGATTGGAAATTAAATGCTTACTGAAAAGCAAAAAGAATTATTAGATTATATAACTTTAACAAATAAAAAACGTGGTATATGTCCCTCTTATGAAGAAATGAAAAACAGATTAAACTTAAAGTCAAAATCTGGTATTCATAGAATAATTTCAGCTTTAGAAGAAAGAGGATTCATTAGAAAACTTGCAAACAAAGCAAGAGCCATAGAAGTAATAGAAACAAATATATCTATTTCTAAATCTCAAGATATTACAAATAGAGTTATAGAGATACCACATTATGGTAAAATTGCTGCTGGAACTCCTATAGAAGCAATTTCAACAAGCTCTTCTTCAATAACTACCCCTCTAAATATGATTGGAGTGGGAGAGCATTACGCACTGGAAATATCAGGAGACTCCATGATAGACCTTGGTATAAACAACAAAGATATAGCTTTAATAAAAAAATGCAAGATAGCAAATAATGGAGAAATTGTAGTAGCATTAATAGACAAAAGTGAAGCAACACTAAAAAAATTTAAAAAAACATCTTCAAATATTGTACTTATTCCCGCAAATGATCTATATCAGACACAAACATACGAATATTCTAGGGTTGAAATACAAGGTATTCTAGTTGGAATTATGAGAAAATACTAATTCTTATATAATTCATCTAATAAAAATAAAAATATAATAATTTAACTTGGTAGTATTGATATGAAAGTAGTTACAAGATTTGCCCCCTCACCTACGGGTTTTCTTCATATAGGAGGAGTAAGAACAGCTTTATTTAATTGGTTGTTTGCAAAACACCATAATGGCTCTTTTAAATTAAGAATAGAAGATACAGATATAAAAAGATCTACAGATGAGGCAAAGGAAGCTATAATTAGTGGTTTAAAGTGGTTAGAACTTAATTGGGATGATCAAATAGTTTATCAATCAGAACAAATAAAGAGACATAAAGATATAGGAAAAGAGCTCTTAAAGCTTGGGTATGCTTATAAATGCTATTGTTCACCTGAAGAGCTTTCTGAGATGCGAGAATTAGCTAAAAAAGAAAAAAGAGTACCTAAGTATAATGGAAAGTGGAGAGATAAAGACATATCTGAAGCTCCTAAAGATATAAAACCAGTTATTAGAATTAAATGCCCACAAACTGGCACTACAGAAATAAATGATATTGTTCAAGGAAAAATAGTTATTAATAACAGCGAATTAGATGATTTTATTATTATAAGATCTGATGGTACTCCTACATATATGTTATCAGTTGTGGTAGATGATTACGATATGGAAGTTACACATGTTATAAGAGGAGATGATCATTTAACAAACACACTGAGACAAAAGCATATCTACTCAGCTTTGAATTGGAAGCTGCCTATTTTTGCTCATATACCATTAATTCATGGAATGGATGGTGGTAAATTATCAAAAAGACATGGGGCATTAGGAGTAGAAGCATATAGTGATATGGGTTATTTGCCAGAAGCTATGCTAAATTATTTACTAAGGCTAGGTTGGTCTCATGGAGATAAAGAAATAATATCTAGAGAAGAAGCTATAAAATTATTCAATTTAGAAGCAATAGGAAGGTCATCTGCTAAATTTGACTTGGATAGAGTTTCTAGCCTTAATGCGGTTTATATAAACCAAAAAAGTAATAATGAATTAGCTTTAAAAATAAAAAATATATATAAAAATAAAGATGTCGTAATTGAAGATAAGCATTTATTATTAATTGAGAATGGAATGAATGGCTTAAAAGCAAGATCAAGAACTTTAAATGAGCTCGCGGAAATGTCCAGTTTTTATATAGAATCCTCTCCTATAATATTAGATGACAAATCTAAAAAAGTATTAAATAAAGATGCAATTGAATTATTAAAAAGTTATCATATACATTTAAGTAAATTAGAAATATGGAAAGAAAAGAACATAGAAGATGATATAAAACTATATTGTGAAAAGAATGAATTAAACCTTGGCAAGCTTGCACAGCCATTGAGAGCAGCAACAACAGGAAAATCAGTCTCTCCTGGTTTATATGAACTAATGGAAGTATTAGGGAAGACAGAAACACTTAAAAGAATAATAAACATTAATAATTAATACTTCAAATATTGCATAGTTAGATTAGATAACTATAATGCAAATTCTAAAATAGATGTTTAAAAATTGGAAAATGTATGTCTAATAAAAAATCAAAAGTTGCAAATTTAATTCTTCCCAACGGAAGAAAATTTGAACTGCCTATTCATTCGGGCACTATAGGTCCTGATGTAATAGAAATTAAAAAATTATATGCTGACACTGATCATTTTACATATGACCCTGGTTTTACAAGTACCGGATCTTGTAAATCAGACATAACATATATTGATGGCGATAAAGGAGTTCTATTACATAGAGGTTATAGAATAGAGGACCTTGCAGAAAATTGTGACTACTTAGAAGTTGCTTATTTGTTATTAAATGGTGAACTTCCTAATAATATCGAAAAAAATGCTTTTGACAATAAAATTACAACTCACACAATGGTGCATGAACAATTAGCTTTATTCTTTAGAGGTTTTAGAAGAGATGCCCATGCAATGGCGGTTATGTGCGGTGTCGTTGGTGCATTAAGTGCTTTTTATCATGATAGCACAGATATAACAGACCCAAGTCAGAGATTAATTGCTTCTCATAGGTTAGTAGCTAAAGTTCCAACCATAGCAGCTATGGCGTATAAGTTTTCTCTAGGGCAACCTTTTATATACCCTAGAAACGATTTAAATTACTCAGAAAATTTTTTAAATATGATGTTTTCAGTTCCAGCAGAGGAATATAAAATAGATCCTATACTTTCTAATGCTATGGATAAAATTTTAATATTACATGCCGATCATGAACAAAATGCATCTACATCTACTGTTAGATTAGCTGGTTCCTCTGGTGCTAACCCATTTGCATGTATTTCAGCAGGCATAGCTTCATTATGGGGTCCTTCTCATGGAGGTGCCAATGAAGCTGTAATACACATGTTAAATCAAATTCAACAAACAGGTAATGTTTATGAATTTATAAAAAAAGCAAAAGACCCTAATGATCCTTTTAGATTAATGGGTTTTGGTCATAGAGTTTATAAAAATTATGATCCAAGAGCGACTGTAATGAAAAAAACAGCTGATGAAGTGCTTAAGGCTGTAGGAAAAGAAGATGAACCAATGTTTAAATTGGCTAGAGAACTAGAAAAAATCGCTTTGGAAGATGAATATTTTATTGAAAAAAAATTATATCCTAATGTAGATTTTTATTCAGGTGTCATACTTCAAGCTATGGGATTCCCTGCGAGCATTTTTACAGTTCTATTTGCTGTGGCTAGAACAGTTGGCTGGGTTGCGCAATGGAATGAAATGATTGAAGACCCAGAACAAAGAATTGGAAGACCAAGACAGCTTTATACAGGAGCTGCTGAAAGAGATTTTATAAATATAAAAAGTAGAATTTAGTATTATCTCTCAATTAATTCAATACTATAACCATCAGGGTCTTTTATAAAAGCTATTAAAGTAGTTCCATGCTTCATAGGTCCTGGCTTTCTTATTATTTCCAATCCACTATTTTCTAGGTCATCACACAAATTATAAATATCTTCCACACCTATTGCTATATGCCCCCAACCATTTCCTATATCATATGCCTCAGTTTGTTCCCAATTATAGGTTAATTCTAAAACAGTATTATTACTTTCAGGGCCATAACCCAAAAAGGCTAAGGAAAACTTCCCACCAGGAAAATCATTCTTTCTTATTAACTGCATGTTAAAAAATTTAGTATAAAAATCTATAGATTTATCTAGGTCCATTACTCTAATCATAGTGTGTAAATATTTAAATTTTTTTTCTATCATGATAAACTCCCAAAAATATCACTAATAACTTAATTAATATTAATATAACTTAAAACAGATTTAGCTGCTATGTAACTAGGATCATTAGTACCACTTTTTAATTCATTAATAGCAATTTTTAATTTTTTAATTTGTATTTTATTTAAGTTGTCATCATCTAAATAATTTTTAATTATGCGATAAATATTCAATTCATTAACATCTTGCTGAAATAATTCAGGTATAACATTTTCTTTTAGTATAATATTTATTATTGTAGCAGTTTTAACTTTAACCATAGCCTTTAGTATAAACCATGTAATGAAATGCAATTTATATACTACTAGCATTGCTGTGGATGCCTTTGCTAGTTCCATAGTTACCGTGCCTGAAGCACATAATGCAAAGTCTGCTTTAACATATATATTATACCTTTCATCATGACTACTAGTAATATAAAAATTTAAATTAGTATCTTTAAAATATTCCATAATAATAGTTTTATATTCAGGTAAAGTAACAATATAAAATTTAATTTCTTTATAATTTTTATTTAATAACTCAGCAGCTTTAGTAAAAACAGGCATTAATTTTTTAATTTCACTTATTCTACTACCAGGTAAAATTACAATTTTCTTTAAAGCTTTTTCAGTTAATGATTTTTCTAAAAAATATTGATTATTATTATAATAATCATCAAAAGCAATAGGATGACCAACAAAAGTTGTACTAAGCCCCTCTTTTATAAAAAATTTTTTTTCAAATGGAAAAAGAACTAATAAATGATCTAAAAATTTAGTAATTTTTTTAGCTCTGTAACTTTTCCATGCCCATACAGATGGGGCAACATAATGAATTTGTTTAATACCAAGACTTTTAATGCTTTTTTGCAACCTAAAATTAAACCCAGGTGCATCTATAGTAATAACTATATCAGGATTAATTTCTATAATTTTACTTTTTGTAAAGTTTAATAATTTAATAACTTTAGGGATTTTAAATATTACTTCAAATATTCCCATAATAGATAAGAACTTTATATTAAAAATCGGTTTTAATCCTTGGGCGATCATCTTACTTCCACCAACACCAAATATTTCAATATCATTAATCATTTTTTTAAGCTCTATTATCAACCCTTCACCTAAAAGGTCACCTGAGACCTCTCCTGCTACGATAAAAACCTTTATTTTCTTTTTAAGCTTTTCACTTTTAAATTCCTTCAACAAATAAGCCTTCTTTATCTGCATATAATATTACTTCACTATAATTTAAAATTAATATTTCATTACTTTCTAATGCAATTCCATCTAACCCTGCTTTTTTTGCTGCTTTTATTGTATCAATACCTATTACTGGACGATCTATTCTTCTATCTTGCATTGGTTTAATAACTTTAATTAGTACACCTGCTTTTTTTTCTTTTTTTAGAATTAATGATCGTTTTATCATTCTATCGGTTCCTTCTGCAGCCTCCACAGCAATAACTAAACCATTTTCTATTATTATAGATTGACCTATATCATTAGCACCTATGATTTTTGCAACGCTATATCCAGTTGATATATCTTCATTATTTTGTTGATTTGGCTTTACTTTACCTAATGTACCCTTTGGACAAATCAAATTTGGTAAAATTTCTTCAGGTGCTACAATAATAAAACCCTCCTTCTCAAGGGCCTTAGTAAGCTTAGAAAGCACACTATTGTCACCACTTACTTTTGAGCTAATAGTAGTTAAAAATTTTGCTGTCCACAAATCAGGTATAATATTTTTTAATGATGGCCTTTTTACTCCTCCCACCATTAGGATATGTTTTATACCGATATTTTTTACATATTTTACGGCACGTCCCATTTTTGCTAAACTAACTATATAATCTGGATTATATTTTACAGAAAGTTCTTTTCCATGACCTTCTATTATAATAAGGCAGTATTCTCGACCTATTTTTTTACATTCCTCTATCAAATAAAAAGGAATACTTCCATTACCTGCTATAATAGCTAATTTAGGTATTTTTGTTTCCATTTTTAGGTTGGCAGATTGCACGACTTGAATTTCCTTCAATAAATTTAACTATATCCATTACCGGTTCATTTTTCTTAAATTCATCAGAAACATCCTTAAGTCTTTCTTGAATTGTTCCTTCTGGCGCAAAAAGTAATCGGTATGCTTTTCTTAAATCATGTATAACTTCCCTCGAGAAACCTCTTCTTTTTAATCCAATTATATTTAAACCTGATAAATAGGCTCTATTACCAATTACGGAGCCATACGGAATCACATCACTTTCTAATGCGGATAAACCGCCTACCATCGCATGACTCCCTATTCTAACAAACTGATGTACGCCACTTAGTCCACCTAATATAGCAAAGTCATCAACCACTACATGGCCTGCTAAGGACGCATTATTAGCTAAAATTATATTATTTCCTAAAACACAGTCATGAGCTACATGAGCTCCTATCATTATAAGACAATTATTGCCAATTTTGGTAATTAGACCTCCACCATCGGTTCCAGGATTCATTGTAACATGTTCTCTTATTACATTATTATTACCAATAATTAATTTGGATGATTCTCCTTGAAACTTTAAATCTTGTGGAGGATTACCTAAAACGGAAAAAGGGTATATTGTAGTATATTCACCAATTTCAGTATCACCAGAAATTATTACATTAGATTTTAATTCCGTACCTTTTCTAATTTTCACATGAGGTCCAATTATACAATAAGGCCCAATAACTACTGATTTATCAATATCTGCATTTTCATCTACTATAGAAGTACTATGAAAGTTCTTACTCATTAATTATCTGCCATAATCATAGCTGAAATTGTTGCTTCTGCTACTAATACTTCATCTACATAACCCATACATTTAAATTTCCATACATTAGACCTATTTTTAATTTTATCTACATGAAACTTTAATTGATCTCCAGGAACTACTGGTTTTCTAAATTTACCTCCATCTACTGACATAAAATACACGAGACTACCTTCAGATTTTTTTCCTAAGGTTTCTATAACTAGCACTGCGCATGTTTGTGCCATACTCTCTATCATTAAAACACCAGGCATCACCATTTTAGACGGAAAATGTCCTGTAAAAAAGTTTTCATTAGCCGTTACATTTTTTATGCCCACAGCAGATTGATTTAAAACAATATTAACTACCTTATCTATTAATAACATTGGATACCTATGAGGTATCATTTTCATAATTTTATCAATATCTATATATTCTAAAGATTTATTTTTATTACTTATTGTCATAATTTATTTACCTTTATTTTTAATAAGCTTTTTCATTAATAATGATTGTCTATGGTATTGTTTAAGCGGAATTGCTGGAGTGCCACTTACTTTTGAACCTTCTTCTAAACTTTTAGTTATTCCAGCTTGTCCACCAGCTTGACTACCTTTTCCAATTTTTATATGACCGCCAATACCTACTTGACCTCCAAACATACAATAATCCTCAATAATGGCACTTCCAGCAATACCTACCTGACCAGCTATAGCACAAAATTTACCTATTTGAACATTATGGGCAATGTGAACAAGATTGTCTATAAAAGTTCCTTCACCGATAACTGTGTCCCCATAACTTCCCCTATCTATACAACTATTTGCTCCAATTTCTACATTTTTATTAATAATAACCTTACCAACTTGAGGAATCACTGTATGCCCTTTAACTGAAGGAGCAAAACCAAACCCCTTCTGACCAATTCTAACTCCAGCATATATTAAAACATTTGCTCCAATTTCAGCACATTCAATTGTTACATTAGAATGTATTCTTGTTCCATTTCCTATTATAACTCCTCTACCAATATAACTACCTGATCCAACCCAAACATTATTTCCAATTACAACGTCTTTATCAATTACTGCATATGGATCTACTCTAATATTTTTTGAAGATTTATACTTATCTGGTAGTTCAGACTTGTCACTAATCTTAGGAATAAATTTATCTTTAGGATAAAACTTCTGTGCAATAATTGCGTAAGCCGTATGAGGATCATTTACCTCTAAACATACCATACTGTCTGGAATAATACTTTCACAATATTTACTAACAATACATGCTGAAGCCCTAGAAGCTTTTAATTTATTTAATGTGCTATTAAATGCAATAAATGTGATATCACCTTTTTTTGCATTATCAACATCTGCAGCCCCAGAAATTAATATTTCGTTATCTGAATTATATATTTTAGCACTAATTAATTTAGCTATTTCTTCTAATCTATAAGGCCCAGTAACATTGTGAAAGTATGTATTTATCATTTAATAATAATTCTATCTATTTACTTTCCTGACATAATTGCATCCATGTCCAAAGTTGGTAAATTAATATTTAACAAATCTATTACACTTCTAGAAATATTTATAGAATTTGCAGCGATAACTACAGTAGATGTATCTAATGTAAGGGCTAAATTCTTTTCTTTACCTATAGAGGTTATAATTTTTACTGCTTCAGTTTGAATTTTTTGAACACTTCTAGATAGAATGTCTTCTAATAATTGGTTTTTTTCAGTAACCATTTTTTGCAAATTTTCTACTCTTTTTCTAAAGTTGCCTTCAAGTTCTGCAAATTCATCTGGCGGCAATATAGATCTTTGGCTACCTAATTCTTCCTGCATATTTTTTAAAACTTCTTCTTCTTTTTTTAGCTCAGTACTAAATTCAATTTTTTTTGCCTCTATAAACTTTTTTACTTGTGAGGCAGCTAGAGATTCTCCTACTATAGCTTGCATATTAACAACTGCTATAGGAAAAGCCTCATTAACCTGAACACTATCCATATTTATTTCTGCTTGAGAAAACGCAATATTTATAAAACATATATACACGCATACAAACTTTAAAAAATTAATCACTTTACTTCCTATATAAATATTCATTCTTTTATCCATTCTATTTATTAAATTAAAATTTTGTTCCAATTCCAAATGATACTGACTCTGTTATGTCATAATCTTCTTTAAGTAAAGCCTGTGACAATATAACACTAATTGGTCCAAATGGAGAATTCCAAGAAATACCTAACCCTGTGGACATTCTAATTGAACTATTATCTTTAAAATTAAGTGATGACTTGTCAATTCCAGTCAAAGACCCTAATGTAGTAAACCAATTTCCTCTAATACCTAATTCAGGAGGCAATCCTACTCCAAAAGTAGCTTTTAGTGAACCTGTATAATACAAATTACCACCTAAAGAATCTTTACTTACTGTATCTCTAGGACCAATGCCAGATTGTTCAAAGCCTCTAAAATTATTTCCACCTAAAAAGTACCTATCAGATATTAATATATCCTGACCAAGGCCCATAATAACTCCAGCATCATAACCCAATCCAAATATTATTAATTCATCATTGTAAGATTGATAATAATTTCCAGTATTAATAATCCTTACAAAATCCTTATCTCCTCCAAGTCCTGCATAAGCCGAAGCTAATGAAAAATTATAGCCTTCTGAAGGGGTTAAAGAATTATTCGTCGTATCTACATTAATAGAAGTACTAATTTCTGATAGCGTAGTTTTTCCCTTCTCAGCTATGATTGCCGCAGAAGCTCCTGTTTTAGGGTTTAAATCTCTCACTTCTAGACTATATCTTATGCTTTGTCTTATAAATTCAGAAAGCGTGTAATTACCGGATAAATTAATACCTTCTCTTTTTAAATCATAACTACTCTCTTTATAATCTACAGCATTATCATACAAATTTAATGATGAATATATGTCTCTATTAAATAAATATGGCTCTGCAAGATTTAATGTATAATCATTTTCTCTTTCAGAAAGCTTTGCATTGATAGATACTCTTTGCCCTTTACCTAAAAAGTTTTTTTCTGAAATACCTAAGTTTAAAATACCCCCTACTTGACTAGAATATCCTCCTCCAAAACTTACTTCTCCTGTAGCTGACTCAGCAACCTTTACTAGTATATCAGAATAACCAGACCTTGTTGAAGGCCTTTCTTGAACATCAAGCCCACTAAAAAAACCTAAATTACCAATTAAAGTTTTAGATCTTGCTATCAAGCTAGGAACAAATGCATCTCCTTCTGCAAGTCTAATATTTCTTCTAATTACCTTATCTAAAGTTCGCTCATTTCCTATAATAGTAATCTTACCGACATACTTTTTTTCTGATTCATTAATCCTAAAAATAACTTCAATATTATTAGTTTTATCAATCCTCTCTACTTCTGGAACTGTCTCAGTAAAAGGGAAACCTTGTTCAGTGACTAAATTAGCTATGATATTAATAGATTCTTCTATTTTTGCAGCACTATACGTATCACCTTCTTCTATTTTTAATTTATTAAATATTTCTTTTATATCTATATCATTAATATTACTTAATATTTTTATTTGACCATAATTATACTTTTTACCCTCATTAATTGTATAAATTATATTAAAACCTTCTTGATTCCTGTCTAATTGTGCCACAGCTGCTTTAACTTCAACATCTGCATGACCGTGATCTTTATAGAATTGTCTAATAAGGTTTTCATCTACAACTAATTGCTGAGGGTCATAACGATCACCAGAACTTAAAACTGAATACCAACGAGTCTGTCTAGTAATTATAGTCTCTCTCAAACGTCTATCTGAGAACTCTCTATTACCATTAAAAGTTATAGAATTAATAATTGTATTTTCACCTTCATAAATCTCAAAAACTACGTCTACTCTGTTTTGAGGAAGACTAATAATCTTAGGAGTAACTTTAGATGAAAAACTGCCTTCACTTCGATATAAAGTTAATATTCTTTCTACATCATCCTGAATTCTAGCTCTTGTAAATAAATTTCTAGATTTTAATGAAACCTCTGCTTCTAGAACATCATCTTCTATTTCTTTATTACCTTCAAAAACAACACGGTTTATAATTGGGTTCTCAATAACTTTTATAATTAATATAGAGTTATCTCTTAATATTTTAACATCAGAAAAAAAACCTGTTGAAAATAAACTTTTTAATGCTCTATTTAGTTTATCTGGATCAAATGAGTCTCCAGTGGATAAATTAATATATGATATAACAGTATCAAATTCTACTCTCTGGTTTCCTTCAATAATAATTTTAGATATTGCATCATCTACATTTTGAGCATTAATAATATTAATATTTAGAAAAAATAAACATATTATAATTTTAAAACTTACTAATAATTTCATATT
This sequence comes from uncultured Pelagibacterales bacterium, assembly GCA_913046335.1. Classification (GTDB taxonomy): domain Bacteria; phylum Pseudomonadota; class Alphaproteobacteria; order TMED109; family TMED109; genus TMED109. The sequence continues at coordinate 192,678 of CAJWSU010000002.1, read as the reverse complement.
ATTTTTTTCTTTCTAATTAATAACTATATATAATTTATTATACTAATTTAATTGTTTAATTAAATCATTATAATTTACAAAAATCATAAGTGCTAAAAGTATAAACATTCCAATAGCATAATAATATTTTAATAACACATTATTAATATTAGACCTAGTTACAGCTTGAATTCCATAAAGCAATAAATGCCCTCCATCTAATAATGGAATAGGAAACAGATTAATTAAACCTAGGTTTATAGATATAATAGCCATAATAAATAAATATGACGCCAATCCATTATTTGCTGCTTCAGAAGCGACCGTTGCAATCATTATAGGCCCTCCTAATTCTGAAGCACTTCTTTTGCCAACTATTATATCACTAATACCTTCAAAAGTTTTCACTGTGTAAGTATAAGTATCTTGGAGGGATTTTATAAAAGAATTTATGAAACCTATCTTTTCATAAGATACTACTGACTTAGCTGAAAAACCCATTCTGCCGATAATAGTCTTTACTTCATCTTTACTAGTTATTTCTACTTTATCAGGTTTTGCTATAATATTTATTTTTTTACCATCTCTGAGAATAACAAAATTAATATCTTGTAAGGGTTTTGAAGATATAAGAGATCTAATATCATTGAAATTATTAACGATATTATTATCTGCCATAATTATGACATCATCTTTTTTAAACCCCGCTTTATCTGCAGCTGTATCTTCTACTATACTATTAATAACTGGTAAATATTTAACTTCTGAAGGCACACCCATAAAGATATATAGGCTAAAGAATATTATGATTGTAAATATAAAATTTGATAATGGCCCAGCAACAACTATACTTGCTTTTTGTTTAAGTGTTTTATTATTAAAAGTTTGTTTAATTTCTTCAGAAGACAATTGATCTAACTTATCACTAGGTAAATTACTTGATAAATTCGCATCTCCAAAAAACTTAACATATCCTCCTAATGGAACTAAACAAATTTTCCATCTTGTACCTAAACTATCATTAACTCCGAATAGCTCTCTACCAAACCCTATGGAAAACACTTCTACTCTCACTCCATTCAATCTAGCTATTAAGTAATGTCCCATTTCATGCACAAATACTATAATTGTTAAAAGTATTAGGAACCAAACTAAGATCATTTATAATTTCCTCTTTTAATTATACTTAGAGCAATATTTCTTGCTTCCATATCCATATTTATGATTTCTTCTATATTAGATGTTATTGAAGATAAATTTTTATTAATAGTAATTTCTATTATATCTATAATATTATTAAAATTAATCTTTTTATTAAGAAATGCAGCCACTGCTACTTCATTCGCTGCATTAAGAGCAATAACAGATGAAGCACCTCCTTCTAACGCATTTCTTGAAATGAGGATGGACCTAAAAACCTTCTCATCAACATTTTCAAAATTTAAACTTTTGATAGCTGTTAAGTTAATAGGCTTAACATTTGAAAAAATTTTCTTTGGATAGTTTAAAGCATATGAAATTGGAGTTCTCATACTAGGAAAGCTTAAACCTGCGCTCATAGAACCATCATCAAATTCAACTATACCATGTATGATAGATTCTGGATGCACAATAATTTCAATTTTTTCAGGAAGTATATCAAATAAATATACTGCTTCTATAAGCTCTAAACCCTTATTCATCAATGTTGCAGAATCTATACTTATTTTTTTACCCATATTCCATATTGGGTGCTTTATAGCATCCTCAGGTGAAACTTTATCCAAAGCTTCTTTATTAAAACCCCTAAAAGGTCCACCAGAAGCAGTAATGATCATCTTAGATATATTATCTAATTTATTTGATAATAAAATTTGAAATAAAGTATTATGTTCAGAATCTATTGGTATTATATTTGATTTTTTTAATTTTGCTTGATTTAATAGTAATGGACCTGCACATATTATAGATTCTTTATTAGCTAACGCGATAGTTTTAGCATTTCCTATACTGGAATATGTCGTCATGAGACCGGCATAACCTATAATTGCAGCAACAAAAATATCAACTGTTCTTTTAGAAGCCTCTAAAATAGCTTCTTTACCGTACTTAACTTCACATTCATAATCACTTAAAGCATCTCTTAATTCTATAAAATTATTTTTACTATTTATAATAACTAACTTTGCCTTTAATAAAATTGCTGCTTTTATTAGACCTTTTACGTCCTCATTAGCAACTATAGTATCAACAATGAAATTATTTTTATTTAACAAAATAACTTCTTGCGTAGATACACCAATAGATCCAGTGACACCAAATATTGAAATAGACCTAGGATTATTCATAAAAAATAAACCCAATATAGAGAATTATACTACTAAGTAATAAGCCATCAACTCTATCTAAAAAACCTCCATGGCCAGGAACTAATATACCAGAATCTTTTACTTCATGTTTTCTTTTGATCCAGCTTTCAAATAAGTCTCCAAATTGCGTAAATAAAGCTATAAGAAAACCATAAGTAAGCCCGATTAAAATGTTATAATCTTTTATATAAAAGCATATTATTGAAACAATACATGCTGCTAATATTCCACAAAAAAAACCTGACCATGTTTTGTTAGGAGACAGAGATAATATTAGCTTTCTACCCCCAAAAATATTTCCACCTATGTATGAGAAACTGTCAGTAAACCAAACTATTAATAAAAACCATAGTATTATATCTAGACCAGAGTCAGAAAGCCTAATATTATATAAAAAAATAAAAGGTAAACATAAATAAATAGGACCAATAAACACAAATATATTATTTACTTTACTTGTATTTTTCTGAAATAAATATAATAAAAATACAATAAAATAAAAAATAATAGAAAAGTACACAGTAAATATACTCAATAAAAAGATTGTAACATTTAAAAAAGACTTTGTAGTTTTTAAAAAAAGAGTGTCTATAGTTTCAGTAAAACTTATATACTCATATGTTAATAAAAATATTAAAACTGATATAGTTACTATTAAAAAAGTTCCACTTTCCAAAACACAATACACAGATATACTAATTAAGAACATGGATGATAATAATCTTAAGAAAGAATTATTACTTAATAAATTTCTATTCATTTATACTTCCAAACCTTCTTTCTCTTTTTTTATAATGCTCAAGAGCATTTACATATTGCTTTTTTTTAAAATCTGGCCAATTACATTTCACAAAAACATATTCAGCATAAGCTGACTGCCATAATAAAAAGTTACTTACTCTATATTCACCACTTGTTCTGATTATTAGATCTGGATCTGGAGTACCTTTTGTCATCAGGTTATTATCAATATCATTTAAAGATATACTTTCAACATTCCTATTACTCTCACTAATATTTTTATAAATATTGATAATAGCACTTCTAATATCTTCTCTCCCACTATAATCTAATGCAATTATAACTGTTAAACCATTATTATTAATTGACTTTTTTTCTATATCTTCAATTCTTTTAACAATATCTTTTTTTAACCTATCTCTTCTACCTATAACTTTTAATTTAATATTTTTTTCTAATAATACTTTCGCATCCTTATTTAAAAATGAACTTAGTAAATCCATTAAATCATTAATCTCTGATTTTGGTCTACTCCAGTTTTCAGAAGAAAAGGCGTAAAGTGTTAAATATTTAATATTATAATCAACAGTTAATTGAATAATATTATGAATTCTTTTAACACCAGCCTTATGGCCCGCTACCCTAGGCAGACCAAACTTTTTAGCCCACCTTCCATTTCCATCCATAATAATTGCTACATGAATCGGATACAATTTAAAAAAAACTCCTAATAATAAACCTAAACTTTTTTAATTTCTTTCTCTTTATTTTCTGAAAGAATTTCTATAGATTTAACTACTTCATCTGTAAGGTTTTGTATCTTATCTGCTAGCTCTCTTTGTTTGTCATCATTATAAATATTAGACTGATGCAACCTTTTCAATATATTCATACCATCCTGTCTAACATTTCTTACAGCAATTTTAGAATTCTCTGCATACTTAGATGCTGTCTTAGCTAACTCTATTCTACGTTCTTCATTAAGTTCAGGCATTATAATTCTTATAATAGCTCCTTCTGTTTGAGGATTTAAATTCAAACCAGACTCATGTATGCCTTTTTCAATCAAATTTATGTTTGATGCATCCCAAACTTGAATTGATACTAATTTTGATTCTGGAACTGACACGGTAGCAAGATCTCTAAGTTTCATTACTTGACCATAAGCATTCACATTTATAGACTCAAACATATTTGCGCTAGCTCTTCCTGTACGAAGTCCAGAAAGTTCTACTTTTAACACTTCTTTCGCCTTATCCATTCTTCTTTTAATATCATTTAAATCAATTTCATCCATGATAATTCTCCTTATTCTAGACTAATTAGATATTATTGTTTTTTTACCTTCGCCATTTATAATTGATACTAAAGCATTTTCTGCATGAATTGAAAATACTATTATTGGAATAGAATTGTCTCTAGCTAAAGATATGGCAGAAGCATCCATGATACCTAAGTTATCCGATAATACTTGAGAATAAGTTATATTGTCATACCTTTTTGCGTTCGCATCCTTTACAGGATCACTAGTATAAACACCATCTACTTTAGTACCTTTCATAAGTACAGTACAATTCATTTCAGCAGCTCTTAATGCAGCAGCGGTATCTGTTGTAAAATAAGGATTACCTGTTCCTCCTGCAAATATAACTATTCTTCCTTTTTCAAGGTGTCTTATCGCTTTTCTTCTTATAAATGGTTCGCATACAGTTTGCATTGGCACAGCAGATAATACTCTTGAAGGAATATTATATTTTTCAATAGAATTTTGAATAGCAAGTGCATTAATAACAGTTGCAAGCATACCCATACTATCAGCTGTACCTCTTTCTATACCTTGTGATGCTCCAGCGACACCCCTAAAAATATTTCCACCACCAACAACTATGCACACTTCTTTATTATTTTTGGCTACATTAACAACATCTAAAGCAATTTTATCTACAATATCTGAATCTATTCCAAATTCTTTAGAGCCAAGTAAGGCTTCTCCAGACAATTTAATCATAACTCGAGAAAAAAATTTATCCTTTTCTCTTCTATCTTTATCTAAAGTTTTCATACATTACCGTTAATTTAATTAACTATTTATTGTCTCAGCTACCTCAGTTGCAAAATCTTTCGTTTCTATTTCAATTCCGTCACCTAGAATAAAATATTTAAAATCCTTAATTATTATATTAGAAGAAATCTCTTTTTCAATATTTTCTATGACTTTAGATACTTTTGTTTCTCCATCCATAACCCAAATTTGATCTAAAAGTGTTATTTCTGAAAAAAATTTAGATATTCGACCTTCTACCATTTTTTCAATAATGTTATCAGGTTTTCCAGAATCTTTTGCCTGCTCAATTAATATCTTTCTTTCTCTATCAATTATAGATGGGTCCACATCATTAGCACTTATAGCAACAGGCTTAGAAGCTGCAATATGCATCGATAATTTTTTTCCAAATTCTTTAACCTTTATTACGTCTCCATTACTTTCTATAACTACTATAACTCCTATTTTTCCTAAACCTTTATCAATTTGACCATGAATATATGAAGCAAAAATATTTGATGAACTATTAAATAATACTGTTCTTCTCAAAACGATATTTTCGCCAATTAATCCAATTAAATCTGTTAATGTATCTTTAACACTTTTTCCAGAATCTAAATATTTAGCATTTTCTAATTCCTCTAAACTAGAACCTGAATTTAAAGCAATTTTAGATACATTTCTTGCAAAATTTTGAAAATCAGGATTTCTAGAAACAAAATCTGTTTCAGAATTTATTTCAACTAAAGCTGCTGAATTATCACTCATAGAAACTGTAACCACACCGTCAGCTGCAACTCTAACCGATTTCTTTTCAGCTCCAGATATACCTTTTTTTCTTAACCAGTCTATTGATTCTTCAATGTTTCCATTAGTTTCCACTAGTGCATTTTTACAATCCATCATACCTGCACCTGTTTTTTCTCTTAATTCCTTAACTAATGCTGCGGTTATTAAAGACATTATTGCCTCCTTATTTTATTATTATTTATTAAGTTTTATCTATTTTAGCATCGTCAGCAATTTTCATATCGGCTTGCTTCTTATCTTCCAAAGATTCTTTAGGATTAGGATTAATTTCTTCTCCACCTACAGGTGTTTTTTCAACTGTGATTTCTTCTTTAATAACATCACTAGCACCTAAATCTTTACCAGAAGCAGCAAATGTTTCTTGCAAGCCATCTAAAATAGATTCTGAAGCTAATTTACAATATAATGCTATAGCTCTAGTAGCATCATCGTTTCCTGGAATTGGAAAATCTACGCCATCTGGATTACTATTTGAGTCTATAATTGCTATAACTGGAATTTTAAGAACATTAGCTTCCGTAATAGCAATATGCTCTTTGTTTGTATCTATTACAAACACAGCATCTGGCAAACCTCCCATATCTTTTATTCCACCAAGAGAAGCTTCTAGTTTTGTCCTTTGTTTTTGGATACCAACTAATTCTTTTTTTGTTAGACCTGTATCTTCTTTATTTAAAATCTCATCATATTTTTTTAACCTAACTATAGATTTAGATATAGTTTTCCAATTCGTTAAAGTTCCACCTAACCACCTATGATTCATAAAGTATTGACCTGAGTTTATAGCAGTTTCTGCAACAATACTTTGCGCCTGACGCTTAGTACCAACAAACAGAACCCTTCCTCCGTTAGCTCCAATATCTCGTAAAATCTTTAATGCCTTACTTATCAGTGGAAATGTTTGTTGAAGATCAATAATATGAATACCATTTCTCTCTCCAAATAAATATGGTTCCATTTTTGGGTTCCATCTATTTTTTTGATGGCCAAAATGTATTCCGGCTTCAAGTAATTCCTTCATTGTAAAACTAGGCATAGTCATAATTATTTTCTCCTTATCCGGTTGTACCGCCATGAAAATTGAGCTGTAAAAACAGCACCGGAAGGCTAAAGTTATTCTAGCCATATTCATGTGCGAATTTGAGTGTTGTTTTACCCCTCAAATACAGATATCGCAAGGAATAAAAAAATTATTTTCTTTATTACTTAATAATTGGAGTAATTGAAATTATATCCTCATTATTAGCTATTTCATTAATAAACAAAATAGGAGATAAAATATTCTGCTTAGTTTCAACTTTAATTAAATTATTTTCATTATCTTCAAAAATAAAATGTAACGGATATCTATTAATATTTATTTTAGAAATAATATTAGACTTCAGATAGTTCATAAATAATTTTATATTTACTTCTTTCCTTAGAACAATTTCAAAACAGGAAATTAATAGATTGATTTTATCCTCTAATAAATAAATATCTTTTACTAAAAAGCTATTCGTATTATTATTATTTTTTATAACACTTATTTTTAAATAAACTTCTGTTCCTAATTTTAAAAGATCCTTTTTGTGATTATAAATATCTGAATAAATTGTTACTTCTGTTAATGATTTTTTATTAGACAAAAGTATTCTCGCAAACCTTCCATTTCTAGAAGATCTTTCTGCAACCTGAACAATAACACCTACGCAATCAAATATAAAATCGGTGTCATTATTAATATTATTAATATCCTTGATATTTAAATATTTTAAAAGGCTGTCAAATTGATCCAAAGGATGGCCGGAATAATAAAAACTTAGTGTACTTCTCTCTTTTTCAAGTCTTTTTCTTACATTCCAATCAATAACATCTGGCAATTTCCATATTTCTGATAAATCAATATTATCACCAAAAATACTTTGCTGATTACTATATTTATCTACGGAAGAAGATGCTGAGATATCAACCAATATTTGAGCTGACATAAATGCTTTTTTTCTATTTGAGCATATTGAAGAAAAAGCCCCAGCAGTCGCTAAATGCTCATAATGTGATTTTCCTAGCAATCCATCATTAATTCTACTAGCAAAGCTTAATAAGTCATTAAATGTACCTGTTTTGTCTCTTTCTTCTATAATACTATTTAAGGCTTTATTACCTACATTCTTAATACTGCATAGACCAGTTCTAACAGATAACTTATTATCTGAATCTTTTTCTAAATCATAGTTTAATTTTGAATAATTAATATCCGGTCCCAGTAAGTTTATCTCTAGCCTTGTTAATTCATTTCTATATATATTTATTTTTTCTGACAAATCAGAGTCAAATGTCATAAGGGATGATAAAAATATTTCAGGATGGTTTGATTTAAACCAAGCTGTTTGGTATGCAATTAAGGCGTATGCGGCTGCATGACTTTTATTAAATCCATAACCAGCAAATTTATTAATTAATTCAAATATTTGTGATCCTAAATTTTTATCTATGTTATTTTTTAATGCACCTTCTATAAAACTTTCTTTTTGTGCATCCATTTCTGATTTTATTTTTTTTCCCATTGCTCTTCTAAGCAGATCTGCTTGGCCGAGAGAATATCCAGATAACTTCTGAGCCGCCTCCATAACTTGTTCTTGATAAATCATAATTCCATATGTTTCATCTAAAATAGATTTTAGTAATGGATGAAGAACTTCCACTTTTTCTAAGCCATGCTTTCTTTTTATAAAAGAAGGGATATAATCCATTGGTCCTGGCCTATATAGAGCAACAACGGCAATAATTTCTTCAAACCTCTCAGGTTTTAAATTAACTAAAACATCTCTCATACCCTGGCTTTCTAATTGAAAAATACCTACAGTATTTCCAGAGCTAATTTCTTCATATGTATGTTTATCATCTAAAGGAATATCTTCTAATTTAAAGGACGGATTATAATTTTTTAATAAATTAGTGGCCATATCTAATATAGAAAGAGTCTTTAATCCTAAAAAATCAAATTTAACTAAACCTGATAACTCTGTATATTTCATGTTAAATTGTGTAGCAGGTAGATTAGACTTAGGGTCCTTATATAATGGTAATATTTCAACTAAAGGCTTATCTCCAATAACTAATCCCGCTGCATGAGTAGCAGCATTTTTGTAAAGCCCTTCTAATTTTAATGAGATTTCAAATAATTGAGATATTTCTTCACCTGTTTGCATTGCAGCAACAAGTTTTGGCTCTACATCTAAGGCATTTTTTAAGGTTGTTGGGTCTGCTGGGTTATTAGGAATTAATCTGCATAATTCATCAACTCTACTATATGGTATTTCTAGCACTCTTCCTACATCACGCAATACTCCCCTTGCTTGAAGAGAGCCAAAAGTAATAATTTGAGCTACTCTATCCTTACCATATATTTCTTGAACGTGATCAATAACTTCTTCTCTTTTTAATTGACAAAAATCAATATCAAAATCTGGCATTGATACCCTTTCAGGATTAAGAAACCTTTCAAACAGTAAATTATATTTAATGGGATTTAGATCTGTGATGCCTAAAGACCAAGCAACTAATGAACCAGCGCCTGATCCTCTACCTGGACCAACAGGTATATTATTATATTTTGCCCAATTTACAAATTCTGCAACAATTAAAAAATAACCAGAAAAACCCATTTTAGAAATTACATCTAACTCATATGATAAACGTTCTAAATAAATACTTTCTTCATTATTACCTATACCTGAGGCTTTTATTCTATCTCTTAAGCCATTTTCACTATCATTAATGAGAGTTTGATGTTCGCTAAAACTTAATTTTTTTGGATAGGACGGAAGTGATGGTGGACGTTCCTCTAATAAAAAACTACACATTTTAGCAATAACTACAGTATTACTAATTGCACTAGGTATATCACTAAATAATTGTACCATCTCACTTTCTGATTTAAAATAATGATCTTTATTAAGCCTATTTCTTTTAAGGTTACTAATAGTAGTACCTTCAGAAATACACATCAAGCAATCATGTGCTTCAAACATGTTTGATTTATTAAAATATATGTTATTAGTTGCAACAACTGGAATAGAGAGCTTTGCAGCAATTTTTAAGAAGTAATTTTCTGTTTTTTTTTCTTCATCTAATCCATGCCTCATAATTTCCATAAAAAGGCTATTAGGAAAATACTTTTTAAATAATTTTGCAATTTCAATTGCTTCTTTAACTTTATCTGAAAAAATATAATTACTTAGAGGGCCATATATTCCTCCCAGTAAACAAATCAAGCCTTCAGAATGATCAAATAATTCTTGAATAGGAAGAGGTACTTGTGCTTTATTTTCAGTATTTAAAAATGTTTTACTTACTAGAAGTGATAGGTTTTTCCAGCCAATTTCATTTTTAACTATTAGTAAAACTTTATTTTTGTTTTCTGGGTTATCTAAATTTTTTATATCATTTTCAATTTGAAGCTCAATGATTACTCCTAATAAAGGCTGGATTCCATTTTTTGCAGCCTTCATAGAAAACTCTAATGCACCAAATAAATTTCCATTATCTGTTAAAGCCAAAGCAGGCATATTATTATCAATAGCTAGTTGAACCAAATCATCTATTTTAATAGCTCCCTCAGCTAATGAATATGATGACCTAGACCTTGTATGGACAAATTTATAATTATTAAGCATAAGCATAGAATATACTGAAATCAGTTAGATTGAAATTATAAATTAAATTAAATTAAATTAATTTTTCCATTATTGATTTCAAATATAATATCTAACTTTTTTGCCAAATCAGCGCTATGGGTAGCAATTAATGCTGACGATCCAGTATTACGAATATTATTTATTAGTAATTCTGTAACTAATTCAGAAGATTTAGAATCAAGATTACCAGTAGGCTCATCTGCTAATATTAAATCAGGACTATTGATCAAAGCTCTTGCTATAGCTACTCTCTGCTGTTCTCCGCCAGATAAATTAGATGATCTATGATTAGCCCTATTTTTTAAACCCATAGAATGTAGCATATTTTTAGCATTATCTAATGCTATATTCTTTTTTATACCAATAATCCTTTGGGGGATAATAACATTTTCTAATGCACTAAATTCAGGTAATAAATGAATTTTTTGATATACAAAACCTATACTACTTCTTCTAGTAACTGTTCTTTCTGAATTATTAAAACTTGACGTATTAGCATTATTTATAAAAATTTTACCATTTTTGGGTGACTCTAAAAGTCCTGCTAATTGTAAAAATGTTGATTTTCCAGACCCAGAAGCTCCTATTAAACCTGCAATACAGTTTTTAGGCAATTTAAAATTTGCAGATTTAAGGACTTTAACCTTTAAATTACCCTGTATAAATGAATGAGAAACATTTTTAAATAAAAGTACATTACTTATATTATCAAGCATTTCTAAGAACCTTAATAGGGTCTATTCTAGAAGCTCTCCATGCCGGATACAATGTTGCTAACAAAGACAATATTAATGCAAATAAAACTACTAGGCCAACTTCTGTAAAATCAATTTTAGCTGGAAGTTTTGATAAAAAATAAATTTCTGCTGCAAATAAATTTGTCCCCGTAATACCTTCTAGTAGTTGTTGAATTTTTTGTATATTTAATGAAAATAAGAGCCCAATAGTAAAACCAATTACAGTTCCAATAATTCCTATAGAAGCACCAACAATAATAAATATTTTTAGTATAGAATTTTCAGAAATACCCATTGTACGTAATATAGAAATACTACTTTCCTTATCTTTAACTAACATAATCATAGATGATATTATATTAAAAGCTGCAACAAGAATAATTAAAGTTAAAATAATGAACATTACATTTCTTTCTACTTCTAAGGCAGAAAATAACTGGGCATGTCTTTGTGTCCATGGAATTATTATATTACCTGTCTCTATACTATTTAATGTATCTTTTATATTATATGTAATTAGATCAGAATTTTCAGGTGATTTATAAAATAATTCAATATTATCAATATAATTATTATTATAACCTAAAAAATCTCTTAAATTATTAATTTTCATGAATATGACAGATGAATCATATTCATACATACCTAAATCAAATATACCCGCAACAATAAAATTTTTAGCCATAGGGGCATCACCAAAAGGAGTGCTCAATCCTGATGAACTAATTATAGTAACATTATCACCTCTTTTTAACTGCAAAGAAGTAGCTAGCCTTTTTCCGAGAATTATAGTGTTTTCATCATTAAAATTAGTTAATACTTTAACACTTATACTTTTTTCTAATAAGGCATTTTCCTTTAAATCATTTATCGACAGACCTCTTACTACAACGCCTCTTGATTGTTTTTTATTAGAAATCATAACTGTTGATTCTACTAAAGAAACTACATCAAATACTTCATCAAAACCTAATAATATTTTTTCTATATTATCAGCGTTGATACTTTCTGAATTGTTATTAACATAAAATGTAGCGTGACCATTTAAACCAATGATTCTACTTAATAGCTCTTCTCTAAATCCATTCATTACAGACATAACTATTATTAAGGTTGCAACACCAAGAGAGATTCCAATTAGAGAAAACCAACTTACAATTGAAATAAAACCATCTACTCTTCTTGCCCTCAAATATCTATAGGCAATCCATAATTCATATGAATAAAGCAATCTATTCCCTTATAATAATTTATCTATTGTTTTTTCTGTATCTTTAATATTCACTTCTGTAACTTCTCCAGTTTTTCTCTTAAACAATTCAAAGCTACTATTTTTTATGCCCCTAGGACCAATTCTTATTTGCCAAGGTATTCCAATAAGTTCCATTTCTGCAAGTTTTTTACCTGCACCTTCATCTCTATCGTCATACAAAGTCGAAACACCCTTCGACAAAAGGCTATGGTATATCTTATCAGATAAATCAGAGCATTCTATATCATTTTGCCTTAAATTAACAACCCCAACTAAATACGGAGCAACACTTTCTGGCCAGCATATTCCTTTTTCATCATGATGAGCATCTATAATTGCACCAACTAACCTTGAAACGCCTATTCCATAAGAACCCATTTCTAAATTTACATTATTTCCTTCTTTTGAGCTAACTTTTGCATTTAAAGGCTGTGAATATTTATCTCCAAAATAAAATAAATGCCCTACTTCTATTCCGTTTGTTTTTAATCTATTTTTTTCACTTACTGTATTTATAAAATCTTTTTCATCATATTTATCATCTGCGGATGCATAAAAAGAAGTAATAGCATTAACTAGTTCTGAAATATTCAAAAAATCATCGTATTTTATATTTGGTATGCCTACATTTAGTATACCTTTATCAATATATACCTCAGATTCACCCGTATCCGCTAATACAATAAATTCATGGCTTAAATCACCTCCAATTGGTCCTGTATCGGCAGCCACAGGAATTGCTTTAAGTTCCATTTTATTAAATATTTTTAAATAGCTTAAAAACATTCTGTTATAGCATTTAATTGCCTCTTCTTTTGATACATCAAAAGAATAAGCATCTTTCATTAGAAACTCTCTTCCTCTCATAACACCAAACCTAGGCCTAATTTCATCTCTAAATTTCCATTGGATATGATAAAGGCATAATGGCAAACTTTTATAACTCATAATATTTTTTGATATTATATCTGTAATTAGCTCTTCATTAGTTGGCCCATATAGCAATTCGTGATCATGCCTATCAGTAAATTTAAGCATTTCTTTTCCATAATCATTGAATCTACCCGATTTTTTCCATATTTCTGAATCTTGAATAGTTGGCATTAATAATTCTTGTGAGATCAAATCTTGTTCTAATCTAATAATTTTTTCTATATTTTTAAGAACTTTTAGACCCATTGGTAACCAAGTATAAATTCCTGAAGAAGATTGCCTAATCATACCCGATCTTAACATTAATCTATGAGAAGTAATTTTTGCTTCTGAAGGGTTTTCTTTTAATGTGGGAAGAAATAATTTACTTCGTTTCATAAAAACCTCTATATTATTTTAAATTAAGTTTAATTATTTAAGACTTACATATAAATTTTTAGAACAAAAGCTACAATATAAGTAAATATTAATGATATCAGACTTACAATTGTAAATTTTTTCCATAAATATGTTTTTTCAGGAGCTCCAGTGTCCTGGCCTGGAAGTAAACTTTCAGATCTTTTAACTCCTAAAGGCAAAGAAATAAAAAAGAGAATCCACCAAATTACTATATATATTATAAAATATTCAAATAAGACCATTTATACCTCCTCTAGTTCTATTAAAGTACCATTAAAGTCCTTTGGGTGAATAAATATAACAGGCTTACCATGTGCTCCTATACTTGGTTTACCAGAGCCCAGTATGGTTGCCCCTTGTAATTTTAACTTTGTACTAGCTTCTTTAATATTAGGAACTTCATAACAAATATGATGCATTCCTCCAGAAGGGTTTTTTAAAAGAAATTTTTTAATTGGAGAATTATCTCCTATAGGCTCTAATAGCTCAATTTTAGTATTATCTAACTCTACAAATATTGTCTTTACACCGTGGGAGGGCAAATCTAAAGTCTTAGAAATTTTTGCACCTAATATATTTTTATATTGTTTTGCTGCTGCTTCAACTGATACAACCGCTATTGCTACATGATTTAATTTACCTAACATGATTTCACCTATTTTATAAAATTTAATTCAAGCCTTACTATCGGCTTTTTTAAATATTGTGTTTTAATTATTCTTTTTAAGGAATTAGTCATACTTTCCTTTATATATGATTTATCAAACTTTTTTGTTTTATAATAAGACTGAATATCCTCTTTAATAAAGCTTTTAATATAATTTTCTGGATTATCACCTTCAATAATTTCAGCAAGACCTTCTGCCATGATAATTGGTTCATTTATAAGCCTAAAATCTTCATTAATTGTTAATACAACAAATACAGAACCATTAAACATCATTTTATGTCTTTTTTTAAGCACGTCTGAGTTCCTAGTAATTAAATCATTTCCATCAACAATTAATCGGCCATGCTCTAATTCACCAATAAAACGAGGGTCTCCAGGAGACAGCTGAATTAAAGAACCATTTCTTCCTGGTAAAGTAAATTTTATTTGGTGTTCTTTAGCATACGAAACATGTTCATTTATGTGCCTAGTCTCACCATGAACAGCTATTAAAGTTCGTGGTTTCACCCAAGAATACATTTGAGCTAATTCATCTCTAGCCGGATGTCCACTTACATGTATCATATTTTCTTTTGATGCTTCTATAATATTTGCCCCAAGTTCAGAAAGCTTATTTTGCATTTCAGATATTCCAACTTCATTACCTGGTATAACTCTTGATGAAAATATTACTGTATCTCCGTTACTTATAGTTGCATCTCTATGAGTTCCATTTGCAATCCTATTTAATGCTCCTCTTGGCTCTCCTTGTGAACCAGTACAGATAATCATTAAATTGTTTTTTTCTACATTCTTAATATCTCTTTCTGACACAAATGCCGGAAGGTCAGATAAATATCCACATTTTTTTGCAATTTCAACCATTCTCCACATAGATAATCCTACTAAGGCTACTTTTTTTCCTAAAGAAGCTCCTATTTTAGCAAGTGTGTTAAGCCTAGTCACATTTGATGCAAATGTTGATACAAATACTCTTCCTGTTGACTCTTTAATTATTTTTGTAAGAGGCTCTATTACATCTTCTTCAGAACCAGAAGCACCCTTTACCAAAACATTAGTTGAATCACATACCATAGCTAATAAATTTTCTTTTCCAAGAGATTGTAACCTTTTCTTATTAATTCCTTCTCCTATTTGTGGGTTGTAATCAATCTTCCAGTCACCCGTATGAAAAACAGAACCTGCTGATGTTGAAATCAATGCTGCAGATGGTTCAATTATAGAATGTGACATACTTATTATTTCTATATCAAAAGGCCCAATTTTAATCTCTGAATCTATATTAATAATATTTATATCTACTTCTTTTTCTAAACCAGCTTCTATAAGTTTTTTAATTAAAACTTCAGCTGCAAAAGCTGTTGCATAAACGGGACACCTTAAATATGGCCAGAGATGATGAACAGCTCCTATATGATCTTCATGAGCATGAGTTAATAATAAACCACAAATACTTTCTTTAGAATCTTCTATAGCAACTATATCTGGCATGGATACTTCTACCGAACCATAAGTTGGATCTCCAAACGTAACTCCACAATCAACTATTAACCATTTTCCTGAATTACCATATAAATTTAAATTCATACCAATCTCGCCCGACCCACCTAAAGGTAAAAACATTAATTCGTCTTTTTTTGGTTTTGGTAAATTCATTTTATAAAAATATCCAATTCATTATTTAATGTTAATGCAATTCCTTTTAATGTTAAATCTTCATCTATATAGTCTATTGCATTGGTGTTTGCCATAAATAGTTTTGACAACCCTCCAGTTGCCACGACTTTCATTTCTATCTCTGCTTCTATTTTTGTTCTAGAGATTATTCCTTCTATTAAACCAATATAGCCCCAGAATATTCCTGACTGCATTGCCGTAATAGTATTTGAACCTATTACTTTATTTGGCTTATTTATAGCAATTCTAGGAAGTCTAGCTGTAGCTTTATCTAAAGCGTCCATTGATAAATGAACACCTGGTGATATTATTCCTCCTATGTATGAACCTTCTTTATTGACAACATCGAACGTAGTCGCAGTTCCAAAATCAACAATAATTATTGGACCACCATAAATTTTATGAGCAGCCAAGCTATTTACTAATCTATCTGCCCCTACTTCATCTGGCCTATCAATTAAAATATTTAATTTAGGAAAAATACTGTCTCCTATTATTTTACTTTTTATATTAAAATATTTTTTTACAAAAGTTTTTAGTTCATGAATAGCGGCAGGAACTACTGATGAAATTATAACATCAACAATACTTAAATTGACTTCATCTGATAGAAAAGACTTAATATGAGTTTCATATTCATCCGAAGTCCTAGAAGAATTAGAAGAAATTCTCCATTTCTTATAAATTCCTGTATTATTTACTATTGCAAATACAGTATTAGTGTTTCCTACGTCTATTACTAACATTGTTTCACTAATAAATTTTTTATTCATAATAAAAAAACATCTCCTGCCATAACAACTTTTTCTATTCCTGCGTTGTCTAAAATCAATAGACCACCATCTTTATTTAATCCATTAAAACTTCCAAATATTTTTTTTTCACCTATTTTAACACTTATAGGTTCTCCAATTTTATGACCTAACAAACTCCATATTCTATATATTTCATTTATACCTTCTCTAATATAAATTTCTTCAAATGACTTTAAATTTTTGAAAAAAGCTTTTATAAATTCTTTTGAATTTGTTTCTATACCTTCCGTCTTTAAATTAGTAGCAGGATATAATGTATTTGTTGGATTTGAAACTATATTAATTCCAAAGCCAATATTTAATATATTAGGGCTTTTAGATAAAGCTATGTTTTCAATCAAAATACCTGCTACTTTTGCTTTTTTTATAAGAATATCATTAGGCCATTTTATATTGGGCACTATCTTATTATATGATAAATCTTTTATAGAATGTGCTATAACTATAGCTACAATAAAAACAGGAGCAAAAATATTTTTAGATTTATCATTTTCTGAATTTCTTAAGAAAGAAAGATATAAGTTTCCTTCTGGAGAAGACCATTCACGACCATGTCTACCTCTCCCAATTCTCTGTTTTTTTGCCCATACTGCTGTATTAATATCGCAGCCAGAAATTGCTAATTCTTTGAGAGTTATCATTGTTGAATCTACTTCTTCATATTCAACAACTTTATAACCAGAAATTAAGTTATCTAATTTTCTCACAAAATAATAGCTTTACTGATAAAAGTTAGAAAACTAATCAAACTATCTGCATAAACTAAAAATGTTAAAATTAGCATTGAACTTATAAAAAGAATTATTTTAATGCTCTTTTTTGTCTCAATTTTAAAAGTTTCTTCTGCTTCATCTAAAAACATAACTTTCACTATATTTAAATAATAATATGCAGAAATAACACTACCCATAATACCTACGACAGCAAACCATAAATAATCAGCTATTATAACTGCCTTAAATATATAAAATTTAGCTATAAAGCCCGCAAGTGGTGGCAAACCTGCTAAAGACAGAAGGATTATACTAAAACATATTGCATAAAAAGGGTTAGATTTTGATAAGCCTGCAAAACTAGAAATATTACTTAGCATAATACTATCTTTTTCCATAGAAAGTATAAAAGCAAAACCTCCCACTGCAGATACTGTATAAACTGTAATATATAATAAAGATGCCTCTAGTCCTAGCTGACTCCCTAAACTTAATGCTAAAAATATGAATCCAATATTACTTATTGCACTATATGCCATAAGTCGCTTTATATTAATTTGCAGTAAAGCACCAAAAGCTCCTACAAATATTGATAGCATACCTAGTATTAAAATTAATTGATGCCATATAAAATGAACATCTATCAGAGCAATATATAATATTCTCATCAAAACACCAATTGCTGCTATTTTTGGCACAACCGAAAAAAATGCGGTAACAGATGTTGGGGCACCTTCATAAACATCAGGTGTCCACATGTGAAAAGGAGCAATTGATAGCTTAAAAGCAATAGAAGATAAAATTAAGACTACCGAAAAATTTAATAATAGAGAGTTATCAGAATAACCTAAAGTATTAGAACTTAGCATGGTAAATGAAGTTGTACCAGTTATTCCAAATAATAACGAGACACCATACAAAAAGAAACCAGATGCCAATGCCCCTAAAATAAAATATTTAAGTCCAGCTTCAGAGGACTTTAATGAATCTTTTTTTATAGATGCGAGGACATATAAAGCTAAAGATTGTAACTCTAAACCTAGATATAAAGTAATAAAATCATTAGAAGAAAGCATAACTAACATGCCAAGAATTGAAAAAAGTATTAACACTGGGTATTCAAAAAGGTAAAGCTTTGTCATAGTTCTATATTTTTCAGAAATTATTAGCACCATTATACCTGTCAAGATTACTAATGACTTTAAAAACACAATAAGCCTATCAGTAACTACTAAATCAAAAAAGCCTCTAGCAGCTCTGTAATCTCCCATTAAAATAATTAATAATGTTCCTAATAAACCAACTATAGAGAATATTGTAAAATATGATTGACGATTTTGCTTCTCTCCACCTGAATATACGCCTAAAGGAATAAAAACAAGAAGCCAAATAGATAAAAATATTTCAGGGAAGACTAGATTTATATCGACCCCATTTGATAAAAAATTCAATTAATTCTCCAACATATACTAATTAAGGATTCTATTATTAATAGAGCTTACTAAATTAATTACTGACTCTTTAAATTCTATAGAAAAACTTTCTGGATATACTCCAAGCCAGAAAACACCAATAATAATTGGAATAAATATTATATATTCTCTTTTATCAATATCAGTAAGTTTTTCTATATTTTTATTTCCTACGTCTCCAAATATAACTCTTTTATATAACCAGAGCATATATGCTGCTCCTAATATCATTCCTAAACCTATAGCGAATGCTAAATATCCACTTACTTTATAGGCAGCTATCAATACTAATAACTCTCCTACAAAACCACTTGTTCCAGGCAAGCCTATCGACGCAAGCATAAAAACCATAAATACTAATGCAAATTTAGGCATTACTTTTACTACACCACCATAATCTGCAATCATTCTTGTGTGCATCCTATCATATAATACACCTATACATAAAAAAAGAGCAGCAGAAACTAATCCATGACTTAGCATTTGTATTATTGCTCCATCAATACCTTCTTCTTTAAATGTAAATAGACCTATAGTTACATAACCCATATGAGCAACTGAAGAATATGCAATCAATTTTTTCATATCTTTTTGCATCAATGCTACTAAGGAAGCATAAATAATTGCTATAATTCCAAGGACAAATACTAATGGTGAATAATATTCACTTGCATTAGGAAGCATGGGGATTGAAAAACGAATAAAGCCATACCCGCCTACTTTTAATAAAACACCAGCTAAAATTACAGAACCTGCGGTTGGAGCTTCAACATGTGCATCTGGCAACCATGTATGAAAAGGCCACATTGGAGTTTTAACAGCAAATGATGCAAATAAGGCTGGCCATAATAATAATTGGAGCTGATAAGAAAAATTATGTTCTAATAATTCTCTTATATCAAATGTTCCTGAACTATATCCCATTATTATAATAGCTATTAAAAATAATACTGACCCTGCTAATGTATATAAAAAGAATTTAAAAGCCGCATAGACTCTTCTAGGACCACCCCATATACCTATAATAAGAAACATTGGTATCAATAGAGCTTCAAAGAAAATATAAAATAAAAGTAAATCTAGAGCACAAAATGTACCTATCATTAGAGATTCTAATAATAAGAATAGTATCATATACTCTTTTACTCTAAACTTAATAGATTTCCAGCTTGCTAATATACAAATAGGAATCAAAAAGGCAGATAAAACTACAAAAAGCATAGATATTCCATCTATACCTAATCTATAAGATATACCTAAAGAAGAGAATAAACTTACTTCCTCAACAAAATGAAACCCATTAGACCCCGGGAAACTTATCCAAACAAAGATAGAAAGAATAAAAACTACTATTGATGTCCACATAGCTACCATCTTAGTATTTTTATTAACTGTTCTCTCATCTCCATCTATTAAACTTATAAAAAAAGCTCCAAATAAAGGAATAAAAATCATTAATGATAAAATTGGCCAACTAGTCATTACTTATACCCAATCAAAAAATTTTAAAAACTGCCAACTAAATAAAGCAATTAAGCCAAAAAACATTGTAAAGGCATAATGGTAAACATATCCACTCTGAAATGATTTAACTTTAGAGGCAAACTTTCTACAAATATATGTAATTCCATCTGGTCCAAATTTATCTATTACTCCTATATCTCCTTTATTCCATAAAAAATTACCTATTGCTTTTAAAGGTTTGCAAAGAACTAACTCATATAATTCATCAAACCAAAATTTATTTTTAGATACTTTATATAAGAACAGAACTTTATTTGAAAATAAAGAAGGAAGGTTTGTATTTCTAATATAAAACAGCCATGCAAGAATTATACCTAGCAAAGCTACTATTATAGGAGATAGTTTAACTAGAAGTGGAACATGGTGTGCATTTACTAAAGCTTTATGATTATCTAATATTAAAATAGCTCCCTGCCAAAAATCGTGATGCGTATCTACCATTGGATAACCAAGCCAACCTGATAGAACAGCTCCAATTGATAAAACAAACAAGGGAATTAATATATATAAAGGTGATTCATGAGCTTTACTAATATCACTTCTAGGGCTGCCATGAAAAACCATAAATAATATTTTCCACGAATAAAAAGCCGTTAAAAATGCTGCTAATAAGCCTAAGTAAAAAGCAATATATCCATTAAAACTATGATGACCCCAAGCAGCTTCTAATATAATATCTTTTGAAAAGAATCCCGCAAATGGAGGTAGGCCAGCTAAAGCTAAAGATCCTATCCACATGGCTGCACATGTATAAGGTAAAGCTCTAGCTAGACCTCCCATTTTTCTTATATCTTGCTCGTCTGACATAGCATGAATAATAGATCCTGCTCCTAAAAAAAGTAAGGCCTTAAAAAAGGCATGTGTAACTAGATGGAACATTCCAGCAGAATATGCAGAAACCCCACAAGCAAAAAACATATAACCCAATTGACTGCAAGTTGAGTAGGCAATAATCTTCTTTATATCGTTTTGAGATATTGCAATGAAGGCTGCAAATATTGAAGTTAAAGCTCCAACAAGAATAACAAAATTAAGTGCTACAGGAGCATATTCAAATAAAGGAGAACATCTGGAAACTAGAAATACACCGGCCGTTACCATAGTAGCAGCATGTATTAATGCAGATACAGGTGTTGGACCTTCCATTGCATCAGCTAACCATGTGTGAAGTCCAATTTGGGCTGATTTACCCATTGCCCCTATAAATAGTAAAAAACAGATTATTTCTATACAAGGAACCGTATAATTAAATAGCGTAATATTAAAATTTAATATTGAAGGGACACTCTTAAAAACAATATCATAATCTAAACTACCAGTTATAAAATAAATGGCCGCAATACCTAGTATTAATCCTAGATCTCCAACCCTGTTAACTAAAAATGCCTTAATAGCTGCTGCATTTGCACTTTGTTTTTTAAACCAAAAACCTATTAACAAATATGAGCACAATCCAACCCCTTCCCACCCAAAAAAAAGTTGTAAGAAATTATTTGAAGTT
The DNA here is from genome assembly GCA_913046335.1 of uncultured Pelagibacterales bacterium. Taxonomy (GTDB): domain Bacteria; phylum Pseudomonadota; class Alphaproteobacteria; order TMED109; family TMED109; genus TMED109. The sequence goes on along the minus strand of CAJWSU010000002.1, from coordinate 170,384 downwards.
ACTAACATTAGCATCGCAAAAGTAAACAAAGATAAGTAAGAAAAAAATCTTGCTTTATGAGGGTCATGGTCCATGTAACCAATAGAATATATATGTACTAAAGTAGATACAAGCATAACTACCAACAGCATCATAGCGCTTAACATATCAAACCTTAAAGCCCAGCTAACTTTAAGATTTCCAGAATTTATCCAATTACCCAATATAATTGTATAAGAATCTCCAGATATAGCATTAAAAAGTAATATCACTGAAAAAATAAAAGACACTAAACATAAAATTGTTGGAACCCATAGAACACCTTTTTTTCCAAGAAATGATGGGAAAAGCCCACTGAGTAAAGAGCCTATTAATGGTAAAAATACTAAAAGTGTGAGCATATCAACCTTTCATACTATTAGCATCGTCAACAGCTATAGTTCCTCTAGACCTAAAGAAGACGACCAAAATAGCTAAGCCTATTGCCGCTTCTGCGGCTGCTACTGTTAATATAAATAGAGCAAATACTTGACCTAAAATAATATTTAAATGAGTTGAAAAGGCAATAAAATTAATATTTACAGCCAAAAGCATAAGTTCTATAGACATTAATATTATAATTAGATTTTTTCTATTAAGAAATACACCAAATATACCGATTGTAAATATTATAGATGCTAAAATTAAATAATGTGTAAGGCTTATTTGATACATTATTATATTCCTTTTCCAATTTCTACTTTTTTAATTTCTAAAGTATCTTCCTTATTTCTAAGAATCTGCTTTACAGTATCTTGGTTTTTTGAATTGTCTCTCTTTCTATGAGTCAATACTATTGCACCTATCATAGCTACTAAAAGAATTAAACCTGCACATTGGAATAAATAAATATAATTTGTATATAACACTTTCCCTAATGCTCTTGTATTCTCTTCTTCTCCTAAAACAAGAAATAATTGATTACCTGGCTGATTATCAATGCCATATCTCATTCCAACAAAAGAAAAAACAATCTCTGCTAATAAAACCCCTCCAATAATTATCCCTAAAGGAGCATTTTTAATCATTCCTTTTCTTAAGGTTTTAAAGTCTATATTTAACATCATAACTACAAATAAAAATAATACAGCTACAGCTCCAACATAAACAACTAAAAGAAGCATAGCTAAAAACTCAGCACCCATTATAATAAAAAGTCCTGTTGCATTAAAAAAAGCAAGAATTAGAAAAAATACTGAATGAACAGGATTTCTTGTAACTATTACCATAATAGATGAAACTACTAAAATTATACCAAATGTATAAAAGAAAAAAGGAAGCATTTTTATTAAACCTTAGCTATTACTTAAATTGTTTATCTACATGAATATTTTTTGATAAAACAGATTCCCATCTATCTCCGTTTTCTAAAAGCTTGGCCTTATCATATAATAATTCTGATCTAGTTTCTTTTGCAAACTCATAATTTGGCCCTTGAACAATAGCATCAACAGGACAAGCTTCTTCACATAATCCACAGTAAATACATTTTGTCATATCAATATCATATCTAGTTGTTCTTCTACTATCATCTTCTCTTGGCTCAGATTCAATTGTAATAGCTAGTGCGGGGCAAACGGCCTCACATAGCTTACAAGCTATACACCGTTCTTCTCCATTTGGGTAACGCCTAAGAGCATGTTCTCCTCTAAAACGGGGGCTTAATTTACCTTTTTCAAATGGATAGTTTATTGTTACAGGTTTCCTAAACATATATTTTAATGTTAAAAACATACCAGAACAAAGTTCTCCTAAAATCATGAACCATATAGACCTATATATTTTTTTCAAAGACCGTACCCCTTAACCACTAACTGGCAGTAAGTTAAATATTATTAAAAAACCCGAAGTTAAAACAACCCACAATAAAGAAAAAGGTAAAAATACTTTCCATCCGATTCTCATGAGTTGATCATACCTAAACCTTGGAAAAGTTGCTCTTACCCATAAAAATACAAACAGCATTAAAGATGTTTTCAAAGAAAACCATATAAAACCCGGAATAATATTAAGTATAGATATATTAAATGGAGCTAGCCATCCTCCTAAAAATAATATAGTTGCCATACCACTCATCATAATCATAGCTGCATACTCACCAAGGAAAAACATTGCAAATAACATTGAAGAATATTCTGTAAAATAACCTCCAACTAAGGACGATTCATCTTCTGGCAAATCAAAAGGTGCTCTATTAGTTTCAGCCAATGCAGAAATAAAAAAAACTACAAACATAGGAAATAATGGAAATACAAACCATGTAGATTTTTGAGCATAAACAATTTCTGATAAATTCAATGATCCTACACATACTAAAACTGTGACAATAACTAGCCCTATAGATACTTCATATGATACCATCTGTGCTGCTGATCTAAGCGCTCCCATAAATGCATATTTAGAATTACTGGCCCAACCAGCCATTATAATTCCATAAACCGATAATGAAGATACTGCAAAAAGATATAGAATGCCCACATTAATATTAGAAATCACCCAGCCATCTGATATAGGTATGACTGCCCAAGCCGCAATAGATAGAGAAAAAGCAATCATAGGAGCAAGTAAAAAAACTATTTTATTTGATACAGTAGGAAATATAGTTTCTTTAGAGAATAGTTTAAGCCCATCCGCTAAAGGCTGTAAAAGGCCAAAAGGACCTACCACATTAGGACCCTTTCTTAATTGAACTGATGCAATAACTTTTCTTTCTGCATAAGTTAAGAATGCAACTATTACCAGTAAAGGTACAACTAAAGCAATTATTTTTAGCATGATAATTAAAAACGTAATGAAATTCTGGCTATATAAAAAATCTATCATTTTTTAACCATTTCACTTTTTGATATAGAGCACTTGGCCATAGTTTCAGAAGCTCTAGAAATAGGACACGTCATAAAATAATTAATCTTTTTTGGCTTTAAAATTTTATTTAATAGTTTTATTGATACATTGCCTATATCATTAAAATCACCTTGAATTAAAGAGTTTTCAATTATTAAGGATTTATTGATTTTTGACATCCTTTCTCTAAGCTCAAATATATTATCATAAGGAAGTGTTTTATTAACATAGCTAGAAAATGCTCTAATTATTTTCCAATCTTCCCTTGCCTCACCTGGCGGAGAAACAGCTACATTAGTTCTTTGTACCCTGCCCTCTGTATTTAAGTAAGTTGCATCTTTCTCAGTATATGCAGAACCAGGTAGAATTAAATCTGCGCTTTCTGCACCTATATCGCCATGGTGGCCTTGATAAACAATAAATGTATTATTTTTATTACTAAAGTTTTGTTCATCTGAACCTAATAACCAAAGTAATTTAATATCATTTTTACTAACACCTTCTATTATGCCTTTAGTATTTAAACCTTTATTAAAAGGAACAAAACCAATTTCTAAAGCACCTACTCTACTAGCTGCATAATGCAAAATTGCTAAACCATTCCATTTATTTGAAAATGAATTATATTTCTTTGCTACCTCTCTTAATCTGCCTAATATACCAGATCCGTCTTTTCTATTTAAAACATTTTCTCCTATAATAAATAAAGGCTTACTAGAAGAATCTAATATTTTATTATATGAGTGTTTACCTTTATATATTTGATCTATTATATCAATATCATTTCCTAATTCTTCTATAGGGTAACTAGAAGGATCCCCTCCTCCAATTCTTGAAATTTTCAACCCTTTTGCAAGCCAAGTTTTTCTTATACGCGCATCTAACAATGCTGCTTCGTATCTCGGTTGACTTCCAATAATTAATATTGAATCACATTCTTCAATACTTGATATAGTTGGATTAAATAACCACCCACTTCTATTTTTTATCTCCGTAGGCAACGTTGATCCCATAGGTCTACAATCAATATTCTCTACATTAAATTGCGCCATCAAGTCTTTTAAAGCAACCACAGATTCTAAACATGCTTGATCTCCAACTAAAGCGCCTATTTCTGTAGATTTTATACTTTTAATCTTTTCGGCTAATGTTTTAAAAGCTTCATCCCATGAGCAAGCCACTAAATGACCTTTTATATTTTTTTTATAAGGAGCATCTAATCTTTGGTTAACCAAACCATCTATTGCAAATCTAGACTTATCCCCTAACCATTCTTCGTTAATGTCTTCATTTAATCTTGGCAAAACTCTTAGAACTTCCCCATCTTTGCAACCTACTTCAATAGCTGAACCTAATCCATCAAGCACATCAATACTATTTATTTTAGTTAATTCCCATGGCCTTGCCTTAAAAGCATAAGGGGAAGAAGTTAATGCGCCTACTGGGCAAAGATCAATAATATTTCCTGACAATTCTCCACCTAAACCATTTGGAGAGTCAGTTATTATTTCCATATCCTCTCCTCTTCCTATTGCACCTAAATCATGAACACCTGCAACTTCATCCATAAACCTTACACACCTGGTACAGTGAATACATCTTGTCATAGTAGTTTTAATTAATGGTCCAAAAGGCTTATTATCTACAGCCCTTTTATCTTCTTCATATCTAGTTTCTCCTCTACCATAAAATAATGCCTGATCTTGTAAATCACATTCTCCACCCTGATCACATATAGGACAATCTAAAGGATGATTTATTAGTAAAAACTCCATTACCCCTTCTCTTGCAATTTTTACTTTATCTGATTTAGTAATTATTTTCATACCTTCAGCTGCCGGCATTGCACAACTTGCAACTGGCTTAGGGGCTCCTTCTACCTCGACTAAACACATTCGGCAATTTCCTGCTATAGATAACCTTTCATGAAAACAAAAACGAGGTATTTCCTCTCCTATTTTTTCGCACGCTTGCATAACTGTTGATCCATCAGCTACTTCTACTTCTTTATCATCTACAAATAGTTTTACCAATTAATTATACCTACTCAGCCGCTCTAAAATTTAAATTTTTATAATTGTTGATTCTTTTTTCTATTTCAGGTCTAAAGTGCTTAATTAGACCTTGAACTGGCCATGCTGCAGCATCTCCTAAAGCGCAAATTGTATGGCCTTCCATTTGATCACATACATTTTGTAAAGCATCAATATCTTTTAAATTAGCATTACCATGTATCAATCTTTCCATAGATCGCATTACCCATCCCGTTCCTTCTCTGCATGGAGTGCATTGTCCGCACGATTCATGCTTATAAAATTTTGATAATCTCCAAATAGCTTTTATTATATCAGTCGATTTATCCATTACGATCACTCCGGCTGTTCCTAAACCTGTACCTTCGCTTTTTAAAGAATCAAAATCCATATTAACAGTATTGCATACACTAGCAGGTATTAATGGAGTTGAAGAACCACCTGGTATAACAGCTAACAAATTATCCCACCCTCCAATTACACCTCCTGCATGTTTTTCCAGAAGCTCTTTTAGAGAAATTCCCATCTCTTCTTCTACAACGCAAGGATGATTTACATGACCAGAAATACAAAAAAGTTTAGTACCGGTATTATTTTTATTACCTAAAGAAGAGAACCAACTTGACCCTCTTCTTAAAATTGTTGGAACAACAGCTACAGTTTCTACATTAGAAACTGTAGTAGGACAACCATAAAGCCCTGCATTTGCTGGAAAAGGAGGCTTTAATCTAGGCTGCCCCTTCTTACCTTCTAGACTTTCTAATAATGCAGTTTCTTCTCCACAGATGTATGCTCCAGCACCTCTATGAAGAGTAATATCAAATGAAAATCCTGAATTACATGCATTTTTTCCTAAATAACCTTTTTTATATGCTTCGGTTATGGCATCATTCAAAACTCTAGCTTCCTCTACGAATTCACCTCTTATATAAATGAAACCATGATTAGCTTGCATTGCAAAACCTGCTATAAGAGTCCCTTCTATTAACTTATGTGGCTCATTTCTCATTATTTCTCTATCTTTACAAGTTCCTGGCTCACTCTCATCTGCATTTATTACTATATAATGAGGCTTTGCTTTAACCTTAGGCATAAATGACCACTTTAAACCTGTTGGAAAACCAGCACCTCCTCTTCCCCTCAATTCCGATGCTTTTACTTCATTGATAATCCATTCACTTCCTTTATCTAATAAAGATTTAGTATTATCCCAATCTCCTCTTTTTTCACTTTTAGCTATGCTATTACCATCAAACCCATAAAGGTCACTAAATATAATATTTTCAGATGAAATCATTATGCTACCACCTTAATTCTTTTAGGCTCTGAGCCTTTTCTATTAGACTGTGGTCCAATTTTAGGCTGTTTATCTTTTTTTAAATCTTCTATAATATTTTTAATAGACTCTTTATCTAGATCTTCATAAAAATTATCATTTATCTGAACCATTGGGGCATTTGAACAAGCTCCGAGGCATTCCACCTCTAATAAAGTAAATTTATTGTCTTTTGTAGTTTCTCCAAAATTAATTCCTAATTTATTTTTACACACCGAAACTATGTCATCACTTCCTCTTAACCAGCAAGGCGTCGTAGTACACACTTGTAGCAAATTCTTACCTACTGGATACAAATTATACATAGTATAAAAAGTAGCCACTTCCATAACTTTAATCATTGGCAAATTTAACATTCTAGCAATTTCAGACATAGCAGCCTTTGGAAGCCAATTATCATGTTGTCTTTGAGCTAAATCTAACAAAGGTAACAATGCACTAGCTTTTTTACCTTCTGGATATTTAAGAAAAATCTTATTAATTCTGTTAATATTATCTTTTGTGAAAACAAAATTTTCTGGTTGCAAGTTTTCTGGAGCGGGTCTTCTTATACTCATCTGTCAATCTCTCCAAACACAACGTCTAATGTGGCTATACAAGCTACTAAATCAGCTAACATATGTCCTTTAGCCATGAAATCTAAACCTTGTAAATGAGAGAACCCAGGAGCTCTTATTTTACATCTATATGGCTTACTTGACCCATCTGATACTAAATACACACCAAACTCCCCCTTAGGAGCCTCTACAGCAGTATATACTTCTCCAGCAGGAACTCTCACTCCTTCTGTAAATAGTTTAAAATGATTGATTAGAGCCTCCATTGAATGTTTCATCTCATCTCTTTTAGGAGGATAAAACCTAGAATCATCAACTATAACGTTACCTGGCGGCATGTTATCTAAAACCTGACGAATTATCTTTACGCTCTGTTTCATTTCTTCAACTCTTAATAAATAGCGATCATAACAATCTCCATTTTTACCCACAGGAACATCAAAATCAACTTCATCATATATCGCATAAGGTTGAGACTTTCTTAAATCCCATGCAACTCCTGAACCTCTTAGCATTGGACCTGTAAATCCCCAATTTAATGCTTCCTCAGGTGAAACAACCCCTATATCCACAGTCCTTTGCTTAAATATTCGGTTATCCGAAAGTAAAGTTTCTATATCTTCTACTACTTTTCCAAAGCCTGATAACCATTCTTCAATATCGGCTATTAGATTTTCTGGAAGGTCTTGGTGCACTCCTCCAACTCTATAGTAAGCAGCATGAAGTCTAGAACCAGATACTTGCTCATAAAAACCCATTAATTTTTCTCGTTCTTCAAAAAGCCATAAGAAAGGAGTTGTAGCTCCTAAATCTAAACCTTGTGCAGCAATTTGAAGCGAATGGTTAAGAACTCTTGTAATTTCATCAAATAGTACTCTTATAAAAAGCGCTCTTCTAGGAACTTTAATATTTAATAATTTCTCTGCAGATAATACAAAAGCATGCTCCTGACACATAGGAGATACATAATCTAATCTATCAAAATATGGTATAGCTTGCATATATGTTTTGTGTTCAATTAATTTTTCAGTACCTCTATGCAGCAAACCTATATGCGGGTCGGTTCTTTCAACTACTTCCCCATCCATTTCTAAAACTAGACGAAGTACTCCATGGGCTGCTGGATGCTGAGGTCCAAAATTTAATGTCATATTTTTTAATTGCACATCTGTCATTTTTTTTTACCCAAACTTTTACCTACGTCATTATACTCTGGCCCTTCCCATGGACTTTCAAAATCAAAGCTCCTAAAGTCTTGAACTAAATTTACTTTCTCATTTATTACTCTTTTCTCTGAATCATCATATTTAACCTGAGTAAACCCAGATAAAGGAAAGTCCTTTCTTAAAGGATGTCCTTCAAAACCATAATCAGTTAAAATACGACGTAAATCTGGATGATCTGAAAATATTACACCATATAAATCCCACACTTCTCGCTCGTGCCAATTAGCAGCCTCAAATATTGTAACAATGGAAGGAACCATATCTCCATCTTTAACAGATAATTTTACTCTTATTCTTTGATTTAAATTTAAACTTAACAAGTGATAAACAATTTCAAACCTTTCCAATCTATTTGGATAATCTACTCCGCAAATATCTATTAACTGTTTAAATTGAAAATCTTTATCTTCTTTTAGAAAACTTATTACCTTTATAAGGTTAGATTTATCTATAGTTATGGTCAACTCACCAAATTTAATATAGGTCTCTAAACCTCCTCCAGCAAATCTTTCGATTAAGATTTTTTGAATATCAACATGCCTTTTATTATAACTGTCTTGATATGCCTTATTCAATTTAATTTATACTCCTAAAGAATTTTGACGCGTAATTTTTTTTTGTAATTGAATAATTCCGTATAAAAGTGCTTCCGCTGTTGGAGGGCATCCAGGAACATATACATCAACAGGAACAATTCTATCGCATCCTCTTACTACAGAATAAGAGTAGTGATAATATCCTCCACCATTAGCGCAGCTTCCCATTGATATAACCCATCTTGGTTCAGGCATCTGGTCATATACTTTTCTGAGTGCTGGGGCCATTTTATTAGTTAAAGTACCTGCTACAATCATGACATCTGATTGCCTTGGGCTTGGTCTAAATACTAATCCAAATCTATCTAAATCATATCTACTTGCTCCAGCATGCATCATTTCAACTGCACAGCATGCTAGTCCAAATGACATTGGCCATAAAGAACCAGTTCTTGCCCATGTAAACAATTTATCTATTCTTGCTACAACAAAACCTTTGTTTCTAACATCCGAAGCCGCCGCTTCAAAAGCTTCTTTTCCTTGAATTAAACTGCTTGCGTTTTGCTTTAATCCCATTCTAGAGCTCCTTTTTTCCACTCATAAATAAAGCCAATAGTCAAGATAAACAAAAATATCATCATAGAGATAAAACCAAAAATACCTATATCTGATAATGCAACAGCCCAAGGAAAAAGAAATGCAACCTCAAGGTCAAATATAATAAATAATATTGCAACTAAATAAAACCTAACGTCAAACTGAATTCTAGCATCCTCAAATGGCTCAAAGCCACATTCATAAGGAGACAATTTTTCTGAGTCAGGAAGTTGCTTTCCAATCATCCAAGATGAAATGGCAAATAATACAGATAGCCCACCAGCAAATGCAATAAATATAGCTATAGGCAGATACTCTATATAGAGTGGTGTCATTTAATACCTCAACACAAATTATGTGTAATTTACTATAAAAAAAAATCTCATAATAATTAGCCCCTATGTATAACTAATTACAGATAAAGACAATCAATTTTAAAAAAAATAAATTCTCTATAATATTTAATAGTAAATGCAATTTACAAATACTATTTTAAAAATAAATCATATAATGTATACTCTCTTATCAGCTTAATAGATTTAATAAATATTATTAAATTTATTTTGTTTAAAAACAAAGATTTATAATTAACAGTTAGGTTAAAAAATGAATATTAAAAATATAGAGATTTTATCATACACTGTTCCCCTTAAAGAGCCTGTAGAAGCATATGCTGCAGGTATAATGACAGGTTTTGGATTGGTTATAGTAAAAATTATAGATGAGAATGGAAATATTGGACAGGGTTATACTACATTGCATAGCAATCAAGAGCTAGCAATAGCAAGAATTATAGAAGATACTTATAAACCAATTTTGATAAAAGCGGATTCCTCTAGAATTGAATATCTGTGGAAAAAAATGTGGAAACAGAGCCATTATGCAGGTAGAGGTGGTCCTGTAAGTTTTGCTATAGCAGCTGTGGATGCTGCTCTTTGGGATTTACAAGCAACAAGATTAAAACAACCCTTATGGCGTCTATTAGGTGGATATTCTCCTAAGGTTAAAGTCTATGCTGGAAATATAGATTTAAACTTTCCAGTTAATAAGATATTAGATAATGCAACTAAAAATATTAAAGACGGTTACAAAGCTATAAAAATGCGTTTAGGTAGAGAATCCCTTAGAGAGGACTTACAAAGAGTCGAAGCAGTAAGAAAACATATTGGAGATGATATAGAACTTATGGCTGATGCTAATGAAGCTTGGAGAGTTGATCAAGCCTTAAAAGCCTCAAATGAACTAAGTAATTTTAACCTTACGTGGCTAGAAGAGCCTATCACTCCCGATGATTATAAAGGTTATGCATACTTAAAAAATAATGGTAAAACTCCAATTGCAGCTGGAGAAAACCTTCATACCCTTCAGGAGTTTCAATTACTTTTCCATTTTAATGGGGTTGATTTTCCTGAACCAGACTATACTACTTGTGGTGGCTTTACACCTTTTATGAAAATAGCTAGACTCGCTGAAGCTAATAATCTTCCTGTTATGTCGCATGGAGCTCATGATGTTCATATACAATTACTTTCAGCATGTCCTAATGCCGCTTATATGGAAGTTCATGCCTTTGGTATAGAGGATTATATTTCACATCCTCTCAAAATAGAAAATGGCTTTGGATTAGCTTCAGATCTTCCTGGTATAGGGTTTGAATTTGATTTTGATAAATTGAAACAATATAAAACAAATTAATAATAGGAAATAATAATGAGAGATTTAAGAGGAATGGTTGCTTGGATAACAGGCGCTGGATCTGGGATAGGAGAAGGTGCTGCTTTATCTTTAGCTAAAGAAGGAGTTAAAGTAATTCTAACAGGCAGAAGAAAAGAACCTCTTGAATTAGTTGCAAGTTCAATAATTAAATTAGGAGGATCTGCTGAAGTTGCTCAGGGAGATGCTAAAGACAGAAAAGGCATGCAGAATATAGCTAATAATATTATTAAAAAACATGGTAAAATTGATTTATTGTTTAATAACCATGGAATGAATATTAAAGATAGGCATTGGAATAATGCAAAATTAGATGATTGGGATGAAGTATTAGATATTAATATTAAAGGTGTATATAATTGTACATTTGCAGCCTTGGAAGTTATGAGACCAAAAAAAAATGGTTTAATAATAACTACTGCTTCAATAGCTGGGTTATCAAATGCTATTTCTGAGTTTAGTTTAGCAGGAGCTCCTTATGCAGCATCAAAACATGCTGTAATTTCACTAAATAACACCATGAATCTTCAAGAAAAAATAAATGGCATTCGTGGTTGTGTTATATGTCCTGGTGAAGTAGAAACTCCAATTTTAGATAATAGACCTATACCTGTTTCTAAAGAAGACAGAACCAAATTAATACAAACGGAAGATATTGCAGAAATAATTGTATTTATTTTAAAAATGCCTGAACGAGTAATATTAAATGAAATAATTATTACACCTACTCATAATAGAGAAATTAAACCAGAAGAAAAATAATAAAGGAAATATTTTACATGTACAAAGAAGAACATATAGAGGCAGCAAATGCACCAGAAGGTTTTAAGCTTTATGATTCCAGAGATGGGATGTTTACCGATAGAATTGGCCCTTACTTTATAAAAGGAAATTATCCAGATGTTACTATGGGAATAAGAATATTAGACCATCATTCAAACTATAATGGGGTATCTCATGGAGGCCTTCTTATGGCTTTTGTTGATAGTATAGGAGGATATATCGCAGCTAAAGCAGGAGAAGGGCCCAGTGTAACTGCAAATTTTAATGCTAATTTTATGAGGCCTGCTCCAGTTGGAGCTTGGATAGAAGGAACTGGAAAAGCTTTAAAAGTAGGAAGGAAGGCAATTTTTATAAGAGTAGAATTGACCTTAGAAAAAAAATTAGTTTTTACAGCTGAAGGAATTTGGCAAAAAATTAATAGAGAGAAAGGGATACTTAAATAATGAAACTATATTATACTGTGACATCTCCTATAGCGAGAAAATGTAGAATAATTGCTAGAGAGCTTAATCTAATCGATAAAATTGATGAAGTAATTACTACTACAAGATCTGAGGATGCTTTAATTATGAAAAACAACCCAAATGGAATGGTACCTACTTTAGAAACAGATGAAGGTTTTAACATAGTAGAATCAATGACGATATGTAATTATTTGGAAAAACAAAGTAATAATAAAGAATTTATTCCACAAAATTCAGAAGACTATTGGCAAATATATGCATTAGATTCAATTGCATCACAAACTTTTGAATCTATTGTTTCTAGAGCTAGAGAAAAAATCTATAAACCAGAAGAATTTCACTATCCAGATGGAATAAAACATGAGCAAGGAAGAGCTCTAAGATCTCTTAGTTTCTTAGAAAAAGAATCACATATTTTTATAGAATCTTATAATAAGCTTCATGTTACAATTGGCTTATGCTGTCTAGTTTTAGATAATGTATTCCCTAATGAAGAATGGAAAAAAAATAAACCAAATTTAGTTAAAATATATGAAGCTTTTAAGCAGAAAGATTCATTCATTGAAACTATAAAAAAGGATTAAATTTAGGAAGAGATACTATGAAAAATAATGAAAAAATTTGCTTAATTGCTGGGGTCGGTCCTGGAACCGGCAAAGAGACCGCTAAAAAATTTTCATATAGTGGATATAAAGTTGTAATGCTCGCTAGAAATATAGATTTTATCAATAGTTTAAAATTAGAAATACCGAACTCTTTTGCATATAAATGTGACGTTTCAAATATGGAGGAAATTAGAGTTGTATGCTCTAAAGTTATTAAAGAAGTAGGTAATCCAAATATATTTATACATAATGCTGTTGCTGGTGTTGCAGATGGAGGTCTAGCAGGAAGCTTTCTAGATGATAACCCTGATAAGTTAGATAGAAATTTTAATGTTAATACTAAATCATTACTTTATTTTGCTAGAGCTTTAGCGCCTGCTATGATTGAAAATAAATCTGGTTCTATAATTGTTACAGGCAACACATCTGCACTAAGAGGAAAACCAGCTTTTGTATACTTTGCTCCTACTAAAGCAGCTCAGAGAATTTTAGCACAATCCTTAGCAAGGGAATTGGGACCTAAGGGGGTTCATGTTGCTTATATACTTGTTGATGCCGCTATAGATACCCCAAGAACAAGGCCTATATTTGCTGCAGATAAAGAAGATATTTTCTTTTGCAAGCCTGCAGATATAGCTAAAGAAATTTTTCATGTAGCACATCAAGCTAGGTCAGCATGGTCATTTAACGTTGAAGTTAGACCGGATATAGAAGCATGGTAAAAAATTCTGATTCATTATTAAGAATATTTTGTTACTTGCCAACTCCCAGAATTTGGAAATCTACTATTACTGCTAGATTTTTAGATATAAATATCGAACTAAGAGGCACAAAACCTACTGAAATAAAAGATTGGCTTTGGGATTTTGATGCGAGACCTTTAACAGAAGAAGATAAAACGAGACTTGCTGACAAAACAACTGCTGGAAAAACAGGCTTTTCTATTAAACTTTACAAAACTGATGCTTTTTTAGAGTTACAACCTTATGGAACAATTCCAGCTGCATTTAGTCCAGATGGGAAAATTGGTATTTTTGAGTCAAATAGTATAATGCGATTGGTTGCAAGACTTAAAACAAAAAATAATACTTTATATGGTTCAAACCCATATGAAAGCTCTCGAATAGACAGCTTTCTTGATACCTCACTTATTTTTGCCCGATCTTCCCAAAAATATTTACTTTCTCTTAATAACAATTCAGTCAACAAAACAATAAGAAACGAAGCTAAAGAAGCTTACATTACATATATGACGGGTATTGAAAATGCCCTTAGCGACAATAAAAAATATGGTTTTATTACTTCTAAAAATATTACCTTAGCAGACATATGCTTTTTTTGTGAGTTCTCTCTATTTTATAGAGAAATTATTCCTTTAAAGAAATCCATAAAAGGAATTACTTCTATAATTAGTGAGATGGGATCAAAATCTTTTAAACTATCCATAAATCACTTCAAAAAACTCAAGAAACACCCTAACTTTAAAATTGATTCTCATAAATATATTAAAAATATAGAAAAAAAATTAACTTAAATCATGTCCTGCCGATGCAACCAAACCGCCGTCACAAGTTATAACTTCGCCTATTGTATAAGCACCAGCTCTGGATGACAAAAATATTGCTAAACCGGCTATATCTTCAGCTGTCCCTATTCTACCTCTTGGGTTTCTTTGTTCTAATTCTGAATAATTAAATTCTACAGCTGAACCAAGCATCTTGCTTGGAAAAGGACCAGGAGCTATTGCATTTACATTAATATGTTTTTTTACTAACTCTGCTGCTAAAACCTTTGTCATATGATGTACTGCTGATTTTGCTGCACTATAAGAAAAATTTTTAAATTCAGGATTGTTAATTCCATCTATAGAACCAATATTAATAACTCTAGATGGGTCCTCTTTAGTGGCAGAATTTTTAAGCATAGGCAATAAACCTTGTGTCAGGAAAAACATTGATTTCACACAGATATCCATTACTTTATCCCAACCAATTTCAGGAAAAATTTCTATTGGAGATGCCCAAGCTGCTCCTGCATTATTTACTAAAATATCTAAATGGTCTTCTTTATTTTTTATTTCATCGCATAGTCTATTTATACCCTCTATTGAAGAAATATCGCATTCTATTCCTATACATTCAGAATCATAGCTATCTGATATGCGTTTTGCAGTTTCAGTTACCACATCTTTTGACCTAGCCGATATATAAACCTTAGCTCCATTCTCACAATATCCTGAAGCAAGCATTTCCCCTATGCCTCTTGAACCACCCGTTACAAGGACAACTTTATCCTTAACTGAAAATAAATTATTGATTAACATTTATGTATATCCTTAAAATTAATAAAAAATATTGAAATTTGGCTTAGCAAATGTAATATGATCCTCTATGTTATTTTCAATTATGGGTGAGGAAATTCAAAATGTTAACTAAATTTGTAAAAATATTATTACTATCTATTACTTTAATATCTTATGCATCGTTTGCTAAAGCAGAAGATACTATAAAAATAGCTATTATAGAGCCAATGTCAGGTCCATTAGCTTCAGTGGGATTAGACCTTATAGAAGGTTTAGAATTCTTTGCTGAAAGAATTAATAAAGCAGGTGGAGTTTTAGGTGGGAAACATATTGAGATAGTTCCTTATGATAATGCTATGGTTGCTGAAAAAACAATTCAACAACTTAGAAAAGTAATTGATGAAGATATTAGGTATGTAACGCAAGGTGTTGGTTCAAATCACGCATTAAATATTATTAAAACATTAGGAAAGCATAATAAAAGAAACCCTGGAAAAGAAATTATGTTCCTTAATCATTCTGCAGTAACAACCTCTTTTACTAATGAATTATGCAATTTTTATCATTTTAGATTTGATGCAAATGTTGATATGAAAGTTGCAGCTCTTGTTTCTCAAATGACAAAAGATCCAAGTATCAAAAAAGTATATCTTTTAAATCAAAATTATGCATATGGACAATCTTTTCAAGCAGCAGCAAGAAAATTATTAGCTGAAAGAGCACCACAAATTGAAATAGTAGGAGATGAATTAATAGTTCCATTTGGTAAAATTTTAGATTTTAACCCATATGTTTCTAAAATTACTTCGAGTGGCGCAGATACAGTATTAACTGGTAACTGGGGCCCAGATGCTGCGAGGCTAATAAAAGCAACAGCCAATTCTCAGCTTAAAGTAAAATTTTATACTATATATGCAGGTATTCCTGCAGCTATGAACTCTATGGGTGTAAAAGTATCTACATTTAATCCTATTGTTCAAGTAACAGAATCTCATGAAAACGACCCATCTCATCCTGAATGGTTAAAAGAAATTGATAAAGAATACATGACATTTGCAAATAAAAGTCCTTATGCAGATAGACAGAGGTTTATGATAGAAATGTTTGCTGCAGCAGTAGAACAAGCAGGGTCTGCAGATCCTACAGCAGTTGGATGGGCATTAGAAGGTATGACTGGAAGAGGTGCTCATGGAGAAGTGCATATGAGAGCAGAAGATCATCAAATGCATTTTGATATGGTACTAAGTCATATTTCTACTGATGTGGAAAAAACATTCATTTATAATAATGAAGATTATGGTATGGCTTATGCTACTGATGGTTGGGTAGATATGGCTGATATTACTTTACCTACTACATGCAAAATGAAGAGACCTAAAAAATAATCTAATAAAGTAGTAGGATAAAAAATTGGACGTAATTATTTTTACATTATTTAATGGTCTGCTTTATGGCATGTTACTTTTTATGCTTTCAAGTGGGTTAACATTAATTTTTGGTATGATGGGTGTTCTAAATTTTGCTCATGCGTCATTTTTTATGCTTGGTGCCTATTTTGCTTATCAGATAAGTAAATACGTTGGTTTTGTACCCGCACTTTTTATAGCTCCATTAATTGTAGCTTTCTGTGGTGCTATGGTTGAGAAATATGCATTAAGAAGAGTTCACAAATTCGGACATGTCGCTGAACTTTTATTTACTTTTGGGTTATTTTACATAATTGAAGAATTGGTTCAAATGGTATGGGGCAAAGTACCTGTTGGATATCATGTTCCTCAATTTTTAGACTTTACATTATTTTCTATGAGTGGAATGGGATATCAAGCATATGCTATCTTTACATTAATTGTATCAATAGTAATATTCCTAGCCCTATTTAGTGTTTTAACCAAAACAAGAGCAGGCCTTATAATACAGGCGGCATTGACACATCCAGAAATAGTTTCTTCATTAGGACATAATGTACCAAGAGTATTTATGGCAGTGTTTGGTCTTGGGTGTGCATTAGCAGGGCTTGCAGGGGTGCTAGCTGGAAACACTTTAGGAACAGAGCCTTCAATGGCATTATCTCTTGGTCCAATAGTATTTGTTGTAATAGTAGTTGGCGGACTAGGGTCTCTCAAAGGTGCTTTGGTAGCTTCTATATTAATAGGTGTGCTGCAAACTACAGCTATATCTCTTGATTTATCTATAAATAGTCTTATTGAAACTTTAGGATATGCCGTAGATTTAGAAAGCTTATGGCACATACTTACTGGCTTAACAATTTCACAAATAGCACCAATTTTGCCATATTTATTGCTTGTAGTAATGTTAATAGTTCGTCCAAGAGGACTATTTGGAAATAGGGACGTCTAATGCTAAATATACTTAAACCTTTTTCTACCTGGATTATTATTGCAGCTATAGCGGCAGGATTACCATTAATCTTTGATTCATCTTTTGCTCTTACTTTATTATCTAAGATGGGTGTACTAATTATATTTACAGTGGCCTATAATATGCTTTTAGGGCAAGGAGGCATGTTATCCTTTGGCCATGCCATATATTTTGGTCTTGCAGGTTATGCATCCATTCATATATTAAATGGTATAGGAGAAGAAACTCTTCCCTACTTTCCAACAGTATTATTTCCTTTTATAGGAGCTATTGTTGGGTTATTTTTTGGTTCTATAGTTGGATATGTTTCTACTAGAAGAGCTGGTACTGCTTTCGCCATGATATCATTAGGTTTTTGCGAAATGGTAACAGCTATGACACTTATATTTGTTATATTCTTTAATGGAGAGGACGGTATACAAACAGATAGAATGGTTGGACCGGAGCCATTTGGAGTATCTTTTGGCCCTCAAATAGAAGTGTATTATTTAATATTATTTTGGGTCTTAGTAACTGTTGCATTAATGTATATTATTACAAAAACACCCTTTGGAAGGATGAGTAATGCAGTTAGAGACAATCCTGAGCGGGCAGCATTCATAGGATATAGTGTTAGAAGAGTAAGATGGCAAGCATTTGCTTTGTCATCAATGTTTGCAGGAGCTGCAGGAAGTCTGCATGCTCTTAACTTTGAGCATATTGGGTTTGAATCCGTAAGTGTAGTTCAATCAGGAGCAGTTTTATTTATGGCTTTTATTGGAGGAGCTGGACATTTTCTCGGCCCAATAATAGGAGCTATAGGACTTACTTATTTAGATTCTACTTTAGCAGATATTACAGAGGCCTGGCTTCTATATCTTGGAGTTACATTCTCTGCAATTGTTATGTTTGCGCCAGGAGGATTAGCCGGATTAATTGTTATGCATGGACCAATAGCTAGAACAAATAAAAGTTTATTAACTAGTTTAATTAAACCCTATTTATTTGCCATAGGAAGTATTATTACAGTACTTATTGGCTTGATAGGAATAATAGAAATGTTATATTTTCGTTCCCTAATATCTAAAGGTGAAGGAGAAGTTATAATATTTTGGACGGTGTTTAATGCTAATGGCATAATGTCTTGGTTGCTATTTATAGCATTAATTTTATTAGGTATATTTTTATCTAAAAGAACATTCCCAATGGCAAAAGAAAGTTGGGATAATGCGATATCTGTTGTAAAGACGGAGATATCTAAATGAGTGTTTCCTTGAAATTAAGTAATGTTTCTAAATCTTTTGGTGAAGCTAAAATTATACAAAATCTCAATTTAGACATTCAAAAAAATGAAAGACATGCAATTATTGGACCAAATGGAGCAGGAAAGTCTACCCTGTTCCATTTAATATCTGGTCATTATAAATTAACTTCAGGAAAAATTACTTTAAATGGAGAGAAGATAAATAACTTAGAACCTCATCAAATAAATCGAAAAGGTTTAGCAAGAAGTTTCCAAGTAACTAATATTTTTCCTAAAATGTCAGTATATGAAAATATTAGATGTGGAATATTATGGTCTTTAGATTTCAAGTATTCTATTATAAAACTTGTTAATAAAAGCAAAGAGTTAAATGAAAAAACTAATATTATACTTGAGGAAGTCAACTTACAGCATTGCGCACAACTACCTGCAGGCCTTTTAAGTTATGCTGATCAAAGAGCTCTTGAAATTGGGATAACTATTGCAGGTGGTGCCGATACACTTATGCTTGATGAACCAACTGCTGGTATGTCTAACTCAGAAACAGAAAGAGCTGTAAACTTAATAAAAAAAATATCGGAAAATAGAACCTTAGTTGTAGTTGAACATGATATGGGTGTAGTTTTTGACTTAGCGGATAGAATATCAGTTCTTGTTTATGGACAAATTATTGCAACAGATACTCCTGAAAACATAAGAATGAATAAAGCTGTTCAGGAAGCTTACCTTGGAACAGAGGATCATTAAATAATGTTAAAAGTAACAGACCTTCATGCATATTATGGAAAATCTCACATACTTAGGGGGGTAAACCTATCTATCAATAGAGGAGAAATAATTGCCCTACTTGGAAGAAATGGTGTAGGCCGATCTACTTTAGTTAAATCAATTATGGGCTTAGTTCCAACAACAGGATCAATTTTATATAAGGATAATGAAATAGTAGGAAATGCTACGCATGATATAGCATTAAAAGGTATAGGATATGTTCCTGAAAATAGAGATGTATTTCCAACTTTAACTGTTAAAGAAAATCTTTTATTAGGTGTAAAAGACAAAAAAGCTAAAGCAGATTGGTCCGTTGAAGAAATGTTTTCTTTATTTCCAAACCTAGAAAGAAGAGCTAATGTAAATGCTTCAGCATTGTCCGGCGGAGAACAACAAATGCTTACAATTTGTAGGTGTTTAATGGGCAACCCTGAGTTTATGATGATAGATGAACCTACAGAAGGCTTATCTCCTCAAATGGTTGAAACTGTTGCTGAACTTTTAAAAAAGATTGCAAGCAAAGGTATTTCTATACTTTTAGTTGAGCAAAAACTTACTATTGCCTTAAGATTAGCTGGAAGGGTTTATCTAATGGGCCATGGAGAAATGGTTTTTGAAGGCACTCCTAAAGAATTAGAAGAAAATAAAGACATAAGAAAAGAATGGTTAGAAGTATAGTTAAATTACTATAACCTCTTCACTATTATTTAAGTTATCATACAATTTATTAACTAAATCTGCTCTAGATGCTAAAGCAGAAGACTGATTAACATAGCCTTTATCTGTTATTTCATTATTATCAAATGATGGAGGAATATGCATAAGAATAAGTTTTTTAATTTTTGTACTGGACCCTGGGAAATTTTTATTATGTATAACTATATTTCTTTTAATTTCTTCTCTCAATAGAGGATGATTGATAATTTCTTTAACTTCTAATTCTTGACCTAAGAAATTTTTACAGGCCTCTATATTAGGCCAAGCAAGAAACCCTAGATAATTTTTATCATGACCAGTTACCAAACCGTCTTGCATTAATGGAGCACATGAATTAACAACTGCTAATCGAAGACTCCCTACATCTACCCAAGTTCCCGTAAGCATTTTAAAGTTTTCAACTACTCTTCCATCAAAATCTATACCTCTACTAGGATCATTGGCATCTACTAACCTTCCCGCATCTCCAATTATGTAAAAACCTTCTTCATCAAATGCTTTTTTAGTTAAATCATCCCTCTTTAAGTATCCTGGAGTCACATTAGGGCCTTTTACTCTTAACTCCATTTTATTTCCTACAGGAATCATTTTTATTTCTATTCCAGGAACTGGTAAACCTATATTGCCTGGTTTATCTAATTTAAAATATGTTGATGTTGATAAAGGCGCAGTTTCAGTAGCACCCCATCCACTAACAAGATCTATATCATTTCCTGTAGTGTTTTTTGCTAAATCTCTTATTCCATACCAAATTTCGGGAGGCAGAGATGCTCCACCATAAGATATATAACTTAAGTTTTTAAAAAATGATTTACATAGATCTTTGTCTGATTTCAAAGCCTCTAACAACATAGCTAAACCAGCAGGAACTGATCCATATGAAGTTGGAGAAATTTCTTTAAGGTTTTTAATTGTATTTAAAAATAATGAAGGAATAGGTTTTCCATTATCTATATACATAGTCCCTCCATTCCAAAATATTCCATTTAATGAGAGGTTTCCTCCCATGGTATGATTCCATGGAAGCCAATCTACAATTATACTTTCTCCAAACTCTTGAGGTCTTACTTGATGCCCCTGCTGCATATTAACACAAAGCATTTTTTGCGTATTAATTACTCCCTTTGGCATTCCCGTAGAACCAGAAGTAAATAAATATTTTGCAATATAGCTTGGAGTAACTGCATTATAAGTTTTTTCAATTTCATTATTAGGAACTATACATAATAAATTTTTAAATAATTCCATATTATATTTTAAAACAGGGTTTTTTGTACAAATTACTTTAATATTATCTAAAGGAAGGTTTTCGAGAGCCTTTTCAAACATTATTCCATCTTCTACAAAAATTAAACCTGGATCAACTAATTCAAAACAATGTTTTAATTTTGCATAATCACTACTCATTAAAGAATAGGCAACAGATATGGGAGCAACTGGAACCCCACAAAATAGACCAGCTACATTTAACAATCCATGATTTATACTATTTCCAGATAAAATCATAATAGGTTTTTTTTGATTTAAACCATTATCAATTATATATTGGGAGATGCTGTTTATATTTTTTAAAGCTTTTTTATAAGATAATTTGGTCCATTCTCCATTTTCCCTTTCCGCTAACCAAATATTTTCAGGGACTTGTTCACAAGTTTTTTTAAATTTATTACCAACATTAATTTCGCATTCTTCAAGTTTTATTGGAGACCTTAAAATTAAAGTTCCATCTTCTCTTTTTTCTACATCTAACTCTTGAGGTGGAAATGATAATTTCATTACTAAGTAACTCCCAAGATTAATTTATCTTCTAAGCAGCAGTATTTATTATTTTATCTCTCGCTTCTTCATATTCTTGTTTCAAACGATTTACTAATCCCTCAGTTGAAAGCACATCTTTAATTGCACCAATACCTTGACCACAACCCCAAATATCTTTCCAAGCTTTTTTCTTTTCCATTCCCTCAGGACCAAAATCCATTTTACTAGGATCACTTGTAGGTAAATTATCAGGGTCAAAACCAGCACTAGCTAGAGAAGGTTTCAAATAATTTCCATGAACGCCAGTAATTAAATTAGTATGAACGATATCATCAGCTGCATATTGAGTAATTGCATTTTTATAGCCATCATTAGCATTAGCTTCCTTTGTTGCTATAAATGCAGATCCAATATAACCAAAATCTGCACCCGCTGCTTCTGCAGCTAAAACAGCATTTCCAGTAGCTATTGACCCTGATAATGCTAATGGTCCTTTAAACCATTCTCTAATTTCTTGAACCAAAGCAAAAGGAGATGTTACTCCTGCGTGCCCCCCTGCTCCAGCTGCAACTGCAACAAGGCCATCGGCTCCTTTTTCAATAGCTTTATGAGCGAACCTATTATTAATCACATCATGCAAAACTATACCTCCATAACTATGAATAGCATCATTAACTTCCGGCCTTGCTCCTAATGAAGTAATAACAACAGGAACTTTATATTTTACACACATTTCCATATCTTTATCTAATCTAATATCGTTAGATCTATGTACAATTTGATTAACCGCAAAGGGAGCCACAGTTACATCAGGATTTTTTGTCTTAAATGTTGCTAACTCTTCTGTGATTTGTGCCAGCCAATCATCCAATAATTCTTGTGGTCTTGCATTTAAAGCCGGGAAAGAACCTAAAACTCCTGCTTTACATTGGGCTATGACTAATTCTGGATTAGATATAATAAATAATGGAGCGGCAATAACAGGTACGGAAAAATTTTTTTTATTAAGTATAGAAGGTAAGTTCATTATTATATCCCAAATTTTTAATTTATATGTAATGATTAATTTATATAATATATATACTATTTTTATAAAAGTAAGGTTTTTTTATGCAGGATGCTATTATTGCAATTGACCAAGGTACATCTTCTACAAGAGCTGTTTTGTTTGATAAAAAATTTTCAACAATTCATATTGAACAAGAAAGTATCGATACTTTATATCCTGCCAATGGATGGGTAGAGCAAGATGCGAATGATCTATGGAAAAAAACTTTATTAGTTACTAAAAATATTATTTCTTATGCAAAATCAAAAAATATTAATGTTTTATCTATAGGCATAACAAACCAAAGAGAAACTATAGTTGCGTGGAATAAAGATACAGGAAAAGTTTTATATAACGCAATTGTTTGGCAGGATCGCAGAACAAAAGATAAATGTAATGAGTTAATTATTAATGGATTAAATAAAACAATCAATAATAAGACAGGTTTACTTCTAGACCCTTATTTTTCGGCAACAAAAATATCTTGGATATTAGATAATATAGATAATGCAAAGCAATTAGCCTTAAGTAATAAATTATGCGTAGGAACTATTGATACTTTTCTATTATTTAAATTAACCGATGGAAAAAGTTTTTATACAGATGCAACAAATGCATCACGAACAAGTTTATATAATATTCATGACAATAAGTGGGATAATGAATTATTAGAAATCTTTAAAATTCCATTAAATATATTACCTGAAGTAAAAGATAATATATTTGAATTTGGTGCAACAAGTAAAAACATTACAGAAAAGACTATTCCTATTAATACTATGATTGGAGATCAACAATCTGCAGCTATAGGACAAAATTGTTTTAACCCTGGTGATATTAAAGCTACATTTGGAACAGGATGTTTTATCCTAGCTAATACAGGAAAAAAACCATTAAAAAGTAAAAATAAACTTCTTAGTACAATTGCTTATAAAATTAATAATACTACAAGCTATGCTCTTGAAGGATCAATTTTTACTTCTGGATCAACTATGAAATGGCTTAGAGATAAATTAGAAATAATTCAAAATATAAATGATAGTGAATATTTGGCTGCAAGTATTAAAGATAATAATGGTGTTTATTTTGTTCCTGCCTTTACAGGGTTAGGTGCCCCTCATTGGAAACCAGATGCTAGAGGCACAATAGTTGGCTTAACAGGATCTTCCGGTAAAGCTGAAATAGTGAGAGCCGCACTAGAAGCCGTAGCTTATCAAAGTGTAGATTTATTTGATGCAATGACAGCGGATGGACAACAACCTAAAATAGTTAGAGTAGATGGAGGCATGAGCACTAATGACTGGCTGCTACAATTTTTATCAAGTATAAGTAATGTAAAAATAGAAAAATCAAACAATGCGGAAACAACCTCTAAAGGAGCAGCTATATTAGCCTCTATAGGCTCCGGCTTATATTCCTCTATAGAAGAAACTAAGGTTTTTTGGCAATTGCATAAAAGCTTTATTCCTAATATGGAAGATGAAGAAATTAAAAAGTATAGAAATGGTTGGAATAAAGCCATAAAAAGAACTATATTGTAATACTTATTTTATTAATTTAGGATACTTCATATGCATGATCTGATTATTAAAAATGGCACTGTAATAGATGGAACAGGTTCTCCAAAAATACTTTCTGATATAGCTATAACTGATGGTATGATTTGTGAAGTAGGTAAAATATCAGAAAACTCTAAAAGAACTATAAATGCAGAAGGAAAATTAGTAACACCTGGATGGGTAGATATACATACTCATTATGATGGGCAAGCAACATGGGACCCATATCTCACTCCATCATCATGGCACGGTGTAACTACATGCGTTTTTGGAAATTGTGGCGTGGGCTTTGCTCCAGTTAAAAAAGGAAGTGAAAATTATTTAATTAATCTAATGGAAGGCGTTGAAGATATTCCAGAATCAGTCTTATCAGAAGGTATAGATTTTTCATGGGAATCTTTTCCAGAATATTTAAATACATTAGAAAAATCAAAAAGAATAATGGATATAGGAACACAAGTTCCTCATTCTGCGTTACGTTTTTTTGTTATGGGAGAAGATGGAGCAAACCATTTATCTAAACCAGATGAAAAACAAATTTCAAAAATGACAAGTTTGTTAGAAGAAGCACTTGTAGCTGGGGCACTTGGAATATCAACATCAAGAACTACAAAACATAAATCTGCAGATGGAAACCTTATTCCTAGTTTAAGCGCAGATGATAAAGAACTAGCAGGTATAGCGGAAGCTTTAAAAAATACAAAAAAAGGTCTTTTACAGTGTAATTCAGATATGGGTCCTGGCGAAATGGAGTTATTAATTCAAGCTTCAAAACATTCTGGACAACCTTTATCTGTCCTTCTTATACAATATAATGATTTTCCTGAAAGATGGAGAGATACATTAAAACATATAGCAGAGGCTAATAAAAAAGGTATCAGCACTACAGGGCAAGTTGGAAGTCGCCCTATTGGAGTATTAATGGGGTTTAATACTAGTGTGAATCCGTTTTCTAGTCATAAAATATGGGAAAAAATTAAACATTTATCAGCTAAAGAACGAAATAAATTAATAAATAATAACATGGACATTCGTAATAGTTTAATAAATGATATTCCAGAAAATGCTCATACTAAATGGATAAAGCAAACTTTTTCTCTAACTTATTTATTAAAAGAACCTCTAAACTATGAACCTACTAAAGAGATGAGTATAACTTCTCTAGCATCAGAATTAAACAAAAGTCCATGGGAGATAATGCTTAATCATTTTATTTCTTCTGATAATGATGAATTTTTAATGCACACCTTTGAAAATTATACTCATAATAATTTAGATGTAATAGCCGAAATGCTTGAATCAGAGCATACAATTTGCGGTGTAGGTGACGCTGGTGCTCATGTAGCTACAATTTGTGATGCAAGTTATCCAACCTTTATGGTCCCCTTCTGGTCTAGAGATAGAACAAGAGGAAAATTACTGAACTTAGAACACCTTGTATCTAAACAAACTCTTAAGACTGCACAAACCTATGGTTTAAATGACAGAGGTGCCTTATTAAAAGGAATGCGTGCGGATATTAATATTATAGATTATGACAAAATATCTTTAACTAAACCATCATTAAGTTATGACTTACCTGCAGGTGGAAAAAGATTAATACAAAAGTCTAATGGCTATGATCATACTTTTGTTAAGGGAATAGAAGTCTCTCATAATGGAGAGTTTACTGGAGAGCTTCCAGGAAAATTGATTAGAGGCAATCAAGCTATTAATTAAAATTAAAATAAAGGATAAAATAATGACTAATGACTTAATTGTAAACAAAGAAAATTCTATCTTAAAAATAACTTTTAACCGCCCAGAAAGAAGAAATGCTTTAAGTCATGATATGTTAAATACTTTATATCATGAGCTAATAAAAGCAGAAAATGATAGCTCTGTAAGAGCTTTAGTTCTTACTGGTGCAGGCAATGCCTTTTGTGCTGGTGGAGACCTTAAAGATATGGCCGAAAGAGATAATGAAGAGGAAACAACTCAAGAAAAAACAAATAATCTTAGACGTATGATGGAAGCTTCTAGAATATTACACGAAATGCCAATACCTACAATAGCTATCTTACCTGGAGCAGCAGCAGGTGCTGGTTTATCCCTTGCTTTAGCTTGTGATATGAGGATAGCTAGTGAAAATGCCAAAATTACTACGGCTTTTGCTAAAGCAGGCTTTCCTGGAGATTTTGGAGGTACATTTTTTCTAACGCAAATGATTGGTACAGCAAGAGCTAGAGAATTATATTATTTATCTAGTGTGCTAACTGCAAATGAAGCAAAAGAATTAGGCATAATCAACAGAGTAGCAAGTGAAGAAAACCTGCAAAGTGTTGCCAATGAAATTGTAGAACAAATTGCAACAGGACCATCAACAGCTTACAGATATATGAAACATAATATGAATTTAGCTGAAAAAGGCGATTTAAATGCATCTTTAGATAGTGAAGCATTATATCAAACATTATGCAGAGATACGGAAGATCACCAAAATGCTGCCAAATCATTCATAGCAAAAGAAAAGCCAGTATTTACAGGTAGATAACTATTAAATTTAATTATTAATAAAGGATTAATACATGTCAATTAAAGATATCAAAGCGCTTACATTTGATACTGGTGGAACAATTTTAGACTGGCATACAGGTTTTAAGAATGCGTTTGAAAAAGCAGGAGAAGAGCATGGAATTAAAAAAGATTGGGCAAGTATAACTAATGAACTTAGAAGAAGATCTCTTAAATCTGTTTTAAATTTAGGAGAACATAATAAACCTGAATATAACTTTGATGGAGGACATAGAATAGCTCTAGAAGAGATAGTTTCTGAATTTAATTTATCTGCATTTACAGAAAAGAACCTTTATGACATTGCTTATAATGCTCCTCATAACTTTAAGGTATGGGATGATTTTCCAGACGTTTTACCTAGTTTAAAAAAACAATTTTTATGTGTATCTTTTACATTACTGAGTTTTAAATTAATTATTGATACAGCAAGAAAAAATAATCTTACCTGGGATGCCGTATTTTCTTGTGAAGGCATTGGCAAATATAAAATTCTTCCTGAAGCTTATGAAACTGCAGCAAAATGGCTACAGTTAGAACCTAGTGAATGTGGAATGGTTGCGTGTCATAATTTTGACCTAGATGCTGCTAAAAAAGTTGGATTTAAAACTATATTTGTAAAAAGACCTTTAGAATGGGGAAAAGAAGGACCACCCGATCCAACTGCAAATGCTCATCATGATATAATTGTAGATAGTTTTACTGAACTAAAGGAATCTTTAGGATGCTAGATATATCTTCTTTAACGAATAAACAAATATACCTTAAAAGTTCTCCCAAAGATAAATTACTAGAAGATAATTTTGAATTTAAAAATTCTAAAGTGAAAGATTTAGATCACAACCAAGTTTTAGTAGAAGTAGTATATATCTCTATAGATGCTGCTAATCGTGCATGGATGCAGGGAAGAACTTACAGAAGCCAAATACTTCCAGGAGATGTTATGGGTGGATACGCACTAGGTAAAGTAATAGCTACTAATAATAATAATTTTAATATAGGTGATTATGTTGAAGGAGATTTAGGTTGGCAAAATTATGCTATTAGAGATGCAAAAGAATTAATAAAAACATCTATAAAAGCATCTGAAAACCTTCACATGAGTGTCCTCGGTATAACAGGTAAAACTGCCTACTTTGGTCTAGGTCTTGCAGATCTTAAAAAAGGAGAAACTGTATTGATTTCCGCTGCTGCAGGTGCTGTTGGTAACGTTGCAGGTCAAATAGCAAAAATTAAAGGTTGCAAGGTAATTGGAATAACTAGTTCTGATGAAAAAGCTTCATGGCTTAAAGACGTATTAGGGTTTGATGGAGTAGTAAACTATAAAAATGACAATTTTATTAAAGATTTAAGATCTTTATGCCCAGAAAAGGTTGATGTATATTTTGATAATGTAGGAGGCCCAATATTTGAATCCGTATTATTTGCTATGAATAACTTTGGCAGAATAATATGCTGTGGTGCAGTATCTCAATATGACCAAGCGTCCCCTCAAAATGGTCCGAGGGGTGTTCCAGGACTCATTGTAACAAAAAGGCTTACGCTTAAAGGGTTTATAGTTATGGATTTCAATGAAAAAGAACAAGAAGAGGCAGAAAAGAATCTTTTAAACTGGATAAATCAAAATAAAATAATTCCTGCAGAAGATATAATGAATGGATTAGAAAGCACACCTATGGCTCTAATTGGATTATTAAACGGTGATAATAAAGGAAAAAGATTAGTTAAAATTTAATAATAAAGAGAGAAATAATGAGTACTAATGAACAATGGCTTAATACAAATAAAGAAAAAGCATTAGAACCAGATTTGCCTATTTGTGATCCGCATCATCATTTATGGGATTTCAAGAAAGATTCAGTTGAACCCACCTATCTCTTACCAGAAATACTAAGTGACACAAATTCCGGACATAATATAGTTTCCACTGTTTTTATAGAATGCGGCGCCATGTATAACCCTGAACATTCTATTGAAGAACAAGTAATTAATGAAACTACATTTGTTAATGGAATAGCTGCTATGAGCAATTCTGGAGCATATGGAAACACTAAAATAGCAGCTGGAATAGTTGGAAGCGCCCCTCTATTAATTGGAGATAGAGTTGCAAATATTTTAGATAAACATCTAAATATTGCTTCGGATAGATTTAAAGGTATTAGATCACAGGCAGCAATGCATCCTGATGGAACCATTCCAGTTTCACGAGCACGTCCAATAGAAGGTGTTTATATCAATGATAATTTTCAAAAAGGTTTTGCACATTTAGAATCAAGAAATTTATCATTTGAAGCTTGGTGTTATCACCCTCAATTACCTCAATTAATTGAATTAGCTAAAAAGTTTCCTAATACATCAATAATTTTAAATCATTTTGGAGGACCTTTAGGTATTGGCTCATTCTCTAATAAAGAAGATGAAACGTATAATTTTTGGGAAAAGCAAATTATAGAACTTTCCAAATGTGAGAATGTTGTTGCAAAACTTGGGGGTATAGCAATGGAAATTAATGGATTTGATTGGCATAAAAATAGCTCTGCACCATCTGGAAGCGAACTAATTAATAGAACAAAAAGATATTACGATAAAACTCTGAACCTATTTGGTATAGACAGATGCATGTTTGAATCAAACTTTCCAGTAGATAAAATTAGTTGCAGTTACGTAAATTTATGGAATGGGTTTAAAGAACTTACAAAAGATTACTCACAAAGTGAAAGAGCAAAACTTTTTCATGATAATGCTTCTAAAACTTATAAGTTACAAAATTAATTTATGCTTAAAAATAAATATAATGCAATTGTGTGTAATAACTTTGGGCCAATTGATGATTTAAAATACTCCTCTTTTAGTTCGATTCCATTAAAGAATAATCAAGTTAGAATTCAAGTTAAAGCCTGCGGAATAAATTTTCCAGATAAACTAATGGTAGAAGGTAAATATCAATTAAAACCCTCCCTACCCTTTATACCAGGAATGGAATTATCTGGAATTATATCTGAATCCAATAGTAATGAATATTCTATAGGAACAAAAGTGATTTACCAAATGAGATTTGGCGGATATTCTGAGGAGGTAATAGCAAATATTGACGACCTTAAAGTATTTCCTAATAATTTTACATATGAACAGGCCGCAGGATTTAGTGTGGCATCCCAAACAGCATACGTATCCCTTGTGGAAAGAGCTAATATTTTAGAAGGACAAACTATACTTATATTAGGAGCTGCTGGAGGCGTAGGACTTGCAGCTATTCAATTAGCTAATGCTATAGGAGCAAAAGTAATTGCAATATGCAGCACTAAAAGTAAGCAAGAAATAGCTATTAAGGCTGGAGCAAAGTATGCACTAGGATATGACAACATGATTAACGAAGTAGCTGAAATCACAGAAAAAGAAGGAGTTGATGTCATCTATGACCCTATTGGTGGAGAATATTTTTTAAATGCATTAAAAACAATTAAATGGGGTGGAAAAATATTAATTGTGGGTTTTGCCAGTGGATCTATTCCTTCCCTTCCAATAAATATTCCTCTTATAAAAGGCATCTCTGTACTTGGAGTTAGAGCTGGAGAATATTTTAGAAAGTACCCAAATTTAAAAAAACCTGCTATGAACAAAATATTAAATATTGCTAATAAAGGTTTAATTACTCCTATAATTCATGATTCAATACCTTTAAGAGATGCTATAAAAGCGCTTAAAAAAATTGAAAAAAGAGAGGTTATTGGAAGATTAATCCTTAAACCTTAAAATAAACTAATGAATTTCTGCAGCATTTTTCATAGCCAATAATAATTTATTTATATCAAAATCTGGAGAGCGAGCGGCCTCTAATATAAAAGCTTCTTTATCCATTTGTTTTTCAATAATACTAGGTAATAACGTAACAACATCTTTAGGTATAATAACGGCTCCATGCTTATCAAAATGCACTATATCAGAATCATTAGCTTGCATTCCGTATATATTAACCTCTGTAGAATATTCTAAAACTTGCGTATAAGCATGACTCGGCCCTATAGAACCTGCTAATGCAGAAAAACCATTTGCCCATTGATCTAAGTCTCTAATGACACCATTAGTAATTAAACCTTTAACACCAAGCCCTAAGTGTATAGCACTATTTACTTCTCCCCAGAAAGCACCAAAACCTTCAGGATTGTCAACATCTTCTATTAAGACTATAGAGGGTTTAAGTTTTTCAGATACATACTTATAATATGATGTTCTAATTTCCGTTGCATTATCTAGTAGTTTATTTTTTCCACTTATTTTTGCTGTTTTCACATACCCACATACAGAGCCATGAATTCCAACCGGAACCAAAGGACTTGTTGTAAAACCAATAGATCTTCTATTAGGAGCTGCCAAATCTAGGGCGTTACAAATAGTTGGAGTATCCCATGCTTGAAGTTTAACTAAATCACTAACCTGAATATCTGTCATAATCTACCTCCCCTAAATATTACAACATATATTATAGCATATAAAAATAAAAAAAGGAGGCAATTTATTGCCTCCTTTTTTAAGTAATTTTATTCCTGGGGAGGAGAATATAAAATTACTCAATTATGCTTCTATATTTTGTTCTTTGGAGGATTAAAAAGATAGAAACAATAATTAATTGCCTAAAACCCTAATGATATTCCAGCCATCAAAATTTGCGGATCAACTTCTGTAGTTGCATGATCACCATCGCTATGGTCCATATTAGAAAGTTGAGCCCAAGTATTTACTCCACCACCTAAATTATAACCAAGACCAAAATATGTGTTAGTGTCTTCTAATACATTAGAAGAAGCTCCACCAACTACTTTTTCTTGATGTGCATAACCAGCGCCGACTGTAATATTACCCATTGCATATTCCATAGCAAAAGTATAACCAGCATCGGATGCTTTATTAGCATCTCCTGTGCGTCCAAAACTCTCTCCATGGTCATATGCATGAGCACCCAGTGTGATATTGCCTATAGTAGCTTTAATACCGCCTGTTATAACTGATAAATCATTAGCACCATAAGTAGAAGCTGTACCTATTGAGTTACCAGAAATTGATGCAATACCTACAACGTAAGAGATTTCTTCTATTTCTGCTTCATATGCAGCAGCTATATGTACTGCTTCACCATGTACAGAAGATTCATCGGCTTGCTGTCTAGCATTTGTTGTACTTGTATTAAATGATAAATCTGGAGTATATGTAACACTTACAGAAAAACCATTTATTGAAGGCAAAGAGTAATTTACTCTATTACTAGCTTGTGCATAATAAACTTCTGCCCACCCTGTATCTGAGGTCGCAGTTATTCCTGAGTCAAACAACGCTTGATAATATCCATCATGTCCATCTCCTGGAACCATAGCACCAACTCTTGGCACTAATATTGTAGCAGCATCTGCTGTGCTACCAATTGTAAGTGTTCCCATGTCTGTTTGGATATAAACAGAGTTACTGGATGGTAGATAAGCATCTGATGCACCACTTAATAGCGGCTGAACACTTAATGTAAATGATCCACCAACAGTCCAACCATTATTAGTTGTTGTATCTGCTGCCATTGAAAATCTTGTAAATTTATTAGTAACTCCTCCATCTACTTCATCACCCATTCCTATAATGTGTTGCATAAAACCACTAATTTTAACATCAGCATTTGCAATACTTGATAATGTGATAAAAATCATTGTTAATAAGCTTATTAATATTTTATTCATAATATCTCCTCAATTGTTATTTTTACTATGCTGCAAAAACGCAACATTACCTCAAAGTCAGATGTATTTATGCATCAAATTTTAAATTATAAAACAGTAAATGAATGATAGGTTTTGCCGCAAATAACTTCATAATAATAGGGTCAAGAACTCTGTGTTTAAATAGAGCAAGATAATTGCCAAATATTATTATACTCGTATAAATAAAAAAAAAGAGGTGATTTATTACCCTTTTTTATAATATATAAAATTATTTATTGTAATTCTGTATAGTAAATTAGATGTGTTTTTTTTACAAACCTGCCCAAGATTTGATATTTTGTATACCTTTAACTAATTTGTCACTAGCTGTAAAAATTGACTGTCTCTTATCACCTAAATCTATTTTTAATGCTATTAAATCTTTCCTATGCATTCCATCCCTAATGATTTTTTGCAATGTCGTATGACTTGCTGAACATAAATTATGTACAGTCTTCATAGTAACATAAAACTGGTTATTTATATCCTGGCAATATTGAGTTGGAAGAGAATTGTATCTACTATTTACAGCTAACAAGGCTATTAATCTATGATCTATAGTTTGGCTCCACCACTTCTCTGGCTGATGTATAGGCGCTCTAGAAAGAGAAACAGTCCATTCTAATCTCATTAAACACCATTTATGAAAATCTATATTATCATTTTTGTCTAACAGATTAAACTCTAATGCATCTTTAGTATCGTTAGAATATTTTTTTGTAAATTCTATTTTTTCATTATTTTTGAAATTATTCTTTTTAGAATCATATGTTATTGTCATTTAATTTCCTTAAATAATATAGCTTATTAATAAGTATTTTAAATATAATTAGATGTTATATATTAAGTATTTTTAAACACATTAACTAATTAAATTATTTAATATTTAAATAATAAGGGGCAGCGAAATACTGCCCCTGAAATAATTGAACTTACTTAATAAATTCTGGATAACTATTAAGGCCAATTTCAGTTTTATCAGCACCATCTTTTTCTTCTTCGTCTGATAATCTAACACCTAAAATAGCTTTAACTGCATACCATAATATAAAACTGGAAATAAGAACAAATGCGCCAATAGATAATATACCAATTAACTGTATACTAAATTTAGCATCAGAATTCGTTAACGGAACTGCTAATGTTCCCCAAATACCACAAACTAAATGTACTGGTATTGCTCCTACTACATCATCAATTTTAAACTTATCTAATAAGGGCACTGTAAATACAACTAATGCTCCACCTATACCTCCAATTACTACTGCTGATAAAAATGTTGGAGCTAAAGGCTCTGCAGTTATAGAAACTAGTCCGCCTAATGCACCATTTAATACAAATGTTAAATCAACTTTTTTGTATAAAATTTGACACAAGATTAAAGCTGTTACAACTCCTCCAGCAGCTGCTAAGTTAGTATTACAAAATATTCTAGCCATTGCACTTGCATCTGCTACAGAACCAAGAGCAAGCTGTGAACCTCCATTAAAACCAAACCAACCAAACCATAATAAAAATGTTCCTAATGTAGCTAAAGGTAAGGCTGATGCTGGCATTGGATTAACACCACCACTTTTAGAGTATTTACCTTTTCTTGCTCCTAGGACTATACAGCCTGCTAGTGCACACCATCCACCTACAGAATGAACAATAGTAGAACCGGCAAAATCACTAAACCCTATGTTTGATAGCCATCCTGCACCCCAAGTCCAGGAACCTTGAATTGGATAAATTATTGCTGTTAAAACAACCACAATTAATAAAAATGACCATAATTTAACTCTTTCCGCAACGGCTCCTGAAACTATTGAAGCTGCGGTTGCTACAAATACCATTTGAAAAAACCAATCTGATGCACCTGCATATCCAGAATCTGAAGTTTCAACAGAAGGATCAGCAACATCAAAAGGACTAAATGTTCCAATAAAACCTCCATCGACTCCAGAATACATTAAATTATAACCTACTAAAAAGTATAAAAGACCTGCCACTGAATATAATACAATATTTTTTGTGCATATAGTTGCTACACTTTTTGTCCTTACCATTCCTGCTTCCAGCATACAAAAACCTGCAGCCATCAACATTACTAGTATTCCATTTACTAAAAATGAAAATGTATTAAATATAAACGCTATATCTTGAGTTTCCATCTATTTTTCCTTATTTTGTTCTATAAAATTACAATACTTCTTATTCATATATACAAGCATGTTTTGTGCCAACTACTAAAGTATTGCATTACCTCAAAAAAAAGTATTGTAAATTTAATATTGATTAAAAAATAAGCAATATTAAATTTTATGTGGTTAAAATATATGCTTTTTATAAATTAACTAGTAATAATGTGTTAATTAGAATATTATTAAGAGAGCTAAATAGTAAATATTAGAGGTTTATGAAATTAGACTTCACATAATTATATATATCTATATTGTATCTATATATAACTATCAGGGGTGCCTAATAATAAGGCTGAGATATATACCCTTTGAACCTGTTGGCTAGTACCAACGTAGGGAGAAAACATGAAAAACTATACTATATTCTTTTTTGTCATTATTTCTTTATTATTTAATAGTGCATTAGCTAATGAAAAAGTTACATTATTATTGGACTGGTTTATAAACCCAGATCATGGCCCAGTTATTATAGCAAATGAAAAAGGCCTCTTTAAAGAAGCAGGTTTAGAAGTTGAAATTATACCACCTGCGAACCCTTCAGATCCTCCTAAGTTAGTAGCCGCAGGTAAAGCTGATATTGCCATTTCTTACCAACCTCAATTACATATGCAAGTACATGAAGGTTTGCCTCTAGTTAGAGTTGGAACATTGATCGCCACTCCTCTAAATTGTTTATTAGTTCTCAAAGACGGACCAATAAAAAAATTGTCTGACTTAAAAAATAAAAAAATAGGCTATTCAATTGCAGGTATGGAACAAGCCTTGTTAAGTGCAATCCTTAAAAAAGCAAATATTAATAAAAACGAAGTTGAATATATAAATGTTAATTGGTCATTGTCCCCCGCCCTTATGAGCAAACAAGTTGATGCAGTAATAGGTGCTTATAGAAATTTTGAACTAAACCAAATGGAAATTGAAGGGGTTGAAGGAAAATGTTTTTATATTGAAGAAGAAGGTGTGCCTCCGTATGATGAGTTAATATTTATTGTAAACAATCAAAATATTAATAAAAAAGTTCTTATAAAATTTTTAAACTCAATAGAAAAAGCTACACAATATATAATAAATCATCCTGATGAAAGCTGGGAAATTTTTGCAAATTATTCTAAAGAATTAAATAATGAATTAAATAGGAGAGCATGGTTTGACACGATACCTAGGTTTGCTCTAAGACCAGCCGCATTAGATAAAGGCAGATATAATAGATTTGAAGAGTTTCTATACGTTGAAGGATTAATTAAAAAAAAATTATCCTATGATAAAATGGCTATAGAAATATTTGAGTAAATAAATGATAAAAAGTTCATCTTTTTCATTAAATGGAAGTCTTAGTTTAAATAAAGATGAGCTTTTTTCTAATGTTGAATTAGAGATAAAGCTAGATCAATGGACTATAATTATTGGCCAATCTGGAACTGGAAAATCCACTTTACTAAAAATAATTGCTAATTTAAATATATCAGCAGCTTTTAATAATAATATATCAAAAAATATTAATAAAGATTTGTCTTTTTCTTGGATGGCACAAAATGATTTGTTGCTTCCTTGGTTAAATGTTCTTGAAAATGTAACTTTAGGACAAAAATTAAGAAGAGAAAAAATAGACCTTCATAAAGCTAACCTTTTATTAGAAAAAGTAGGCCTAATAGATGTTGCAAAGCAATTACCTTCAACATTATCAGGAGGAATGAGACAAAGAGCAGCCTTAGCAAGAACTTTAATGGAAAACAATGATATTATTTTAATGGATGAACCTTTTTCTTCTCTTGATACCATTACCAAATCTAAAATTCAAAAACTGACTTGGTCATTACTTAAAAACAAAACTGTAATCATGGTCACTCATGACCCTTTAGAGGCTTTAATGTTAAGCAACACCCTATACTATGTGTCTAACAAACAGTTGAAACCTATTAAGCTTCCCTCATCAAAGCCATTAAGAAAAATTACAAATGATAATTTAATTTATAGTTACAAATATATACTTAACCTATTAAAAAAGTCTTATATACAATGAGAATTTTTATTAAATTTTTAATAAGCTTTATCTTTTTTATACTTTTCTGGTGGGCTATACAATATTTAACAAAAACACCTTCCTATATTCTACCTAGTCCATATATAGTATTTTTATCAATATTAAATAATATAGAATTACTAACTTATCATTCTCTAATTACATTTTATGAAATAATAATAGGTTTTTTACTAGGAACAATATTAGGTCTTTATACAGGAATTTTATTTATCATTTCTAAAAGCACCA
This sequence comes from uncultured Pelagibacterales bacterium, assembly GCA_913046335.1. Lineage (GTDB taxonomy): Bacteria > Pseudomonadota > Alphaproteobacteria > TMED109 > TMED109 > TMED109. Next base: position 133,155 of record CAJWSU010000002.1, on the reverse strand, counting down.
GAAAATGGTTACTTCCTTTCATTATTTTAACTCAGGCAATACCTATATTTGCTATAGCTCCAATATTAACTCTTTGGGTAGGATATGGCATTTGGTCTAAAATAATAATGACCATCTTAATAATATACTTTCCAATTACTATAGCTTTTTACGATGGTCTAAAAAGGATAGATCCTATGATCGTAAATCTAGCTAAAATGATGGGAGCTAGTACATTGATGATGTTATTTAAAATTAGAATACCATTTGCCCTTCCACAATTATCTTCTGGGTTAAAATTAGCAGCAGCTTTTGCCCCAATGGGTGCAGTTATTGGAGAATGGGTAGGCTCTTCTAAGGGATTAGGCTATATAATGCTTTATGCTAGTGGTAGAGTACAAATCGATTTAATGTTCGCTTCAATAATTATTTTAGCAATTTTTACAATTATCCTATATAATCTTGTTACTTTTATAACTAATAAATTAACAAAATGGGACCCAAAATCTAACATAAACTAACCTCTTAAAAATAAGGACAAATAATGAATAATACTAAAAAATTTTATATTAATGGTGAATGGGTAGACCCAGTATCTCCAAAAACTTTAAATGTTATAAACCCTGCTAATGAAGAAATTATTTCTGAAATTAGCTTAGGGTCTGAAGAGGATGTAAACAAAGCTGTTGTTGCAGCAAAAAAAGCATTCCTAACATTTTCATTAACTTCAAGAGAAGAACGTTTAGAATTATTTGAAAAAATAATGGATGTTTATAAAAAACGTATGCCAGATCTAGCTAAGGCAATTACGAGTGAGATGGGCGCCCCTGTTAATTTAGCTAATAACGCACAAGCCCCAGCTGGATTAGGTCATTTAAGTAAAGCATATAAAGCTCTTAAAGAATACAAATTTGAAACAGAAATCAATACAACTATAATTAGAAAAGAACCCGTTGGTGTCTGTGGACTTATTACTCCATGGAATTGGCCAATTAATCAAATAGCTTGTAAAGTTGGCCCTGCATTAGCAGCAGGATGTACAATGATATTAAAACCAAGTGAAGTTGCTCCTTTAAGTGCTATAATATTTTCAGAAATTTTAGATGAAGCAGGTGTTCCTCCGGGAGTATATAATATGATAAATGGAGACGGACCTACAGTAGGTGAAGCTATGAGTAAGCATAAAGATATAGATATGATGTCTTTTACTGGTTCAACTAGAGCAGGAATATCTGTGGCAAAAGCTTCTGCAGACACAGTTAAAAGAGTAACTCAAGAGTTAGGTGGGAAATCTGCTAATATTTTATTACATGATGCAGATTTTAATAAAGCAGTTAGCAAAGGGGTTATGCATTGCATGAATAATTCAGGTCAATCATGTAATGCTCCTACTAGAATGTTAGTTCCTGAATCAAAAATGGATGAAGTTATTGAAATTGCTAAAAATACTTTAAATAAAATTGTAGTAGGAAACCCAGAATCAGAGACAACTACTATTGGTCCTGTTGTTAGTGAAGTTCAATATAACAAAATTAAAAATCTTATTGAAATAGGTATTAAGGAAGGCGCAACTCTAGTTGGTGGAGGAACAGATGCTCCTGCAGGTTATAATAAAGGTTATTATGTTGAACCTACTATTTTTGCTAATGTAACTAACGATATGACTATTGCTAGAGAAGAAATATTTGGTCCAGTTTTAAGTATACTAGGATATAAAGACGAACAGGATGCTATTAATATTGCTAATGAAACTATCTATGGACTATCTGGATATGTTTCATCAGAAAACATTGAAAATGCAAAATCGGTTGCTTCTAAGCTCAGAACAGGAATGGTCCACATTAATAATGCACCCGGAGATCAATCGGCTCCTTTTGGTGGATATAAAATGTCTGGAAATGGTCGCGAGTGGGGAGAATTTGGACTTGAAGACTTCTTAGAAATAAAATCTGTTATGGGAGCTATCTCAAAAGCTTCTTAAATAAAATAATATTAAAAGAGGCCTTATATATAGAATAAAGCCTCTTTTAGTATAAAATATTTAGTGATCATGTTTATGAGAAGCTTTTTTAGACTCAACTTTAAATTTAACTTCTAAAGCATCTAAATTTTTAAATATAAATTTAACTTCCATCATTTCACCCTCTTTATAATCATTTTTGATTCCAAAAAACATCAAGTGGTTGCTCTTAGGTTTAAACTCCATAATATCACCAGCTTTAATAATTACTCCATCAGGCGTTGGTCTCATTTTTGCAACATCATCTTCTATGATAACTTCATGCAGTTCTATCTTTCTGACATTATTAGATATAGCTTTTACTAAATGAATATCCTCATTACTTGTATTTGCAATTTTAAAGTAACCCGCTCCATTATTTTTAAAAGTTTTCATCCATGGGTGTTTTACTATCATATTATTAGTTTCAAATTTATGCGCAAAAGTTGAAAAACTAAAAAATAATATTGCTAAGCATGTTAAAAAATTTTTCATTTTTTTTCCTATATTAAAAATTTATTATTGTAATGGCGAACAAGCAGAAGACTTAAGAATTATATTTTCTTCACTTTTTACAGAGTTCTCTTGGTAATTATTAAAATCATTCCAATTTTTATTAGATTCTAATTCATACCAGTATTTACTCATATTTTCTAAGTTTGGATGACTCCATAATGAAATTATTTCATTTGGGTCCTGTAACTCAGTGTTCCATATACCAATATTTATAGAAGAATTTTCTATTAAATCAACAATTTCAAGAAATTTTTTAGCCCATTTTGCAGATTGTCCTATATTAAGTTTAATAATTTTAAGCTCATATATATTTGAACTATTCGCTGGTTTTTTTATTTCTGTTAACGGTCTTAACAATCTAATTTCTTGCGTTAAAATATTGGGCCCTACAAGTGGAACAAACTTATTCTTCCAGTCTTCCTTAGCAGCTAATTCTGACCTTAATCTTCTCATTTCTTCAGGGTCTTTATATTCCCACATATGAACATATTGATTCATTTTTCCTATTTCGCTCCACCAATGCCCTATTAACTTACCGTAAGTATCTCCTCCTCTTATTTTCTGAGCAACTGTCGCACTAGCATTTACAACATCTTTCATTTTGCCTGGACGAGTTGTGTACATTCTAAGCTCATTAATCATAATAATTTAGCTCCATAATTTAATTAAATTTATAATCTTGTTCTATAGGTTTTTTTGTAAAATTCCAATAATCTATAAGCCTCCATGGAGAATTTGTAATAACTCTTCCAGTACCATTTCTATACCAACTATTAACTTTATCATGAGTCCAAACCATTTTTGAATGCTCTGCATCTACTTTAGAATTATATTTTTCAAAAGGCTCCTGCATGCAATCCATTGTTTTATATTTTTTTTCTAATAATAAATTTATACATCCTAATATGTATCTTATTTGACACTCGCCGTGAAAAACTATGCTACCACCATGGGCTAGATTTGTATTAGGTCCATACATTATAAAAAAATTAGGAAAATTTGGAACAGTAATACCTACATTTGCTTTGGGGTTATCATTATTCCAGAAGTCATTAAGGTTTATTCCTTTTTTACCTAATACTTTTATAGGCCAAATCATTTTACTAGCTTTAAAACCTGTGGCCATAACTATTGCATCTTTCTTATATGTATGTTCATCTGTTTTTATACTTGAATTAGTGATACTATTAACTTTATCCGTAATAAGCTTAACATTGTCTTTCTTAAGCATTTCAAACCAATTATTATCCATTAACATTCTTTTACCGTATGGAGGGTAATTAGGAATAACTTTATTAAGTAGCTCTTTATCATTTCCAATTATTGATTCAATGTGCTTTACCATATTCACTCTAAAACGTTCATTAGTATTGTTTAATGATCTATCTGGAAATTTCCAATTAGGATCCTTATATAAAGAAGCATGAATACCGTCACAAAAACCCCAAAATAGCTGAAGACGATACCATCTTGAATAAAAAGGTATATTTTCTAATACCCATTTTTTTCCTTTTGATAGCTTTCTATGATAATTAGGGTTAGCTATTATCCAATGAGGTGTTCTTTGAAATATTGTTAAGCTTTTTGCTTTTTTTGCCAGTTCTGGAGCAACTTGCATGCCACTAGCTCCTGTTCCTATTAAAGCTATATTTTTATCCTTATAATCAAAATTATCATCCCATGCACCCGTATGAATTATAGGTCCATTAAATTCACCTATACCTTTAATATTAGGAATAGATGGCTTATTCAGTTGCCCTACAGCACTGATAATGATGTTTGAATTTAAAATAGATTTTTTATTATTGCATATAATAGAAGTATCCCAAGATTTCGTAATTTCATTAAATACTGTACTTTCAACCATTGTATTTAATTGAATATGATCAAAAAGATTATATTTTTTAACACATTTTTTTAAGTAATTTAAAATTGCATCTCTTTTTGAATAAAATTCTTCCCAATGAAATGATGGTTCAAAAGAATATGCATAAACATGATTTGGTGTATCAACTCCACAGCCAGGATAGGTATTCTCATACCAAGTGCCTCCAATAGAGTCATTTTTTTCTATTATAATAAAGGGAATTCCAGCTTTAGATAGTTTAATGCCAGCTAAAATACCACATAGCCCTGAACCAATGATAAGTACACAAGGTTTAGATTCATGTTTTTTAATATCATTTATAGATTTATCTCTAGTAGAATTGTCATTTAAGCCTAATTCTTCTTTCATCATTGGGATGTATTCATCTTTAATTTCAGCACCTACTCCTGCGCTCATTATATAGGATAAATGCTCATCTTTAATATTACTAATACTATTTAAATTGCTGTTTTTATTAGTTATTTTCTGCAAAACTTCTATTAATTTGCCTCTTATAAAATGCGCATCATCTTCAGGAACATTTACTGAGTAATCAAAAGCTCCTTTAACAAATGGTTTAATCTTATCTACATAACCTAAATCAGAAGTAACATGAGATAAAACTAAGGATAGTGTTGCTATATCTGCCTCTTTTAATAAAGACATTAATTTTTTTGGGTCTTTAAGAGAATTGTATAAATTTAATTCCATAAATTTCCTTATTATAAAATATTTCCTTTAAATTACTATAATACTTTATTAAGATAATAATTTAAATAATTAAATGAATATGGACAATACTAGCTTGCAAAATTTACCTCTTAAAGGAATTAAAGTTATTGATGCTGCAAGCTTTATTGCTGCACCTTTAGTAAGTGCTCTTATGTCAGACTATGGGGCTGAGGTTATTAAAATTGAACACCTTACCGGTGATACTTATAGAGAAGCTGTAATTGGAGGACATGTATGGCCAGAAAGTGATATAGACTGGGCATTTATTTTAGAAAATAGAAATAAAAGAAGCTTATCTATTGATTTAAAAACAGAATATGGGCAAGTAATCTTAAAGAAATTAATTAATGAGTCTGATGTCTTTATTACTAATTTACCAGGAAAACCGAGAGAAAAACTAGGCTTAACTTCAGATATAATAAGAAGAATTAATCCAAAAATTATTTATGCTTCTTTAACTGGATATGGTGAAATTGGTCCTGATTCAAAAAGAACAGCTTTAGATTCTACAGCCTATTTTGCAAGGTCTGGGCTTATGGAATGGGCAAAGACAGATGAGGCAAAAGGAGTTCCTCCTTTTCCTATTCCTGGCGGAGGAGATCACCCTACTGGTCTATCCCTTTTTACATCAATATTACTTGGTTTAATGAATAGAGAAAAAACTGGATTAGGTACTACTGTTTCTACATCTCTTTTAGCTAATGGTATATGGTCCAATGCTATGTTAGTGCAAGCATTACTAGCTGGCCACAATCCAATTGATACTTTTCACTGGGATACATTAAGTGCGATGAGGAACATTTACTACCTAAAAGATAAAACTTTGTTTTTTATGCTTTTAACAAATGAAGAAAAACATTGGGACTTATTTTTAAAAAGTTTTAACTTAGATTTTCTACTAGAAGATACTAGGTTTAATACTAAAGATAACCGCCAATTATATAAAAAACAATTAAAGATAATATTGCAAGAGAAATTTATAACTTTAAGTTATAAAGAAGTTAGAGATAAGCTCATACCTATAGGCATAGTATTTACCAAAATAGTAAAAACTGAAGATACAATTAAAGACCCACAAACTAATTTAAATAATATGTTTATGGATATAGATGGAGAATTAATTAAAGACCTTAAAGTAGTTGCTCCCCCCTTAAATATTGAAAATGCTCCTAGAAAGAATGCTACTAAAGCTCCAAAATTAGGGGAACATAATGTAGAGATTTTAACAGAACTAGGTTATACAGATGAAGAAATCAAAGATATGAAGGATAATAAAATTATTTTATAATATTTAATATTTATTTTTTTTAATTATTAACTATGCTCACTAAACTATTAATTTATGGAGGTATATCTTGTACTTAACTCAAGCCCTTAAAAGAGCCGTTCAAATCAATGGCAACAAATTAGCCACCCAAGATAATAAAAGAATAAGAACATGGTCAGAGTCAGTTAATAGAATAGGAAAACTTGCAGGTGCAATGCAAAAATTAGGCTTTAAAGATAATGATAGGTCAGCAATTTTATCTTTAAATAGTGACCGTTATTTTGAATCCTTATATGCAGCGGTATGGGCAGGAGGAATTTTTGTTCCTATAAATACTAGGTTAGCGCCGCCTGAAATAGAGTTTTGGTTAAATGATAGTGAAAGCTCTTTATTATTTGTAGATAAAGCCTTTGCAGAAATAGTAGAAAAAAGTAGATTGGAAGGAAAGATTCCTTCTGTAAAAGAAATTATCTATATGTCTGATGATGATTGCCCGAAAAATATGCATAATTATGAGACAATTTTAGAAGAATCAGATGCTATAGATGACGCAGTTAGGTCTTATGATGATATAGCAGGCTTATTTTACACCGGCGGCACTACTGGAAGATCAAAAGGAGTAATGCTAAGCCACACAAACCTTGTAAGCAACTCTTTAAATACAATTATTGGACTTACTATACCAAATAGTGCGAGATGGGTCCATGCTGCACCTATGTTTCATATAGCAGATGTCACAGGAGCAATTGCTATAACTCATGTTGCTGGACAGCATTATTTTATTCCAGGGTTTTCTCCTGATGCAGTATTAAATAGCATACAAGACTATGCTATAACAGATACTCTTTTGGTGCCTACTATGATAAATATGCTTGTTAACCATCCTGATGTTACAAAATATGATTTATCAAGCTTAAGACAAATTACATATGGCGCATCTCCTATGCCAGAATCTGTAATTATAAAAGCCATGGAAGTTATTCCTAAATGTGCTTTTGCTCATGCCTATGGCATGACAGAAACAGCACCACTGCTTACAATAGCTCCGCCTGATTGCCATGTATTTGAAGGCCCCAAAGCAAACTTGTTTAAGTCTACTGGACTTGCGGTGGCTGGAGTAGAAATTAAAATAGTAGATGATAACGATAATGAATTATCTAGAGGTGAAGTTGGTGAAGTGGCAGCTAAAGGGCCCAATGTTATGCTAGGCTATTGGAGACAAAAAGAACTAAGTGATAAAGCACTTCGAAATGGTTGGATGCATACTGGAGATGGAGGATATATGAATGATGAAGGTTATGTTTATATAGTTGATAGAGTAAAAGATATGATTATATCTGGAGGTGAAAATATTTATTCTGCTGAAGTAGAAAATGCTATTTACCAATTAGATGGAGTCATTGAATGTGCAGTAATTGGGATACCTAATGCAGAATGGGGAGAAGCTGTTCATGCTATAGTAAGGAAAGACCCAAGCAGCACTATTAATGATAGTGATGTTATTTTACATAGTAAAAAGCTTATAGCTGGATTTAAATGTCCAAAATCTGTATCTTTTAGAGAAGATCCAATGCCATTATCTGGAGCAGGTAAAATATTAAAAACAACTTTACGTGAACCTTTTTGGGAAGGTCACAAAAAACAAGTTAGTTAGAAAATGTATTATGATAAATAAAAATATTACAATTAATATAAACGATAAAGTTGCTGAAATAACTCTTAATAGACCTGAAAGAATGAACGCGATATCTTTAGAGCTATTAAAAGATTTAAAAGCAGCATTATTAGATCTTAATAAAAATGATACAATAAGTGTAATTATTCTTACCGGTGCTGGAAAAGCTTTTTCCGCAGGAGTAGACTTAAGACAATTAGAAGAAAATGGTACAGATATTTCAAGTGGAGGCGTAGGAGAAGATTTAGATACGTATGCTAATGCGGTAATAAAGTTACTAGAAGATTCACCTAAAGCTGTAATTTCTATGATTAATGGTTTTTGTTATACAGGTGGCTTAGAGCTAGCTTTATCAGCTGACCTTATATATATAGCAAATGAGGCAAAATTAGGCGATACTCATGCTATTTTGGGTTTTAGACCCTCTTGGGGCCTAACACAGAGATTACCTAGATACGTTGGAATTATGCGCGCAAAGGAATTATCCTTTACAGCAAAAACAATATCAGGAATTCAGGCTAAAGAATATGGAATAGCTTTAGAAGCCTTTCCACTAAATGAATTGAGAACAAAGGTTCATGATATTGCAAAGAATATAGCTAAAAATAGTCCTAATTCAATAAAAGCATATAAAGACCTTTACTCTGCAGCCCGCAATAAAGGCCAAATTGAGGGCTTAAATTATGAAGCAGAAACATCATATGATATTCCTGAAGTAAAAGAACGAGTTCAAGAGTTTTTAAAAAAACTTAGATAGATTAATTACTATTTGCTATAGTTTTTAGAGCTGTCCTTAAAACTGGTTTTTCAATGAGTTTTCCATCAACAACTACTAAACCATCACTTGCCTCATTAAAAGCCTTAATGACTTTATTAGCATATGCAATTTCTTCTTCAGAAGGAGTAAAAACCTTATTTAACTGTTCAATTTGTTTGGGATGAATAGACCCTTTTCCAGAAAAACCTAAATTTTTTGACTTTTGAGCTTCTGTATTCATACCTTTCATATCTTCTAGATCTAAAAAAGGCACATCAATACTATCAATACCTGCACCAGCAGCAGCATGAACAACCCTTGATCTAGCATATAAAAGCGAAAACCAATCTCCATTACATCCTAAGTCGGCACTCATATCAACTCCTCCAAATAACAAAGACTTAATTAAAGAACTTGAATGAGCAATAGACCAAGCATTTTCTAAACCTTGGTTTGTTTCAATAATAATATGTAAGTTTAAATCCTTATTTTTTTCTTTAATTTTATTTTCTAATGTAATTATTTCCTCTATTGATTGAATTTTTGGCAACATTAATCCTGAAGCTGTGTTTTTAGCGTTTAATATTAAATCAATATCTCTTTTACCATCTTCACTATTCACATCATTAATTCTAATTAAAGTCTCTACTCCTGTAGGAGATTCTATATTCTCAAAAGCTTTTATAGTTTCAATTCTTGATAAACTTTTATGCTCTGGTATTATTGCGTCTTCTAAATCTATACATACCATATCAGCGCCAGACTTTAAGGCTTTAGGTATCATATCTGGTCGATTTCCAGGGCAAAATATAAAACTTCTTCTTTTCTGAATATATTCTTTATCTTTCATATCTTAGGACCTTTATTTATTATTTAACATCATAATTATATCATTTTTAAAATTACGTATAGGCATGATCTGAAAATTTTTGACTTTTGCATCATCGTCCCATTTCCTTAGCATAATTGCATCTTTTGAAAAAAGATTTTGTTGAAATATTCTTTGTTCCTTTTTATTCATTAAACCACCTTGTAATTGCAAACTTCTCTTAGATGCTTCTGATAATTTACTATAATGCTTAGTATTTAAAGAGCATAAATATCGCTTAGCAGAAACATGTAATTTTATTGGCTCTATCACAGACCTGGGAAATTTATTTTCTAACCATTGAGCCCCAATTAATTCATGATTTAAATCATAATTTAAAAAATCATCTTTAGAATTATTCTCATTTAAAATTAAATGTCCTATATCATGTAACAATGCAGCCACAATTAAACTAAAAGAAGATTTATTTTTTTTTGCAATCATAGCTGTTTGAACACTATGTTCAAACTGATTTACACCTTCATCATATTTTGATCGACCTTCATTTTCCAGCCAATTTAATAAATTTTCTGTAAATATTATATTATTATTTTCATTTATATCTGGAAACATTACTACCTATTTAAACTCTATAATTCTTGCCTTGAAAATGACCAATTGTACTTATTCTATTCTTATTTTCTTCTAATGTTTTTGACCTTTCTAAATAATAATTGCTCCTTAGATCACCATCTTCTGCATCGTTAAATGTTAAATATATGGCTTTTCTAAATTCACTTGAAAAATTCTTATTACTCTTATGCGGAACGAAAGAATTAAAAAATAAACAATCTCCTGGCTTCATAAGAATCGGAATCCATTTAAGTTTTTTTTCTTCTTTTTTTGTTATACAACCATCCTTATCATAAGGAATAATATCATTTTTTACTTCTTCGGATATATATAAACATCCATTGTCTAAAGTCATTTCTGTCAATGCTACCAAGCACGTAATGTGACCTTTTAATTTATGATATGCAGTAGCATCTTGGTGAGCTGAATACCCTGCTCCACCAATAGGCTTAATATTTATTTTTTCTTTATATAGATAAGCAGGTTTATTAATAAGTTCACTAACAAAACCTAAAATTTTATTTCCTAAAATAATTTCACTTAAAAATTTATTATCTTTTAAAAATTTTTCTATTCTGCAAAGAATAATTTTCTTATTTATTTTTTCATAATAAAATAAGCTTTCTCTATTATTTTCTCTTAGGTTCTCTATTTTACTTATAGATATATTTAAGTCATTTATATAATTTTTAAGGTGCCCATGACGTAACAAAAAACCTAGCTCATTCCAATTTGATAGATCTTTTACAGAAATATTAAAATAATTATTTGGCATATTTAATTACCTATTAACTTTGATCTAAGTTTTGCAGAAATTTGATCAAAAATAAAAACAACTATAAAAATAACAATAATAATTGTTGTTACGTTTCCATACTCAAATAAGTCAAAACGTCCTTTTAGTTCTTGTCCAATTCCACCTCCACCAACTAAACCTATCACAGTAGCCATTCTAAGGTTTCTATCAAGGATATAGAGCATGTAGGCAACATATTGCGGCATAACTTGTGGTAAAACTGCTAATTTAAGAACTTTCCACTTAGAAGCACCTAAGGCAATCAATGCCTCTTGAGGACCTTTGTCAGAATTTTCAATATCTTCAGCAAAAAATTTACCTAAAAATCCGGCACTATGTAAACCTAAAGCCATAATTCCTGCAGCAGGGCCAAAGCCAAAAGCTAATACCATAAATAAAACACTTATTAATTCTGGTATAGCTCTTAATGCTGATACTGAACTTCTAGAAAAAAAATATATTAATTTATTAGGTGCATAGTTTTTTGCTGAATAATATGCTAACGGAATAGATAAAATTATTGATATAAAACTTGCCCAAAATGCTATTTCTATACTTTCTATAATTTTAATTATAACTGTCTTTAAATAACCAAAAGGCTCCACTAAAAATAAAATATTCTCTTCTGTAGATTCAAGCAACAATGATTCAGGGTTAATCTCATAAGATTTATCTAAACTTTTCTCAATATAAGAATTAAAAGGTATGTTTTCAGGATCAAAATTTAATATTAAATTAGTATCTTTTTTACTTTCTATAACAGGCGGCCACATCTCTCTAGAAATTCTAGATAAACCATTTCCAATTTTTGAAGAATCTTTAATACCAACTAAATCTAAAGATGATTCATACAGACGTTCTATAATATCAGGCATACCAACTCTTTGAGCTGATATTATGAATACTATTAATAATATCAATATTAAAAATAAACTCTTTATACTAAATGGTGGTTTTAAATCTTTTTTAAAATTTTTCATTGAGGTTTCATTATTTATAAATTTTATTTAAATCTAATTTACTTAATTTATTTGACGCTTTATCAAAAATAATCTTTCCGTTATTCATACCTATTATTCTATCAGCAAAATATTTTGCAAATTCAACTTGATGCAAACTACACAGAATACTAATTTTTTTCTTTTTAGCAGTCTTTTTTAAGAGTTTTAAAATTTCTTTTGCTGTTTCTGGGTCCAGACTTGATACTGGTTCATCTGCTAAAATTAATTCAGGATCACCCATTAATGCTCTTGCTATTCCAATCCTCTGTTGTTGTCCTCCAGATAAATTTTCTACTCTTTTATTAAGATTAATATCTTCCAAGCCAACTTCTTTTAATAATGCAAAAGCTTTCATTTGAAAACCTTTTGGCCATGCATTAAATAAAATTCGCCAAGAAGATATAGTTGAAATTTTACCTAAGATTATATTTGTTAAAACAGTAGATCGAGATACTAAATTAAAATTTTGATATATTGTAGAGATAGAACTTCTTAATAGCTGAAAATTATTTACTATAGGAGTCTTACTTTTAAAAAAAATTGCACCGTTATCTAAGGCAACCAAACCTAATACCGACCTTATTAATGTTGATTTACCTGCACCTGAAGAACCGAGTATTGCAACAATTTCATTTTTATGAATTGTTATATTTACCCCATCAAGCGCATTTATTCCTCCATCATATATTTTTTTAGCTGCCTTAATTGTAAGTAATCTATTTGTCATTAATTACTATTAGCTTCCAGAATTGTTTTTTTAAAATTACTATCTATTAAAAGCATTTTCTTTAAGGCAGGAAGCATATCTTTATCTGTTATACTAGTATCATAATAATCTACTTTTTTACCACCATAGCCTCTTAACATTCCTTCTTTAATATTTGGGTTATTGTGTAATTCAGAAATTTCATTACTAATTTTATTCTTAACAATTTTTGGAAGGTTAACGGACATAGCTAAAGGGGGATTAGGAATAGGATCTGACCTAGCTATTATTTTAAATTCATTAGCCATAATTGAACCTTGCCTTACAGCTTTTTCATAGGAGTTAAAAGAAGCAGCTGCTGCATCAACTATACCTGCTTGAAGTGCTTTTAAACTATTTGCATGACTTCCAGTTAGTTGTGATTTAGATAAATCTTTAATTGGGTCAATTCCAGATTCAATTAACATAGCCATAGGAAAAACAAAACTTGATGTCGAGTTTATATCTCCAAAGGCTACTTTTTTAGCTCTTAAGTCGCTTAAATTATTTATATTTATATTATTTTTACCTGTAAATATACCTGAATAATAAACAGAACTACCTTTTCTAACTTCAACTGCCAATAATTCTACACACCCTTTATCTCTTGCTTGTAAATATGTAACAGGCCCAAACCAGGCAAAGTCTGCGAGTCCTGAACATATACCCTCAACTACAGCACTATAACTCTGTCCCACAATAATATTAAAAGAGTAATTTGTTGCTAAAGATATTGCATTAAATATTGGTTTAAAATCAGAAATAGTACCTTCTTCTGTACCTCCATCAGCGGGCACTAATAATACATTAAAAGGATCATCTTTAGTACCATCAGCACCAATTGATATTTTTGACAAGCAAATACTTAATATAAGTATAATAATTATTTTAGATATTTTAGTCATGTTCATCCCTAAATTATAAATAATCTTGATTAAAAACTTTAGTATTATCGATTGTTATGCCAAGACCAATAGAGTTTTCAGGTACATTTATAAAACCTTTTACTGGTATAGTAGACCATTTATTTCTATGATACCTTGGTACTTAATTAAAGATACTTTATTTATTATCATAATGCTCCTAACTAAAGTATTAATTAAAAATAAGAAATACTCTCGCCTCAATACTTTCTCTAGGAGGATCACTATCTAATTGATTTGGCAATTCAAATGCTCCATGCGGTGTATATTTCACTCTAGCATTATTAATACTATCCCACCCTTTTAAAAGAAGTACTTCATCATTCTTCATATTAGAGGCCCAATGCCATCTATGTTTTCTAGAATAGGCAATATGATATATTTCTCCTGTACGATTTGAAAATATTTGGTCTGTCTCCACCAAATCATTTTTAGGAATAGATAGAGCATCTGCAAATGCTAAAGGAGATCTTTTTACGGGGCCATTAATAGCCCTCCAAACATTAAGTTGCACGATTCTGCCTCCTTCTTTAAGAAGGTTATTATAATTATCTAAACCTAAAACATCCTTTGCTCTTTGTGGACCAGACAAATCTGTATAATCTGCATGCACCCTATCAGCAGGCCCTCGCAAACCATCGGGATTCTGTGCTCCCGATTTTCCATCAGACCTTCTCGTATAATCAAATATTATAGCGTCATTTGCTTTCATATATTTTTTTAAAAAATCTTTTAACTCTTTTTCATAGGTTTTAATTACTTCCTCATGATCATAAAAGTTTTTTACTTCTGTTTTATGCTTTAATAATTGAAAGCCATTATTTTCAATCGTGTACGAGATGCTACTGTCTCTGATGTCTTGTATTGGAACTGACCTATATTCCGTTTCAAAATGGATTTTTGGAACTGTCCCAGTATATTCAGAACTTTCAAATACAGGTTTATCAACTTGAGGAACAATAAATTTTAAATTAGCTTCTAAACTGTTTTTCATAATCAAACCTTTTTATATGCTAAATATAATTATAATAAAAAAAAACATATTTACAAGAATAATAGATTACTCGATAGTAATCATAACATTGTTTGTATTTAAATAAGTTCAACACTTTGAATTTGAGATATTAATGAAGAGAAAGATTTCCAGAAGAGGTTTTATAAAAAAGCATTCTCAAATTATGCTATCTGTTAGCCTAGCGTCTTATTTTTCTATCCCTATGAATGTTGTTCCACTATACGCTAATGACACCTTAAAAATAGATAATATTCATAAAAAAAATGATCTTACTATACTTAATGATAGACCTATTAATGCAGAAACTCCTCCACACTTATTAGACGACCCAATCACGCCTACTAATCGTCACTTTGTAAGAAATAATGGAATAATGCCTGATTTATCTAGTAATGAAATATCTAATTGGAAACTAAGAATAGAAGGAAATGTAAAAAATCCAAAAAATTATTCAATCAAGGATTTAAAAAGTAATTTTGAAGTTATAACTAAATCTCTACAATTAGAATGTGGCGGTAATGGAAGAGCTTTTTTTGAACCTCCTGCGTTAGGAAATCAATGGAGCTATGGAGCAATTTCATGCTCAGAATGGACTGGAGTAAGATTATCAGATGTAATAAAATCATCCGGTATAAAGCCAAGTAGTATTTATACTGGTCATTATGGCGCTGATTTACATTTATCTGGTGATACAAATAAAAATGCATTATCGCGAGGAGTGCCAATAAAAAAAGCTTTAGATGAGAATAATAT
Source organism: uncultured Pelagibacterales bacterium (assembly GCA_913046335.1). Lineage (GTDB taxonomy): Bacteria > Pseudomonadota > Alphaproteobacteria > TMED109 > TMED109 > TMED109. The sequence goes on along the minus strand of CAJWSU010000002.1, from coordinate 117,689 downwards.
CATAGCCTTTGCCATGAATAATGAAGAAATACCTTTAATACATGGATCACCTTTAAGATTGATATGTCCTGGTTGGCCAGGATCTACATCTCAAAAATGGTTAAACAAAATTGAATTACTTGATCAGGTACATGATGGCACAAAAATGACTGGCAAATCTTATAAAGTTCCTAAAATCCCTGTTAAACCTGGCGAGAAAGTAGATATCAGTGGTTTAAAAATAATTGAATCAATGCCTATAAAATCTTTAATAACATTTCCGAAAACTGGGTTACAGCATAATTCTAATAATTTAAATATTAGAGGACATGCTTGGGCAGGAGATAAACAAGTTAAAGAAGTTAGGATAAGTATTGATTATGGAGCTACTTGGATTCAAGCAAATTTAAGTAACCCTGTAAATAAATATGCATGGCAAAATTGGGATTTAAACCTAAGTTTTCCAAGTAAAGGTTATTTTGAAATATGGTCCAGAGCTATAGATGAAAATAATATATCTCAACCATTTGATATAAGTTGGAACCCTAAAGGGTATTTAAATAATACCGTTCATAGAATTTATATAAACATATAAAATGCGAATTATTTTAATATGTTTAATTGTTATACTAAATCTTAATTTTAATACTTTTGCAAAAGATGAAATATCTATAACAGATGAAGAAATACTAAAATATAGCTGTTCTTCTTGTCACTCCCTAAATATTGTTTATCAACAAAGATTAAATGAAGAAAGATGGAAAGAAATAATTTTATTAATGTATGATGAAAATGGTATGACAAAGTTAGATAAGAAATATGAAGATAGATTAATTAAATATTTATCTAAAAATTATAACTATTAAATTGAATAAGACTAAATTCTATATAACGGTTTGAAAATGCTTAAAAATAATAACTATAGTAAAATATTTAATATATTAAAATCTAATAACCTTTCTTATTGGGATAATTATACTAAACATAAGTTTGTAAAGAATATTGCAAATGGAAAACTTAAAAAAGAATTATATATTAAATACCTGATACAAGACTACCTATTCCTGACACACTTTTCTAAAGCTTGGGCTTTATTAGTATTAAAATCAAACACCACAGAAGAAATACGTGTTGCATCGAACACCCTTAATGCACTTATTAATGAAGAGCTCCAATTACATATAAATACGTGTGCAGAATATGGTATATCAGAGAGTGAATTATATAATGCTGAAGAAGAAATAGCTAATATAGCATATACTAGATATGTATTAGAAAATGGTTATACCGGAGATTTTTTAAATTTATTAATTACATTAATTCCGTGCGTATTTGGCTATGGTGAAATTGGAAAAGAATTATCTAAAATAGATAATAAGAATAACCCTTACATTAAATGGATAAATACTTATGGGTCTGATGAATACCAAGCATTATGTATTAAAATTGGTCATATGCTGGATAAGTCAGTTATCCTTAGACTAGGTAATAATTTTGAAAATAATTTAAAATGGAATAGATTAAACAATCAATTTAAGACAGCAACAAAATTAGAAATAAACTTTTGGGAAATGAGTTTACATTTAAAATAGGTAATATATGGATTTTAATTATACAGAAGATCAAAAAGATTTAATTTTAGCAATAAGTAATTCTATTAAAAATTTTGATGATAATTATTGGTTGGAATGTGATAATAACGCATCTTTTCCTCATGATTTTGTAAATACATTGGCAGACGGTGGATGGCTAGGCATAGCTATGCCAGAAGAGTTTGGAGGTAGCAACTTAGGTGTAACAGAATCAGCACTAATGATGATGACTATAGCTGAAAAAGGAGCAATGACAGCAGCATCTTCTGTTCATATGAATATATTTGGACCTAATGCATTAGTTAAATTTGCTTCACAAACACAGAAAAATAAATGGCTACCTAAAATTATAAATGGCCAAACAAAAATGTGCTTTGCTGTTACAGAACCTGATACTGGATTAGATACAACTAGATTAAAAACAAAAGCAATAAAAAATAAAGATCATTATATAATAAACGGCAGAAAAATATGGACATCTACTGCTCAAATTACTAATAAAATTATGCTAATAGCTCGCACATCTGAAAGAAATGATAAGAATCCAACTGAAGGTTTAAGTTTATTTTATACTGATTTCAATAAAAATAATATTGAAGCAAGAGTGATTCATAAAATGGGCAGAGCTGCTGTCGATAGTAATGAATTATTTATTGATAATTTAGAAGTTCCTATGGAAGATTTAGTTGGGAAAGAAGGAAAAGGTTTTTCCTATTTACTGCATAGCATTAACCCAGAAAGAATATTAGTTGCAGCTGAAGCATATGGTATTGCTAAAAATGCTTTAGATAGAGCCACTAAGTATGCAAAAGAAAGAATAGTATTTGAAAGAACTATAGGAGAAAATCAAAGTATTCAACATCCATTAGCAGAGGGCTGGGCAAAATTAGAGGCTGTAAAACTATTAATTTTAAAAGCTGCACATTTATATGATAATAATCAACCCTGTGGGGCAGAAGCAAATGCTGCTAAGTTTTTATCTGCAGAATTTGGCATGGACATATGTAAGCAAGCTATAGCAACTCATGGTGGCATGGGCTACGCTAAGGAATACCATGTTGAGAGATTATTCAGAGAAATGATGATTCCTTATCTTGCACCTGTTAGTCAGCAATTAATCCTAAGCTATATTGCAGAGAATGCCTTGGGCTTAAAAAAGTCTTATTAAATTATGCACCAGGTGGAGAGTAATCTAAATCTTTAAGTATAGTAGATGACTCTTCAATTATTTCAGGGTCTAATAATTGTATAGATTTATACTCTGCAATTGCTCCCCCGCTCGTACCTTTAATAAACATTGCCATCCAATTTGCCATACTAGGCATTTCTACAATTATCATCATATGGTAATATTGTCCTTGCATTCCATAGAATGAAATTAGCTTCCCGCCAGCTTGTTTTGCTAAAGCACTAATTGCAGCTTTTCTGTTATCTCCTGTACTAAAAATAGTTTTCATTGCCTCTTGAGTATATTTAATCTTCAAACACATCGTAATCATAAATACTTATCCTTTAAATAAATATAACGAGAGTAACAAATTACTCTCGTTATAATTGTTATTATTTCATTCTATTCCATAATGCGTAACCACTTGCATCACCATCAGTCCAGTTGGTTACAATATGTCCAATAAGAGTTCCACCATCTCCAGACATGCCTTCATATTTTCCTGTACCTCCAGAATATGTAAAGCTACCAGGGTTTGCTTGTCCTAATTTTCCTTTTACAACCCAAGTAACGTATGCTTCGTCACCATCCATATCCTTAATTAAGCATACCCCTTGTGCTGAAGTAGTACCTGTTTCAAAATTCATTGTATTAGATCCAGGACATCTCATTGAAGCTTTATGAAAAAGCCCCCCTTCTCCATCATCACTATCAAAACTGCCACTAAACTCACCTCTCCAAAATCCCATTTTCTCACCCATTTGTATATATTTACCATATGCGTGCCATCCAAAATATCCTACTGCTTTATCTGTAGCAAATGATGGACCAATAAAAAATATTGATAAAACCGAAACTAAAAGTATTTTTTTAATAATCTTCATTTTTGTATCCTTTATTTAGTTAAAAAATAATTTCACTATAGAAAATATCTAAAGTCAATACTTAAATACAGTATGTATTTTAAAATTTTAAATTACTGTTAAAAAAAAAAATGATATAAGTTATTATATAAAATATAAGGAAATAAAAATGAAGTTATACGAATTTAAAAGAGCTCCTAACCCAAGAAGAGTTCAAATGTTTTTAGTAGAAAAGAAAATTGATGTTGAATATGTTCAAGTAAATGTCCGCGCAGGAGAAAATAGAGAAAGTAATTTTTTATCTATAAATCCAAAAAGTGGTGTTCCAGCTCTTGAACTAGATAATGGAACAGTAATATCAGAAAGTATGGCTATATGTAGATATTTTGATGCAATGCAACCGGAACCATATATTTTCGGGGAAACACCTGAAGAAAAAGGCTTAGTAGAGATGTGGAATAGAAAAGTTGAAATTGAAGGAATGAACCCTATCGGAGAATGCTTAAGAAATTCTTCTGAGGCATTTATAGATAGAGCTGTTGCAGATCCAAGAGCTACAAAACAGATACCTGAATTAGCAAGCAGAGGAATCATGTTAGGCAATAGATTTTTGGATGATATAAATGAAAGATTGAATCAAGCTGAATATGTTGCAGGTAATAATTTTTCAATGGCTGATATCAATTTATATGTTTTCTTAGATTTTGCTAGTTGGGTAAAAGTAATTCCTAATGATAATCATAAATACTTATTAAGATGGAAAGAAATGATAGGTAAAAGAGATAGTGCAAAAGTTTTTGAAGGCTAAAATTTATTATTTTTTACAACATACTACCCAAGTCTTGCTAGGAAATATTAGATAGTTATCCTTATAAAAAGGAACCCAGGTTTCTTTTATGTCTAAAAATATATTTTTTTTGTTTTTTGAACTTAGTAGAGATACATCTTTTTTAAATATTGGCGTAGATTCCAGATAAGCACTTATAGCCTGTTCTAAAGTAAAATTTTTAAATAGCTGTATATCTTTTTCAAAATTATAAAATTCAATATCTTTGTATCCAGCCTCAATTAATATATTTCCAATATAAGTTTTATCAGCATATGCAAAAGGACCTGGACTATTTTTTTCTGGTGTAGGAATATCTACATACTTCTTAACTATTTCTAAGCCAGAATTATACCAAGGATTTTCTTTCTGATCCTGCCAACAAATAAAAGTTAATAACCCATCACTTTTTAAACTACTATATATATTTTTAAATGCCATAATAGGATCACTAAAAAACATTACTCCAAAACGTGAAAAAGCTGCGTCATATTCTAACTTTTTTAATTTTTCATTTTGAACATCCTTAACTAAAAAATTAATATTACTTATTTTATCCTTATCAGAATATTTTCTTGCTTCATTTATCATAGTTTCAGAAATGTCTAAACCCGAAACATACCCGCTACTTCCAATTTCTTTAGCTATTTGCGTAGTTGTCTTTCCTGTACCGCAGCCAATATCAAGTACATTCAAACCTTCTATAATATTAAACTTAGATAATGCATAATTTCCCAAAGGTTCTAGCATATTATCTTTTTCAGATTTATCCTTGACCCATAAATTACCTGCTGAATTAGTCCAATATTCTTTTTGTTTTTCGTTAGAATTCATTTTAAATTATTTCTATATTTTTTCTTCAAAGTTATTTCTAAGCTTCATATAGCCAAGCTCAGTTAAAGGAGATAATTTAGTAACTTTAGATCTATAGTCTGACCAATTCTTATATACTTTATTCGTAAAAGGATCTTCTTCTGCTTTTTCTTTTACTATATCTAAGGCTGCAGAAAACATTGCATCAGTAACATCTATAGGAAAATTTCTTAACATAACTTTATGTTTATTAAGTAATACATCTAATGCAAATGCATTTCCTGCTGTCATTTCTGATAACATTCTGAAAGCTTCGTCGCCAGCTGCATATTTTATAATATTCTGTAAATCATTTGGTAAATTATTATAAGCATCAAGATTAACAGTTAAACCTAATGCACTTCCAGGCTCTTGTATACCAGGAGCATAATAATATTTAGCAATTTTATGAAAACCAAACGCTAAATCATTATATGGTGCAATCCACTCTACCGCATCTAAAGCACCAGACTGTAAAGCTACTAATAACTCACCTCCTGGTAGATTAACTGGTATCGCTCCTATCCTAGATAATATTTCTCCTCCAAGACCGGGCATCCTCATTCTAAGTCCTTGTAAGTCTTTAAGACTTTTTATTTCTTTTCTAAACCATCCACCAACATTGGACCCACCAGTACCTGCAAGAAAAGCTTTTAAGCCAAATTGTGAATAAAGCTCATCCCATAATGCTTGTCCTCCTCCAAAATATAGCCATGAAGCATGCTCTTGAGCTGTCAAACCTCCTGGAATTGTCGTAAAGAAAGGCATAGCAGAATGCTTAGCAATCCAATAATATGGAGCATCATGTCCCATTTCTGCAATGCCCTCTCTAACCGCATCAAATACCTCAAATGCAGGTACTAATTCTCCTGCTCCATAAACTTTAATTTCAAGTCTACCATCTGACATTGCATATATTGAATCTGCAATTCTTTGAACTCCTGTTCCTAATGCAGGAAAGTTTTTTGGCCAACAAGTTACCATTTTCCATTTTATTATTCCTTTAGAAATTGCTGGTGCAGATAAAGTGGAGGCTGCTGCAACTGTTCCCATACCAATACTTTTTTTAAGAAAATTTCTTCTTTTCATTTAAAATTTGACCTTATTAATATACTTATCAATCTATAGACTTTAAATAAAAGTCTTTGCTTGTACTTACTTTTTGGTTTTTTAATTCTTTAATATTTTTAGCACAAACTTGTTCCATTATATTTTCAATCTCATCTTTTATTATATAATGTGTATGTTCTGCTCCTTTACTTCCTAATGCCGCAATTCCAATCATAAATGGCCTGCCCACCATTACAAAGTCAGCACCTAACATTAATCCTTTAATAACATCCTGACCAGAATAAAAGCCGCTATCAATTATTATAGGGTAATTATTTCCTAACTCTTTTCTTATTTCGGGAAGTACTTGCATTGGGCTAGGTGCTAAATCTAATTGTCTTCCACCATGGTTAGATAAATATATTGCATCAACATAATCTTTAGCCTTTAAAGCATCCCTACTATCCATCAGCCCTTTTAATACAATTGGTCCTTTCCAAAGATTTCTTAATTCTTCTAAATATTTCCAATCTAAATACCTGTCCATCTGACTCCCTGCATAGCCCTTTTGTATCTTTTTGTTTCCTTGACTATTTTGATACTTATTCATTGTTCCAAATTTAGGCATTCCATGCTTTAAAACGCCTATGGACCATGATGGAGAGATAGATGCCTGAAATATTGTTCTAAAATTAATTTTTGGAGGCACTGAAACGCCAGCCATTCTTAACCTTTCACGTCTACTTGAAGCTGGAATATCAGAAGTAATAACTAAAACTTCATAGCCATTATCAGAGGCTCTTTTTAATAAGTCATCTCTTATATTTTTATCTTTTGGCGGATACAATTGAAACCAACCCCTACCCTCCAGATGTGGAGCGACTTTTTCTATGGAAGCGCATGCTACAGTAGATAATGTATATGGAATGTTTTTATTAGTAGCTAATTTTGCAAGATCAAATTCTGCACCAGGCCAAATCAAGCTGGTCATACCAATAGGAGCTATTCCAAAAGGCGCACTATATACTCTATTAAATAGTTTTGTTTGTAAGTTTGCCTCTACTGTTCCTTTTAAATATCTTGGAGTTAGAAATATATTTTTAAGAACTTCTTGGTTAAGATCCATTGCTCTATCATAACCTGTTCCAGATAATAAATATTCTGCTGCGAAGTGAGGCATCCTTTTAATAGCCTTCGCTTTCATATCAGAGATTCTTGGATATTTATCTGCAAGAGTTGCCATATATTACTCCATCTATTTATTTTACATTTTTCACAATGACAGAAAAACCTAACAATTCTATTTTTTTTATAATACTTTCAGCATGATCATTATTTCTAGTTTCTAAAGTAATTTCAAGTCTTGCTGCACTAACTGATAAGTCTAATGTAAACCTACTATGCTCTACTCCAAGTATATTTACTTTTTCCTTTGAACATAGCTTAGATATAATACCTAATTGTCCTGGCTTATCTGCCATAGCTATAGACAAAGTAATTATTTGACCTTTTCTAACTAAATCTCTCATTAAAACAGAAGATAGAACTCTAGAATCTATATTACCTCCACATAATAAAATTCCTACTTTCTTACTTTTAAATTTCTCTTTATATTGTAACAAAGCAGCTAATCCAATCGCACCAGCTCCCTCAGCAACTGTTTTATCGTTTAATAAAAATCTGGATACACCTTCTTCAATATATTTTTCAGTAACTAAAATTACATCATCAACATTATTTTTAATTATTGATAACGGGATACTTCCAATATTCTGGACTGCTATACCTTCAGCAAGTGTAGTTCCTTGGCACTTATTTTTACCTTTATTAAATATGTTATGAAGAGATGGATAAAGCTCAGTTTGCACTCCTATAACTTTAATATTTTTATTAAGGTGTTTTGCCATTATAGAGGTTCCAGCAATTAGTCCTCCTCCACCAACTGGAACAAGTAAAAAATCTAAATCTTTATGCTTTTCAAGCATTTCTAGTACTAAGGTTCCTTGACCAGAAATAATTTGCGCATCGTTATAAGGATGTATTTTTGTTAAACTACGCGTTTCTACTAGACTATCTACAAATGCTTCAGCCTCTATTAAAGTATTCCCATGGATAATAACTTCAGCTCCTAAATCAGTAGTTTTTCTAATCTTAGCAAAAGGTGTATTATCAGGCATAACTATAGTAGATTTAATTCCCATTAATTTTGCGCTATATGCAACACCTTGGGAATGATTTCCAGCTGACATTGCAACGACACCACTATCCTTTTCTTTACTATTGAGAGATAACATTTTATTTAATGCGCCTCTAATTTTAAAAGATCCTGTATGTTGCTTATTTTCATACTTTACAATTGTATGACAGTCAGTTAGCTCAGATAAAGAATGAGAATAAGATGTTTCCGTATTAATTATATATTTATTTATTACTGAATTAGCTTTAATAATATCTAGATGGCTAATAGTCATATTAATTACCCTTAAAATTAATAAATATGAAAACTAATAAATAAACAAGTATAAATTTTTTATAAAATAGAAAAATGTGGGTTTATAAAGTAATAATAATTAGTGCTTATCGTCAGATTTAGTTTTATCTTTTTTATTAGTTGCATCTTTATTTTTTTGACTATCCGCATCAACAGTTTTTGCAGATTTTGGAGTTGGTGTACCTGTTATACCTGCGTGGGCAGAGTATATATTAAAACAAAAACTTAAAAAAATAATAAACTTAAATAATTTCATATTCAACTCCTAAAATATATAAAAAAATCTATCCTAAACTTAATTAAAATATTTAAATTATTGATCTAAATATTTTAATGATCCTATATAATTCTTATAAATAATAGTTTATTAAATGTAAACTAAATGTGAGGATATGAAGTATATTAACTTTAGAGTATAATTTAGTTACTTTTTTTATTTAATGGAAAATTTATGACTTTACCAATTATAGGCATTACTATGGGTGACCCTTCTGGAATTGGCCCAGAAATAATAATTGGAAGCTATAATCATGATACATCTTTTTTAAATTGCTCCTTATTAGTCATAGGAAATTCAAAAAGGCTTATAGAAGCGTCAAAAATACTAAATAAAGATATTAAGATAAATAAATGCAAATCTACAGATGATATAGTTAATAATAATGTTATAAATTGCATGGATATAGGAGAATTACCCACAAATATGCCCTATGGTTCAAACTCAAAAACTAGTGGTGAGTCTGCATATAAATATATAGAAACAGCGGTTACTTTAGCATTAAATAATAAAATTAATGCTATTTGTACGGCTCCTATAAGTAAAAAAGCTTTACATATGGCAGGACATAAATATCCAGGTCATACTGAATTACTTGCTAAATTAACAAATACAAAAGAAGTGTCTTTAATGTTAGCTACACCGAAATTAAATGTAATTCATGTTACTACTCATATGGGGCTTTTAGACGCAATTAGTAAAATTGAACCTAATTTAGTTTTTAGGACGATAGAACGAGGAAGAAAAATATTATACAAAAGTCTTGGCAGAGAACCTAAAATAGGAGTGTGTGCTATAAACCCACACGCTGGAGAAGAAGGAATATTTGGCTATGGAGAAGAAAAAGAAAAAATTATTCCTGCTATAGAGAAGGCATTGGAATTAAAATGGGAAATCAAAGGCCCATTGGCAGCAGATACATTATTCTATCTTGCTGCAAGGGGAGATTTTGACTTAGTAGTGGCTATGTATCATGATCAAGGACACGGTCCAGTCAAAGTAATGGGTATAGAAAATGGAGTTAATGTTACTGTAGGTCTACCTGTTATTCGGACTTCTGTAGATCATGGTACTGCTTTTGATATTGCTGGTAAGGGAATTGCTGACGAAAGAAATATAATAGAAGCTTTAAAAAAAGCTTCCGAATATATATATTAATAGAAATATTATAATTATTATTTAACTTAATTGGAGCTATAATGAAAATATCACTTATATATTTTGACTTCCCTTTTTGGCGTGCAGAAATAGCAAGATTATCTCTTTACATTGGTAAGATAGAATTTGAAGACTTAAGAATTACAAGTGATGAGTTTCAAAGAGTTAAAAGCAATGGTAATTTAGATAATGGAATAAAAATTCCATTTCATCAACTACCTTGTTTAATTGTAGACAAAATCTCTATAGCACAAACTGGAGGAATTAGTCGATTCTGTGGAAAATTAGCTAATTTATATCCTGAAAATAATAACATAGAAGCAGCATTAATTGATCAATATATTGATATTGCAACAGATATAACTGAAATGGCATCAAAAACAAAAGCAGAAGATAGAAATGATATTTTTATAGAAAGCCTAAAGCGCAAATTATCTATTTTAAATAATAGTATTCAATCACAAAATAATTATTTAGTTAACGATAAGTTTTCAATCGCAGATATTGCTATTTGGCGTATGATAGGATGGCTTATAAGTGGTAATTTAGATGGCATACCATCAGATATTTTAAAAAGTTATAAAAATATTTCTAAAATTTGCCTATCAACTGAAAGTCACGCTAAAGTAAATGAATGGATTAATAAAACATATCCCAAAACTTATATAAAAGGTAATTTTTAAAAAACCTATTTACTTTCATAATATTAATGATTAACCAGCACTATATTTAATTTAATGGCGGGAATGACGGGACTCGAACCCGCGGCCTCCGGCGTGACAGGCCGGCGCTCTAACCAACTGAGCTACATCCCCAAAGGTAAGTAGTATATATCTATTCATTCTAATATATACAAGGTATTTAATAAAAAAAATAATGGTGGGTGATGACGGGATCGAACCGCCGACCTCCTCGGTGTAAACGAGGCGCTCTCCCAGCTGAGCTAATCACCCTTTACTATTTTAAAATTAAAAATTGCCGGCTTCTATCTTAAAGCCGACAATATATTTATTCGAAAATTATTTATTAACTGATTCTTTTAAACTTTTTCCTGGACGGAATTTTGGTTGTTTAGAAGCAGCTATTTGAATAGCTTCGCCTGTTCTTGGGTTTCTTCCTGTCGTAGCTTTTCTGTTAGCTACCATAAAAGTACCAAATCCTACTAAACGAACTTCACCACCTGAAGATAATTCACTACTAATAGAACCAAATACAGCTTCAACTGCATCTGAGGCCTGAGATTTAGAAACTCCTGCGGATGATGCTACTGCACCAATTAATTCATTTTTATTCATAAAGCGCCCCTTCATATTTTTATTGTTTATTACCAATACTTATTTAATAATTTTTAACATTAAAAGTCAAAGTATATATTAATGTTTTACTATGTTTTCATGACTTTCACTAACATTATTTTTACTATTTTTTAGAAATTCTGCCTCATCCCATTTTATAGGTGAAGGTTTCTTTTCCAAAGCATGCTCTATTACATCATCAAGATGAGTAACTAATACTAACTCAAGACTACTTTTAATATCAGTATGAACTTCCTTTAAATCTTTTTCATTATCAACAGGTATTAAAACCTTTTTAATACCACCTCTAGAGGCAGCAAGTAGCTTTTCTTTTAATCCTCCTATTGGCATTATTCTTCCTCTAAGGGAAATTTCCCCCGTCATAGCGACATCACATTTTACTGGAATTCCAGTTAATGCAGATATCATAGATATTGCTATTGCAGCACCTGCTGAAGGACCATCTTTAGGCGTAGCTCCTTCGGGCACATGAACATGAATATCTTTTCTATCAAATATAGGAGGTTCTATTCCAAAATCTATTGCTCTGGATCTAACATAACTAGTTGCAGCCTGAACAGACTCTTTCATGACATCACCTAACTGACCTGTTATTTGATGCCTACCCTTTCCTGCCATAGTAACAGCTTCAATAGATAATAAATCTCCTCCAAAGTCTGTATAAGCTAGGCCAGTAGTAATACCTAATAGATTTTCTTTATCCGCTAGACCATGCTTGTATTTTCTAATTCCTGCATACTCTTCTAAATTATCCTGAGTTATCTCAACCTTATCTTTTTCTCCTTTAACTATTTGTTTAATAGCTTTTCTACACAAAGAAGCTATTTCTCTTTCTAAACCTCTTACTCCCGCCTCTCTTGTATAATACTTGATTAAATCAGATAAAGCTTCGTCATTAATTGTCCATTCTTCTTTTTTTAAACCATTTCTATCTAGTTGCTTATCTATTAAATGCCTTTTAGCTATCTCAACTTTTTCATTTTCTAAATAGCCAGACAAGTTTATTATCTCCATTCTATCCAGTAGAGGTCTAGGCATATTTAATGAATTAGCAGTTGTAACAAACATAACATCTGATAAATCATAATCCACATCAAGATAATGATCACTAAACGTACTATTTTGCTCTGGGTCTAAAACTTCTAATAGTGCTGAGGCTGGGTCTCCTCTCCAATCCGCACCTATCTTATCAATTTCATCTAATAAAAATAAAGGATTTGATGATTTACCTTTCTTTAAACTTTGAATAATTTTACCAGGCATAGAGCCTATATAAGTTCTTCTATGACCACGAATTTCAGATTCATCTCTAACTCCGCCTAAAGAAATTCTTACAAAGTTCCTTCCTGTAGCCCTAGCAAGAGATTTACCTAAAGATGTTTTACCTACACCGGGAGCGCCTACTAGGCATATAATCGGTCCTTTTAATTTTTTAGTTCTAGTTTGAACAGCTAAATACTCAATAATTCTTTCTTTAACTTTATCTAAACCAAAGTGATCTTCATTTAAGATATCTTCTGCTTCATTTAAATCATATTTTACTTTAGTAAACTTCTTCCATGGAATAGAAATAAGCCAATCTATATAATTTCTTACTACAGATGATTCAGCGGATGTTGGCCCCATTCCTTTAAGTTTTTTTAATTCAGATTTGGCCTTTATTTTTGCTTCTTTAGATAATTTTACTTTATTTATTTTTTCTTCAAATTCAGTAATTTCATCTTTTTCTTCATCTTCTTCAGCTAACTCTTTTTGAATTGCTTTCATTTGTTCATTTAAATAATACTCTTTTTGTGTTTTTTCCATAGAACGTTTTACTCTTGTTCTGATCTTTTTTTCTACCTTAATTACAGATAAATCATTTTCGATAAACTCTAATACTTTTTCTAGTCTTTCAGATGGTAATAACTTCTCTAAAAGGTCCTGTTTTTCTGATAAAGTAATATTAAGGTGAGAAGAAATAGTATCTGACATTTTAGAAATATTCTCTATATCATTTAATGTTGCTAATACATCAGAAGAGATTTTTTTATTTAATTTAATATATGATTCAAACTGCTCTAATGAAGTTCTTATTAAAGCTTTTTCTTCAATTTTGTCTATTTCTTCTTTATCTGACAATATATTATAGCTTGCTTCTATATATTCTTCATTTATTTTAAAACCTTTTATAGATACTCTTTTACCTCCTTCTATTAAAACTTTTACAGTTCCATCTGGTAACCTTAATAATTGTAAAATTTTTCCTAAAGTGCCAATCTCATATATATCGTCAGCCTGAGGTTCATCTGTTGAAGAATTTTTTTGAGTAACTAAAATAATATTTTTATCTGTATTCATAGCATGTTCTAAAGCTTTTACAGATTTATCTCTTCCTACAAACAAAGGAGCTACCATATTAGGAAATACAACTATATCCCTTAAAGGTATAAGTGGTAATATATTATTATTCTGATTATCCATAAATTATACTCCTAGATACTAAAGATTAAAAAAAACTCATATACTATATGTTGTATATCTTAGACGATATTTCAAGTCTAAAGTTATAGTTATATGCCAGATGATTTAATTTTATGATTAGTTTTAGAGTAAATAACCAGTGGCTCTTGATTATCTATTATAACTTCTTTATTTATGACAACCTCTTCCACATTGTTTAACTTTGGTAAATCAAACATTGTATCTATCAAAATATTTTCTAATATTGACCTAAGCCCTCTTGCTCCTGTTTCTCTCATTAAGGCTCTATCTGCAATAGCCTCTAGTGCACCTTCAGAAAATGTTAGTTTAACACCTTCCATATCAAACATTTTTTCATATTGTTTAATTAGAGCATTCTTAGGCTTTGTTAAAATACTGATTAAAGCAAGTTTATTTAGATCTTTAAGTGTCGCAATTATTGGAAGACGTCCTATAAACTCAGGAATTAATCCATATTGTAGTAAATCTTGAGGTTCTAAATCTAAGAGAAGTTCTTCATTTCTTTTATTTTCAAGTATTGGTAATTCAGCACTAAAACCTATAGAACTAGCCGAACCTCTTTTAGCAATAATTTTTTCTAATCCACCAAATGCTCCCGCACAAATAAACAAAATATTCGTTGTATCCACTTGAAGAAAATCCTGTTGTGGATGTTTTCTGCCTCCTTGAGGAGGAACACTTGCAACTGTACCTTCCATAATTTTTAAAAGTGCTTGTTGAACTCCTTCACCACTTACATCTCTAGTAATAGATGGATTGTCTGATTTTCTACTAATTTTATCTATTTCATCGATGTATACTATTCCTCTTTGAGCTTTTTCTACATTATAGTCTGATGCTTGAAGTAGCTTTAAAATTATATTTTCTACATCTTCTCCTACATACCCAGCTTCTGTTAAACTGGTTGCATCCGCCATCGTAAAAGGAACGTCTAAAAACCTTGCTAGAGTTTGGGCTAAAAGAGTTTTACCACTTCCTGTAGATCCAATTAGTAAAATATTTGATTTAGCTAACTCTACTTCACTTTTGCTAGGCTTATGATTTAACCTTTTATAATGGTTATAAACTGCAACAGATAAAACTTTTTTTGCAGAAGATTGTCCAATAACATAGGTATCTAAAAAATCAAATATTTCTGATGGGTTAGGAACATTATTAGAAGTTTTTATTAATGATGTTTTACTTTCTTCTTTAATAATATCTGTACATAACTCTACACACTCATCGCAAATGAAAACTGTAGGACCTGCAATTAATTTTTTTACTTCGTGCTGACTTTTACCACAAAAAGAGCAAAATAATTTTTCTTTATCTTCTTTTTCAATATCCGACATTTAAAATTCCATATAGTCTATAGATAATTATAATAATACTTTACTATCTTTTTTCAACAATTTCATCTACTAACCCCAATTCTTTTGCTTCACTGGGGTTTAAAAACTTATCTCTCTCTAAGATTTCAGTAATTTTTTTTACTGTTTGGCCTGTATGCTTGCTATAAATAGTGTTTAAACGACTTTTTAAATCTAAAATTTCTTTTGCATGTATCTGAATATCTGTAGCTTGTCCTTGAAACCCTCCTGAAGGCTGATGAACCATAATTCTAGAGTTTGGTAAGGCAAACCTTTGACCTTTTTCTCCAGCAGCTAATAAGAGAGAACCCATAGAAGCAGCTTGCCCAACGCACATTGTGGAAACGGGTGGCTTTATATATTGCATTGTATCATATATTGCCAGACCAGAAGAAACTATACCTCCTGGTGAATTAATATACATGGATATAGCTTTATCTGGATTTTCAGCCTCTAAAAATAATAATTGAGCTATAATTACAGTAGCCATTTCATCATGGACACCTCCAGTAATAAATATAATTCTCTCTTTTAATAATCTAGAGAAAATATCATATGCTCTTTCTCCTCTTCCAGATTGTTCAACAACCATTGGTATTAGCGAACTCATGTTTGCATCTTTTTTGTTATCTATAATCATATTACTTAAACCTAACATATTTTATTTTTTAGTTTTTTCCTTGGAAGTCTTTGTCGTCTTTTTTTTTGTCGTAACTTTTTTAGCCTTCGATTTACTTGAGGTTTTAGTAGTAGGGTCAGGTATCACATTATCTTTAAATAGTTTATCTGCAGAGACCTTAATCTCTTTAATTACACACTTACTAATTATATGATCCACAACTTTCTCTTCAAAAATAGGAGCTCTTACCGCATTAGATGCTTCAGGATTTTTTTGATAAAACTCAATAACTTTATTTTCTTCACCCGGATATTTTCTAGCTTCTTGCATAACTGCATTCTTAATTTCATCATCAGTCACAGTAATTTTATTTAGATCTCCTATTTCAGCTAAAAGCAGACCTAACCTAACTCTTCTTTCAGCAATTTCATTATATTCCTTCTTTAATACAGCATCAGATTTGCCTTTGTCTGCTTCATCTAGTACTCCTGCCTTTTTATCTTCTTGAAACCTATCCCAAATAACTTTATTTTCATTTTCAAGCATTGATTTCGGTACTTCAAAAGTATATTGCTTGGACAATTTATCTAACAAATCTCTTTTAATCCTATTTCTAGAAGTATTTTTATAATTGATTCCTATCTGACTTTTTATAGCTTCTTTAAGAGCTTTTAAATCAGGTAAACCCATTCGAGATGCTAATTCATCATTAATTTTAGCTTTATCTGCTTCTAGTATATCTTTAATTATCACTTCAAATTTAGCAGGTTTTCCAGAAAGTTCTGCTTTTTGATAATTTTCTGGAAAATTTACCTTAACATCTTTTTTATCATTAATATTTAAACCTATTAGCTGATCTTCAAATCCAGGTATCATTTGACCAGAACCTAACTCTAATCTATGATTTTCTGCAGTTCCTCCATCAAATACTTTACCATCTAAATAACCTTTAAAGTCAATTAATACTGAGTCACCTACTTTAGATTTACGTTTCTTTTTAAGCGGTGCATAAGACTTTTGATTACTCGCTATGTCTTCTAAAGCTTTATTTATGTCATTTTCTTCGACATCTGCAACTAAACGATCAAACTTAAGCTTAGAGAAATCTTCAACTTTAATATCTGGCATTATTTCTATATTAACAGTAAATTTAACATCAGTTCCATCTAATGGCTTGCCTTCAAAATCTACTTTAGGTTGCATAGCTGGCTTAATTTTCTTATCCGTAAATAATTTTCTCATACTATCAGATACTTGTTTTTCTACTATTTCGCCTGATACTTGCGTCCCAAATCTACTCTTAACAATAGCCATAGGAATTTTACCAGGTCTAAAACCATCTATCTTTGCTGTAGCCGCTACTTCTATAAGTCTTTCTTCAATAGCTTTATCTATAGTCTTTGAAGGTATTACTATCTTATATGACTTACTTAATCCTTCATTTTTTAATTCTGTTACCTTCATCGTTATTCCTTAGCTAATGGTGCGGATGGAGGGACTTGAACCCCCACGCCTTACGGCACTAGAACCTAAATCTAGCGTGTCTGCCAATTTCACCACATCCGCATTTAATAAATAATAGTTACAAAGATAGTTTTATATATTATCTAATATAATCTAGCTACAATTTTATGAAAATAATATTATAATTAATATATTATTTTGACAATGCTTGAGCACATGCATCAACTATTGCATCTGCATCTATATCATAATGATTATATAAATCTTGTAAATTACCAGATTGTCCAAATTCATCGACACCAAGAGAAACTGTCTTTTTGCCCACTGCTCCACCTATCCACGTCAAAGATGAAGAATGTGCATCTATTAACGTAACGATAACACTTTCTGAAAGAGTATCTAAAAATAACTCCTCTATACGAGATAAAATTTTATTACCCATAGATCGCTGCTTTTGTGCTTCCTTCCAATTCTTATATAATCTATCTGCAGACGTAATAGATAAAACAGATACATCTAACATATCTTCTTTCAGAATTTCTATTGCTTCAAGGACTTCTGGAGCCATAACTCCTGAAAAAACAATAGTAATATTACTTTTATTTTTAGGTTTTTTAAGCCAGTAACCACCAGATAATATCTCTCCTTCTAGACTCTTATTTATTTCTCTTTTGATTTGAGGAATATTTCTAGTAGATAACCTTATATAAACAGAGCTTCCTTCGGGACTCTGCATATGAGAAAAAGTATACCTTAAAATCACCTCTAACTCATCTGCATAAGTAGGTTCAAACATTAAAAGGTTTGGTTGACCAATTCCAATTAAAGGTGTGATAATTGACTGGTGAGCTCCTCCTTCCGGGCCTAAAGATATTCCTGAAGGTGTAGCAACTAATAAAAACCTTGAGTCTTGATATACTGCATAATTTAAAGCATCAAGTCCACGAGATATAAATGTATCATAAATAGTACCTATTGGTATAAGTGAAGCACCAAACATTTTATCTGATAGGCCAGCAGCACCTAAAGCTAAAAATAAATTATTTTCAGCTATACCTAGTTCAAAATGTTGTCCATTAGGTGAAGCGTGCCATTTTTGTGCAGATACAACTTTTTCATTATAAAAAATATCCTCTTTATGTTCTCTGTTATAAATTTGTTTTTGATTTACCCAACCTCCTAAACTTGTAGAAACTGTGACATCTGGAGAAAATGTTACTATTCTTTTACCTAAATCTGTATCATCTTTGCCAATTTCATTTAAAATCCTACCAAAAACTTCTTGTGTATTAGAACTTAGTGACTTTTTATAATTAAGTTTTTTAGGCACATTTATTGCCTGCTCACTAAAAAGCCTTTTCTTACCTTTATAAAAAGAGTTCTTTGATAGAAAATCTTTAATTATGACTTCGGAAGAATCTAAGCCTGAATAATAATCCCACTCTTGGCCATTTTTTATATTTAAATTATTTTTATAACTTTCCATTTGTTCATTATTCATTAAACCAGCATGATTGTCCTTGTGTCCGGCTAAAGGTAATCCAAAGCCTTTAATAGTATATGCAATAAAACAAGTTGGTATATCGTCATTATCCGCCTCAATAAAGGCTTCCAAAACGGCTTCGACATCATTACCAGCTAGATTAGACATAGTTTCATTTAACTCTTCATCACTAAGAGATTTAATGATATTAATTGAGTCTTTATTATTTTTTAGATCTGTATTTAGATGTTCGCGCCAACCTTTACTGCCCATGTAAGATAACGCTGAATACAAATCATTTGGACAATTATCTATCCAATTTAAAATTTCATTTCCCCCCTTAATTTTTGACAAACTTTGTAACTTTTTTCCGTATTTTAAAGTAATTACTCTCCATCCCATTGAAGCAAAAAGCTCATCTATTTTTAAGTGAAGTTTGTCTGCTACTACTGCATCTAACGACTGCCTATTATAATCGATAACCCACCAACAATTTCTAACATTCTGCTTAGCTCCCTCTAATAAAGCCTCATAGATATTTCCTTCATCTAATTCTGCATCACCTAATAATGCTACCATTTTTCCATATTTAAAATTTTTACTAACAAAATTATGCTGTGCTACATAGTCCTGAATTAAAGAGCCAAATATTGTTATAGCACCTCCTAGACCCACTGATCCAGTAGAGTAATCCACATCATCTGTATCTTTAGTACGTGATGGATAAGATTGAGCACCTCCATATGCTCTAAAGTTTTCTAATTTTTTTAAATTTTGATTACCTAATAAATATTGAATAGAATGAAAAACTGGGGCGGCATGTGGTTTAACAGCAACTCTATCTTCAGAATTTAATATTTTAAAATATAATGCAACCATAATAGAAATTATAGAAGCGGAAGATGCCTGGTGCCCTCCAACTTTAATTCCATCTAGAGATGGTCTTATGTTATTTGCATTATGGATCATCCATGCAGATAGCCATGAGACCTTTTTTTCAACATCTTTTAAAACTTTTAAATCAATATCAGAAATTTTTTTAGAATTAGAAATTTGAGATAATTTATTATTCTTCATTTAAGACCTCTTGTTATGCATATTAATTGCATATACTACTAATATTTAATAATTATTAAATTGCAAATATTGCTAAAATTGTTATTAGTAAAGCAATATAATATAAGAAAAAAGCTATAACTTAACAGAAAATTGTGAAAAAATGGATTATATTGAATATAAAATACTTACCACATTACAAAAAAATGCACAATTAACAAATATTGAACTCGCAAAACAAGTTGGTCTTTCTGCGTCTCCTTGTTTAAGAAGAGTTAAAACTTTAGAAAATAATGGAGTCATATCTGGCTACTGCGCTATTGTTAACCAGAATAAAGTAGACTTGTCAGTAAATGTTTTTGTACAGGTATCTTTAGAAAGGCAATCTGAAGAAGGTTTAGAATTATTTGAACAAAAAATAATCCAATATAAAGAAGTCATGGAAGCATATCTTATGACAGGAGATGCGGATTATTTGTTAAGAATAGTAGTAAAAGATTTACAAACTTACGAAAAGTTCTTAAAGGAAAACTTAACTAGAATATCAGGTATAGCTAGTATTAGGTCTTACTTTTCACTAAAACAAGTAACAAGAAAGTTTACTCTACCTATTATTAACCCAAAACAAATATAAAACAATCAAGATGAAAATAATTAATAAATTAGATACTTATATTATAGCAAACAAACTAAGTGCTGTTAATATAGAAAAATCGTTTAAAAACAGTTTTAATTTAATGCTAAAAGCTGGAAAGCTTGCCGCTAAAACTATTGATTCATTATATTGTAAGCGTAAAACTTTAATACTTTGTGGAGTTGGAGGAAATGGTGGAGATGGCTTTATAATTGCTCAAGAGCTTCATAATAAAGGTTGGGATATTAAAGTAAGTATAATAGGAGATCAAAATAAAATTAAGGGTGACTCACTAAAAGCATTGAATAAATTAAAGCTCAAACCATTTAGTTTTAATGAAATAAACTTAGATAAAACAAAATTATTTATTGATGCAATATATGGAATAGGTTTATCAAGAAAAATTAATAAAAAAGAATGTGCAATTTTAAATACGCTAGATAAGCATCCTGCCCCAATCGTTGCTATTGATATACCTAGTGGTATAGACTGTAATAATGGTAAAATTTTAGGATTTGCCTGTTACTCAGATTTGACTATTACTTTTTCCACATTAAAAGCTGGGCATATTCTTTTACCAGGTTTAGAAAAACTTAATAGAATTAAAGTAATAGATATAGGTATATCAAAAGATGTTATTAATAAAATAAAACCTTCTATAAAAATAAATAATAAAAATCAATGGGTTAAAGATATTAATTGGCCAAAAATTAATGATCATAAATATAGCAGAGGTTATAGCTTAATTATAGGCGGGCCCAAAAATATGACTGGAGCTTCTAGATTAGCTGCAATATCAGCTCAAAGAGCAGGAAGTGGAATAGTTGCTTTAGCTTCTGAAAAAGAAGCAGAAAATATATATTTTATCTCACTTACTTCTCAATTAGTAAAAACATATAAAAATATTAAAGAATATAATACAATCATTAATGAACCCAGAATAGATTCCATAGTAATTGGCCCTGGATTAGATATAAGTAATAAGTCAATTTTAAAAATTAAATCGGCTCTTAAAACAAATAAAAGGATAATTTTAGATGCTGGCGCCCTTTCATGTTTTAAAAATAAATCAGGTATGCTTGTAAAAATACTCTCTGGAAAGGACGTTATTATAACGCCGCATGAAGGCGAGCTCATATCAATATTACCTAACCTTTCTGGTAGCTTAATAGATAAAGCTCTAAAAGCTGCCAAAATTTTAAATACTATCGTTGTATTAAAAGGAGCTACTACTGTTATTGCATCTCCTAATAATAAAGCTCTTGTTAACACAGCTGGCGCTAAATGGTTAGCAACTGCTGGAAGTGGCGATGTATTAGCAGGAATTATAGGCGGCTTATTATCTAATAAAATGGACACCTTTTATGCTGCAGCATATGCAGTATGGTTACATTCTGAAGCTGGAAAACATCTAGGTCCTGCCTTAGTAGCAGAAGATATTCCAAAAGTATTACCAAAAATATTAAAAAATATCTAAAAATTTTATTTGACTAAAACTCTATTTGTAACCTTATGCCCATTACATTAAAATCTTCACTCAATGCACCTGAAGAATCTGTATGAACAAAATTAAGTATAGTTTTTGTAAAAGATGTCATATACCAATTAACTCCTAATGTATAAGATGAAGCTTCACCACCATTAATACCTGAATCATTTAAGTCCATCGTACTTGCCCTAAGAGCAACCTCCCAAGCTCCAGGGCCACCTTCCATAATAGATAAATTTGGCTTTAAACGCCAAAATTGAGCAAAATAAGAATTATAATTACGGGCATCATCTGTTAACATATATCCGCCTTGAATATAACCACCTGAAAATAATGCGTCATTTTTAGTTTTTCTATTAACTCCTAAAAAACCCCATTCTGTTTGTATTGAAAGAGGCCCATTTACCTTAGCAAACTCATAGCCTACATAATAATAAGTATCAAGGTCTGTAATTACGCCAGTATCTAAAATAAAGTCTCCACTTATAGCGCTTTCACCTTTGCTTCTAAATCTTAAAGTTGAATTCCTTAAACCATTAGTAAAAGTATTACTATTATTAGCTGTTCTATAATATCCTGTTAAACCTATATGCATAGACTCTGTTCTTAACTTGAAAGGTTGCCAAGCAAACCTTCCATGCACCCCTATCCCTTCATCATCCGTACTAGCATTCTTGTAAGGCTCTCCATAAACTCCAAAACGCATATAATATTCTTTTCCTCTATATGTTGCTGCTACGCCCATTGCAGGAGACCCTGCTCCATATATGAATGTAGCTTGAGGCATTGCCGCTTCCATAAATTGCCTTTGCGATGAAAAATTTGATGTATCTAAACCTACAGAATTTCCAAAAAGTCCTGCAAAAAACCACCAAGGTTTAAAACCTCTATAGATCCCCATGGCCGCTCTCAGACCATCATGAGGATTATCACCACTATCTGCATAATCATAAGACAAAAACCATATCCAGTCTTTCTCTGAAACACCTGCTAATGTTAGCCCTGCTCTTCTAACTATAAATCCGTCTGATAGATCATTATTTGTGTTAAGGTTTGCCTCCTGATTATAAACTCCTCCATCTAATTGAATTAACCCCATCATTCCTAATGTATATTTTCCATCAGCTGACTTAAGTTGTGGTAAGGGTCCAAAAAAAGCCGTTTCAGGATTATACAATTTTCCTTTACTAGAAGAAACCATATCGTCACTAATTGCTTCAGTATTTACTTCTTTTGTAATTAATTCATCTTTTGAAGAGAGGCTTTCTAGCCTATTATTATCAGATAGCTTGTTTTTAAATTCTTTTATAAAAACTTCTAGCTCGTCTATTCTTTTTGATTGAGCGTCTATTATCTCTTGCTGTTTATCTATTTGTTTTTGAAGAGAACTTTCATCAGCCATAGCTATACTTTTGAGAAGTATAAAAATAAAACTTAAAATTAGAATTTTATATTTCAAGAGACCCCCCTATATATTTCATCCTATAGTACGTTAGAATGAACTTAACTATACTTTCTACTTGAGCTATTAATCTTTTTACATTATTTTATAATTTTTTCAATTAATTATAAAGCATAACTGCTATAACACTATAGATAAAAACTATATTGACTATTGCTATTTCCTATAATATGGTGCATTTAAAATAAATCTAATTACTCGGAGCAAAAAAAAAAATGACTAAGTTACTTTTACCAGTTTTACTATTATTAATATTAATTAATAGATCTTTTTCTCAGGAAGAACTTGGAGAAATTGAGGTCATTGGTATATCTCCATTACCCGGTATTGAAATAGATAGAAATAGAGTCCCAAATTCAAATCAAACTATTAAAAATAAAGACCTTGAAACTTCCTTTTCCACTACTTTTGTTGATATAATGGGACAAAAACTTTCAGGAGTAACAATTAAAGATGTACAAAATAGTCCATTCCAAAAAAATGTTGATTATAGAGGGTTTACTGCAGCTCCATTACTTGGAGAATCTCAAGGGTTGGCAGTATACCTTAACGGAACTAGAATTAATGAAGGTTTTGGAGACACATTACAGTGGGAATTAATCCCAGAAGCAGCTTTAAAAAATATTGATTTGATGAGTTCTAATCCTGTATTTGGTCTAAATGCTCTTGGAGGATCTATTGCTTTGACAACAAAAAAAGGATTAGATTATATAAACTCAGATTTAATAAATAATCATGTTGAAGCAGGTGGTTTTGACTGGGTTAATGGAAATATAGAATTAGGTACAGGAGACGGAGATTCTGGCCTATATATAGCTATAGAAAGCTCTTATGATGGTGGCTGGAGAGATAATAATTCTGGCGATGTAAAGAGAGTATTTGCAAATTATGGAAAAATGGGTAAAAACCATGATATAGATTTCACACTAATGCATGCTGACACAAATCTAAATGGAAATGGTGTTACTCCAACGGAATTATTAAAAGTAAGAAGAGAATCAGTTTTTACTTGGCCAGATTTTACTGGGAACAGAGCTTATCTTGCTGCATCAAATGCTAATTTTTATTTAGAAGATGACTCTATAATAAATACATCTATATATTACAGAAGGTTAATAAGAGACACTCTAAATGCAGATGAGTTAGATGCAGAAGAATGTGCAGAAGATAACGCAACGCATGCTGAACAGTTAGAAGATGACTTTGGAACTGATGATGAGCCCATTTGTGGAGAAGCAGATGGTGATAATTATGAGGTTTTAATTGATCAACATGGTAATGCTATTTCTAATAATGACGCAATTAGAAAGTATGGCCTTATAAATAAATCTTCTACTATGACCGTTACATGGGGAGGTGCTGCACAATATAATGTTGATAAAGAGTATTTAAATAAAATGCATAATATCATAGTAGGTGCATCTATTGATAAAACACGAACAGCTTTTCATTCTCGTGGGGAATTAGGACAATTACACAATAATAGAACAGTTACTAACTTAGCAAATTCTGATGGTGGTTTCATTACTCTTGAATCAATAAGAGAGCATAGTGGAGCAGCTAATGGAATGGAAGATGCTAATGAAAGAGGAGATGTTGGAAGTGCTCAGCTTGCATCTAAAACGGATTATTATGGAATATATGTAAATGATTTATTTGCATACGACGATAAAACTGATGTTACCATTTCTTCTCGTGCAAATTTAGCCTATGTAAAATTATATGATCATTTAAAAACCTCTTTTACAAGAGCAGAAACCATTACTGGAAGTCATAGATATTTTAGAGTAAATCCTTCAATTGGAGTTACACATAAATACGATAATAATCTTACTTTACGTGCAAGTTATAAAGAAGCAAATAGAACTCCAGCACCTGTAGAATTATCTTGTGCCTCTCCTACCGCACCCTGTCGATTACCTAATGCTTTTGTAGCTGATCCACCTTTAGAGCAAGTTGTCACAAAAGGTTTTGAGATTGGAGCAAAAGGTAATATTGACAATCATAATTGGGAAGCTGCACTTTTCCATTTTGTAAATATAGACGATATACTGTTTGTAAGTACAGGAACAGGAGTGTCTGCTGGATACTTTAAGAACTTTGGAGAAACACAAAGGCAAGGTATAGAGTTTTCGCTAAATTCTATATATGAAAACACCTTAGGTAATTTAAATATTTATTCTAATTATTCTTTTCTTAGTGCTACTTATCAAACTGCTCATACATTACCCGCTGCAAACCACCCTATGAGTAATAATGATATAGAAAAAGGAGACACAATACCTGGCATGCCGAACCACACTTTTAAAGCAGGTATCAATCAGGAATTTTCTTCAAAATTCAATACAGGACTAAATTTAGTTTATTCTTCTGGAGCATTTCTAAGAGGAGACGAATCTAATCAACTGAAAAAAACTAATCCTTATCTTGTATTTAATGCTGATGCCTCATGGCAATTAAATAAAACTTTTTCATTTTTTGGAAGGATAGATAATCTTCTGAACTCTAAATATGAAACTATGGGAGTATTAGGAGAAGCAAGTTCTGATGAGGTTAACGTACCTATATCAGAATTAGGAGATACTGGAAGCGGAGATACGGCTATTGGACCTCTTGATCCACGATTTTTATCTCCCGGTGCTCCAAGAGCAATTTTTATTGGATTCAGAGTAAACTGGTAATTTAAAATTATGGAAATAATATGAATGAACAAAATCTAGATTTAATATCATTAGTTCTTAAAGGGGGACCAGTAATGCTTATATTATTAGGTCTTTCAATAATTTCACTTACAATAATTATAATAAAAATATTTCAATTCTATAAGTCTGATATTTATAATGGTAATAAAATATTACCAGTATATAAACTTTTAGAAGATAATAAAATTTCACAATCTAAAGAGCTATTAAATTCAATTATTCACCCATCTTCCAATATAATTACTTCTATTTTAGATAATAAAAATCTCAGTAATGAGGATAGAGAGAATGAAGTTAGTATAATAGGTGAAAAACAATTAAGAAATTTAGAATTTCTATTAAAGCCGTTAGAAGTCATCTCTAATGTAGCGCCTTTATTAGGACTTTTAGGAACCGTTATAGGAATGATAACAGCATTTTCAAAATTAGAAAATGCTGGAAGTAAGGTTGATCCTGCAATATTAGCAGGAGGAATATGGGAAGCTCTTTTAACAACTGCTTTTGGGTTAATTGTAGCTATCCCTGCTTTAGCAGCTTTTTATTGGTTAGATGGTAAAGTAGATAAAGTTAGAGAAGAAATGCGCCATGCTGCAATTAAAGCTAATATAATAGTCAAAAAATTAAAATAATATTATGAATTTGTTTTCTAAAGAAAAAAAGAATATTGATATTAATGTAGCTCCATTAATAGATATAGTATTCCTTTTATTAATTTTTTTTATGCTTGCAAGTGAGTTTACAGATTTTAAAACTATTGACATGGTATCTCCTAATCAAAGTAATAAAGAAATTAATGAAACAAAATTACCTATAATTTTAGAGATCTCTGAAAATGGAATTATCAATATAAATAATAAAGAAATAGAATTTAATAAATTATCAATAACAGTTGATGAGATGTTAACTAACAAAAACATTAATAAAGTAGTTATTTCTACTCCAAATGAAACAAAAGTTAATGTTTTAATTAAAATTGTGGATATAATTAGGAATTTAGGTATAGAAAATATTGCTTTAATTACAAAAGAAAATAAATGAATATTTTTTATAAAAAAACTAATAAAAATAAGCTACCAAACTTAGTTCCTTTGATAAACATAGTGTTTTTACTTTTAATTTTTTTCATGCTTTCAGGAACATTAGCTAAAACGGATTTATTTGAAGTAAGCCCTCCTAAATCAAATACAAGTTCTAGTGCAGAGGCTCCTGAATTTGTGATTTTAATATCTGATGATAGTAAAATAGCATTAGATAACCAGCCTATTAAAATAAAAGATTTAGAAACTATTTTAGCTAAAATACTAGAAACTACTAACATAGAAGAGATCCTAATAAAAGCAGACGGTAATGCTAAAGCAGGTATTCTTTCCACCGTTATAAAACATATTAGAAATGTTGGAATTAAAAGAGCTGCTATAGTGACCCTGAACAAAAATAAAATATAATTATGACGGTTATGTCACAACAATTTGTTAATAATAAAATTATTTTTTTATCGATAATTATAGCTATAGTTTTTCATTTTTTTTTATTATTAGCTTCTAAATTAATTTATATTGAGAAAGAGGAAGAAGTAGAACCAAAAATTATATTAGAACTTATGAATGATGTAATAGAGGACATAAAACCTGTAATTAATGAAATTGTTCCTCCTGAAATAATTAAACCACAAGAAATAATTAAACCTCCTGTAATACAGCCTCCTAAAAAATTATTATTAGAAAAAATTGAAAACAATATAGCACCTACTGTCAATCCGAACCTAATAACTATACCTACAGATTTAAAACCACTTATAAATAATAAAATAGATATTCCTCAACCTATAATAAACAATAACACAGATTTATCTATTTCAGAATTACCAAAAGTTATTCAGCCATCACCTATCATTAAAAATAAAAAACCTATTAAAACTATTATCATACCCAACTTACCAGAAGAAAATGAAATTGAAAGTACTGGAAAAACAATTCTCCCTCAGGTTCAAGGATTGCCAAAAAAACCTATTAAAAAAATAGAAAATACAAATATTAATCAAAATCAAACTAAAAGATCAATTAGCTCAGACGAAACATCTGAACTTAATACTTATAAAAATGAAATAAGAAATGTCATACAATCATTCGCAATTAATAATTATCCAAGAAAAGAAAAAAGAAGAAGAATAGAAGGTAAAGTTCATATAATATTTAAATTACGCTTAGATGGAAGTATTGAGTACGTAAAAAGTGGACCTAATACAAATGCATCTGAAGCATTAATAAAGGCTGCTATAGATTCTGTAAAACTAAGTGCACCTTTTAAAAAAATAGATTTATTAAAAAAGAAAAATGAATTTTCTATAAATATTGTATATAAAATTAATAGATAGAAGATTATTATAACTTGATTAAGCTTTTTTATTCTTTAAGGAATAAAAAATATATAGATTGGAAGAACATAATGAAAGCTAAAATTTTAATATTAAGCCTAATATTTATACTTATAAATAGTGTATCTATAGCTGAAGTGACTGAAGATATGAAACGTAGAGCTAAAGAAGCAGGAGTTATCATTGAGAGAGATCATGATGTAAAAAGAACATATTTAGCGAATGATGTATTATCACGTGACACTCATCAAAACATGCAAGTAGCTTTTCGGTATGGACAAATGAATGATCAAAAAAAAGCTGCAGAATTAACCTTAATATCTGCTAAAAGAGGTTTAAATTCCGCACAAATATCTATTGCAAAGATGTATTTTTTTGGTGCAGGTGTAGAAGAGAATATTATTGAGTCATACAAATTTTTTAAATTATCTGAAGATGAAACAGCTAAAAATTTACATTTAAAAGTACTTAGAGAACAGATGACACAAGAACAAATTGATGAAGCAGAAAAATTGGTTCAAAATTTTGTAGGGTCTTATAAATAAGAGAGTGGGAAAAATATGCCTAATATAATGAACAAAGATGTTAGAAATGCTATTACATCAAGAAGGTCAGTTAGACAATTTCTATCAAAAGATGTTTCCAAAGGAATAATAGAAGAAATTTTAAATGTAGCCGCTAGAGCTCCAAGCGGAACAAATATACAGCCATGGAACGTTCACGTACTTACAGGTAAAGCAAGAAATAGAATATGCAAAGAAGCAAGCTCAGCTTTTTTAGATCCTAAAGTTGATAAGAAAAATGATCGTCTTCATTATATGGAGAACTTTAGAGACCCTTATATCTCTAGAAGAAGAAAAGTTGGATGGGATTTGTATGCGCTTTTAGATATAAAAAAAGGTGATTATGAAAAAACAAAAGCATTTCATGTGCAAAATTTTAATTTTTTTAACGCTCCTGTCGGATTGCTTTTTACAATAGAAAAAGATTTAGGTTGGATGAGCTGGTTAGATTATGGAATGTTCTTACAAAATATCTGTATTGCTGCTAGAGGGTTTGGTTTGGATACTTGTCCGCAGGCTGCCTGGGGACAAATGCATAAAACTCTCTCTCCGATGTTAAATATTAAAGATAATCATATTATTCATTGTGGAATTAGCTTGGGCTATGTAGATCCAAAAGCAGAAGTAAATAAGCTTAAAACTATTAGAGAAGATATAAGTACCTTTACAACATTTCATGAAAAATAATTATTATTTTATAATAGGATTTCTCTTAAATACTGAAATTTAAGTATTATCTATCTAAATTCATATAAAATTTACCGCTACTATTTTAGTAGTTAAAATATTTGCAACAATTTCTATAAAATAGTTATTATAAACATGAAAATAAATTTTAGAGGAAATATTTATGTCATATAAAACTATTAATGAAAATATTCATAATTCTGTTCAAACTATTAGCCTAAATAGACCAGATAGATTAAATGCGTGGACAGAAGAAATGGCAGTTGAAATAAAAAAATCAATGCATAATGCTTCTAACAACGCAGACGTAAGAGTTATTGTATTAACAGGAACAGGAAGAGGCTTTTGCGCAGGAGCTGATATGAATGAGTTAAATAATATAGATGCAGATAAACGGGCTGAAAAAAATAAAACATCTCCATATGATGGATTTAATACTGAATGGCCATTGGACTTTCAAAGAGCGCAAACTTGGTTTCCTAGTGTACCTAAACCCATAATTGCCGCAATAAATGGCCCAGCAGCAGGCCTTGGGTTGATACTTTCTATGTGGTGTGACATGAGGTTTGCTTCTAAATCAGCTGTGTTTTCTACAGCCTTTAGTAAAAGGGGGCTAATTGCTGAACATGGTATGAGTTGGCTATTGCCAAGGCTAGTAGGTATAGGACATGCAATGGATATGACTCTTACCGCCAGAAAAATAAGCGCTGATGAAGCTGAAAAAATTGGTTTTGTGAATAAAACATTTTCAGATGAAGTATTTTTAAAAGAAGTTTATAAATATGCTGAATCTCTTGCTAATGAAGTCTCTCCGAGATCTATAAAAATTATGAAAAAGCAACTCTGGCAAAGTTTATTACAAGGCTTAGATGAAGCTGTTTCTATAGCAGATAATGATATGGTTGATAGCTTCTCTAGCGAAGACTTTAAAGAAGGAGTATCACATTTTATTGAAAAAAGAGCACCTAATTTTTCTGGAAAATAGTTTTAAGAATGGAGTTTTATAAATGAAAGATTTAAAAAATAAAGTTGTTTTAATTACAGGAGCTAGTTCTGGTATAGGTGCTGCAACGGCTATCGCATTTGCAAAAGAAGGAGCAAAAGTATTAGTTAATTATAATAACTCCGAATCTAAAGCAGACAATGTTGTAAAAACTATAAAAGAAATAGGTGGAAATGCATTTGCTCTACAAGGTGATGCAAGTAAAGAAGATGATATGCAAAAATTAATTGATTCAACTGTACTAGAATATGGAGAATTAAATATAATAATTAATAATGCTGGTGGCATGATTGAAAGAGCAAAGATTGAAGAAATAAATGAAAATTTGTTTAATGATGTTTTTAATTTAAATTGTAAGTCCGTTATGCTAGGTACAAAATTAGCAACTAATTGTTTTCGTAAACAAAAAAAAGGTGGGTGCATTATCAATACATCTTCCATAGCTGCAAGAATTGGAGGAAGTATGGGGGCTGTCTTTTATTCTTCATCAAAAGCATGGGTTAGTACTTTTACCAGAGGAATGGCCAGAGAATTACTTGGAGACAATATTCGCGTAAATGCAGTAGCACCAGGTATTATAGACACACCATTTCATGAACAATTCTCTCCTCCCAATATATTACAAGGAATGATTAATTCTGTTCCTATGGGGAGAATGGGAACATCAGAAGAGTTAGCCGGTACTTATTTATTCTTATCATCTGAAGAATTAAGTTCATATATAACTGGCCAAGTGATAGAAGTTAATGGTGGCCAATTAATGCCTTAAATATTTAAATAGGATAGTAATATGTCGTTGAAAATTAGTGTGATTTATGGATCTACCAGAGATGGTAGACAAGGAATAAAATTTGCAAAATATGTAATGAGAGAACTTATTAGTAGAGGGAATAAGGCAATACTTATTGACCCTATGGATATTAATATAGAAACATTAACAAAAAGGTATATGGATTATGGCAAAGGTTCTGCACCTAGCTCATTAGAAGAAATGCATCAAGAATTAAATACTTCAGATGCATTTGTTATAGTAAGTGCAGAATATAATCATTTTATGCCTCCTGCCCTTGTAAACGTATTAAATCATTTTCATTCTGAATACCAAAGAAAACCTTCTGCTATTACAACTTATTCAGTTTCACCATTTGGAGGAGTTAGAGTTTCTACACCTTTAAGAGCTTTTCTTACACAACTTGGTATGCCGCCAATTCCTGCTATGTTACATGCTCCATTTGTTAATAAAAATTTTAATGAAGATGGAGAAAGGGTTTCTGCAGATAAAGAAGAGCGAAATAAAGAATTTATTAAATTCTCTGAAGAGTTAGAATGGTATGCAAATGCCTTAAAGGTTGCAAGAAATTTAACATGATAAAAGTTATAAGCTACTTAACTATATTTATATTATATTTCCATATAAATGCTACATTATCTAACGATAATTTACCTAAAACTATGGTCTGGTCAAGTTATGAAATAGGCGCTTCAGGTTACTCAGAAGCATCGGCTGTTGCAGAAGGGATGATGAAGAAATATAATATTAGAGTAAGGCTTCAACCTTCTGGAACATCTATAGGTCGTCTTCTTTCTTTGAAAAGAAAAAGAGTAAGTGTTGGTTTTTTAGGGAGTGAAGCTTACTTTGCCAGCGAAGGTATTTATGATTTTGCATCTAAAAAATGGGGACCACAAGATATAAGAATAATATTGGGAAGACCTAATACATTTGGTATTATAGTTGCTGGAAATTCAGATATAAAAACAATAGCTGACTTAAAAGGTAAAAAAGTGGCTTATGTAACGGCTAACCCTTCTATAAATGTTAAAGTTGAAGGAATTATGACTTTAGCTAATCTTACTTGGGATGATGTTGAGCCCAAAGTTTATCCTGGCTTTACTCCTACTATAAAAGCTGTACAGAATGGAAGATTAGATGCTGCTGGAGCAGTTCCTACCGGTTCCGCTGTATATGAATTAGCCGCATCTAAAAAAGGTATTAGATGGTTAAGCATGCCTAAAAATAATACAGAAGGATGGAAAAGATTGAATAAAATAATTCCTTTCATGAATCCTCAATTAGAAACGATAGGAGCAGGATTAAGTTCTGAAAAACCTGTTGAAATTGGAGGTTACCATTATCCAAATGTAACGGTTTACGCATCTGCAACTGAGGATGAAGTATATAATTTTATAAAAGCTCTTGATGAATCTTTTGATTTATATAAGGACATAAACTCTATTATGTACAAATGGCAATTGGATATAGCATCTGGCACACCTGCTGAAGCTCCTATTCATAAAGGAGCTATAAAATATTTAAAAGAGAAGCAGCTTTGGTCGGAAGAAAATGAGTTATGGAATAATGCTAGGTTAAAGAGATTAAGTTTGCTTAGAAATACTTGGGCAAATTTTATTAAAAACAATGAGGGTCTTGATGAAAAATCCTTTAAAATAGAATGGGAAAAAGAAAGAAACTTAGTTCTTGCTAAAAATTAACGAAAATTTTAATGAAAGAGTTACTGTTTATCCAAAACTCTTTATTATATTATTAACAATTTGTGGCTGTCTAGTTTCTATTAACCAAATTTTTAATATTGGTTTCTTAAATTTCAACCCTGTATCTAATAGCTTCTTATACTTATTAATAGCATTCTTTCAGCCTATTTCATTTCTCATGTTTCCTATGAGTAACAAATATAAAAATAAGATACTAGTTACTGATATAATAGCAGCATTTGCAATATTATTTCTAGGATTATACTTTTCCATTAATTCAGAAAACATATTAAGTAACGGCTGGGATATTGATGCACCTCTAT
This sequence comes from uncultured Pelagibacterales bacterium, assembly GCA_913046335.1. Taxonomy (GTDB): domain Bacteria; phylum Pseudomonadota; class Alphaproteobacteria; order TMED109; family TMED109; genus TMED109. The sequence continues at coordinate 83,932 of CAJWSU010000002.1, read as the reverse complement.
TACCTACATTTTTAAGCTTTCTATTAATTATATTATCTTTAGAATCTCTAAGAAGAACAGGTGGAAAATTTATTTTTTACATAGCAATCTTTTTTACTACTTATCCAATATTTGCAGACATGATGCCTGGAGCATTATGGGGCAATGTATATACCATATCAGAGGCTGCGAGAGCTCATAGTATGGGTCTAGAAAGTTTGATAGGTATCCCAATGAAAGTTGCTGGAAGCTTACTAATTGGTTTTTTAATTTATGGAATAATATTAGCTGAAACGGGAGGTGGTAAATTTTTTATTGATATAGCTGAATCCATAATGGGTAAATATAGAGGAGGCCCAGCTAAAGTTGCGATTCTAGCATCAGGTTTTTTTGGAATGCTGTCAGGAAGTCCTACAAGTAATGTTATAACTAGTGGATCTTTGACAATTCCTGCAATGAAAAAAGCTGGTTACTCAGCAAGGTATGCTGCTGCTATAGAAGCCTGCGCATCTACAGGAGGAGTATTAATGCCTCCAGTAATGGGAACAGTTGCTTTTATAATGGCATCTTTTTTAAACCTTCCCTATTCAGAAATACTTCTTGCCGCTTTAATACCCGGATTAATATTTTATATAGCTCTAATAATTCAAACGGACTTATATGCAGCAAAAAATAATCTAAAGGGTATGGAATTAAATAAAATACCAAAATTTTTTCCTACTATCATAAATGGTTTTCCTTATATTCTCTCTTTTATTTCTCTTATTTGGTTGATTATATCTGCAAAACTAGAGAGTGAAGCACCTTTTATATCATCATTATTATTAATTATGATATTATTGCTAAGAAATTTTAACCTTATAAAGTTGAAAGATTGGTTAAATATATTTGTTAAAATAGGAGAAATAATAGCTAGAATAGTTTCTCTTTTATCTGGAGTAGGAGTGATTATTGGAGCAATGTCATTAACTGGCATAGGAACTTCTTTATCTAGGGAATTAGTATTTTTAGCAGGCGGAGATTTAGCAATGATATTAATATTTGGTGCACTTGCATCCTTAGTACTTGGCATAGGAATGACTGTAAGTGCCTGTTATATATTTTTAGCTATTGTACTAGCTCCAGCCATTATTGAAGGAGGAATAAATCCTTTAGCAGCTCATTTATATGTTCTTTATTGGGGAGTTTTATCTTTTATTACTCCTCCTGTTGCAATAGCAGCAATAACAGCATCAAGTATTTCTAACACCTCTGCATTAAAAACTGGGTTTTTATCTATGCGTTTGGGCTCAATCTTATTTTTTCTTCCTATTTTATTTATTTTTGATCCGGCTATGTTAATGCAAGGTGATACCATAAAAATTATAATTTCATTTAGTATGGCAGTATTTGCTATAATGATTATCTCTTCCGCCTTTGAAGGTTATGTATATTTCTTAGGCAATATTAATAATATATTTAGAATATTATTCTTTATTACTGGAATATTAATATTAATGCCTAATTTAATTAGTAAATATTTTGGTTTTAGCATATTAATGGTTTTATTATTTATATTAGTTATGATGAAATTATATAAAAGAAAAAATTATATTTAACTATTAATGATCTTAAGTAATTTTTGTGTCGTAATACAATTGGAGGAAATAATTTGTTAAAAGCTTTTTTTGCTGCAAAAGAATGGACACTTTGGGCCTATGGAGGTCTGTCTTTACTTATTATTTCTTTATGGGTTCAAGTACAATTTACTGTTGCATTTAACAGTTGGTATGGAAGATTTTATAATTTACTGCAAGCCTCTGGAAGCTATTCAGATAATCCTACAGAAGGTATAGATCTGTTTTATGGTCATTTAATATCTCTTTCATACATTAATAACAATTTTACAGGGGACGCTTCTTTTGTAGTGCTTGCTTTTCCTTACATCGTAATAGCAGTTTTTACAAGCTGGTTTACTAGTATATATGCACTCCGCTGGAGACAAGCTATAACTTTTAATTATATTCCAAGATGGCAGTATGTAGAGACTGAAATCGAGGGGGCAAGTCAGAGAATTCAAGAAGATTGTTACAGATTTGCAAAAATTGTTGAATCTTTAGGCTTACAGATTGTGCGTTCTTTAATGACTTTAATTGCTTTCATTCCTATTTTATATGGCTTAAGTGACAAAGTAGACATTCCTTATTTAAGGGATATTGATGGTTCATTAGTATGGGTAGCTCTTATTGTTTCAATTGGAGGATTATTTATTTCTTGGTTTGTAGGATGGTACCTTCCTGGACTTGAATATAATAATCAAAAAGTAGAAGCCGCTTTTAGAAAAGATCTTGTTCTAGCAGAGGATGATAAATCCTATGCTCAACCAGAGAAACTATGGGAATTGTTTATAGGTATAAGATTCAACTATCATCGTTTATTTAAGCATTACAGTTACTTCAATGCTTGGATGAATACTTACGATCAATTTATGGTTATAGTACCTTACCTCATAGTTGGGCCAGGCTTATTTACAGGATTAATTATGCTTGGTACAGTCACACAAGTCAGTAATGCATTCCAAAGAGTTCATGGAGGATTTGCTCTGTTCCTACATAATTGGACAACAATTACTGAACTGAGGTCTATATGGAGAAGATTGACTGAGTTTGAAAAAAACCTTACGCTTAATGAAAATAAAAGTATAAAATTATCTGATAAACCCTAATTTAATTTTTGACTTTTAAAAATAATAATATGATTAAAAAAAAATAGATTATTTATTCAGTAAAACTTTTATTAATTAAAGTTTCTGATAAATCTGTTCCTTTTATTATAATTCCTAAATTATTATTATTTTTTCTTGAGAAAATTTGTCAATTGTAACCAGCTTTTTTAAAAAGAACTATCAAATAAACCACCATCTAATAGAATATTTTGAGCTGTTATATATCCAGCTTGATTACTACACAAAAATGCACATGTTTCTCCGAACTCATTAGGAGAACCAAAGCGTTTTGCTGGTACACTTGAAGCCATTCTATCGGCTACTACATTTTCACTTTCATTTCCCATTTGAGCCATAGAGTTTACACCTTGCCTTAATCTATCTGTATCGAAAAAACCCGGAAGTATGTTATTAATTGTAACATTTTTATCTGCTACAGATCTTGCGACACCGGATAAAAAAGCTGTTAAACCAGCTCTAGCTCCACTAGATAAGTCCAGTCCCACAACAGGTCTTTTCACAGAAACGGAAGTAATATTAACAATTCTACCAAATTGTCTAGAAGCCATCCCATCTATAACACTTTTAACTAATTCTATAGGAGTTATCATATTCATTTCTAAGCCTTCAAGCATAGAATCTCTATCAATTTCTCTAAAATCTTTAAATGGTGGTCCTCCATTATTGTTTACTAATATATCTGGTTCTGGACATGCTTCTAATAATTTAGTCCTTCCCTCAGATGTGGAAACATCACATGCAACAGCATTAATTTTTATACCAGGTGCTACTTCAAGAATTTCAGCTTTTGTTTTTTCTAGAACTTCTTCATTTCTTCCATTCAAAATAATATCAACTCCATTAATTGCTAATGAGTAAGCGCACGCCTTTCCTAGCCCCCTACTTGAAGCGCATATAATTGCAGATTTTCCTTGTATTCCTAAATCCATTTTTTATCCTTTTTTATTTTAACCAGTTTGGTATTGGTAAGTTTTTTGATTCTAAAAAATCTTTATTAAAAATTTTACTTGAATATCTTGTTCCATTATCACATAAAATTGTCGCAATAGTATGACCTGGCCCTAATTTTTTTGCAAGCTGAACTGCTCCTGCTATATTTATTCCCGATGAAGGACCTACTGATAAACCTTCATTTTTAACTAAATTAAAGATTATATTTAATGCTTCACTGTCCTCTATTTGATAAACATCGTCTATCTTAGCATCTTTTAAATTATTAGTTATTCTGCTTTGTCCTATTCCCTCAGTAATAGAAGATCCTAAAGGGTTAGCTGTTCCTTCTTTTATCCATGAGTACATACCGGATCCAAAAGGGTCAGCACAAATTATTTTAATATTTTTATTTTTAAATTTTAAACCCTCCGCAGTTCCTGCAAGAGTACCACCTGTACCTACTGCAGCAACAAAAGCATTAATGGTTTGGTCTGTTTGTTTCCATAATTCTTGAGACGTACTTTCAATATGTGCTAATTTATTAGCTGTATTATCAAATTGATTAGCCCAGAATGCCTTATTTTCTTTTGCTACTTTTTCTGACAATCTAATATAATTATTTGGATTTGAATATGGTACAGCAGGTACTAATTTTAATTCTGCACCTAAATCTCTCAACACTTCTATTTTTTCTTTGCTTTGTGTTTCAGGCATAACAATTAGTGTTCTATAACCTAAAGCTTGCCCTATAATAGTTAAACCGATTCCTGTATTTCCAGCAGTTCCCTCAACTATTAATCCACCATCTTCAAGTAAACCTTTTTTTTCAGCATCTTTAATAATCCATAAAGCAGCCCTATCTTTTACGGACTGGCCTGGATTTAAAAACTCAGCTTTACCTAATATATTACATCCGGTTTCTTCAGAGACTTGCCTTAACTTTATTAAGGGCGTATTTCCTACTAAAGAAGTTATGTTGTCTATATATTTTATCATGCATAATATTATATACTAAATAGTTATTTAGGAATATTATTATATTCACCTTCTATAGTTAAATATTCATTATTACTTGTATAAAATTTATCAGAATTTGAATTTAATAAAGTCTCTAGCATTGCAGGAATGGTAATATTATTTTCCTTACACTTATTTATAATATTCATAGGACCTAGTTCATCCATCATTTCAAATGGTCCTTTAGACCATGCAAAGCCCCAGCGCATAGCTCTGTCAATATTAACTATATCATCAGCTATTTCTGGAATTAAATTTGCAGCATATAATAATGTTGAACCCATTACTTCCCAAGCATAATTACCTCTTGTACTATCTTCTAAGATCATACTTAAATCACCTTCAGCAGAGGATTTTACTGCATCTCTCCATAAAGACGTATCTAAATCAAATACTTCTTTTTTCTTATCTCCATTATCTAGCTTTTGCATTCGATAGAAGCCTCCACCAGTTTTTCTACCCAATTGGCCTTTATCAAACATATTCTGTTCTTCTACTGGAAGATTAACATAATTTTTACCCATATCTCCTTCTGGCAAATTAACTGCTAAGTTCTTTCCTACTGAGTGCATAACGTCTAGGCCTATAAGATCAACTAATCCGTAAAGTCCTGTAGGGGGAAGACCTAATGGTCTTGACATAATTCCGTCAATTACTTCTTGGCTTAATCCTAAACCCCTAGCATTACTTCCTTCGTGTAAACCTTTTAAAATTAAGTAACATCCAATTCTATTTCCTATAAAATTTACTGTGTCTTTTCCATAAACAACGCCCTTACCCATAACATCTGTTAAAAATTCACTTAAATTATTCATAACTTCTTTTGATGTTTTTTCACCTGGTATAAGTTCGCATAATTTCATGACTTTTACAGGGTTAAAAAAATGTGTAATGCAAACATCATTAAGAAGTCTATTTGGCATATTTTCTGTTATATCCCGTAAAGGTATTCCTGATGTATTAGAACTAACAATAGATCCATCTTTTCTATATTTCTCAATTTTTTCAAAGATTTCACGTTTAATATTTAAGTTTTCAACAACTACTTCACAAACCCAATCATAATCTTTAATTGATTCAAAGTCTTTATCAAATGATCCTATATTCACATTATTAATTTTACTCAAATCACTTAACATAGGAGCTCTTTCAGCTATCATACTATCCTTACCTTTTTGAGCAGCCTCTTCATTTATATCTAATAAAAGAACTTTATAATCTTTATCTGCTGCTAAAGCAGCAATTCCCGCTCCCATTGTACCTGCACCTAAAACTGCTATAGAATTAATTTTAGAAACCATAATTTTCTCCAATATTACAAATAATTCATTTAAAAATTAATATTTTCTGATAATAATAATAATTATAAATAAAATAGGTTTAATAATTATGACATCATCAAAATTCTATAAATTTAATACCTTAAGCCTCCATGCGGGTCAAGAACCAGATCCAAAAACTGGATCTAGGGCAGTTCCTATACATCAAACATCCTCTTATGTGTTTAATGATACTGATCATGCAGCATCATTATACAATTTAGAGCAACCAGGACATATTTATTCAAGAATATCCAATCCTACTGTAGCAGTATTAGAAGAAAGAATGGCTGCTTTAGAAGGTGGCGTAGGAGCAATTGCAACTGCAAGTGGCATGGCTGCATTCTTTCTAACTATCGCAACTTTAATGGATCAAGGAAGTCATATAGTAGCTTCAAACTCTATATACGGAGGAACTCATAATATTCTCTCCTATACACTTCCAAGATTTGGTATAACGACTACGTTTGTAGACCCTGAAAACCCCAATAATTTTAAAGAGGCTATACAAGATAATACTCGTTTAATATTTGCAGAAACAATAGGTAATCCAAATATTAATGTTCTCGATATAGAGAATATATCTAAAATGACTAAAGAAGCTAATCTTCCTTTTATGGTAGATAGTACTTTTACAACACCTTACTTAATGCAACCCTTAAAATTAGGCGCTGATATAGTAATGCATTCACTTACAAAATTTATTGCAGGACATGGCATAGCTATAGGTGGTGTTGTTGTCGATAGTGGTAAATTTATTTGGAAAAATAGTGATAAATTTCCAAACTTAACTGAACCTTATGCTGGTTATAACAATATCGTATATGAGCAAGAGTTTGGTGTTAATGCATTAATAATGAGAATGAGATCAGAAGGAATGAAGGATTTTGGAGCATGCCTAAGTCCTATGAATGCATTTCATATACTTCAAGGTCTGGAAACACTACCTGTTAGAATGGATAGACATATACAGAATGCACAACAAGTTGCTGAGTACTTAAATACTTGTGAAGAGATTGATTGGGTTAATTATCCTTCCTTAAAAAATAATAAAAATTATCAAATTGCACAAAAATTACTTCCTAAAGGCGCAGGAGCAATTCTTAGCTTTGGAATAAAAGGTGGAAAAAAAGCAGGCAAAAAATTTATTGAAAATACTACTTTATCCTCACATCTTGCAAATGTTGGAGATGCTAAAACATTAGTAATTCATCCAGCATCTACTACTCATCAACAAATGACTGATGATGCACTAGAAAAGTCAGGTATCAAAGATAACCTCATTAGAATATCTGTAGGTATTGAAGATATATCAGATATAATTAATGATTTAAAACAAGCAATCAAAGCATCTCAGAGAGAATAAAAATGAATATATTAGTTGATAATTATAAAGTTAATATTAGAACCGGCGGATACAATATAAATAAAAATAAAAAACCTACGCTATTATTGATACATGGTGCAGGCATGGATGGCAGTGTTTGGCAAATGCAAACAAGGTACCTATCAAATAAAGGAATTAATGCACTTGCGGTGGACTTACCTGGTCATGGTTCATCAGAAGGCCCTTCACTTAAATCAATATCTGAAATGAGTAATTGGGTAATTAAACTATTAGATTTACTAAGTATTGATTCTGCTGTAATTGCAGGACATTCCATGGGATCGCTAATTGCCATAGAAACAGCTAAAAATTATAAAAATAGAGTGCAAAATATTATTTTAATGGGTACCGCATCCTTGATGCCAGTGCATCCAGATTTAATTAATGCTGCTAAAAATAATTTATCTATAGCAGCAAATTTAATTACTGATTGGAGTTTAGGAAAAACTCAGCATATTGGTGATAATCCATCTCCAGGGTCATGGATGATTGGATCTTCTATTCAGCTTATAATGAATTCTAGTAAAGGTGTCTTAGCCCAAGACTTAATTGCATGTAATGAATATTTAGATGCTACTGATTCAGCGAAAGACATTAATCAAGAAGTATTAATAATATCAGGAAAAGAAGATAAAATGACCCCTGCAAAAAAAGCTAAAGAACTTTCTAATATCTTTAAAAAATCTAAGATGGTAGTAATTGAAGATGCAGGACATATGATGATGATGGAGCAACCTATTAAAGTCACTCAACTAATGTATAAACAATTCTGTTAAATTATAGATTTGGAAATTTTAGATATGAATAAATTGATAAAAATTATTACCATAATGTTAGTAACATTCTTAATAACTGAAATTAGTTCTGCGGAATGCCTGACTGATCAAAAAGTTAAAGAAATAATTAGTGGTGCACCATTAACCCCAATCACTGGTATAAGTGGTGATATAACTTTAGAAGATGCTTATTGTAGCCAAAAGAAATATGTAAATGCTTTAAAAAACTTAAATGGAAAAACGATAGGTTATAAAGTTGGATTCACAGGAAAATCTACTCAAGAGCGTTTTAAAATCTTAACACCTGCAACTGCCGTGCTTTTTGAAGATATGTTTTTAAAGGACGGATCCACAATAGATAGAAATTTTGGTCATAGAGCTTTAATTGAGCCTGACTTAATGATGATAGTTAAAGATTCAAAAATTATGAATGCAACTAATGCTATTGAAGCATCAAAACATATATCTTCGATACATCCTTATATAGAAATGCCCGCATTACAAATAGCAAAAGGGGAACCTATTACAGGAGGAGTTATTGTAGCTATTAATATGGTAGCAACAAAAATGGTTATGGGCCCAGGCATATTAATGCAGTCTAATATAGAATTTATTGAATCTTTATCCACTATGGAAACTATATTTGAAGATGAAATGGGTACAATAATACAAAAATCTCCTGGATCTACTTTAATGGGAAACCCAATGAATGTTGTGCTCTGGTTAGTGGAAGAATTCAATCGTAAAGGAATAACTTTAAAAGCAGGAGATAGATTAAGTCTCGGATCAGTTGGGAAACTGTTCCCTCTAAAAGAAGGAAATAAAACTTATACCTATAGTTTAAATGGCATTTCAAAAATTCCCGCAAAAGTTTCTATTAAGGTAAACTAATTATGAACAGAATAGTATTTATTAATGGTAATTATGTAGAAGAAAAAGATGCAAAAATTTCTATTTTTGATAGAGGTTTATTATTTTCAGATGCTGTGTATGAGGTTACTGCTATAATAGACAATAAGCTTATAGACTTTCCCGCTCATGTAGAAAGATTAAATAGTTCATTAAATAAACTTAAAATTAACTATAAATTTAATGAAAAAACCCTTCTTGAAATTCATAAAACTTTGCTTAGTAAAAATCCATTTAAATACAATGAAGGTTTAATATACTTACAAGTTTCGAGAGGCTCTACTGAAAGAGATTTTTTAATAACAAAGAATGAGCTTTCTCCTAATATTTTTGCTTTTACTCAAGAAAAAAATCTTACTGATCTAAATACAAAAGGATTAAAAATTATAACTAAAGAAGATTTAAGATGGCAAAGAAGAGATATTAAAACTACACAACTTATTTATGCTTCTTTAAGCAAAACAGAAGCTGATGAAATAGGTGCAGATGATGCCTGGTTTATAGATGAAAATGGTTATGTAAATGAAGGAACTTCCAATAATGCTTATATAATTGATAAGAATAATACTATTATAACTAGGGATTTATCTAATAAATTATTACCAGGTATAACAAGACAAACAATATTAGAGGTAGCAAAAAAATTGAAGCTGACTATAGAAGAAAGAGCATTTACAATTGCTGAAGTACAATCTGCAAATGAAGCATTCATATCCTCAGCAGCAACATTAATATTACCAGTAATTGAAATTAATAACCATATAATTGGTAGCGGTAATATAGGACCAATTACAAAAATATTAAGAGAAACTTACATAAAAATTAGTATGTATAATTCTATATAGTTATGAAATAAGTTTTAATATAAATACTATCTATATATATATTTTAAGTTTAATAATTTTTTAAAGTATATAAGATAAACTATATTACTAAATAACTGGAGATATTTATGCTAATTAAATCAAAGCCTTTAGAAGTATTAATTCAATCTATATTTAATAAGGCGGGATGCAAGAAACTAGAGGCTGATAGAATTTCTCATTATTTAGTAAAAGCTAGCCTAGTAGGTCATGATAGTCATGGTGTTATTAGAACACCCCGTTACGTAGATATGATTAAGGATGGACAAATGCTAGCAAATGTAAAACCAAAAATAGTATTAGAAAGTGATAACTTTGGCATCATTGACGGAGGTGATGGTTTTGGTCAAACGATAGGTCCATATGCATGTAAACTAGGTATTAAAAAAGCTAAAAAATTTGGTAATTCAATAATAGCTGTAAAAAATTCTGGCCACCTAGGTCGTATTGGAGATTTTTCAGAGATGGCAGCTGAAAAAAATATTATTTCCATACATTTTGTAAATAGTATTGCAGGTTTACTTGTATCACCATTTGGATCTTTTGAAAGAAGGTTTTCAACCAACCCTTTTTCTGCAGGAGTACCTATAAAAAATAAAAAGCCTTTTATTTTAGACTTTGCTACTTCTTTAGTTGCTGAAGGAAAAGCATATGTAGCTCATCAAGGTGGTAAAGGAATACCTAAAGACGCCCTAATAAATTCTAAAGGACAGGATACTAACGATACCAGTGTTATATATGGAACTAAGGATCCAAATGCAAAAAGTTCTAGAGGAGGAACAGGAGCATTAAAACCATTTGGTCTTCATAAAGGTTCTGGATTATCTTTTTTATGTGAATTCCTTGCAGGAGCTCTGACAGGAAGTGGTATGGGCAGACATGATCCATCTAAACCATTTAGAAATGGCATGCTTTCCATTTATATAAGACCTGAAAAATATGTTAAGCAAACTGACTACGATAAAGAAATTAAGAGATATATAAAATTTTTTAAATCAGCCCAACCTATTGTTAAAGGTGAAGAAATATTAATGCCAGGAGAAAATGAATTACTGCATCAAAAAAATAGATTAAAAAATGGAATACCGTTATCTAAAATTACTTGGAAAGCTATAATAGATACAGCAAAATCTCTAAATATTGAAGATCAATTAATTAATAAATGTTTATGAATTAATTTTTTGTGAGACTCTATGAATAAATCACCTCTAGGTTTTTTTGGAAAGTACCTAAGTATATGGGTTAGCTTATGTATAATAACTGGAATATTATTGGGAAATATATTTCCATTTATTTTTCAATTTATTGCAGTTCTTCAATATGAAAATGTAAACGTTATTGTTGCCCTATTAATTTGGGTAATGATATATCCAATGATGGTTCAAATTGATTTTTCTAGTTTAAAACATTTAGGAGATAAACCTAAAGGTTTATGTATAACATTAATAATTAACTGGCTTATAAAACCATTTACAATGGCTGCCTTAGGTATTTTATTCTTTAAATATTTATATGCTGGTTTGATACCAATTACTGAAGCTAAAGAATATATAGCAGGCCTAATATTATTAGGTATTGCACCATGTACTGCAATGGTATTTGTTTGGAGCAAGTTAACTAAAGGAGACCCTAATTATACTTTAGTTCAGGTATCAGTTAATGATTTAATTATGGTATTTGGCTTTGCTCCATTGGCAGCACTTCTATTAGGTATAACTGATATAATAGTACCGTGGAAAACATTAATATTATCTGTAATACTTTATGTATTAATACCCTTGGTAATGGGTATAATTACTAGAAAATTATTAATTGGAATAAATGAAAATTCATTACAAAAATTTAGTATAAAGATAGAACCTTACTCAATGTTAGGACTATTATTTACTGTAATTTTATTATTTGGTTTTCAAGCAGAAATGATCCTTAACAAACCTATTATCATATTATTAATAGCAATACCTCTTATAATACAAAGTTATGGGATTTTTATTCTAGCATATGGATGGTCTTATTTATGGAAGGTTCCTCATAATATTGCAGCTCCAGCATCATTAATTGGTACATCTAATTTTTTTGAATTAGCAGTTGCCGTTGCTATTAGTATATTTGGATTAAACTCAGGAGCTGCACTTGCAACAGTAGTTGGCGTACTAGTAGAAGTTCCAGTAATGTTAACTCTGGTTGCTATTGCAAATAAAACTAAATATAAATTTAATAATTAAAAATTAGTTAACGTCCTCTATTACTCCATTATTTTCTTTCCAAGAATTAAAACCTCCTTCAAGATGAAGAACTGGCTTTAAGCCCATCTCAATAGAAACTCTTCCAGCTAAGGCTGACCTCCAAGCGCTTGCACAATAAAATATATACGTTTTATTTTGATTAAAAATTTCCTTATGATAAGGACTATTTGGATCAATCCAAAACTCAAGCATACCTCTAGGACAAGAAAAAGCACCTGGAATCTTACCTTCTCTTTTTAACTCTCTAAAATCTCTAATATCAATAAATAAATAATTATCATTATTTATTATTTTTTTAGCCTCTTCTATAGAAATAGTATCAACTATAGTATTTGCTTCATCTACAAACATTTTTACACTTTTAGTAATATTTTGATACATAATATATATCCAATCATTAAAAAAATTATAAATTAATAATAGTAACATATTGCATTAATTTCAGTATCTTTTTAAGTTGTATTTTTATACAGTTTTAAATAATAAATTATTAAATATTTAAGAATGGAATATTAATGCCTGACATATTAAATTTTTTATCTAACAGGAGATCTATTACAGCAAAAATGATGAATCCTGGCCATGTAATGCCAGAGGACTTAAAACATATATTAAAGGCTGGATTAAGAATTCCTGATCATGGAGGCTTAAAGCCATGGAAAATTATAGTAATTGATGGAGATAGAAGAAAAATATTTGATGAAGAGGTAATACTTAAGGAATATAAATCTAATAATAATAATGCTACTGCTGAAATGATAAAAATGGAATCAACAAGATTTCAAAGAGCACATACAATAATTGCCGTCTTATCCTCTCCAATAGAACATCCTAAAATATGTGAGTGGGAACAAATATTATCAGCTGGGGCAATGTGCACAACTATATTATACGCTGCACAATCTCTTGGATATGCATCGCAATGGATTACTGAATGGTATGCGTATAAAAAAAATGTAATATTAGCATTAGGAGGAGATCCCGTTAAAGATAAAGTTGCTGGTTTTATATATATAGGTGAAAAAGATAGAGACCCCAAAGAACGAGTTAGGCCAGCGCCCAAAGATTATATAAGTTATTTTTAAAATGAATTAGTTGGTGAGCCCTGCAGGATTCGAACCTGCGACAAGCTGATTAAGAGTCAGCTGCTCTACCAACTGAGCTAAGGGCCCTTATTTACAATCTAATAAAAATTAATTTAAAAGAAGACAATATAGCAATTACAATATAAATAATCTATATAAATAATCTACATAAAATAATTTAAAATAATAATGGTAAGCAATGATTAGAATTCAAGATTTATCTATATCTTTTGATGGAAAAGAAATATTTTCAGATGTTAATTTTCATATTAATCCTAAAGAAAAATTAGGACTAATTGGCAGAAATGGTAGTGGTAAATCAACATTTTTGAAAATGCTACTAAATCAAATAGAGCCCGATTCAGGATTAATAGAATTATCTAAAAATTATAAAATAGGATTTTTAGAGCAACATATAAAATTTACCTATGATACAATTATTGATGAAGTTTGTAGTGTTCTAACAGAAGATAGAGAATATGAAATATGGAAAGGTGAAAAAATCTTAAATGGTTTGGGTTTTACAGATGAAGAGATGTTACAAAATCCAAAATTATTTTCAGGTGGATTTCAAGTTAAAATAAACCTTGCAAAATTATTGTTATTAGAACCGAATTTATTGCTATTAGATGAACCTACTAACTATTTAGATATCCATTCTATTAGATGGTTAAAGAAATTTCTTATTGATTGGCAAGATGAAATTATATTAATTACTCATGATAGAGCTTTTATGGATAGTATAATTAGTCATACTCTAAATATTCATAGGGGAAATTTTCGCAAAATATCTGGTAATACTGCTAAAATTAAAGAGCAAATAAGCCAAGAAGAAATTATATATGAAAAAACAAGAGTTAATCAAGAAAAACAAAGACAAAAAACACAGGAATGGATAGATAGATTTAAAGCTAAAGCTTCTCAAGCTACTAGGGCTCAATCAAAAGCTAAAATGTTAGATAAACAAGAAGTATACGAGAAACTTAGTGATGTATATAACTTGGATTTTAAATTTAATTACTCAGAATATAGAAGTAAAGAAAGTTTACTAAATGCAGAAGATTTATCATTTGGTTATGAACAAGATAAATTACTACTTAAAAACCTATCTATTAAAGTGAATAAAGGTGATAAAATTTGTGTTATAGGAAAAAATGGTAAAGGGAAATCAACTTTATTAAAGTTATTGCATGATGAATTAAAATCTTTATCTGGCGCTATAACAAAACATGAGAAAACTAAGATTGGCTATTTTGGGCAAATGAATATTGATCGCTTAAATAAATCTAATTCTGTATATCAAGAAGTTCAAAGTGTAGATCAACATATTACAGAAACTATAGTTAGAAGAACTTGTGCACATATGATGTTTTCAGGTGATTCAGCAGATAAAAAGATTGCAGTCTTATCTGGAGGAGAAAGAAGTAGAGTCATGCTTGGTAAAATTTTATTAAAACCAGTTAATCTTCTTTTTTTAGACGAACCCACTAACCATTTAGACATGGAATCTACAGAAGCTCTAATGAATGCTGTAAATAATTTTCAAGGCTCCGTCATGATGGTTTCACATGATGAGCATTTTTTAAAGAAAATAGCTAATAAATTAATTATTTATGATAATGGTAAAGTATTTAACTTCAATGGGACATATAAAGAATTTATTAAAAATGTTGGCTGGAAAGATTCATAATAATTTACCAACCAAATATTCCATCTTGGTACCTTGATAAAACTTTATTCCTATTAATATAAGCATTTGAGACTAGGCCTAATCCAAACATAACACATAACATTGAAGTACCACCATACGATACTAATGGCAGAGGCACTCCAACAACTGGTATCAAACCACTAACCATTGCTGTATTAATAAATACATAATAAAAGATATTTATTGAGACACCAATAGAAATGAAACAGGCAAATCTACTTTTACAAATTAAACCTATAATTAACGAATAAAATATTATGATCATAAATAAAAAAAGTAAAGTCAGCGTGCCGAGAATACCAAACTCTTCAGCTAATAAAGTAAAAATAAAATCTGTTTGCATTTCAGGAAGAAAATTTAAATGACTTTGTGTTCCCTGTAAGAAACCTTTGCCAAATAGTCCACCAGAACCCAACGCAATCTTAGATTGTATTATATGATACCCACTTCCAAGTGGATCTCTTAGTGGGTCTAAGAAAGTTAAAACTCTATTCTTTTGATAATCATATAAGAAAAATATCCATAATAAAGGTGCTAATATACTAATTATAATTGCACTACCTATAAAAAACCATATTGATAAGCCTACTACAAATAATATAGTAAAACTTGCTATAACTAATATTAAAGAACTGCCTAAATCTGGCTGTAAGAAAATTAAATATGCTGGTAGTAATATTAAAAATAAAGAATAGATAAAATTTTTGCAATTAATTAAAAAATTTGTATCCCTTTCAGAATGAAAATATCGAGCTAAGACAAGTACAAGTGAAAATTTTACTAACTCACTTGGCTGTAAATTAAAAAAACCTAAATTTAACCATCTTTGTGATCCCATGCCAGTATTACCATAAAAATTAACTAGAATTAATAAAAATAAACTTAAAATATAAATATAATATGAACTACCTATCCAGAATTTAATACTTACAAGAGATACAAACATATAGATACCAATAGCTATAAGAAACCTTATTAATTGCTTACTTCCCCAGGGGTCCATTGAACCTCCACCTGCCGAATATAGAAGACACAAACCAATAGTACAAATAAGTATAGATAAGATTAATAAAATATAATTAATATAAAGCAATCTGATTAATTGTATTGATATTAATTTTAAAATATTATTAAACATATATAAATTAAGATACTATAGATTTAGTATCTATACCTTCTATAAGTTTTCTGGTTGCAATTAATAAATCTCTACCTATAGGCGCTGCATTGGCAGAACCTCCTCCAGCATGTTCCAAAACTACTGCAGTAATATACTTAGGTTTTTTAAATGGTGCAAAACCTATAAATAATGCATGATCCCTTTTGTTAAATGGAAGATCCTTATTTTTTATAATACCTGTTTTTCTTTCCTTCGTAGATATTATTCTTACCTGTGAAGTTCCAGTTTTTCCTGAAATAGAAAATTCTTTATCAATAGATCTACTCTTCCATGCAGTTCCTTTTGCAGTGTTAACAACACTATACATTGACTCTTTGATAATATTTAAATGCTCTATATTAAAACTATTAAATTTCTTTATTGAATTACTTGATATAGCATTTGTAGATAAAGGTTTAACTATTCTAGGCTCAATTATTTTACCATCGTTAATCAAATTTGCTGTCATAATTGCTAACTCTAAGGGAGTAGATAATAAAAAACCTTGCCCAATACCAACATTTAAAGTTTCTCCTTTTTGCCATTTTTCATCATAGTTTTTTTCTTTCCATTTTTTATTTGGAACTATACTATTAGAAACACCAAAATATTCATCATAGTACGAACCAAAACCTAATAATTTTGCGGTTTCTGCAATTCTTTCAATTCCTAATTTAAGTGCTATTTCATAAAAATAAACATCACAAGACTGTGCTATTGCATCTGTTAAATTTACTTTGCCGTGACCTGTTCTATTCCAACAATGAAAATCTCTATCTCCTAAAGTATATAAACCATTACAAAAAAATTTATCAGTTGCCTTTATAATTCCATACTTTAATGCGGCTAATGCAACTACAGGCTTAAATGTTGATCCAGGAGGATATAAACCATTAATAGCTCTATTAATTAACGGTGAGTTTTCAGAATTAATAAGATCTTGCCAGTCTGATTCTTTTAAATTTTTAGAGAATATATTTGGGTCATAAGAAGGACTGGATGCGGAGGACAATATATCTCCATTATTTGCATCTATTATTAAAGCAGCTCCAATATTTGGTCCTATCATTTTATGTGTATAATCTTGTAATTCTGAATTAATTGTTAATTGTACATTATTACCTTCTTTACTTTTCTCTAAGTTTAATCTCCTTACATAGTTTCCTTTTGCGTTTACTTCTATTTGTTCTATTCCAGGTATACCGCGTAAATAACTATCATATACTTTTTCGATACCAGTTTTTCCAGTAGTGAATTTACCATTGTATTTTGATTTACTATACTGACCTGAATTATTTGATGTGTAACCTAATATATGAGCATAATAGGACCCTCTATTATATTCTCTAATAAAAGAAAGTTCTATATTAACACCTGCTAGCCTATGTCTATTCACTTGAATTATAGATACCTCTTTCCAGCTTAAATGTTTCTTCAGAGGAATTAAAATACTTTCCTTAGATTTTTTTAATGCTATATAAAAAAATTTAATTTCTTGCTCATTAATATTAATTAAACTTTTTATAGAATTAATAATTAAAGGTGTATTATTTATTAGGGAAGGGTTTAAAGTTAATGTAAATATTTTTCTATTATCAGCTATAATAGTTCCTTTAGAATCTAATATTTTTCCCCTGATAGGAGCGTGTAAAACTATATTAATTCTATTATTATTTGCTAAGGTCTTATACTTTTGTCTATCTACTACTTGAAGTTTATATAACCTTCCTGTGATAATAGAAAAAATTAATAATTTAAAACCTCCTATTAGGATTACTCTCCTAATTACCTTGCCTCTTATTTTTTTTTCATTAAACATTTATGATTTGTACATTTTCTTTAATAAAAATAATTGAATAAATATAATTATAGGAGCGATAGCAAGAGATATAAAAAATTGATATATATGGGTATAATAATTATATACATTTATATATATTAGAGATTGAGTCATACTATGTAATATTAACCATATAATTAAACTTATTCCTACGTACAAAAGAGTTATATAAGTATTTATATTTTCTAGCCGTAATAATAATTTTATTATTGTTACTCTAATTATTATGTTGGCTAAACATGACACTCCTAGCACTGATCCATACAATGAATCGTTAAAAACTCCTATCATTATTAAAGCAATCCAGCCCATATTATCAGGTTTGTATATTATCCAAAATGCTAACGATATAACACCTAATAGAGGAGCTATTTCTTCAGAGCCAGCCGGCATAATAGGAGATACAGAGACTAAACTAAAAATTAAAGTAGTAAAAATAGGCATTATTTTATATAAATTAAATAATATATAAGAATATAAGGTCATAATACTTCTATACCTTAGTCATAGAATATAGGATCAACATTAATATCAATACCTCTTTTTTCTAGGGTCCAATCTATTATCTGTACATAGCTTAAACTATTTAATTTTTTACTGGGTTCTACAATAACATTACCATCTGGCTTAACTTTTATTATTCCTATATATAAGCCAGCTGGATACATATTACCGTCACCAGAACTAAAAACTTTATCACCTTCTTTTATTGAAGTAATTTCTATGTAATTAGTTATTTCTAAAAAATTACTATTATTACCTGATAAAATAAATTTAACATCTTTATTTGGAATAAATGCTGGAATTTTAGTACTTATATCTGTTAATGCAGTAACTCTAGATGAACTAATACCTAATTCGCTTATGTAGCCTAAAACATTATTATTATATATAACTGGACTATTTAAAGATATGTTATTATTTTTACCCGTCTTCAATATTGCAGACCTAATAAAAGATGAATTACTATTAGAAATGATTTTTGCAGTTGTAAAATTATACTCGATGTCATTTGATAGGTTTAAAAGATTTTTTAGTTTTATATTTTCTGCATATAATATTTCATTTTTATTATAAATATTTTTTAAACTTTCAACTTCTTTAATTAATTCATTATTAATACTATAGGCATTCATTATATTATTTAAATTTGTAACAGATTTATTAATAGTGCTTATTGGAGAATATATACCATTCATTATATCACTAGAATAATCTATAATCTTTAATTTTATTGCATTACTAAAATTAGGATACATGTAAGATGAAAATAGTAAAATCAACGCAAATAATAATGAAATAAAAGTTAAAATTTTATTATTAATAGCTTTGTTTCTAATAACTTTTTGCACTCTTTTATAGTTAGACAGGCCTGTCATATTTTAATAACCCATAAAATAAATTTAATAAGCTGTTCTTAAGACTATTTTTAGGTTCTTCATATCATCTAGAACTTTACCCGTACCTAAAGCAACGCTTAATAATGTGTCTTCCGCCAAAGTTACTGGTAAACCAGTAGCTTTTCTTAAAACTGAATCCATTCCTGATAATAAAGCACCACCACCTGTTAATGTAATTCCTCTATCTACTATATCTGCAGCTAATTCTGGTGCTGTATTTTCTAAAGCTCTTTTTACAGCTTCTATAATACTTCCTATGGGTTCAGATAATGCTTCTGCTACATTTCTTTGAGATAATATCAGTTCTTTTGGAACGCCATTAACTAAGTCTCTACCTTTAACTGTGAATTTTTCACCATCACCATCTTCTGGAGCATAAGCACATCCTATACTCTTTTTAAGTCTTTCTGCACTCATACTTCCTATTAATAAATTATGATGTCTGCGCATATATGCTATGATAGATTCATCCATTTTATCTCCACCTACTCTAGCTGATTCAGCATAAACTATTCCACCTAAAGATAGAACTGCAACTTCTGTTGTTCCTCCACCTATATCAACTATCATGGAACCACTAGGTTCTGTTACTGGAAGTCCAGCACCGATAGCTGCAGCCATAGGCTCTTCTATTAAATAAACCTTCCTTGCACCTGCTCTTTCTGCACTTTCATGAATTGCTCTTCTTTCTACGCCAGTAGACCCTGATGGCACGCAGATTACAATAATAGGAGATGTAAAAGCTCTTCTATTATGAACTTTTTGTATAAAATGTTTAATCATTTCTTCTGCTATTTCAAAGTCAGCAATTACACCATCTCTTAACGGCCTTATAACATCTATATTTCCTGGCGATCTTCCCAGCATTTCTTTTGCTTCAATACCTACTGCTAAAACTTTACTTTTGCCATCAGTATTTACAACAGCTACAACTGATGGCTCATTAAGCACTATTCCCTGACTCTTCACATAAACCAAAGTATTTGCAGTGCCAAGATCAATTGCCATATCTGTTGACCATAACCCAAGTAATTTTGATAACATCAATTTATATTCCTTATTATTTAATTAGAGATTTACTTAATAATGGTTGTTTTTCTCTTTTAACTATTAATTTATTTAAAGCTACAATATAAGCTCTAGCCGATGCCACCATAGTGTCCGTGTCAGCAGCTTGACCATTAACCGTTCTTCCATCTTCTAAAAGCCTTACTGTTACTTCTGCTTGTGCATCTGTACCTTCAGTAACTGCATTTACAGCAAATAATTGTAAAGTATAATTTCCTTTTACCAATGATGATATACCTTTAAAAACTGCATCTACTGGACCGTCTCCTTTTATTTCTATTTCTTCAACTTTATTAAATATAGTTAAGCTAAGATTTGCTGTAGCCGGCCCATTTGATCCGCAAGCAAGGGATAAAGAATTAAACCTTACAAATTCTCCTGAATCTGAGATTCCATCATCAACTAAAGCTATAATATCATCATCAAATATATCTTTCTTTTTATCAGATAAATCTTTAAACCTATGAAAAGCATCATTTAATTGATTATCGGAAACATCATAACCCAGCTCACTTAATTTAGACTTAAATGCATGACGTCCTGAATGTTTACCCATAACTAAGGTTGACTTATTTAAGCCAACAGACTCTGGAGTCATAATTTCATATGTACCTGAATGCTTTAACATTCCATCTTGATGGATACCAGACTCATGCGCAAAAGCATTTGCACCAACAATTGCTTTATTCGGCTGAACAGAAAAACCTGTAACAGCAGATAAAAGCCTTGAAGACCGTGTAATAACTTCTGTATTTATGTTTGTAGAGAATGGCAACAAATCCTTTCTAGTCTTAATTGCCATAACAACTTCTTCTAAAGAAGTGTTTCCTGCTCTTTCACCAATTCCATTAATAGTACACTCAATCTGTCTTGCTCCTTCTTTAAGAGAAGCTAAAGAATTTGCTACAGCAAGTCCTAAGTCATTATGACAATGGACACTAATAATAGCCTTATCAATATTAGGAACTCTGTTTTTAATCATTTTAATTAAAGACCCAAACTCTTCAGGTATTGCATAACCGACTGTATCTGGAATATTAATTGTAGAAGCACCTGCTGTAATAGCAGCTTCTATGCACCTACATAAAAAATCATGTTCTGTTCTAGATCCATCTTCTGGACTCCATTCAACGTCGTCAACTTTATTTCTGGCATAAGAAACACTATCAATAACCATTTCTAAAACATCATCAGGTTCCATTTGAAGTTTATATTTCATATGCAAAGGACTCGTTGACAGGAAAGTATGAATTCTTTTTCTTTTAGCATACTTTAAAGCTTCAGCTGACCTATCAATATCTTTATGTGCTGCCCTGGATAAAGAACAAATAATTGGTCCATCTAGAGTTTCAGATATTTTTTTTACAGATTCAAAGTCACCATTTGAAGCTATTGCAAAACCTGCTTCTATTATATCAACACCTAAAGCCTGTAATGTATCAGCTATTTTTAATTTTTCTTCTAAATTCATAGAGCAGCCAGGAGACTGTTCTCCATCTCTTAATGTAGTGTCAAATATTAGAACATTATCTTTAGAACTACTGTTTATATTTTTATTATTTTCAAATTTCATTTAAAACTCCTATAGAATATTATTGACTAAATTACCCAAAGTATTTTTTTAATACTTTGGGTAAGTAAGTCGATAGTGCAGAAATGATAAATCTGAACCGCTAATGAATAATTCTATAATTAAATGAAATAATTTCATTTATTTACTCTCACATTTACAATAAATACAATATGCGCTTAGAAAGATTAGTATTCAAGCATATTTTCAATAAATATGGAATTTAAATATATATATAAAGATTTAAATTTATTAATTTTTATCCTTATCTACTAATTTTTGTTCTGCTATCCATGGCATCATATCTCTTAATTTTGAACCAACTTCTTCAAGCTGATGTTCAGCAGCTCTTCTTCTAGTAGCCTTGAAACTAGGCTGATTAACCTTACATTCTTGCATCCAATTTCTTGCAAATTTTCCTGATTGAATATCTTCGAGTATTCTTTTCATCTCTTTTCTAGTCTCTTCTGTAATAATTCTCTTACCTGTTACGTAGTCTCCATATTCTGCAGTGTTAGAAATTGAATATCTCATATTAGCTAAACCACCTTCATACATAAGATCTACAATTAATTTTACTTCATGCAAGCATTCAAAATATGCCATTTCTGGAGCATATCCAGCCTCTACTAAAGTCTCAAAACCTGCTGTAATTAATTCTGATAAACCTCCACATAAAACAACCTGCTCACCAAATAAATCTGTTTCACATTCTTCTTTAAAAGTAGTTTCAATTATACCTGCTCTTCCACCTCCTGTAGCACAACCATATGACAATCCAATATCAAGTGCATTAGATGATGCATCTTGTGCCACAGCTACTAATGAGGGAACACCACCTCCTCTTAAATATTCAGATCTAACGGTATGACCTGGGCCTTTCGGTGCTAGCATAAATATGTCTATATCTTTTCTAGGTTCTATAAGTCCAAAATGTATATTTAAACCATGCGCAAATCCTAATGCTGAGCCAGGTTTCATATTATCTTTAAGACTATCTTCCCATATTTCAGACTGAAGCTCATCTGGAGTAGCCATCATCATTATATCAGCCCACTTTGCGGCATCTGAAACATTCATTACTTCATATCCTGCTTCTTTAGCTTTTGATACAGAAGAAGAATCTTCTCTTAGAGCTATCCTAACATTTTTAACCCCGCTATCTCTCATATTTGCTGCATGTGCATGGCCTTGACTTCCATAACCAATAACTACTACATTTTTTGCCTTGATTAAATTTACATCACAATCTCTATCATAATAAACTCTCATTTATATTCTCCATCTTTTATATTAATATTTAACTATTCTTTAAATAATGCTTTTTCGCCTCTAAGGATTGCAACTGCTCCTGTCCTAGAAACTTCTACTAAGCCTAAAGGATTCATCAATTTAATAAATGCATCTAACTTTTGAGCGGTACCCGTTAATTCAAAAACAAAGGACTGGTTTGAGCTATCAATAACTCTAGCACGAAAAATATCTGCTATTCTCAATGATTCAATTCTTCTTTCACCTTTAGCCTTTACTTTGACTAAAACTAATTCTCTATTTACAAAAGCACCTTCCTTATTTAAATCTACAACTTTTCTTACTGGAACTATTCTTTCTAATTGAGCTTTAATTTGCTCTATTACCATTACTGTTCCAGTGATCATGACTGTAATTCTTGATAAATTTTTATCCTCATCCACTTCTGCAACTGTTAAGCTTTCAATATTATAACCACGAGCAGCAAACATCCCTACTACTCTAGATAATACTCCCGATTTATTATCTACTATAACTGAAAATGTATGTGTATTAATACTAGACAAATATAAATACCTTTCTAAAAACTTAATAGTCTTTAATTACATTTAATTCATAATAAAGTAAAATGATTAAAGCTTTAAAGTATATAATATTTACACACAAAGTAAAAATTTACAGCTTATATTTAGGAGGCTTAGAAACACCTACTGCCCATATTGCAGAAATTTCCTCAAATGATTTTCCATTTATGTAGCCGTCTACTTCTTCATCACTAATTGTTTTACTCGCTATTAAGCATGCAATTCCATGAACCATAGACCAAGCAGCATTCACTGCAGAACTTTTAGATACTCTTTTTCTAAAACTATCTTCATCTAAATTTTCTTTTATCGTATAAACAAACAATTTATGAAATTTATCATAATTATGTAATCTTTCTTTACCTGATAAAGGAAGAGAAAACATAAAAGTAAATAGTTCAGGGTTTTCAAATGCATATTTTAAGTAACATTTTCCTAAGTTTATTAACTGCATATGAGAACTAAAAGTGTTTTTTTCTATCTGTTCATTTAAATAAGAATAAAAAATATTTTGACAATATAGAATAGATGAAATTATTAAAGATTGTTTATCTTGAAAATGTTTATAAGGAGCTGCTGCAGATACATTCAATAATCTAGAAGCATCTCTAATTGAAAAACTTTCTAATTTATTCTTTTTTACTGCTTCTAGTACTTGGTATATTAAGAGGTTTTTCAGGTCACCATGATGATATTTTTTTTGATTATCCATATTCACAAACCTTGATTATAAAATAAAAGTATAATCTTTAAAAATTTTATCTATAATAAACCCATTCCTTCTGAAGTTTGTGCCTCTTTATTATCATGCTCATTTAATTTCATATCATTATGAGCTGCTCCGGCTGGTATCATTGGAAAAACATTTTCCATTTTATCAACACACACATCCATTATTACTGGACCATCATGATTCATCATTTCAGCAATAGAACTTTTTAAGTCTTTTGGATCAGTTACTCTCATACCCTTTATACCAAAAGAATTAGCTAAAGCTATAAAGTCAGGCAATGAATCTGAATAAGATTCTGAATACCTTCCTCCATGAAAAAACTCTTGCCACTGCCTAACCATGCCCATATACTCATTATTTAAAATAAAAACCTTCACAGGAATATTTAACTGTTTTAATGATGATAACTCTTGTATATTCATTAAAAAAGAAGCTTCTCCTGCAACACATACAACAGGTTTCTTAGGGTGCGCAACTTGAACACCAATAGCTGCTGGAAAACCATACCCCATAGTTCCTAAACCTCCAGATGTCATCCATCTATTTGGCTTATTAAAATCTAAATATTGTGCTGCCCACATTTGGTGTTGACCAACCTCCGTAGTTATATATGCATCTTTTCCCTTAAGTGCCTTATTAAGTTCTTGTAATGCTCTCTGTGGTTTAATAGATTTTTCTGAGTCAATAAAGGATAAGCAGTCTTTACTTTTCCATTTATCAATGGTTTTCCACCATTTATCAATGCTATTTTTATCAATCTTACTTTTACTAGCTTTTAACTCTTTCATCAGCATGTTTAAAATATAATAACAATCTCCAATTACTGCCAAATCTACTTTAACATTTTTATTTATTGATGATGGATCAATATCAATATGTATTTTTTTAGAATTAGGAGAGAAATATTTTAAATTTCCTGTAATTCTGTCGTCAAACCTGGCTCCAACGCATAACATAACATCACAGTCATGCATGGCCATATTAGCTTCATATGTTCCATGCATTCCTAACATACCTAAAAAATTTTTGTTATTTGCTGCGACTGCTCCTAAACCCATTAACGTTTGCGTAATAGGAATTTTTGTATAGTTTACTAAATCAGTTAATGCAGTAGAAGCTTTAACACCAGAGTTAACTACGCCCCCTCCAGAATATATTATTGGCTTTTTAGCCTTAAGTAAAATATCTAAAGCTTGTTTAATATCATTCAATTTAGGTTTTTTAACAGGATCATATGAAACCATATTTCCTACTTTAATTTCCTTATAAGTAGTAACGGCATTCTGAACATCTTTTGGTAAATCTATTACAACAGGTCCTGGTCTTCCAGTTTTTGCTATATAAAACCCTTCCGCAATAGTATTTTCTAAATCATTAATATCTTTTACTAAATAATTGTGCTTTGTACATGAAGATGTAATACCAACTGTATCTGCTTCTTGAAATGCATCCGTTCCAATTAGATGTGTAGGCACTTGCCCTGTTAAGCACAATAAGGGAATACTATCCATAAGCGCATCAGTTAATCCTGTTATTGTATTTGTAGCCCCTGGACCAGATGTTACTAATATTACACCAACTTTACCAGTAGAGCGAGCATAACCTTCTGCCATATGAACTGCCGCTTGTTCATGACGAACTAGCACATGCCTAATTCTATTTTGTTTAAAAATAGCATCATATATAGGTAAGACAGCACCACCAGGATATCCAAAAATAACTTCAACATTTAGATCGGCTAATGTTTTTATTATAATTTCAGAACCTGATAGTTTCATAATTTATCCAAATCTAGTTTTTTTAAAGTTTATTTAATCATTAATATAAACTTATTAATACAATTCTCTATATAAACACAAGATATTAGTGCAATATTTATCTATTTCATCTTCATAATTTTGTATTTCATAATCTTCTTTATATTGATGAGCAAACCAAGTATTTTGTCTTTTTGCATATTGATTAGTATGGTTTATTGTTATTTTAGCTGCCTCCTCTAAAGAAATTTCTTTTTTTATAAAAGATAGAAGTTCTCTAACACCATGTGCTTTCATAATTGGAAGGTTTGCATCAAAATTTTTAATTTTATCTACCTCTCCTAAAACATCTTGTTCCAACATTTTGTAAAATCTTTTATATATATTTTCTCTAAGAGTATCTCTGCTAGGAGACAACTTTATTTTTAAAAATTTATTAGAAATGACATTTTTAGATTTATCACTTTTTATCCAATCCGATAATGTTTTACCAGTTTGTAGCCACACACTATAAGCTCTGACAAGCCTTTGCTTATCATTTATATTAATATTATTTTCAATATTTGGGTCTTTACTTTTTACTATATTATAAAAATTTTCAGGCCCTTCTCTATGCAAAATTCTCTCTGCTTCATTTCTATATTTGCTTAACGTTGTTGGAATGTTATTTAAGCCGTCCATCATTGCCTTAATATATAAACCTGACCCCCCAACTAAGATAGGTATACTGCCTAATTTTAAAGCTAATTTTATTTCCTCTAATGCTTTATTTTTCCATAAAACAGCTGAGCACCTATTATTTCCGGACATATATCCATATAACTTATGAGGAGCTAAATTTTCAGAAGAAATATCAGGTCTAGCTGTAATAATACGTAGCTCTTTATATACCTGCATACTATCAAAATTAATAATTGTTCCATTTAGCTTTTTACATAATGAAATAGCTAATTCTGACTTACCAGAGGCTGTGGGGCCAGCTAAAACTACTATAGGACTGGATATATTTATATTAATATTATATATCCTTCCTAAATTAATTTTTGCTAATCTTTACAGCAATGTATGATAAATTACCTTTTCTATTAATAAGTATTAAAGCAAAATCTCGTTCAGCATTTATTTCCTCAGCTACTCTCATTACAACATCACCTGGAGTATAAACTTTATTCTGAGAAATTTCGATTATAATATCTCCAGGAAGAATACCTTTATCTGCAGCATCAGTATCGGATTTAACATTTACAACCAGTACACCACTAACATTTTCAGGAATACCAAATTTTGACCTCATATCTTCTGTAATATTGGATAATAAAAGCCCTAATTCTAAAATTTCTTTAGTAACCACTTCATTACTTTGAGGAGATACTTTCTTTGATACTTTGATATCTTCCTCCATTTCACCAACAATAACTTGTAGTTTCATTGATCTACCATTTCTCCAAACCTCTACAGTAACTGGCTTATCGATCTCAGTTTCAGCTACAATTCTTGGAAGGCTTTTCATATCATCAACATCTTTACCATCAAAATTAAGAACTATATCACCAGCTTTAATACCAGACATCTTTGCAGGCCCCTCAGGCATTACACCCGAAATGAGAGCTCCTCTGGTTTTATCCATGCCTAAACTGGCCGCAATGTCATCAGTAACCGTTTGAATTCTTACACCTAGCCAACCTCTTCTAGTCTTACCGTATTTCTTAAGTTGAAAAATAACACCTTTAGCTAAGCTGGAAGGCACTGAAAAACCAATCCCAACACTACCTCCAGTAGGAGAAAATATTGCAGTGTTAATTCCAATTACTTCTCCATCTAAATTAAACAAAGGACCGCCGGAATTACCTCTATTTATTGATGCATCTGTTTGAATAAAATCATCAAATGGGCCCGCACTAATATCTCTTCCTCTTGCAGAAATAATACCCGCTGTAACGGTATTAACTAACCCGAATGGATTACCTATCGCTAAAACCCAATTACCCACTTTAGCTGTATCAGAGTCTCCCCAGTTCACAAATGGTAATTCATCATCAGTTTCTATTTTTAATAATGCTAGATCTGTTTTTTTATCCTTGCCTATCAATTTAGCAGTAAAAGTTCTACCATCCGTTAATATCACGTTTATTGAATTTGCATCTTCTATAACATGGTTATTTGTAACAATTAATCCTGAAGATTCTATTATAAATCCAGACCCCATTGCTTGCTTTGGTTGTTTTTCTCTAGGAGGTCTTTTATCACCACGTTTTTCAAAAAAGTCATTAAAAAAATCTTCAAATGGGGACCCAGGAGGAAACTGTGGAGCTCCTGGAGCATTCGGCTCTGATGACATAATAGTAGAAATGCTAACGACAGCAGGAGAAAGCCTAGACGAAAGCTCTGAAAAATCTGGAGGATAACTGTCCGCCAATGATAAAGAGCTAAATAAAAAAGTAAAAGTAATAAATATGGTAAATTTTTTGATTATTAATAAATTTTTAAACATGAATTATCCCTTAAAGAAAATTAATTTAATATTTATACTATGCACTTTTAAAGTTAATGACGCATTTCCAATATATTAAAATATGTTAATAATGAATATTTATCTATTTTACATAAAAATCGTTGCATCCGATCACTTATATTAATATTAAATAAAATAAAGTATAATTATACCTATTAAACAAAAAATAAAACCTATAAACCTTATTCTATCTGAACTTAATTTAAGAATAAAAATCGCTACTTTTTTCATATAATATGGAAAAAGTGAGTATAATATTCCTTCGAATATAAAAACCAATGAAAAAGATAGTAATATTATATTAATAAGATCTAGTTCAAATGCCATCAATATTATTAATTAACTTTATTCATTAATATCATTAAAGAATTGAAAAAATGTACTATCAGGAGATAATACCATTGTAGTATCTCCATTATTTAATGCTATGCTGTAAGCTTTCATTGACCTATAAAAAGCAAAAAATTCAGGATCTTTACTAAAAGCTTCGCCTAAAATTTTATTTTTTCCAGCATCACCTTGACCTTTAAGTATCTCTCCATCTCTTTCTGCATTAGCTAATAGAACAGTACGCTCCCTCTCAGATTCAGAAGTAATTTTTCTTGCCTCTTCATTTCCTTCAGCCCTAAATTGAGCAGCCTCCTGCTGTCTTTCTGTTTGCATTCTTCTAAAGATTGCTTCTGAATTAGCTGGAGGCAAATCTGCCCTTCTAATTCTAACATCTTCTACTTTTATTCCAAAGTCATTAGCCTCTGCCGCTACTAATAATCCAACTTCTTCTAATAAAACTTTTCGTTTATTTGAAATTACATCTGCTAATGGAACTCTACCTAGTACCTGACGCAAACTATCATTTAATATTGAACCAAGTCTATTTCTTAACGCAGACTCATATCTAATTGTTTGATAATACTTAAGTGGATCAATTATTATATATCTTGCAAATGTATCAACAATTAATCTTTTTTTATCAGAACTTATTATTTCTTCTCGAGGATTATCAAACAAAATCAGTCTTTTATCAAAATATTCTACATTTTGCATTAAAGGAATTTTAAATTGCAAGCCTGGTTCTTTTATTAATTTAACAGGCTCTCCAAATTGTAATACTAAGGCTTGAACTCTCTGATCAACATAGAAGAAACTTGAACCTCCAATAAATAATATTACTACAACAATAAAAGATAAAGCTATTTTTTTAGGTGTCATCGAGTGCCTCCATTTGAATCATTTCTGTTTTTTAACTCAGGCAGAGGCAAATATGGAACGACTCCATTCCCTGCATTTTTATCTATGATAACTTTTTTTGTGTTCTTCATTATTTCTTCCATCGTTTCTAAATATATTCTTCGTTTTGTAACATCTTTAGCATTAGAATATTCATCGTATATTGAAATAAATCTTTGTGCAGCACCTTCTGCTCTAGCTATAACTTGTTCTTTATAACCTTCTGCTTCTGCAAGAATTTTTGAAGCTTCACCTCTAGCCTCAGGAACAATTCTGTTAGCATAAGCTTCTGATTCATTTATAAGTCTTTCCTTATCCGCTCTAGCTCTTTGAACATCTCTATAGTCATCTATAACTGTTGCTGGCGGATCAACTCTTTGCATAAGCAATGAAGATATTACTATTCCAGCTTTATAAGAATCTAATATTTCTTGAAGCATCTGTTGTGCTTCCTGTCTAATCTGCTCTCTTCCTTCTGATAAAGCAAATTCTATATTAGTTCTTCCCATAATTTCTCTCATAACACTTTCAGCACCATCTTTGATATTTCTTGCGGGATTTCTAACATTAAATAAATATTCTGCTGCATCACCTATATACCATTGTACAACAAAATTAACGTCTACTATATTTTCGTCCCCAGTTAACATTAATGACTCATCGTCAATATTACGGGTGCTTACTTGTCCGCCTCTGTCAGAACCTTTTCTGAAACCTATTTCTATATTTCTTGTTGTAGTTACTTGAACTACAGTAACTTTTTCTAAAGGTGTTGGAAGATGATAATTTAATCCTGAAGTAGTGGTTTCAACATATTTTCCAAACCTAAGAACAACTCCCTGCTCTTCAGGACCTACCGTGTAAAATCCACTAACCATCCAAATAGCTAATATAGCAATTACAATAAGAGAAATACCTTTTTTACCACCGGGTAATAAAGAGCTTGCTTTATTTTTAGCGTTCTTAATAATATCATCCATATTATTATTATTCCATGGATTATTATTATTTCCTCTAGACCCTCCATTATTTGAAGACCCATTTCCCGAGCCCCAAGGCCCATCATCATTACTATTCCAAGGCATATATATATTTCCTCTAGCTAAATATTAAATAATAATTGTTTATAACATTCATATCATTAGTTACAAGTAAACTATATTATATCTCTACAACAAAATGGTATATCATAATATATGATATTGCTATTAAGCATAAATATTTCAAGCTATAAATAAATATATTTTTAACAAAGGATAAAAATGGAAAATTTAAATGAGGAAAGCATAAAAAATATTCTTAAAGACATAAAAGATCTTAATGTAAATAAAAGCATTATAGAAACAGGAACTTTAAGCAATATAATAATTACAAAAGATCTTATATCAATCATTTTAGTAATTAAACATGATAAAACACTTTATGATAATTTAGTTAAACAATGCGAAAAAAAATTAAATGATTTTAATGATTTAGTTAAATATAATATTGTTTTGACTACAGAAAAATCCAATTCAAATGCAAAGAAAGAATCACATATTAAAGATGGAATAAAACCTGAAAAGGTAAAACACATAATTGCCGTAGCTTCAGGAAAAGGAGGAGTAGGTAAATCTACCTTAACTACAAACCTTGCAATGTCATTAATTAATAAAAATTTTAAAATTGGTATTTTAGATGCTGATATTTACGGTCCATCCCAGCCTAGAATGCTTGGTATTAAGGATGAAAAGCCAATTCAAAATCAAAATGGAAAGATTACGACCGTTGATAAATATGGCATTAAATGCATGTCAATAGGATTACTTATAGATGAAGAAAAACCAATGATTTGGAGAGGACCAATGGTTCAAGGCGCCTTAGAACAACTAATTAAAGATGTAGATTGGGGAGAGCTAGATATACTATTCGTAGACATGCCTCCAGGTACCGGAGATGTCCAACTTACAATGAGTCAGAGAGTAAGCCTTTCAGGAGCTATTATTGTATCTACCCCACAAGATATTGCTTTAATTGATGCTCGGAAAGGACTAAATATGTTTAAAAAAGTTAACGTTCCGATAATAGGTATAATCGAAAATATGAGTTATTATCAATGCCCTAATTGTAACGATAAAACTATGCTATTTGGTCATGGAGGTGCAAAAATAACCGCTCTAGATATGAATGTTCCTTACCTAGGAGAAGTTCCATTGGATATAGAAATACGAATTAACTCAGACAATGGTGAACCTGATAAAATATTTTCTAAAGGTAATAAAAAGTCTATACCTTTTGATAAAATTTCAGATAATATTATAGATTTTATTAAAAAAAGTAGTAATGAAAAAGAAAATGAGCCAATAATTATATTTGAATAAATATAATTATTTATCCAAGCTATTCATTAACTCATTCCATTCTCTAATACTTAACCCACTAGATTTTTGGTCTATTTTTTTTCCTGCTATCATAATCTTAATTACTTTCATGGCCTCCGCTGAAAGCTCAGTAGAACCTGATCTATAACTGTTAAATGCTTCAGCTGTTATAGGAACCCACGCCTTCATTATTTCATATATAATATCTGCATATACTCTAATTTCATACTGAGCATGACTATCAGCCCTAAGGTATATAAAATTCATAAGGTTATGTAAGTTAGTTTTCCAATACCATTGTGTATAAGTATTTAATGTAAGATTTATTCTAGCTAACTCTCTTGCTAAACCTTCTCTATTTTCATCTATGATGTCTCCATTAGACTTTTCGTTAAGCAAGTACTCATAAGTATCAAAACATTTTTCTGCATCTCTTTTCAACATATCGAGTGCTTCTTTTGAATTTTTTTCAGATAAAACTTCTCCTCTTCCCTGCCTATTAGTTAATGATTGTAATGCTAAATCTTTAGCCGCTGGAATATAAAACTCTTTATCTAGGACAGAATATCTAGCTGAATACTCATTAATACTTGCAGTACGATGCCTTATCCATTGTCTAGCTATAAACATTGGTAATTTTACATGTAATTTAATTTCACACATTTCAAAAGGAGTTGAATGCCTATGCCTCATTAAATACCTAATTAATCCTCTATCTTCTGAAACTCGAGTCGTCCCTTTACCATATGATACTCTAGCTGCCTGAACCACAGCTTGATCATCTCCCATATAATCAACAACTCTTATAAAGCCGTGATCTAAAGCAGGAAATACTTGATATAGTATTTTTTCAATACCTTCAGCTACAGGTCTAATAGTTTTATTATTACCTGCTCTTAAATCATCAATCTCAGCAACTTGCTCATTAGAAAGAGTATTATTTTTTTTTAATATTTTTACCATGAATGAATCTCAATTAATAAATTATTATAAATATATAAACCATTATCATAGTAATAAAAATAATTATTTGTATTATTTAATAATAAATCTTTTAAATAGCTTTTAAAATGCTCACTATTAATTATAATAAAGATGCTGGCTTATTCCAGCTATGGCAATAAACGTAATATTATATAAATGTTATGGACCCGGGGGCGGTACCCGGCACCTCCACCAAAAACATTAGGGGGGTGAAATAGGATCGACATGCATCGAAGGATATTAACTTTTGCTCGGAATGGTTCCTACGTAATGGGCCAATTTTATAACTGCAAACGACAACAGTCGTGAGGTTGCTTTTGCTGCGTAAGCAGTAAGAAAAGCCGTGGTTCAACTCCCAGCGCGTCACACCGTTTGGGCGGGGCATAAAGCACCTGGCAACAGAACGCTTTTGGAAGTGGTAGATTTATTCTACCACTTCTAAATAAATAAAATTTAACACTATAAAGAAATAATATGACTGATAAAAAAAAAATTTTAATAGATTATAATCTGCATACTATTAATGCAATGAGGAATGTAGTCAAATCAGTACTAAATAATATAACTGATAATACTTTGCCAGAAAATCATCATTTTTATATTACTTTTAATACAAATTTTAAAAGTGTGGATATACCAATTAATTTAAAAAAAAAATACCCCGATGAAATGACAATAGTAATAGAAAACTCTTTTTGGGAATTAATAGTTAAAGATACCTTTTTTTCTATTACTCTTTCTTTTAATAATATTAAAAATAATCTTATAATTCCATATGGTTCTCTGTTAGTTTTTTCTGACCCTTACGCAAATTTTCATTTAAAATTTCCTAAGCTTGAACACAAAGAAGAAATAATTGGTAAAAACAAAAAAAAACAAGATAATATAGTTAATATTAAAGATTTTAAAAAGGACAGATAATTGACTAATTTTAAATATGAAAAACTTTTTCAATATAGTCAAGATACTACGGAATATATTAAATTAGAATCTAGTCCTATTGAAAGCTATTCTGTAAATGGAAAAAATATTATAAATATTACAAAAGATATTTTAGAAAATTTGGCGCAAGAAGCTTTCTATCAGATCTCACATTTTTTAAGAGCAGGCCATTTAAAACAAATGTCTACAATACTTGAAGACTCAGATGCATCAGATAATGATAAATATGTAGCTTTAACTTTATTGAAGAATGCAAATGTTGCGGCCGGAGGCATTTTACCTATGTGCCAAGATACTGGTACTGCAATTGTCGTTGGAAAAAAGGGATCTTCTATTTGGACAGATTTTGATGATATAAAATACCTATCTAAAGGTATTTGGCGTGCTTTTAAGGAGAATAACTTAAGGTATAGTCAATTAGCTCCCTTATCCATGTATGAAGAAGTCAATACTAAAACAAACTTGCCTGCTCAAATAGATATTATGTCTACCAATAGCAATGAATATAGCTTTTTATTTGTTGCAAAAGGAGGGGGGTCTGCAAATAAAACATTTTTTTATCAGGCAACCCCCTCAGTAATAAGAACAAAAAAAATACTTGATTACTTAAAGCCTTTAATAAAAAATATAGGTACTGCTGCTTGTCCACCTTATCATCTTGGTATTGTTATAGGAGGAACTTCTGCTGAGTTAAATATGAAAACTCTAAAATTAGCTACCTGTAAATATTTAGATAATATTTCAACAGAAGGAAATAACTCTGGAAGAGCATTTAGAGATATAGATATGGAAAAAGAAATATTAGAAATGACTATTAAGTATGGAATTGGAGCACAATTTGGAGGAAAATATTTTTGTCATGATGTAAGAGTTATTAGACTTCCAAGACACGGAGCAAGCCTTCCAATAAGTATAGGTGTTAGTTGTGGTGCCGATAGACAAGTTAAAGCAAAAATAAATGAAAAAGGAGTATTTATTGAAAAACTAGAAAAAAATCCTTCTAAATACTTTCCTACAATTTCTGAAAATATTTTATCAAAGAACTCTGTGAATATTAACTTGAACCAACCTATGGAAAAAATATGCGCAATTTTAAGGCAATACCCTGTTAAAACTAGAGTAATTTTAAATGGAATACTTATAGTTGCAAGAGATATGGCTCATGGTAAGATTAAAGAAAAATTAGATAATAATATTGAAATTCCCGAGTATTTTGTAAACCATCCAATATATTATGCTGGCCCAGCAAAAACGCCGGATGGAATGGTCACAGGAGCATTTGGACCAACAACAGCGGGAAGAATGGACAGCTATGTTAGTCTTTTTCAAGAAAAAGGTGCTTCAAGAGTAATGCTTGCTAAAGGTAATCGTTCTAAACAAGTTACGGATTCATGTAAAAAGAATGGTGGATTTTATCTTGGGTCTATTGGAGGACCTGGAGCAGAACTGGCTAAAAATAATATTACCAAAGTAGAATGCTTAGAATATCCAGAACTGGGAATGGAAGCAATTTGGAAGATTGAAGTAAAAGACTTTCCTGCATTTATTATAATTGACGACAAAGGTAATGATTTTTTTGAATCTTTTGGTATCACATGATTTATTTATTTTTGTATCATACTTTTAGCTGATTTAACTTGGGTATTTTCGTCAGCTCTTGGAGGAACCCTGCAGCCTTTTTGACAGGCTGGCCTTGCTGACATTCTATCCATCCATAATCTTAAATTGTCTAACTCACTAATATCAATCTCAGACCACTTGTATATTCTTACCCATGACCAGTTAGCAATATCAGCTATAGAATACTCATCACATATCCATTCCCTTCCTTCTAAATGCTTATCAAGAACTGAGTATAATCTTCTACATTCATTTCTATAACGTGCTATAGCACTTGGAATTTTTTCTTCAAAATATCTACCAAATACGTTTGCCTGACCTTGCATCGGTCCTAAACCTCCCATTTGAAACATTAACCATTCAATACATCTAATTCTACCAATAGGGTCCTGAGGTATCAGTTTATTATATTTATCTGCTAAATATAATAGAATTGCACCACTTTCAAAAACAGTTAAACCATTATTATCATGATCAATTATTGCAGGAATTCTTCCATTAGGATTTATTTTTAGAAACCACTCTTCTTTTTGTTCAGAAGAATTAAAATCTATTTTTTTAACTTTGTATTCTAAACCTAGCTCCTCTAAGGCAATAGAAATTTTATAACCATTCGGAGTCGCTGCAGTAAATAACTCTATCATAAACAACCTTTCTAATAAGAAATTATTAGACAATAATAATCCATAAACACTATTATAACTAGTAAAAAAAATTATGGGTTTAATACACTTTCTAATAAATTGTCTAGCAAGTCCTCTTCTGAAGGTAACTTAGGTTTAGTAATAGTATTTACTATTATTTTAGGTTTAAAGTAGTTAATAGGTAAAGGCTGTTTGATATCTTTTAAATACGTAGGTAGCTTAGATATTTTTATATTAGATTCTATAACTTTGTTAAAGCTTTTATCTTCTTCAGTATCTTTTACTGTAGAGCTTTGAGGTGACTCTGTTTTAATAACATTAGCATCTTTAATTTCTGACAAATCTTCTTTATTTAAATTACTTAAAATAGAATTCTTGGATAAATCATCCATAATAGTATCAAAATCGTCATTATTATTTATTTCACTTATGATATTAACTTCATTATCTAGCTCTTTCTTAGAGTCATTAGCAGCAATATTATTATTTAAATAATAATTATTTTTAATACTAATATTTTCAACACCCTTATCATTCTTAAGATTTAATAAAATAAATTTGTCATCTATATCATTTAGACTAATTTTAAAAGAGGCATTATAATTTTTATTATAAAAATTAAATTTCCCTTCTAACCATGTATTTAAATTATTAATTTTTAAATTAACTTTTTCTAATATAAGGCTAGAATCATTAATATTAAATTTTATAGAAAAGTTATTTATTTCAGCTTTTTCTTCTGTATTAAAAGATTCTAAAATAAATTCATTTATATCTAACTCACTTTTAAAACTTCTTTTTCCTATCAATTTGCTAGTATCTAAGCCTAATAATTTAGGCTTTTTTATGGAAGCTTCCACTTTAGCATTTAAAGTTTTAAAAAATTGATCTATATTTATAGCTTTTCCACTAACTTCTATTTTTGAATTAATATCACCTTTAATTTTATTATAAGAAAAGTAGTCATTTATTAAAATATTACTATCAATTTTTGAGAGTTTAATATTTCCCTTATATGCATATTCTTTATTGTTAGACCTTTTTCCTTCAGCAGAAATACTTCCATTAAATAAATTTCCTTCTAACTTTTTTAAATGTAGCTCTTCTTCACTAAATTTCACAAAAGAATTAAAATTAGATATTTTGACATTATGAATATTGAATGAATCAGCTTTTAATTTTAATTCACCTTTTATATTATTTTTTTTGTCTAAATAAAAGTAATTATAGATACTTATTAAGTTATTAATTGATGTGGCTTTTGAAAATAAATCAGCATAAAAGTTTATGCTCTTATTTTCATCATAATTAATATCAATATCTCCTTTATATTCATAATTAGCACTTTTAAAATCTATATTATTAATATTTAATTTATTATCTTTAAGAAAAATATTAGAAAAAAAATTTGATTTATCAATTATATTATTTTTAGATGGTATAGTTAAAAATTTATTTAAATCATTTATACTTATATTAATTTTTCCATCATAACCTATTAAATTCATATTTTTAATATTTAAATCACCATCATAAAGAATATTTAATCTATCGGTATCTAATATCATATTAGTATATAAAAAATCTGACTTTCCTTTAGCTAAAATTTCTATCGTACCTTTTCCAAGAAAAATATCTTCAAGATAAATTGGCAAATTATAAGAATTATAAAACTGTTCAAAGTTCTTATGATTAATTTTAATTGCAAGATCATACCTTATATCTTTTGAACTATAATCAATATTTCCTGTTAAGATTAATTTGCCATTATGAAAATTTAATATATTTAATTCATCTATATTAAGTACATCATTTTTAGATATACCCGAAAATTTGATTTTATTGTACTCATTTTTAGCAAATAATAGTTTATCAAAATTAACATCAATATTAATTTCATCAAAGGTAAGTATATTTAAAATATTAGGCTTTGTTATTTCTTCACTTAAACTATTTTTTTCTATATAAGCGTCTAAATTTATTTTATCTACTTTTAAATTTGCATACAAACTATTGAGATCTTCATACCTCAATCTAACTTCTCCAGTAACTTCACTAGAATCAATTTTACCATTTATACCAATAAAAGAAGCACCCCCATCTCTTAATACAACATTGCTCATTAATTTAGTTTTTTTTAACCTAGAATCTGAAATATTTTTTATATCTATAGAAAGCCATTTAGAAAACTGCCTGATATCTTCACTGTTTATAATTGATGAACCTTCAAATAACGAAAAATTATTTTTGAAATCTCCCTTAAGACTAATTTTTGTATTACCTGGAAATGTTCCTTTTCCAGAATTTAAAGTGTATTTTTTATCTTTTTTCTCAATATCTATGATTAGATCTCTAATTGGATAATCTAAAAACTTTGACGTACCAACTGTTAATAGCATATTACCCTCAAACAAATCCCAGTAACTTTTTATATTTTTAAATTTTTGATCTTTGCTTTTAAGTAAAATATTTTTAAAACTAAGAATACTTCCATTTACTAAGTCTAAATCCATACTATTGGAAGATAAAATTGCATCTATCGTTGGCTCTATGCCATTGTTTCCAGAAACTATACCAGTGAATTTAAATGGTCCAGAGTTTGCAGACAAATTATATATTGAATATAATAAATTATTATTTTCAAAACTAAGGGAAAGCTTACTGGTTAGTTTAAGCTTATCATTTAATATATTAATATCTTTATAGCCTTTAAAAAGTTTTCCTATATTATCAGAACTAATTTCTAAGTCACCTTCTAGGCTTGGATAATTATTTTTATATTTAAAATCTCCATTTGTTAATATTTTTAAATCTTTATTGATTAGAGATAAAGAAGATTTCCATAAATTCTCAACATCATTTTGTTTAACAAAAGAGGAGTTTAGAGAAAAATTAATTCCATTTATATTTAAATAACCTTTTATTATATCCGCATCATTATTCTTTGTTATAAGAAAATCTTTTATATTTATTTTTAAATCTTTATTATAAATAATATTTCCCTTAGTAATTTCATATTTATAAATTTTAACATTAGGATATTGTATATAATTAAACTTAGAATTTACCTCGTTATAAGCTTCCTTATCTAATTCTAATTTATTCTCTTTTTTGTAAAAAACCCAGTTTGGATCCGCACCCGGATAATTTTCTAAATTTATTGTTAAATCTTCAAAAATAATTTTATCTATTACTATTTTACCTTTCAGCAATGTCCATAAAGATAATTTTGCAATCACACTATCAGAATTAAAAAAATCAATAAGAACTCCTTTTTGATCATCTTTTAGGCTAATTCCATAAATTTTAATTTGAGGAGATGGATATAAACTTAATTCTATATCTCCTTTTATATCAGCAAACTTTCCAGTCTCAGCTTCTAACATAGCCTTTATTTCTGGTTTCCAAACTTTTAGATTGACTAACATTGGTACAAGAACAGTAAAGCCAATAAAAAGAATTATTAAAGATAAAAAAATATATATTATGTACTTTTTTGCAAAACTAAGCTTAGAATTATAATTATTTTTTATAGTATTACTTTTTTTAATTGGTTTATTTGTTGCTGGAGGTCTATCAGATCGCCTAGCCTTAAGCATACTTGAATCCTATTAATTTTAATAAATATATATTCTATGTTATCTTAAAACTATCTTTTATCAAAAAAAATTAAAAAAAAAAGGCGTTACTAAATATTAATAACGCCTTTTATTTAATAAATTTAAGCCCTTAAATAGAATTTTGGCTTAGTAATTTAGTCATATTTTCGGCTTGCCTAATTGCTAAAGCTACAATAGTTAATGTTGGATTTGCTGCAGCTCCAGTAGTAAATTGACTACCATCAGATATGAATAAGTTAGGAATATCATGAGTAGCACCTGTGGTTGAGCAAACGCCATCTCTAGCATTAGCACTCATTCTGCACGTTCCTAAGTTATGTGTACTTGGAAACGGAGGAAGCTGATATTGTTTCTTAGAGCCACCTGCCTGATAAACAGCACTTCCAGCTTTAAATGCATGATTTCTCATTACTACATCATTTGGGTGATCTTCAAAATTTACAACAGGTATAGGAAGACCATACTGATCTTTTTCAGTAGCATGAAGCTTAACACCATTTTTTTCTTGAGGCATATCTTCTCCTACTAACCACATTCCAGCCATATTTTTATAATTTTCTACAACTTCTTGTGTATATCCCCTTCCCCATTTACCTGGAGAATCTACAGACATAGCTCCAACATTACCTGCAATAGCAGCCAAGCCAAAACCAGGAAGAGTTTGCATATAGTATCCTCCTGCAAACCCTCTATTATCATTATGACCAGATTCATCCATTACAATTCCTGCCATCTGAGTACCTCTATCAAAGTGCACAGACCCAGGCATAGTGCCATAAACTGTTCCTGTCATATGTCTCATAAAGTTTTTACCTACTTGTCCTGAAGAATTAGCCATTCCATCTGAAAACATACTAGATTCGGAGTTTAATAATAATCTAGGCGTTTCTACAGAGTTTCCTGCAATCGCTACTACTCTAGCTTTCTGTTCATGAGTATTACCATCAGCATCAACATATACTACACCAGTTGCTTTTCCTTCTTTATTATGCGTAATGTTTAAAACCATAGATTCCGGCCTTAACTCAAAATTACCAGTAGCCTCAGCTCTTGGTATTTCTGTATATAAAGTTGACCATTTTGCTCCTATGGCACAACCGGCCATGCAAAATCCAATTTGATGACACCCTGGCCTACCATCTCTAGCTTTAGAATTAATTGACATATTTCCGGTATGTACATCATTATAACCTAAGGCCTTAGCACCGTACTCCATAACCTGAAAATTGTTATTACCTGGAAGCCTAGGTATCCCATGGGTTCCAGTTACTCCCATTTTATCTTCTGCCATAGAGTAAAAACGCTCCATTTCATTTGGGTCTACTGGCCAATCTAATAAATTAGCACCTTCAATTTCTCCATATTTAGATCGCGCTCTAAATTCATGGTCTTTAAAACGAAGACTTGCACCAGCCCAATGGAAAGTTGTTCCACCAACCGTTTTACAAACCCAGAGCGGAAGACCTGCAAGAAGGTCTCCAGTTCCTTCCCTTTTGTCAACCCAACTAATTTTACCAAACATTGCTCCCCAGTCGTTTTCAATGTCATCTAAAGATAGTCTTTTTCCAGCTTCTAAACAAACAACATTAACACCTTTCTGAGCTAATTCATTTCCTAGCGTTCCACCACCAGCTCCTGAACCAATTACAACAACTACACTATCATCATTTAAATCAAATTTTTTAGCCATTATCTTCCTCCCTTAGGTAACCAACCAATATCATCAAATCCACGATTAATATATCCACCGTGCTCCACTGATGACCCTTCAAAACCAAAAAGCATCGCTACTCTAGGATTTCCATATAAACCATTCAGCGTAGCTCCTCTTACTGTTTCAAAAAAATCACTTCCATCTATTCTTTTAAGGTTTTGTAATTGTAAACCGGAAGATTGGTCTTTAAAAGGAACATTATAAGTTCTGTCAGATTTAATCACCTGTCCTAAATCTTTTACTCCATTATCTAACTTTTCTGCTAATGATGAGTCAGTTTTAGCTTGCTCATCTAGATTAACTACTACTTCTGCATAATATTGGTCTCCCAAGAAATCATGCGGATAAAGCTGACGAGCCATGATCAATAGTGAAAGAGCTGTATCTCCTGATAGCACTTCTGTAGACATAGCCCACGATTCTTCAGTATTAGTTAGAATAGCCCCTGCTCCTGCAGCGGCCACCCCAAGTGATGCAGAACCTTGTATAAAAGTTCTTCTGCTTACCTTATTTGACATTTTTTCCTCCCAAGAAATAATAAAATAAAATAAAATTATATATAATAATTTAATCTAAGTTTAAGGCTTGCATATAAAATAGCTAATAACAAGATATAAAAATTAAAAGTAACTGAAATCAATAATTAAATGTATATTTGACCTACAACAAATTGATGTAATATAGTTATTCTTAATTAGGAATTATAAAAAAATGATAAATAAATTGAATAGGTTTAATATTAGTAAACCAAATTTTAACCCTGCACTTTTAAGGTTACCTTATATGGCTGCATTTGGTGTTATTGCCTATATATTGATATGGCCGTTGTTAGCATTGTCCGTTATACAGTTTGGTTTCCATTTATTTGAAGGTATTCCTAATGCGAGGTTAGTGAGTCTTTCAAACCAATTAATATTATATATATTGCAGATATTTGATTATATAAGTTATAAGACTGAACAAAAACCTTTTCCATTTTCTTCATTGCCTTTAAAAAGTAACAACAAGAAAAAAGTAAAAATAAAAAAATAATATCTATTCTAAATAATCTTCACTTCCATTATTTATGAGTATTCTTTTTAATGCTTCAAAATGCCTGTATGCATTAGCTGA
Source organism: uncultured Pelagibacterales bacterium (assembly GCA_913046335.1). GTDB lineage: Bacteria > Pseudomonadota > Alphaproteobacteria > TMED109 > TMED109 > TMED109. Next base: position 40,884 of record CAJWSU010000002.1, on the reverse strand, counting down.
ATCTCCCTTAGCTTCTTCTTTTACCTGATCGGAAACTTTTTTTGCTATTTGACCGTTAATTATTTTTAATTTATTTCCTATAGACATTGATAAAATTTGTGCTCTACATGCTCTCTCTAAATAGTATAGAGATTCCCATGCTTCATATACACTATTACCAGTTACTATAATTCCATGATTAGCTAAAAAAAGTATATCTGCATCAACCATAGCTTTTCCTATAGGATTCGCGGTTTCTTTATCTAATACTAATCCTTCATAATCATCTACATAATTAATATTACTATAAAACCTGCAGGCATTTTGATCTGCCATTAATAATCTACCTTTTTCTTGCATAGCTATAGCTAAGGCAGATTCCATATGTGTATGCATTACACATTTATTTTTAGGACTAGAATTATGAACAGCACCATGAATTAAAAAGGCAGTTGGTTCTGCATAACCCTTACCAGAAATTTTTTTACCTTCACCGTCAACAACTAATAAAGAAGAAGCTTTGACTTCAGACCAATGTAAACCATATGGAATCAATAAATATTTATCATCTTCTTCTGGCAAAGATAACGTTAAATGATTATCTATACCTTCAGAAAAACCAAAATGATCTGCTAGTCTATATGCTGCAGCAAGATCTTGTCTCGATTTTAACTCACTATTCTTCATAAAATATACTTTTTAGTTAAAAGATATAACTTGCCTTACCGTAGTTCCATCTGACAATCTATCAAAACCTTCATTTACTTGATCCAAAGTTATGTGATCACTCATTAACCTATCTACAGGTAATCTTCCAGATTTATAAAGCTGTATATAAGCAGGAATATCTCTATCAGGAACACAACTACCTAAGAAAGAGCCTTTAATTACTTTTTCTCCTGCTACTAAATCTACATGCTGAATAGAAAAACTTTTATCTGGATGTGATAAACCAGAAGAAACGACAGTTCCTCCCCTTTTTAAAATTTTATAGGCTAGCTCCATAGCTTTCTCTGATCCAACGCATTCAAAGGAATAATTGACTCCTCCGCTAGTAAAATCTGACAAGTTATTTAATAGATTAGGATCATCTGCTTGATAAACTTCATCTGCTCCTAATTGCTTTGCTATATCTAATTTTTCTTTTAATAAATCTATTCCAATAATTTTTGATGCTCCTGCAGCCTTAGCTCCCATTAATGCGGCAAGTCCAGTTCCTCCTAAACCTACTACGGCAACCGTCGAACCAACTCTTATATTAGCAGTATTAAATACTGCACCTGCTCCAGTAATTACAGCACATCCAAATAAAGCCGCTTCATCTAAAGGTAAAGTTTTTTCTACTTTTACTAATGATTTTGAAGAAACCACAGTATACTCTGAAAAACACGAAACTCCAACTTGGTGATTAATTAAATCACCATTTAAACGTATTCTTTTTTCTCCTGACAAAAGTGTTCCAGCTCCTCCCGCTGCCAATCCTGGTTCACATAAAGCTGGCCTACCTTCCTTACAAGGGATACAATTTCCACATGAAGGAACAAATATAAAAACAACATGGTCTCCAACTTTGTAATCATTAACTCCTTCTCCGAGCGCTTCCACTACTCCAGAACCTTCATGACCTAATACCATTGGAGTAGCTCTAGGCCTATTTCCATTAACAACTGATAAGTCTGAATGACATAATCCCGCTGCAGAAACTTTAACTAACACTTCTCCAAACCCTGGTGGATCTAATTCTATTTCTTCTACTCTAACTGGCTTACTTTCTGAATAAGGCCTTGAAAGACCTGCATTAAATAAAATAGCAGCACGACATTTAATTTTTCTTTCCATTAATTCATTCCTCCGTCGGTAAATTATATATTTAAATACTAAAAATTAAAAATGTTTTTTCTTTTCATTCGAAAATAGATAAATAATTAATGAAATAAATAATAAAATAGCAACAAACAAAAATGCAATTCTATAAGCTAACTCAGAAGCTCCTGCAGAATCACCACCCATAATATAAATAATTTTACCTGTAAGCCATTGAATTAAAAAAACACCGCCAAAATTAAAAAAGTTTGCAGTAGATAAAGCTCTGCCCATATATTCTTTATCAAATAAAACTTGATAATGAGAAATTAAAGCAACACTAAAAGCTCCCAAAAAACCAAGAGCACAAAATAAAATATATAAATAAACATGTGCTGTATTAGTAATCATAGAAAGCAACACTAATAATATTATTACACCTACTGCACCGAATATAACTACACTTTTATAACTTCCAAAAATGCTACTTAGTCTTCCAAAAAAAAATGACCCTATATTCCAACTTATGGCCATTAACATTAAAACTTGGCCTCTTTCAATAATATCTAATCCATGACTATCTTTTAAATAAGGAGCTCCCCATAAGCCTAATATTACTACTAAAGAAGAATAGCTCATCAATGACATTGGAATCATAAATTTAAAATTTTTTTCTTTGAAAATAATTAGTATATTTTTTAGAGAAATAAATTTTTTTTCATTATTTAGAACAAGTCCTTCTCTTGTATCTCTTAGAACTAGATAATATAATATCATTACTAAAAAAGTAATTATTGAAGCTATCCAAAAAGAAAGTTTCCATCCATATAACTCAGATAAGAAAGACAAAGGTGAAGTCGCTAGCAAACCTCCAATACCTCCAATAGCTAATATAAGCCCTGCTAATTTTGAAAAATTTTTTCTATTAGACCATCTTGTAATTAATACCAAAGAACCCATCAGACAAATTGAGCAACCTAATCCCATAAAAACTCTTGCTACTAAAAGCTCATAAAAAGAATCAGACAAAGCAAATAATATAGAGCCAATAACAGCAAAGGTGATTGTGATTGTCATGACATTACGAGGTCCATAACGATCAATTAAGATTCCAGCAGGTATTTGAAACAAAGCAAAAGAAAGAAAAAAAACTCCACCTAATAACCCCATATTATTAGGGTTAATATTAAAATCATTCATTAAACTAGGAGAAAGAACTCCAATAGAAGTTCTTAAAAACTGGCTTACTGTATAACCAGCACATAAAACTAGCATAATATAAAAAAATTGATATTTCTGTTTTTCCATAGAGCTTTATAACCATATATATATTTAATGCATATATTTAATTTTAAAATTAAAAATTTATGTTATAATAAAGTCTAGAATACAAGATTTTTGAATTATGAAAAGGCTATAAGAATGTCAAAAAATTTAATATTAATTTCTATTTTAATTGTCTTATTTTCTTTTAATGCTTTTGCAAAAGAAACAAATAATTGGAAAGGTATTATTAACCCTATTGAACAAGAAGATTGGTCAATAGCTAAAGCTTCACATTTACTAGAAAGAGCTGGTTTTGGAGGAACTCCTGAAGAAATAAAATTCATATATAATCTTGGTCATATATTAGCCGTAGAATATTTAGTAAATTATGAAAAACTTCCAACAAAACATTTATTAAAATTTGAAGAATCAAATATTCATGATCCAGGATTGATAAATTTTCCTCCTAGTAGGCCTGCTACTACAAAACTTGCTAGAGAAACAGGAGAAGCCCTTGGAATAAAAGTGAAAGAAACAGGCAATAGAAAAATGCAACCTATTGTTAATAAATTTTTCTTTTGGCTAAGAGCTAGCAGACTAGAAACACAAAGAGTTGCCTACTGGTGGGCAAATAGAATGGTCAATTCTCCAAGGCCATTAGAAGAAAAGATGACTCTTTTCTGGCACAACCATTTTGCAACAAATGAAACTAAAGTTAGAGATTATAGAAAATTATTACTTCAAAATAAAACCTTTAGGTTACATGCAACTGGTAATTTTAAAGAATTATTAATAGCAGTAGCAAAAGATCCTGCAATGCTCCATTTTCTAGACGCTGGCCAAAATGTAAAAGGTGCTCCAAATGAAAACTTTGCAAGAGAGATTATGGAACTTTTTACTTTGGGGGTAGGAAATTATGAAGAAAAAGATATTCGTGAAGCTGCCAGAGCTTTTACTGGTTGGAATACAAATGATCTAGAATTTATAGTAAATAAGGATAAACACGACTCAGGTACAAAAACAATTTTATCACATACTGGTAATTTCACTGGTGAAGAAGTAATTGATATTTTACTTGATCAAGATGCTGCAGCAATATTTATAGTAAAAAAAATATATAAAGAATTTGTTAATGAAGAAGTTAACAATATTATTATTGATCAATATGCAAAAATTTTAAAGTCTAATAATTACCAATTAAAACCACTTCTAAAAACAATATTTTTATCTAAAGATTTTTACAGTACAGAAAATATAGGTTCTCATATTAAATCTCCTATAGAGCTTGTAGTATCTACATACAAAAAGTTAGGCTTAAATAAAAGTCCTGGTATTCCAGACTTTAATCAAGCAACAACAGCAATGGGGCAAACTTTGTTTTGGCCTCCGACAGTTGCAGGATGGGCCGGAGGAAATTCATGGATTACTCCAGCTCTTTTGATGGAAAGAGGCAACTTTGCTAGAAGCTTTCTTTATCCAGATATAGATTTTATTCCAAAAGATTTTTATTCTCCTGACCCAAAAATAATAGTTATGCATGACGCTATAAGAAATGGTTCTGATATAACTAATGCTACAAAATCTAGTAATGGCGGGGAGTCAGTTATGATGATGGCAGAAGGAAACATGATGGCTGATAGAGACGAAGATTTCAATACTAGGTATGGTTCATATAGAGGCTGGCAAATGGCTGTTTCTAAAGTAAAGCCTATTCCAAGACATGCGGCAGAAATAAATTTTACTAAAATGATTATTGATAGTGGAGCACATAATACTGTGGAGGCAGTTGACTATTTAATCAATAGATTTTTAACTGTAAAAATTAATAATAAAAAACGTATAATGATAATTAGTTTTTTAGAAGAAAATTTAGGAACAAATAATATTATAGATGCAAAAAGTTATTTAGAAGATTCAATACGAATGGTTGTACATTTAATTATGAGTCAACCAGAATATCAGTTAGGGTAAAGTTTATGAATAAACCTGTAAATAGAAGGTCTTTTTTAAAAACAGTAACAGCCGCATCATTAAGCAGTTTAATTCCTATGCAATATGCTCTTTCAAAAGATGCTTTAAACGGAAAGACCTTAGTAGTACTTGAACTATCAGGAGGAAATGATGGCTTAAATACTATTATTCCTTATGCAGATGATAATTACTATAAGCATAGGCCAAATATTGGCATAAGAGAAAATAAACTTTTAAAAATTGATGATTATTTTGGTTTTAACCCAGGAATAGTTGGCCTTGAATCCTTATATAAAGAAGGTAATATGGCCATTATCCATGGATGTGGATATGATAATCCATCTTTTTCTCACTTTATGTCTATGGCTTATATGCATACAGCAGCTCCAAATAGCGGGGAAGAATATGGATGGCTAGGACGATTAGCAGATCATATGGCACCTCCATCGCATAAAAATTTTATAATTAATATTGATAAAACACAATCTTTGGCGGTAAGATCTCAAAAACATGTGCCAATTGTCTTTGATCAACCTCAACGTTTTCAGAGAGAAGGTTTTTTTGCACAGAAATCAATTTTAGAAACCGCAACAAATACAAATAATATTATAAATGATAACGTTGCACAAAATTTTTTAAATGAAATAGCTAATAGTGCTAACGAAGCATCTAGTGTTATAAGTGAAGCATGGTCTAACTATACACGCCGAGTTGATTATGGCTTAACTCCTATAGATTTAGATAAAATTGCTGCATTAATTGAAGCTGATGTCCCAGCAAGGCTTTATTACACGTCTTTTAGAGACAATGCATTTGATACACATGTTCATCAACCTAATTTACATAAAAGACTCCTTACATATGCATCAGATGCAATTAGAGGATTTATGAATGATTTAAAAAGAATGGGTAAATCTCAGGATGTTGTCTTATTAGTTATGACAGAGTTTGGAAGAAGAGTTCCTGAAAATACGAGTTTAGGAACAGATCATGGTTCAGCTGGACCTATGTTTATAATTGGTCCTTCTGTAAAAGGTGGTCATTATGGGGAAATACCAGATTTAGTAAATGGATTAGATGATGGTGATAATTTAAAATATACAACTGACTTCAGAAGTGTCTACGCAACATTAATTGATAAATGGTTAAAAGTAGATTCTAAAAGTATTTTAAGAAAAAACTTTCAAACTTTTGATATTTTCGATAGAACGGTTTGATATTAACTGATATTGAAATAATAAAATAATATTCATTATTAAGCATTTTGACTGTTAAATTAGGGGGGGAATATGAACTTATCTCATGAAAAATTAGATAATAGCCTAGGTAAAACATTATTAAATATAAGTTCTAAATTAGAAAATATATTAGTAGGTGTAGGAAAATTAGGTGCTTGGTTATCTTTACCATTAATAGCCATAATTATGTTTGATATAATATCAAGAAAGTTTTTTGTTCTAGGTTCTACTAAACTTCAAGAAATGGAATGGCATTTACATGCTGCACTATTTTTATTAGCCCTTGGTTACGCATATTTAAAAAATTCACATGTTAGAATAGAAGTTATAAGAGAGGGTTTTTCTACTAAATTAAAAGCTATATTAGAAGTGATTGGTGTTGTAGTATTTATTCTTCCTTATACAGGCTTAATCATTTGGTTTGGGATAGATTTTGTATCTCGTTCATATGGAATGAATGAAGTTTCTTCTGCCCTAACTGGTTTATCACATAGATGGATTATTAAATCATTTGTACCTATGGGAATGGCTTTTTTATGGCTAGCAGGTATAAGTGTCCTTTTAAGAAATATATCCTACTTGATAGGGTTAAAAAATAATAACAAAGCATTGATGGACACTTCGCAATCAATGGCTCCAGAATTAGCAAATGCAACTGAAGAACTAATTAAAGAAGTACAAGCAGAGGAGAATAAATAATGACTATGGATTTTGTTACTTTACTTCCTATATTTATGTTTTTAACACTTGCAGTGCTATTATTTAGTGGCTTTCCTGTTGCCTTTGTTTTAGGGGGAGTTGGATTAGGCTTTGGTTTTTTAGGCATAGTGTTTGATGTATTTAGCTTTATAGAATTTTTTAATATTGTTAGTAGAATATGGGGAGGCGTCTGTGAGAATTTAATTCTCGTAGCGGTTCCAATGTTTATATTTATGGGGACTATGTTAGAAAGAAGTGGAGTTGCTAATGACCTATTATATTGCCTTCAGGTCTTACTAAGAAAAGTTCCTGGAGGCTTAGCCTTATCTGTTACAATAATGGGAACTATAATGGCGGCAACAACTGGGATTATTGGAGCGTCAGTCGTTATGATGACCCTACTTGCACTTCCTGTAATGCTTGATAGAGATTATGATCCTTCTTTAGCAACTGGAACCATAGCAGCATCTGGTACCTTAGGAATACTAATACCACCTTCTATAATGCTAGTTATTATGGCAGATCTTTTATCAATATCAGTTGGAACTTTATTTTTAGCTGCAGTCGTTCCCGGATTTTTATTAGCATTTATTTACACTGTTTATATTTATTTAAGAACTAAATTTAACCCTAAATTGGCTCCTCCACTTCCAGATGATATGGGACCAAAAACTAGAACAGAACTATGGAAAATGATTTTTAAGTCTTTTATACCACCAATATTCCTTATCATGTGTGTTCTTGGTTCAATTTTTGCTGGAATTGCTACTCCTACCGAAGCAGCAGCCGTTGGAGCATTAGGATCTATTTTATTAGCATTGTTCAATAAGCGCTTAACTAAAACAGTAATCAAAAGTGTTACAGAAAGATCAGCTTTAACTTGTGCTATGATATTTGGAATTTTTATAGGAGCTACAGCATTTTCTTATGTCTTTAGATCTTTAGGTGGCGATGACTTAATACATCATTTTGTTGAAAGTATGGGCCTAGGTTCATGGGGAATATTATTTTTTATGATGGGTATGGTATTTTTGCTAGGGTTTTTCTTTGACTGGGTAGAAATAACTCTTATTGTTTTACCTCTTTTTGCTCCTATTCTAGCAACTTTAGATTTTGGAACTCATTTAGACCCTACAATGGTTATACCATGGGTTGCCGTATTAATAGCTGTTAATTTACAAACTTCTTTCTTAACGCCTCCATTTGGTTTCGCGTTATTTTATTTAAAAGGTGTTGCACCTCCATCAATAAAAATTCAAACTATTTATAAAGGTATAATTCCTTTTGTAGCTTTACAATTAATAGGATTAATACTTATTATAGCATTTCCTGACTTAGTATTATGGTTGCCTACGAAGTTATTAGATTAAATATGGTAAAAATCTTAATTATAAGTATTGCTGCATATTTAATAGCAACTTGTATTACCATAGCAAAAGATATAACACCTAATGAAGCAGCAACTAAACTTGACAATAATTTAATGATTATAGATGTCAGAAGCAAATCTGAATGGAAAGAAACAGGTGTTATCGCTAATGCAAAATTAATACAAATGTATACCTCTACTCGAACTCTAAGAAAAGAATATATATCTGAATTATTAGACTTAATCGGTGACAATAAAAGTATTGAAGTAGCTATAATATGTCATTCTGGCGGAAGATCATCCGCTACAGTAAAGATATTGGAGGAAAAAGGATATTATAACATAAGTAATATTGCAGAAGGTATGGTTGGTACCAACAGTAAAGAAGGATGGATCAACCGAGGGTTGCCTACGGTAAAATGTTCAAAAGAATGTGAATAAAATCATATTTTTATATTGAATAACATTATAATATATGTACATTGTTTTTAAAATAATTCTAAAGGAGGTACCTTGAATGTTTAATTTTATTATTAAATCAATATCAATAGTTTTTTTATTATCTTTTGTTCATTCAGCTCACGCTGCTGATGCTGGAGCAGGCAAAAAAGTATTCAATAAATGTAAGGCTTGCCATGGGGTAGATGAAGGTGGCAAAAATAAGCTAGGACCAAATTTATGGAATATAGTGGGAGGTCCAATAGCAGCAGCAGAAAAATATAAATATTCAAAAGCTTTATTAGCATATGCAGCAGAGGCTGGTACTTGGAATGAAGAAAATTTAGATGCATGGTTGAAAAAACCTAAAGATGTTGTTAGAAAGACAAAAATGATTTTTGCAGGGCTTAAAAAAGCGGAAGAGAGAGCAAATTTAATAGCATTTTTAAAAGAAAACGGAAAATAGCTTATCTGGATTTGAAGTATGAACTTAAAAGGTGAATATTTAATACCCGCTAAAAAATTAGTTGTATGGAAACACCTTAATGACCCAGAAACTTTAAAAAATTCTATAAAAGGCTGTGAAACTTTAGATAAAGTTAATGAAACTGAGTTTACAGCAAAAGTAAAAGCTAAAGTAGGCCCTGTTTCGGCATTATTTAGAGGTTCAGTAACTTTGACAGACTTAGAACCTCCCAATAGTTATACTATTACTGGACAAGGAAAAGGTGGGGCAGCAGGCTTTGCTAAAGGTAGTGTTAAAATAGCTTTATTAGATTCCGATGAACATAATAAGACCTTATTAAAATATGAGGGAAATGCTCAAGTTGGTGGAAAATTAGCTCAGCTAGGTTCACGCCTTATAGGCGGAGTCGTTAAAAGTACAGCAGATGATTTCTTTAAAACTTTTAATAATTACATAAATAGTATCGAAAACCCCACAATAGCTCCTACAGAAGGCAGCGCTTCTATGGATACAATTTCTAAAATACCGAATATTCCTTTTTGGATTTGGATTATTTTACTAATAGGTACTATAGGATTAATATTAGTATTTTTTGCTTAGTAAAATATTTATAATCATATATAATATTTATTGATCTTAATATAAGTACTATATGGGAGGTAAATTATGCATGAAGTTTCTATTAAAATTACTATAAATGATAAAGTTATTGAAAAAAATATAAAGCCTAATGTTCTTTTAATAGATTTTCTAAGAGAAGAGCTAAAACTTACAGGAAGTCATGTAGGATGCGATACAAGCCAATGCGGTGCATGTATGGTATTGCATAATGACAAAGCAATTAAAGCATGTTCAATATTAGTAGCCCAATTAAATGAACAAAAAATAAATACTATTGAAAATTTAGAAAAAAATGGTGTCTTACATCCTATGCAAGAGGCCTTTAGAAATAACCATGGATTACAATGTGGTTTCTGTACACCAGGCATGATAATTTCTGCAATATCTCTTGTTAAAGAAAATAATAATCCAGATGAAACTGCTATAAGAAAACATTTAGAAGGAAATTTGTGTAGGTGCACTGGATATCAAAATATAGTTAAATCTATAGAAGCAGGAGCGATTAAAATGCGTGAATTAGGAGATATTTAATGTATCAATTTAATTATCATTCTCCAAAAAATATTGATGAAGCAATAAATATATACAATTCATGTGAGGACCCAAAATTTTTAGCTGGAGGAATGACCTTAATTGCATCAATGAAACAAAGGTTAATAGCACCAAGTGATTTAGTAGATTTAAGAACAATTGATAGCTTATCAGAAATAAGCCTAAATAATAATATAATTAGAATAGGTTCTCTTTGTTCACATGATAAAATTTTAAATAATGATATTATCAAAAATAATATTGTTAATATGTCAAAATTAGCTTCTGGTATAGGAGATCCAGCTGTAAGAAATATGGGGACTATTGGTGGGTCTATAGCTAACTCTGATCCAGCTGCGGACTGGCCAGCTGCTGTTTTAGCTTTAAATGCAAATATTGTTACTAATAATAGAGAAATAAGTAATAAAGAAGTATTTACCAATATGTTTGAAACTTGCTTAGAAGAGAATGAAATTATTACAGAAATAAATTTTGAAATACCTGATTTTTTTAATTATTTGAAATTTCCTAATCCCGCAAGTAGATATGCGGTTGTGGGTGTAGCTATTGTAAAATATGAAAATAAAGTCTCGGTGGCTATTTCTGGAGCCTCACATACTCCATTTATTGCTAAAGAATTAAGTGATGCTCTAACTATAAACTTTTCTGATAATATACCTCTCAACACAATTTCTTCTGATGAACTTAATACAGATATTCATGCATCATCAGAGTACAGATCTAATCTTATTGATGTTTTAACCAAGAAAGCTGTAAAAAAATATTAATATAAAAGTGATTTTTGCTTATAATTAACTATCTTTATTGTAGAAGGAAATTTAATGAAACAATTTGATGAAATATTACATAAAGCATCCATATGGAGAGGCGAGAATAAATCAGTAGCACTTGCTACGGTTGTTTCGACATGGGGGTCCAGCCCTCGTCCCGTAGGAAGTCAGATGGCTATTAGTGAAGATTTAGATATACTTGGTTCTGTATCAGGTGGCTGTATAGAAGGATCTGTGATTTCAGAGGCACAGGAAATAATGAAAACAGGAGTTCCTAAATTATTAAGATTTGGAGTAAGCAATTCTGATGCTTGGGAAGTAGGTTTAACATGTGGAGGAAAGGTAGAAGTTTTTTTAGAGAAAATAGGAGATTCTGATTGAAAGATAAAACTTTAAAATTAGTTCTTTCAGAAAAAAATAATAGAAATACAATAATAGTTGCAACCGAATTAGAAAGCGGCCAACAAATTATTCTAAATAATAATGATAATAACAATCAAATTTATATCTCTGCAAAGTCTCTTATTAAACAGGGAAAATCTGATATACTCAAAATAGATAACCAAAGATGGTTCATAAATATATCTCTTCCTCCTCTTAGATTAGTAACTGTAGGTGCAGTTCATATTGCACAGCCGTTAGCAGAAATTGCAACAATAGCAGGTTATGAAGTAACTATAATTGATCCTAGAGCAGCATTTGCTAATAATAAAAGGTTTCCTAATATTAATATAGTTAATGAATGGCCTGAAGAGGCACTTATAGATTTCAAAATTGATAATAGAACGGCAGTAGTTACTTTAACACATGATCCTAAATTAGATGATTCTGCGCTCTACGCTGCTTTAAATAGCAAAGCATTCTATATAGGATCTTTAGGCTCTAAAAAGACTCATAATGCACGTATAGAACGTTTAAAAATTGCTGGCTTCAACGAAGATGCAATAAAAAATATTCATGGTCCTGTGGGGTTATCAATTGGAGCTAAGTCCCCTCAAGAAATAGCTATCTCAATAATGTCAGAATTAATACTATGTAGACATGAATTTGAAAATAATGGAAAACTATAACTATGTATTTTGGACAAGTTAAAGTAACTGAATGCGTGAATTCTATATTAGCTCATACCGTTACCATAGATGGTAAGAAATTTTTAAAAGGTAGAATTATATCAAAGGAGGACCAAGAATACTTTTTAAAAAATAATTTAGAATATTTAATATGTGCTAAATTAGCTAAAAAGGATATTCATGAAGATAATGCAGCAAATATTTTAGCAAAAATGTTCGATAATAATACCTTAGCATTAGAAAAAGCTTTTACTGGAAGGGCAAATATTTTAGCTAATGAATCCGGTTTACTAGTTATAAATGAAGAGAAAATTCATAAATTTAATAAAATATCAAATAGTATTACAATTGCTACATTACAAAACAATTGTATAGTTCGTAAAGGCGAAATGATTGCTACTATAAAAATTATTCCATTTTCAATTATGGAAAAATCAATAAAAACTATTGAAAAAATAAATTTAAAAAAATCTATACAAGTGCAAACGTATAAAGAAAAAAAATGTGCATTATTACTTACTCATTTTAATCAAGAAAATATAAAATTAAATATTATATCTCAGAAAAGAATAAAAGAAAGGTTGGATCCTTTAAATTGTAGTATTAATATAATAGAAACATGTGAGCATAACTCAGGTGATATAACTAAAAACATAAAAAAATTTGCAGAAAAGAATATAGATTTAATATTAATTTTAGGATCCTCCGCAATTGTTGATATTAAAGATAAAATACCTGAAGCCATAGTTAATAGTGGTGGAAAAATTATAAGGTTTGGAATGCCCGTTGACCCTGGTAATTTATTATTATTAGGTAAAATTAAAAATACACCTATTATAGGACTACCTGGCTGCGCGCGATCACCAACCTTAAATGGTTTTGATTGGGTCTTAGAAAGATTATTGTCTGGTAATACCATTTCTAATAATGATATATCAGATATGGGAGTTGGAGGTTTATTAAAAACTATAAACAAACGTAAAACAAGCTTAACAAAAGATATAAAGTATAAAATAACAAATATTATTCTTGCAGCTGGACAATCTAAGAGAATGCTTAATGATAATAAATTACTTATCAAAATTAATAAAAAAACTATGCTTGCAACAATGATCACTAAATCATTAAATTCATCAGCAGATAATACCGTATTAGTATTAGGTTATCAGAGCGATGTTATTCAAGAAATTATCCAGGATAAAAATATTACCACTATAGTTAATAAGGACTTTACCAAAGGTTTATCCTCATCATTACAATGCGGTATTTCCGCACTTCCTGATGACTGTGATGCAGCAGTAATTATTCTTGCGGATATGCCAGGTATTACAAGTACAATAATAGACAATATAATTAATAGTTTTAACCCTAAAAAAAATAACTCCATAATAATTCCAACTTTTAATAAAAAAAGAGGAAACCCTATTCTTTTAGATAGAAAATTTTTTCCTGATATTCTTAGGGTTACAGGAGATAAGGGAGCAAAAGGTATAATAAAAAATAATAAAAACAGTATATTTGAGGTTCCACAAAAAAATTCTTCTGTGTTAAATGATATAGATACAAAAGAAGATTTATCATTGTATTTAAAAAATAATACATAAAAAGAAAAGATTATCATGACAATTAAAACTATTATTTTTGATTTTGGAGGAGTTGTTACTAATAGTCCTATAGAAGGATTTAAAAAATTAGAGGATACCCATGGGTATGCAAAAGGTCTGATCACAAGCATTAATATGAATAACCCTAACAACAACGCATGGGCTCAAAGCGAGCGTGGTGAAATAAATATTGATACATTCCTATCTGAATTTGAAAAAGAAGCTTTAGAAATAGGACAAAAAATAAATGCGAATGAAATATTGATGCAACTATACGGTTCTTTGAGGCCTATTATGGTAAATAAAATTATTTCATTAGCAAAATCTAAAAAATATAAATTAATTTGTCTCACTAATGTATTAAAAGGCATAAAAAAATTTATGCCTAAAGAGCGAGAAGAAGATGTTAATAATATTATGTCTTATTTCGATGTAATTTATGAAAGCTATAAAATTGGTATGCGTAAACCAGAAAGCAGAATCTATGAATATATTATAGAAAATCTTGCTATTATTCCTAATGAAGCTGTATTTTTAGATGACTTAGGAATGAATTTAAAAACTGCTAAAAAGCTTGGAATTAATACTATTAAGGTAGTTGACCCTGAAGAATCAATTAAAGAATTAGACCTATTACTAGAATAACAAGGAGTAAATAAAATGTCTATGCCAATTATAAAGTCTTTATCTATTAAAGCCGCAAATATTCCTTTAAATAGGTCAGTAGTAGCAAAAGTAGGAAGGTTTGATCACTGGGCCGTAATAATTACAGAAATAACGTGTAGTGATGGAACCCTAGGTAAAGGTTATATAGGTCCATATTTGGCTGATTACATGCCAGCTATAGCATCAACAATAAAACAATTATTTAAACAATTTGAAGGTAGAGAAATAGCTCCTTACCAATTTTACAACGAAGTAATGAATTCTACTAGCTTAATGGGACGATCAGGAATAGCATTATATGCACTTGCAGCACTAGATATTTCTTTTTGGGATGCTAGTGCAAAAATTGCTAATGAACCATTATGCGTGCACCTAGGAGGTTCCATTGCCCCTGTTAAAGCCTATAATTCTTGTGGCCTATGGTTAGATAATATAAATGAAGTATATGAGGAATCACAGAAACTTATAGAAAGAGGTGATTTTGAAATTCTAAAAATTAGACTTGGTAGAGAAAAATTAAGTGATGACTTAAAAGCTATTGAAGATACAAAAAAAGCACTAGGTAACGAAAATATTTTACTATGTGATTTTAATCAAGGTTATAACTTAGCAGATGCTATTCATTTTTTAAACCAGTTAGATGATAAAGGTTTATATTGGTTTGAAGAACCAATAGATTATTATAATTACGATGGGTATAAAGAATTAAGAAGCAGAATGAAAACTCCTATTATACTCGGAGAAAATTTTCATGGCCCAGATGACGCTTTTAGAGCAATGGATCAAAAAATATGTGATTTTATAATGCCAGACTTAATGAGAATATGTGGAGTAAGTGGCTGGATGCAAACAGCCTCAATTGCAGCTGCGTATAGAGTTAAGATGTCATCACATTTATTCCCAGAAGTAACGTCTCATTTAATGAGAATTACTCCCACAGCAGATTTATGTGAATGGACAGATTGGGCTGAACCTATGTTAATAGAGCCATATGAATTAAAAAATGGTAATATAATAATTCCCGACATTCCAGGGACAGGTATAGACTTCAAGGAAGATGTTTTAGATAAGTATAAAATTAATTTATAGAATTATTTTTTATTAATAAGTCATTGTATTTTTTTATAAATTTTTTATATTTTGGCTCTATAATTATCTGGCAATAGGGCTGATTTCTATTGTTATTAAAATAGTTTTTATGATAATCCTCTGCTTTATAAAAAGGCTTCTCAGAATATAGTTTTGTTATAATAGGAGAATTATAATTACTAATTAGTGCTGCTATATAATCTGCCGCTTCTACTTTTTGATGATCATTAGTAAAATATATCACTGATAGATATTGTGAACCTATATCATTACCTTGACCATCTACCTGAGTAGGGTCATGAGTATCAAAAAAGACTTTTAATAAATCTAAATATTTAACTATTTTAGGATCATAAATAATTTCTATTGCTTCTACATGTCCGGTGCTTCCAGTACAAATCATTTCATAAGTAGGGTACTCAATTTTACCTCCAATATAGCCTGGTGTAATCTCTGTAACCCCTTCTATGGCCAAGAAAAAAGCTTCTGTACACCAAAAACAACCCCCAGCAAATATAGCTCTTTCCATGAAATAAATTCCAGTTATATTAAATAATTATAGCATACCTTCTAATCTTTTCTTTATTAGTTCTTCTGCATCACTCATAATCCTATCTACTAATTCTTTTACAGTAGGTATATCATGAATTAAACCTGCCACCATTCCACAAGACCAAGCACCAGCATCCATTTCTCCATCTATCATTACTTTAGGATAAACTCCTGAAACCTCTTTAATAATATCTTCAAATTTTAAATGTGCACCTAATTCTTCTTCTTTTTGAAGAATTTTTTCAACGCCCTTATTATTTAAAACTCTTTCTGTATTTCGTAATGGTCGCATAACTAATCTAGTGTCTAATTCACTTGCTCCGAGTATTGCCTGTTTAACATTTTCATGTATAGGAGCATCTTTAGTAGCCATAAACCTTGTTCCCATATTCATTCCTTCAGCACCCATTGCCAATGAAGCAACTAATGATCTAGCATCTGACATACCTCCTGAAGCTACAAAAGGTATTTTTAATTCTTCAGCAGCCCTAGGCAATAAAATCATATTAGGTATATCATCTTCCCCTGGATGCCCTCCACATTCAAAACCATCTACTGAGACTGCATCACATCCAATGCCTTCTGCCTTCAGAGCGTGTCTAACAGTTGTACATTTATGAATAACCTTGATCCCATTTTCTTTTAATATAGGAAGCCATTTTGACGGATTATTTCCCGCCGTTTCAACAACCTTAACTCCACCCTTGATAACAGCATCAATATAGCCAGGATAATCAGGAGCTTCCACCACTGGAAGAAAAGTTAAATTAACACCAATTGGCTTATCCGTCATTTCTCTACAACGTGATATTTCTTTGGCTAATAATTCAGGAGTTTTTTGAGTTAAAGCAGTAATTATACCTAAACCACCTGCATTGGAAACTGCAGCAGCTAATTCTGCAAACCCTACATAATGCATTCCTCCTTGAATAATAGGATGCTCAATTTCAAACATTTCAGTAATACGAGTTTTCATATTTCATTCCTTTTAAGCATTATAAATAAATAGCTATTATACATTAAAAGCTAATATCCACTATCAAAAAATATTATATGTATTTTAAATTCATTTAGCTATTCTTGAAAAGGTAATTATTATTACTAATCTTCGTGGTTTGCAGATGATATTGAATAAGCTTTTAATTTAGGCTTATCATCAATTAGTATTCCTATTAAAGCAAATTCACCACTGTTAAACCTTAAACCTGGACTTCTAGTTGTTTTAAAACTAAACATTTTTTTAGACCAATGATGAATCCACGTAACTTTTTCTTCAATAATGGCCATAAATTATATCTTTCAGTAATTAGTAATCTTGTTCTATCTAATTTGCTGCTGCTAATAATTTAACTAATTTTTTTTTCGCTTTACCCATCATTCTAGTATTAGAAATGGCTTCTTTATTACTTACGTCACCTCCAACCACAATAATTCCAATCATTCCCATCGCAACATGAGGTGTACATTGATAAACATATATTCCTGGTACATCAAAAGTCATAGAGAACTCTTTACTAAATTTACTTTTTTTAGGAAGTTTAGCACCATCTGGACCTTTTCGCATTTCTACATTATGCATTTTGTCTGTAGGCATCCATGTAACAGTTTCACCTACAGCTACTTTTGCAACATCTACACTGTAGACCATTATACTTCCATCATCTCTTTTATTAAGCATATCTATAGTATTAGTTTCTGCTGTAATAATATCCTTTGCAAATGCTCCAACTGAAAAACTTAAACATAAGATGATACTAAATAATATTTTTTTCATAATTAATAACTCCTTTATAGCTGTAATTTTTTTTAGATAAATTCAATATTTTCTCTTAAAAATACGAAAAAATTAATATAATAAAAATGAGAATGATTATCATTCTCATATCTAATATTATTCATATATACGTAATTTTTATAATATCAAGCTATATATTATTTATTAATAAAATATTTATGAAAACTATTAATTCTTATGTTCTGTATAATATTTATTATTAAAATATTAGTTAATAGTTAGTTTACCTGACTTATATAATCTTTTTTCTTTTAACTCACCAGTCTCATAATAATGGAGCCATTCACCATCTAATTTGCCTAGTTTATAGTTGTATTTATAGACTATTCTTCCATTAATATCATAAGATATAAATCTACCTTCTTCTTTGCCATTTTTATAATTACCAATTATTTCTAGCTTACCATTTTGATAATACCAGAATAATTCACCTTCTTCCTTGCCATCTTTATAATTACTTTTAGATTCTAATGACCCATTAGCATAATACTGTAACCACTCCCCTTCCCTTTTACCTTTAATTATTTGACCTGATACTCGTCCAGTAACTTCTCCTGTAAATGGTTTTTTATTATTCTTCTCATAAAACAGTCCGTCTGTTTTTGATAGAATAAGATCATCAGAATTAATAATTTTACTGCAACCAACAGAAAAAAATAATAGTAGTATTACAAGAAAGTACTTCATAGAATTATCCTAACAAATTATTATATATTGGGGGTAGTGTTTTCAGGGTTTTATGGTTTCTATTAACTCACCATCTTTGTATATTTCAGTTTTGTATAACTGTCCATTTTCCCAGTAATGAATATTTTCACCATCTCTTTTACCGTTTTTATAATTATTTTTCTTTTTTAACTGACCACTCTCATAATAGATTAAATATTCACCTTCTAATTTACCATCTTTGTAATTTCTTTTAAATCTTAACTGACCATTCTCATAATACTCTAAATATTCACCTTCTCTTTTACCGTCTTTGTAACTAACTTTAATTGTAATTATATTTTTATCTTTATAAGCATACCAAAGTATATTTCCAGTAAAAGGTACATCTGAATTTTTCTCATAATACAATCCATCTCTTTGTACCAAGTCATCCATAGAGACATCTTTACTCCACCCAACGGAAGTAAATAAAAGACAGGATAGGATTAGTAAGTATTTCATAAGATGAGTATAGGTAATTCCCTATGAATGTTAAATGAAAGTTTGTGAGGATTTGGGGGGTAGTGTTCTCAGGGTATTATGGTTTCTATTAACTTACCATCTTTATATATTTCCGATCTTATTATACTGCTATATTTCCCATCACTCCTAACTAATTACATATTTAACAAGTACTTTACCACCGAAATATAAAGTTAAACCAACAGTAAAAAAAACAATCATCAAAAATAATAAACCTCGTTCTTTTTTTTCTTTATCTTCGTTATCACTAATAATGAACTCCCCCATTAAATAAGATAATGTAATAATAAATTGTTTATAGGGATATGCAAAAGAAAACCCAGTAAGGACTATTTAAACTTAGATAATTCCGTTTTATATATATAAATGTAGGTCTAATTACTCTTGTGTGATTTTTACTATTTTTACTCATTACAAATATTATACATATTGCCTAAAACTGTCTAACTGTGTCTAAGTCATTTTTTGACTAATTTTTACTAATTTAATTTTCTGTAATCGTTAGTGATAGAGGGTTTTAATGGTAGCGAAGGTAGGATTTGAACCTACGACCTTCGGATTATGATTCCGCTGCTCTAACCAACTGAGCTACTTCGCCATTAATAAATAATAATACTATTAAATTTTTATGATAGTAATATCAAAATACTTTTATAGTATGATGGCATAAAAATAAAGAATTTATTTAATTTACTATTGATCAACAGGTTGAGTAATATTCTTGACTTTGGTCTTTTTAGATAAGACTTTCTCCCTATATGCTATATATAAAGTACTTAAAAATATTATAATACTTCCGACCCATGTATTTACAGAGGGTATTTCAAAGAAAAACAAATAACCAATACCCACAGCCCAGATTAACTTCAGAAAATCAAAAGGCATTATAATACTTGTATCACCTTGCCTTAGAGCTTGAGCTAAAAGCATCTGAGCTCCAGTTCCACAGACACCTATAATCATAAGATAAAAAAGGTCTATAAGAGTGGGCGTTTCCCAATAAAAAAAGGCTGCTATAGCAGATAAAGGAATCATTATTATAACCATATAGGAAGTTATCGTTACACTACTTTCTGTTCTACCTAAGACCTTTATTATAATTAGTGAAACAGACCATACTGATGCTGATAATAAAACTAATATATGTCCATTATTGATAGATGAATAAACAGGGTCGATAATAACCAATGCGCCTATAAAACCAAGTATTATGGCAATAATTCTTTTTATACCTACTATTTCTTTAAGAAATATTACTGCTAATATACTTGCAAATAAAGGGGCTGTAAAAGCTAATGATGCTACATCAGCTAGGGGAGCAATACTTAGTGAATAAAAAAATGATAACATCGCTATACAATTAAAAAATGAACGAGCCATATGAAGTTTTAATCTTTTAGTTTTGAGAGGTTTTAAACCATATTTTATAAACCATGGAGCTATAACCAATAAACCAAATAAATTTCTAAAAAAAGCAATTTCAAAAGGATGCATACTGGCTGACATGAACTTAATAGACGCATGCATTACCGAAAACAACATAGTAGCTATAATCATCAAACCTATACCATTAAGTACAGTTTTCTCGCTTACATCAGCCATCAATAAGTTCTGTATAATACAGAATTATATAATAAATCATAGGGATAAGCCTCCTGATATCCAGCCTCCTCCTAATATTTTATCTTTTTTATAGATTACGCATGCTTGGCCTGGCGCAACTCTATAATTTGATTCATGTAAATTAATTAATAAATTATCATCATCTAAATATGAAATAGTTGCTTTTTGCGTTACGTGTTCTGAACTTAATTGTACATCAGCTATAATTTCCTCTGTTTTGTTTAAAGGCTTGTTATCTATCCATGTAATTTCTTTAATATTAAATTTCTTAATCTCCATATCCTTTTCTGAACCCACAGAGATACTATTATTATTTGCATTAATCTTTGTCACATATAATGGCGTACCATCCTCAGAAATCACTCCTAAACCTCTTCTTTGTCCAACTGTAAATGAATCAATCCCATTATGTTGCCCCATAATTTTACCATTTACATGAATTATATCCCCAGACTTAGTTATATCAGGACGTAATTTTTGAACTATTTCTCTATACCCTTTTTTTGCAGTAGATTGCACAAAACATATATCTTGTGATTCTGGCTTATCTGATACTGACAAGTTCATTTTTTTTGCATATTTTCTAGTTTCTTCTTTTGAAAGCATACCAAGAGGAAAAGATATCTTTTTTAAAATTTCTTGAGGAGTTGCAAATAAAAAATAACTTTGGTCTTTTGTTATGTCTCTAGCTCGATATAAACCAATCTCTTCATTTTCACCCTTAATGCAGGCATAATGACCAGTAACTAAGAATTCTGCTCCTAAATCTAAAGATGTATCTAATAAATCTTTAAACTTCATTTTTTGATTACATCTTATACATGGGATTGGGGTTACTCCTTTTGCATAACTATCTGCAAAATCCTGAATTACATTATCCAAAAAATTTTTTTCATAATCTAATGTATAATGCCTTATTCCTAATTTATCTGAAACTCTCTTAGCATCATATATATCTTGCCCTGCACAGCATGTTTTAGATCCCACAGAAGTTGTTCTGCCGCTATCATAAAGCTGCATTGTAAGACCTATTACTTCATACCCTTTATCCACCATCATGGCCGCTGCTACCGAACTATCAACTCCTCCAGACATAGCAACAGCAACAACCTTTTTCGTATTTTTAGGCATTATCTGTATCTTCTTCTTTATTTTCCGCCTCTTGCTTGGCTATTAAGTGCTTTTCTCTATATGATAAATATTGCTCTATTAAGCCTGTACCATACTCCATAGCCCATTCCGGTAAAAAATGTCCGGCATTATCAAGGCCTGGTAGATTATGGATACCTTTTATTGAGTTAAAAAAACTATTTACAGCTTCTTGAGGAAATAAAGGGTCTCTCATTCCAGATAGTGATAATGCAAGACCATCATATTCATTTGAAAACCAATATTGAGCTTTTTTAGATATTTCTATACCTTCTTGACCTTGATGGTTAGGAAAGATTTCAGGCATCACCCTTAGAGCAACTTTACTTTCATAACTATCAAAAGGTGCATGATAATTATTACATTCTTTTAAATTTAAAATTTTATTAGTTCTAGCCATAACTGCTCTTACATTTAGATCTGGATTATCTTTTATATATCTTCTCCAGTCCGCATAACTATCTGATACTAAATTTGTGCCTGTAGCTATTGTTGTATTATGCATAATTATACCATCAAAACGGTCTTGCATATCCATAGGAATAGTTAAACCTAAAAAACCTCCCCATTCATGCACTACTAAGACTATGTTTTTAAGATCTAATCTCTCTATCATACACATTAATGATTTTCTTAAAGAATCAAATGAATAAGCTTCTTTATCTAATGGTTTATCTGAACGTCCAAAACCTGGCATATCAAATGCTACGGCTCTAAAATTTGCTTTTTCCACTTCTTTTATAAAGTGTCTCCACATATATGACCAGGTGGGAGAACCATGAAGCATCAAGAAGGTCAAATCAGAATCCTTATTACCTGCATCAATATATGCCATTCTCATATCTTCATAATCTTCAAAACCTGAAATATTTTTTTCATAATTTGCTTCATAAGGAAAATCAGGAAGGTTTGACAACTTCTGTATGTCTGATTTATAAATTTTTTTCATTTTACCTCTTTTAATATTTTTTATTGTTTAAGCGTATGTCACTTTGTATAAATGGCAGCGATACTTTTAGCCCATCTAATTTATCTGTTACTGTTATTTGACACCCTAACCTTGATGTTAATGTTAAACCAGTAGCCAAATCCAACATATCTTCTTCATCCCAGCTAGGCTTATCCAACATACTATACCATTCTTTATCTACTATAATATGGCATGTAGAGCAAGCAAGTGAGCCTTCACAAGAACCCTCTAAATCTATACCGTTTTTTTGTGCTATTTCTAAAATAGTTAAATCATTATTGTTTTCATCAATAATAACATCTTTATCTTTATATTTAAAAATAATTTTAGGCAATTTTAATTCTCATAAATTTTTTAATACTTTTATCTTATCACTAATAATTTTTGAAGCTGTGTTAATATCATTTATCGTTGTATTTCTTCCTACAGACATCCTAAATGAAGATAATGCACTTTCATCATCTAATCCAATAGAGTTTAATACATATGAAGGCTCTATACCTCCAGTAGCGCAGGCTGAACCTGCCGAAAACGCTACTTGACCTCCAAGAACTTCTGTTAAATTTGCACCGCTAATACCTTTAACAGTATAATTTAAGTTATTTGGCAATCGGTCACCGTCAATAGAAGGACCATTCAATATTATTTCACTGACATCCGTTGTTAAGTTTTTATGAAGCTTATCTCTCATTATTTTTAATTTTTTAATATTAATATCTAAATTATCGTTACTAATTTTAATAGCCTCAGAAAAACCTACAATAAGTGGTGTAGGTAAAGTACCAGATCTAATTAAACGTTCTTGACCACCACCATCTATTTGAGATATTAACCTTATTCTTGGTTTTCTTCTGACATATAAGCACCCAATCCCTTTGGGACCATATACTTTATGACTTGAAATACTTAATAGGTCTATACCTAATAAATTAACATTAACCTTTAAATTTCCTATAGCTTGTGCTGCGTCAGAATGCAGCCAAACATTAAATTCCTTACATATTTTAGAAATATCTTTAAGTGGCTGAATAACTCCAATTTCATTATTTGCTAGCATAACTGAGACTATTGCAACATCTTCATTAATAATATCTTTAAGTTTTTCTAAATCTACTTTCCCCTCTTTGTTTACTTCTATTATTACCACTTCTGCTCCTAAAGAAGTTAATGATTTTGAAGCCTCTATTACACATTTATGCTCTGTAGCAGCAATAATAATTTTTTTTCTATTCTGATATTTGTACCTATATAAAAATGCACCCTTTATTGCTAAATTATTTGACTCAGTTGCACCTGAAGTAAAGATAATTTCAGATTTATCTGCTCCTATTGATGAAGCGATTACTTGACGGCTTAAATCTATTGCCTGACTAGCTGAAGTTCCAAAGCTATGATTAGATGAATGAGGGTTTCCATAAATATCACTAAAAAAAGGCATCATTTTTTTTAACACCTTATCGTCTGTAGGAGTTGTAGACTGATAATCTAAATATATTGGCTTCATAGTATAACTTTATCTTTTTTTGATAACTTTTGTATTATTTTATATAAAACATTACAAAACGCTACAATTTCATTTTTTTCTAGAGCTCTGCATAAACTAATTCTTATAGAACCTTTAACTAAACTCTTATCTAAACCCATTGCTAATAATACATGACTTTCAGAAATTTTTCCAGAAGAACAAGCTGAGCCAGAACTAACTTCATAACCTTCTATATCAAGAGCAATTACTATACTCTCAGCTAATATGTTTTTAAATGCTATTGCAGTTGTATTTGCAACTCTTGGCACATTTTTTCCTATAATTATAATATCTGGAATTAGATCTAAAAGATTTTCTTCTAATAAATCTCTAGAGGTTTTTGTTTTTAATAAATTAAATTTTCTAGAATATTTAGCAGCAACTCCAAAACCAGCAATTTGAGACACAGCTTCAGTACCTGCCCTAATTCCTCTTTCTTGTCCGCCTCCATATATAATAGGTGACAAACTATTATACACACTCTCATTAACAGCTAAACAACCTATACCTTTAGGTCCACCAATTTTATGGGAAGAAATGGTTAGTAGGTCAATATTCAATTTTGACATAGAAATTTCAATTCTACCTATTGCTTGAACAGCATCTACATGAAAAACACTATTATACTTTAAACATAAAGCAGCTATTTTTTCTATTGGTTGTATTATACCGGTTTCATTATTTACAGCCATTACAGAGACAAATAATTTACTTTCTATATTTTCAGAAAGAGCTCTCTCGAGGTGATCCATATTAATTATACCGTCATTATTTACTGATATAATAATTGAGTCTTTATTTTTTTGTTCTAACACTGATTCATGCTCAATTGCAGAAGTAATGACTTGCATATTTTCAGCATATTTAAATGCTAAAGCATTTGATTCTGAGGCCCCAGATGTAAATATTATATTTTGCGGATAAGTCCCTATGGTACCTGCAACTAATTCTCTTGCGTCTTCTATTACAGTTTTTACTTTTCTTCCAGAAGTATGTATTGAAGATGGGTTTCCTATTAGCTGCATTGCTTTTATAATTGCATCCATAGAACCCTCTAACATAGGAGCAGAAGCATTATAATCTAAATATAACCCCATAACTAATCCTTAATAAAAATAAACTTTTACTTTTTAAATTCTTTTGCAGGAATACCAACCATTGTTGCTCCTTCAGGAACATCTGCCACAACTACAGAGTTAGCTCCAATTCTAGCTTCATTACCAACTTTAATAGGCCCTAGTAATTTTGCTCCAGCTCCTATTATTACGCCATTACCTATTGTAGGATGTCTCTTTATTTGTTTTGAAGTAGTAGCACCTAATGTTACTTGATGGTAAATAAAAACATCATCCCCTAACTCAGCAGTTTCCCCTATAACCACTCCTACTCCATGATCTATAAAAAATCTTTTTCCAATTTTTGCTGCTGGATGAATTTCTATAGCTGTTAAAAATCTAGATATATGGGATACAAACCTTGCAATCAAATACAACTTAAAATTCCATAGCACATGAGCAACCCTATGAAAAAATAGTGCATGCAAACCTGGATAACAAAGGATTATTTCTAATAAAGATCTAGCGGCCGGATCTCTTTTTTTCATTGAAACAATTTGATCTTTAATAGAATTAAACAATTTAAATCCTTTAAATTATAATAAAAAAACTTTATTAAAAATATTAATTTATATATATAAGTAATACTTAATAAACGAAGTATTATTACTATTAATAAAGCTAATTAACAAGTTTATATACTGTATGGTATATAATAATCTCTAAATCATCAATTGGAAATAAAAATGCCTGAAATAATTATACCTGGTCCAGAAGGAAGATTAGAAGCAAGATATCATAAGGCAGATGATCCAAGAGCACCAATTTGTCTTGTTTTACATCCACATCCAAGACAAGGTGGTACAATGAATAACAAGTTAGTTTATAATACTTATCAAGCCTTTAAAAAATCAAATTTTTCTACTTTAAGATTTAATTTTAGAGGTGTCGGAAAAAGTTTAGGTACATATGATAGTGGAGTTGGTGAACTAACTGATGCAGCAGCAGCCTTGGACTGGCTTCAATCAGAGAACCCTGCCGCTAAAACCACGTGGATTGCTGGTTTTTCTTTTGGAGCATGGCTATCTTTACAGCTTTTAATGAGAAGGCCAGAAATATCTGGTTTTGTTGCAATTAGTCCTCCAGCCAGTTTATATGATTTTTCTTTTTTGGCACCATGTCCAGCATCAGGGTTAATAATACAAGGGACAGAAGATAATATAGTCAAAGAAGAAGCTGTTAGTGAATTAGTTGTAAAACTTAATAAACAAAAAAGCATTACTATTGATTATAAAAAAATTAATGGTGCTGATCATTTTTTTAAAAAAAATTTAGAAGATATTCAGAAAAAAATTCTAAAATATATAGATAAGAATATTTAATTATTATTTGGAAAACTTAACAAACCACCAGAAGTTGGAGCATCAACTCCTGTAATAATTTTATATGTATATGGTAAGCTTTTAATACTTCTCACAGCTAAATAAGCAAAAGCTTGCGCCTCCATAGCATCTGCATTCCAATTATTATCATCTAAAGAGGCTATTATATTATTATAATCTTTAAAAAAACCTTGCATAATCGCGATATTTTTAGAACCTCCCCCAGAGATATATAAACATTTTGGATCGTTATCAAAAAATTTGAGACTTTCTTTCAGCTGCATGCTAATTAATTTGGATAGAGTTGCTGCCTGATCTATAGGCTTTAAATTGCTAATATTATTAAATACTAAATGGTTTAAGTAGTTCTTATCTATTGATTTAGGTGGAGGAGTTTTGTACCAAGGATCATTTAATATATTATTTAGAGCTTTATAATTGATATCTCCATTAAAACTAATTTTACCATTTACATCATAACTCTGATTGAAAAATTTTTGCATTACTAAATCTAATGGGCCATTACCCACTCCTATATCAAAACTTAATGGCGTATTATTTATGTTATCAATATATGTAATATTAGATACTCCACCTACATTTATAAAAACACAAGGATAATTAATATTCTTAATATTCATTAATAAAGTTTTGTGCCAAATTCCAACTAAAGGAGCTCCTTGCCCGCCTAAACAAATATCTCTATACCTAAAATTTGAAATAACAGGAATATTTACTGAAGTTGATAAGTGCTTTCCATCACCTAATTGCCATGTCCAACTTTCATTAGGGTTATGAAAAATTGTTTGGCCATGAAAACCAATTATATCTATTTCGTCATAATTAATATTATTATCTTTCAAAAAAGAGAGGACACTATCTGCATGAAACTTAGTAAGTAAATAATTAGTATTTTTAATACCTTTCCTAGTATTAATAAAATTCTCCATATTAGTTATTAAACGTTTACTATATTGATAAGTTTTAAAATTATTTAAAATTATTTTTTTATCACCATCTGTTTTAATTAAGGCTATATCTACTCCATCCAAAGAAGTACCGCTCATTAAACCGATAGCATTAAAAATAATTTTTTTAGAATTACCAAAATAACTATATTTATCTCTTGTTTTCATTAGATATGTCCTTTAAAAAATAAATATTAGTTTATAAGGTTAGACATTATGACAATTTACAATTCAGCTTTTATAAAAGAGATTACAGCACGCGGATTTATTCATCAAGCTACAGATATAGATAACCTAGACAAAATTCTTTTCAAGAATAACAATATACCTGCTTATATAGGTTTTGATTGCACTGCGCCAAGCTTACACGTTGGGTCATTGATCCAAATAATGCTACTTCGCTGGTATCAAAAGTCAGGACATAAGCCTATTGTTCTTTTAGGGGGAGGAACAACATTAGTGGGAGATCCTTCTGGTAAGGATGAATCTAGAAAACTTCTAACTAATGACATAATTGAAAAAAATGCTATAGGCATCAAAAATGTCTTTGAAAAATTTATAAGTTTTGATAGTAATTCAAATTCTGCTGTAATGGTTAATAATGTAGAATGGCTTACAAAATTAAACTATATCGATTTCTTAAGAGATTTTGGTAAACATTTTTCTGTCAACAGAATGCTAGGGTTTGATTCTGTAAAACTAAGACTTGATAGGGAACAAACTTTATCATTCCTTGAATTCAATTATATGATTTTGCAAGGCTATGATTTTTACGAACTTAAACAAAGGTACAATTGCATTTTACAAATGGGTGGATCTGATCAATGGGGCAATATTATTAATGGTATTGAACTCAATAGAAGAGTAAATATTAATGAAGATAAAAGTAATTTATTTGGACTTACATCGCCACTAATAACTACGGCATCTGGTTCAAAAATGGGAAAAACTGCTAATGGAGCAGTATGGCTTAACTCTGACTTATGCTCTCCTTGGGACTATTGGCAATTTTGGAGAAATACAGAAGACAAAGATGTAATTAAGTTCCTTAAACTATTTACAGAAATTAGTTTAGAAGAAATCAATAAATTGAAAGAATTAAAAGGTGCAGAAATTAATGAAGCAAAAATAATTTTAGCAAATGCTGCGACAACATTATTACACGGGGAAGATGAAAAAAATAAAGCCTTAGACACTGCAAAAAGTATATTTCAAAATATTGGAGAGCAAAAAAACCTTCCAATAATATATTTTAGCTCTCAGCAAATTTTAAAAGAAATTAGCATATTAGATTGCATGATAGAAAGTAATTATTTAGCCAATAGCAAAGGAGAAGCAAGACGGTTAATAAGAGGGTCCGCAGTAAAAATAAATGATATTACTATAAAAGATGAAAATAAAAAAATTAATCAGTTAGATTTTCAGGACAATAATCAAATTAAATTATCTGCCGGAAAGAAAAAGCATATTCTAATAAAAATTAAATAATACTTTTTAATCAAATAAACTCCTCATTATACCTGGTGTTAAAATAGATAAAGGATTTACTTGGATATCAGGATTAACCCAATTACCTTTTGCAGAATAATTAAAAGCAAATATTCCTTCATCTTCCTTGCCAGATAGTAATTCCCCAATAATAGGTAAATCATTAAAAATAGTATTTAAAGTATAAGCTGGGACTATAGACCCATCAATTTGTATAGATTTATCTAATATATTGATGAAACCTTCTCCTGTTAAACCTAATGAAAATCCATAAGCTCTAGATTTATTGATATTAATAATATTATTATTTTTTGTAAACTGCGCATCAAACTGATCAAATGATACTCCTTCATTATTAAATACCTCAGATAAACCTGTAAAAGAAGCAGCTAATAATAACTCTGCAAATAAAGGAGCTTTCATAATTTTAAAATTATCTATACTTAGGGTACCCATAATATCATTATCATCATCTAAACTTCCTATGAAGCCTTCTGAAGATAATATACCATCTTTAATTTCTGTTCGATAATTAAGTAAATTAAAAAACTTACCAGCATTAGAAGCCTTAAAATTATATGAAAAAATCTCACTATTTTTAGTTTTATCAATATTAAAATTCACAGATTCTATGGAATCATAAGTTGAATTAATAATAATATTATTATAAATATTTTTTGATTTAATTTTTATATCTTCTAACTCAAGATTTTCAAAAATAATAATTTTATCCAAATTACCATTTAGACTAATTATATTATTATTCATTTTATTACTATTAATATTAGAGTAAAAAGGTACTAAGTTAAATACACCAGATAATAGAGTGATATCTAGAAAATTTTTTTTATACAATATTTCTAATTTAAGATCATTTTTATTAAAAATTAGTTTTTTAAAATTGATATAGAAACCATCCAACATATCATCCAATTTTAAATAGCCACCAAGTAAATTCTCATTATGAATGAAATTGAAATTAATATTGTCATATAATAAATTATTACTAAAAATACCATTTATGCTTAATAATGCTTCTTCACTATAATCTTTAACATAATTAAAATTAGGAAATGATAGTAAAGAATTAATAAGATTTATATTACATGAATATAAATCAATTTTATCTTTTCTATTAATTTTACAATCTACTAATGCACTTCCTTTGAGATTACTCAAGTTACTATAATTAGAAAATATCTTATCATTAAAATTAAACTTTAAATTCATTTCAGAAATATCTGATTTTAAAAAATTAAAATTAATGATTGAATTATTAATATCCGCTAAACCATCTATGCTAATATTATTATTTTTTATACTGATATTATAGTTAAGATTATTTAAAAATATGTTATTATTTATATATATTTTTTTTGTATTTATTGCTGAAAAATAACCATCCACAATAATAATAAAATTGTTATAGTTTTTAGATATATCATTATATTTTATGTTAACATTTAATTTATGATATGCCTCAATATCTTTTTTTGAAAAGTAGTTTAGGTAATCATAGTCAAGTATATTAAATACCTTATTAAAAGATAGAAAATTTGAATGCTTTCCATCTAAACTAAAAGCTATATTAGAAGTATTAGTAATATTATTAAGATTGATAATTATATCTGAAAAATTAACTTCATTATATGTAGCATTATTAACAATTAGTTTTAACTTATCTAAACTATTATTGGATATACTAAAATTACCTTTACCAGAAAAAAAGTTTTTAAAAAAAAAGTTATTACTTTGGTTGTTTGCTAAAATGTAATCATTTATAAAAATATTATTAAAAACATAATTAATCTTAAAATATGAATTGTCTAAAATAATATCGCCTAAAAATATTACTTCGGAATTGATATCAGAATTATTTTGTAAATTTAAAATTAAGTTATTAATATTTATATTTGAAGTTTTAAAATTATATGACAAATTCAATGATAAATTAGTAATATTAGGAATGGAATTTATAGTAAAATTATCATATAATAAAGGTTTTTTAAGCTTAATAAAAGTATTGTCTGAATTTAAAATTAGTTGAAGGTTGGTCAATTCTTTTTTAGCAAAATTAAAAATTATTACACCACTATATAATCCATTAATGGAATATTTATCGCTATTATTTAGCTTTTTATGAATAAAGTCGGGTAAAGATAATTCATAAAAATTTATGGATATATTAAAATTATTTAATGCTTTATTTACTTTAAATGTAAATTTCTTAGCTTCTGCATCTATATAATAATTCTTATATAAAAAATCACCAAGAATATCTATATTTGTTGAACTATTTTTATTAAAATTAATTTTTGATAAAAAATATTTTGTATCTTTATGTATATAGGTAAGTGTTCCATTATAAACATTTAAGTCATCAATATTTTTTAAAAGAGTATTAAATATTTCTATAACTTGATTAGACTCTTGCAAACTTTTTAAGGAGTTATATGTTATGTTTGGATTTTTAATTGCTACATTTGACATATAGTATTTATTATTAAAAAAATTACTTAAATTAATATTAAATTTTATATTATCCACTTCAATATTTTTATAATTTTCATATTTATCTATTTTAAAACCATTAATTTCAATGAAAAAACTATATGATTCTATTACTCTATCTACCTTTATATATTCAAAAGAAATTGGCTTATTATAATACCAACTTATTAGATTTGTTAAAAATTTATTATTATCATCAATTTTTATTGAAGTATTAATTATAAAGAATATAGATAAAGAGGCTATAGCAATTGCTAATACCGATAAAAGTGCTCCTATTGCTATACAAATATTATTTATCAATTTTAAAGAAAAATTCAATACCACTTAAATCTCAATAATGTTTAGTTTACTATATTTTTAATATTATTATATAAGTATTATATATTATAAATATTGCAATAAGGAGTCAAAAAATGTCGAATTTGTTAGAAAATATGAATGCACCTGTTTTTACTGTTGATATAGATGGAGGCTCTAAAATAGATACATCTAATATAAAAAATGCTTATATATTATATTTCTATCCTAAGGATGATACTCCAGGGTGCACAAAAGAGGCAATAGAGTTTTCTGAAAATTCTAGCTATTTTAAAGTCAACAATATTACTGTTATTGGTATTTCAAAAGATACTGTAGTTAAACATGATAAATTTAAATTAAAACATGATTTAAAAATAATACTTGGTTCTGATATTACTGGTGTAATTTGTGAAAAATTTGAAGTATGGGTTGAAAAATCTATGTACGGTAAAAAATATATGGGAATAGATAGGTCTACTTTTTTAATATCTAAAAAAAATAAGATCCATAAAATTTGGCGTAAAGTTAAAGTTAAAGGACATGTTGAAGAGGTAATTAAATCCTCAAAAGAGCTATTAAATATTTGATGTTAAATTATTTTACTTGCTAAAGACTCTTCTAGAAAAATGTCTATATCACCATCAAGAATTGCCTGGAAGTTAGAGCTCTCTTTATTTGTTCTAAGGTCTTTTACTAATTGATAAGGCTGTAATACATAAGATCTAATTTGATGGCCCCAACCAATCTCTGTTTTATTAGATTCAGTTTCGTTTTTTTCTATTTCTTTTTTACTAAGCTCTAATTCATATAACTTAGCTCTTAATATTTTGTAGGCCTCAGCCTTATTTTGATGTTGAGATCTATGGTTTTGACATTGAACTACTATGTTTGTTGGTAAATGAGTTATTCTTACAGCACTATCTGTTCTATTAACATGTTGGCCTCCTGCTCCAGAAGCTCTGTAGGTATCAATTCTTAAATCCTTTTCTTCAATATTTATTTCTATATCATCATCAATAACAGGATATACCCAAACACTTGCAAATGATGTGTGCCGCCTACTTTGAGAATCAAAAGGTGATATTCTAACTAATCTATGTACACCTGATTCTGTTTTTAACCAACCATAAGCATTAATTCCACCAATTCTTATACAAATAGATTTAATACCAGTTTCATCACCTTGATTTTCATCCACAATTGATATTTTATATTGTTTTTTTTCAGCCCATCTAGAATACATTCTTAATATCATTTGTGCCCAGTCTTGACTTTCTGTTCCACCGGCCCCAGCATTTATTTCTAAGTAACAATCATTTCTATCTGCTTCACCTGATAATAATGTTTCTAATTCTATTTTTTTTACTATGATACATAATTCTTCTAGATTTTTTTTACCTTCTTTTATAAAATTGTTGTCATTTTCAAAATCAGCCAACTCTATTAAAGCAATTGTATCTCTTATATCTAATTCTAAAGTCTTATATTTATTATACCTATCTTGTAGGTGAGTTCTTTCTTTCATTAAATCTTGAGCTGATAACTGATCCTTCCACAATTCCGGGTTAGCAGCTAGCGTATTTAATTCTTTTAACCTAATTGATGCTTTATCAGGGTCAAAGATGCCTCCGTATAGATTGCATAGCTAGATTGATTGTTTTTATTATATTATTAATTTCTGCGTTCATATAAATCTTCCTATATTTTTTATATACTAGTATATTTTTCCATCTAATGGCTTTAAATTTTTAGTATCACCGCTTGGCTTCATTTTATATGTTGTTGGAGCAGTTCCAGATATAAATGCCTCATAAATAATTTTATTAGTCTTAGCACTAGGTAATAAACCAGTTTCATGATCGACTTTAATCATTTCAACATTTTTAGGAATTTTAAATGGACTTGAAGGATACAAAAGTAATGCTTTTTTCATAAAATTACCCCATATAGGTGCTGCAACTTTGCCACCAGTTTCTTTTTTTCCTAAAGAGCTCGGCATATCATTACCAATAAATACACCTACTACTAAATTAGAAGAAAAACCAATGAACCAAGCATCTTTGTTATCATTTGTAGTGCCAGTCTTACCTCCAATATAATTATCAATAGCTTTTAGAGACTTACCAGTTCCATTTTTAATAACACCATTTAAAATCCAAGCTACTTGAAATGCATTTGTATCTTTTATTACTCTAATAGATTTTATTGAATTTTTAAATATTTTAGGGCCAACATCCTCATTTTTACAATCTTGACATTTATTTGTGTTTTTTGAATATATAATCTTGCCATATCTATTATGTATTGTTTCAATAAAATTTGGTCTTACAAGATATCCATCATTAATAAAACTAGCATAAGCTGCTGTCAAATTTAATAAAGAGGTTTCTCCAGCACCTAGTGCCGTAGCTAATTGCTCAGGATAATCTCCAATTTTAAAACGTTTACCTATTTCAACTATTTTTTCTATACCGATAGAGTTTGCTAATCTAACTGTCATTACATTTCTAGATTTCTCTAATCCAGTTCTTAGTGTACTCAAACCATAATAAGAGCCTGTGTAATTTTTAGGTATCCATTCTGAAAGTCCTGGCCCCTGGTCTATAACTAAAGGAGAATCTAATATTAATGATGAAGGCGTTAGACCAGACTCTAGTGCTGCCAAGTAAACAAATGGCTTAAAGGCTGACCCAGCCTGTCTCTTAGCTTGAGTTACCCTATTAAACTTATTTTTTATAAAGTTATATCCACCTACTAATGCTAAAACATTTCCGGTAAAGGCATCTATTGCTACTATACCTCCATTTGCCTGTGGAACTTGATATATTTTATATGATTTTTCTCCCACTGTATAATTTGAAGATTTGGTTACTAATATAATATCACCTACTTTTAAAATAATATTTTTATAACTATCAATAGTAATATTATCTTCCTCACCTGCATTAATAACCCAAGCTGATTCAATTAAATCTAGCTTTCCTAAATCACCATTTAAAAAACCAATATTTATTTTATTATCCTCAAAGCCTAAAACCA
Organism: uncultured Pelagibacterales bacterium; assembly: GCA_913046335.1. GTDB lineage: Bacteria > Pseudomonadota > Alphaproteobacteria > TMED109 > TMED109 > TMED109. The sequence goes on along the minus strand of CAJWSU010000002.1, from coordinate 5,732 downwards.
CAGCATATATATTGTTATTTATATCCTTTAATTCATAATTATTAAATTTTGATAACCATTGGCCATTAATATGCGTTAATTCAATATTACCTACCTTACCTCTCCAACCTTGTCTTTTATCATACTGTTCTAAACCTTCTTTAAGACTTTTTTCTGCATAACTTTGTAATTTTTCATCTAATGTAGTTAGAACGTATAACCCCTCATTATATAGATATTCTTTATCGTATTTATTTATAATAATCTTTCTAACTTCTTCCGAAAAATAATGAGCATTAATTTTAATATTATTTTGATTACTTTTAACCTGAATTTTATTTTTTAATGCCTTAGATAAATCTATCCTACTAATAACTCCTTCTTCAAATAACCTAGATAAAACATAATTTCTTCTATTAACTGCAGCATTATATTTTTTTATTGGGTGATAATTATTTGGACCTTTTGGTAAACCAGCTAAAAAAGCAATTTCAGCCAAACTTAAATCATTTATTGATTTATTAAAATAATTTTGGGATGCAACGGCTATTCCATAAGATCTAAAACCTAAAAATATTTCATTTAAATACAATTCTAGTATCTGTTCTTTTGTTAAAGTCCTTTCAATACGAAGTGCAAGTAAAGCTTCTTTTATTTTTCTATCAAAGGAAACTTCATTTGATAATAGAAAATTTTTTGCTACCTGCTGAGTAATAGTAGATGCACCAACTAATCTTTTATCTGTTATTAAATGTTTAATATTTAATAATACTGCTCTAGAAATTCCTTTAAAGTCTATTCCATCATGTTTAAAAAAATTTTTATCTTCAGTAACAACAAAAGCTTCAATTAATAATTTAGGAATTGCCTCATATGGTATAAATACTCTCTTTTCATTAGCATACTCTTGGATAATATTATCATTACTAGAATATAACCGTGTCATTGCTTTTGTTTTATATGATTGTAATTGCATATAATCTGGTAAATCGTTTCCATAATTCCATAAAATAGATAACGAAATAATTGCTAAGGCTGATACAATACCAATTATCAATAAGAATGAATAATATAAAAACTTTAACATTGCGTCCTCAAAAAAATATTCAATAATACATAGTCTTATATATATATGATTTCTGCCAAAAAACGAAAAATCATATAAAATTAATTAAATTTAAGCTATCTATATTTATAATGAAATATAAACAAACATACAATTATATAAAATTATATAAATTAATCATTAGCATTGCTATACCTATGATTTTATCAAATATATCTACACCCTTATTAGGCCTAATTGATACTTCAATAATAGGCCGTATTAGTATAGAACAGATTGGTGCTATTGCAATTGGAAGTTCAATATTATCTTTTTTCTATTTCTGCTTTGGTTTCTTTAGAATGGGCACAACTGGCTTAATAGCACAGGCTTATGGTCAAAAAAATGACAAAAAGATTATAAATATAATTAAAAAAAATTTACTATTAGCCATGCTATTTGGATTGTTATGTATACCTGCCATATTATTTTTAAAAAATATTTTAATAATAATATTTACAGATAATGAGAACATCTTAACTTTTACTAAGTCCTATATAAATATTAGAATTTTTGGGGCACCAGCAACTTTTATTAACTTTGTTATATTTGGTATATTACTTGGAAGTAATAAACCATGGCAAATATTTAAATTAGTTTTATTTATTAATACATTAAATATAGTTTTAGATTTATTTCTTGGAATGTATTTAGGTTTAAATATTAAAGGTATAGCAATTGGAACCATTATATCTGAATATGGAGGTGTTATACTTGGATTATATTATATTAAACCTTTTATTCCATTAATTAATTTATTAAATCATAAAAGACTTTTTCAAGATAATTTTAATTTGCTATTTAAAACTAATACTAATTTATTTATTAGAACATTTTTTATTCTAATGAGTATATTAATATTTACTGCTATTGGTTCTAGGTTAGGTGAGACTATATTAGCAGCAAATGCTATTTTAATTATACTCCAAATGTTTATATCCTATAGCCTAGATGGCTTTGCACAGGCAAGTGAAGTACTGGTAGGCAATGAGTATGGAAGAAAAAATAAAAAAAATATTACAAAAATTATAATTTCTTCCTGTATAATATCATTGATATTTGCTCTTTTATATAGTGTAATATTTTATTTTTTTTCCATGAAAATTATAGGAATAATTACTCCTCTTAATGAAGTTTTATTTGAGACAAAGAAATATGTTACTTGGATAATAATCTCACCTTTAATATCTTTTTTAGCCTTTCAACTAGATGGAGTATTTATAGGTGCTAATAAAACAAAAATTATGAGAAACACTGTTTTCCAAAGCTTTATTATTTATTTACTCAGTTTAATAATATTAGTTCCAGTATATGATAACCATGGTTTATGGATCTCTTTTTTAATTTTTTTATCCTTTAGAGGACTACTATTGCTTACACAATATAAAAAAATATATCACTTCAACTGATCTTTATTATAGGTTATAAATCATTAGTTAATTTTTTTATAATTGAGTTAAGGTTTTTTGATAAAATATTTAACTTATTACTTTTAATCTCTAATGTATCTTCATTCATATATAAAGATCTATTTATCTCTATTTGTAAAACATTTACTCTCTCCAGAGGTTTGCCATAAAATTTGGTTATAAAACCTCCTGAATAAGGATCATTTATGCTTAATGAATAATTATAGTCACAGAAATAATTAATAACTTTAGAAGATATTGTATTATTGCAAGACAAATTAAAGTTATTTCCTATAACAATATCTATATTTTTATCTAGAAACTTTGAAGGCATAGAATGAAAATCTAGAACTAATAGTCTATTATTAATTATTTTTGTATTTTTTATAAGAAGTTTTAAAGCATTATGATACGGAAAATAATTATTTAATAATCTTTTTACTATTTCTCTCCTTGTTAATAAATGACCATATATTTCATTACCATAATAGGAAACTCTATGAATCACTCCAATCCCACTTTTCACCTTGGTAAGATTAAACTTATCAATCGTAGGTATATTAGAGGACACCATTAAAGAATCTAATTCTAATGGACTTCTATTAACATCAATAAATGACCTAGGAAAATTTGCTTTTACATAAGAAATATTACCACCAAGAGCTTTTTCTAAAATTTTATCAACATAATTATCTTCTGAAAATTGTAATTCTTTTTTACTTAATAAAATATTTTTTAAAAAAATATTACTATAAAGAGTTCCACTATGTGGAATTGATATAATTATAGGTATCGAATTATTTGAATTTACTTCTATCATACGAATTAATTATATTATTTTTCTATTTAATTTCATTAATACTACATTTACCTTCTAGATGAAATTCATCAGGATTAAATGTAGTTTTCAATTTAAAAAGTTTTGCTTCATTAGAATAATTAATTTCAACTAATGTATTATATATTCGAGAACTTGATCTTCCTACCCATTTTCCTCTTCCATATAAGTTTCCATTTTTATAAACAGAAGTTCTAATTTTTCCTTCGCGCTTTTTATTATTATATCTTATGTCTACTAATGAGCCACTGCCCCCTATAGGTGCAAATGTCCATTTTGCAATAAACATATTGTTATATTCACTTGCAATACCGATACAATTTAATGGAACATATTCTGCCTTATATACATTTTCATCTGCAATACATAAATTCATATAAAGAAATACTATTATGACAATAATTTTTTTCATTACTTATACATAACTGATGGTAACCATGTCGCTAGCTCAGGAAATACTGATAAAATTCCTAACATCAGAATTTGAATAAGAACAAATGGAATAGCACCTTTATATATATCTGTAGTTAAAACACTTTTTGGAGCAACTCCACGTAAATAAAATAAGGCAAACCCAAATGGCGGGGTTAAGAATGACGTCTGCAAATTAACAGCTATCATTATAGCAAACCATAAAGGGTTTATGTCCATCATTAAAATTGCTGGTCCTATTATAGGTAATACAACATATATAATTTCAATAAAATCTAGAAAGAAGCCTAATATAAACATTAAAACCATTGTTATTATTATAGCAGTAACGACACCACCTTTTAAATTCATTAAAAATTCAGCTACTATATCATCTCCACCAAAACCTCTAAAAACTAAACTAAACATTGCGGCACCTATTAATATAGTAAATACCATTGAAGTTGTTTGTGCTGTTGAGGTAGCAACCTCCTTTAAGATTTTAAAAGATAATTGTTTTCTAGTGTAAGCTAATATTATAGCACCTATAGCTCCTACTCCTGCAGATTCAGTAGGAGTAGCTAGTCCCATTAAAATTGACCCTAGAACAGCACATATTAGAACTAATGGCGGAATTAAAACTTTTAATACACGATTTCGTAACTCTTTAAATTCTAATTCATCTCTTTCACTCTTTGGTATAGCTGGCATTTTATCAGGGTAAATATTGGCATAAATTATTTGCCAAACTATATATAAGCCAACTAAACATAAGCCTGGCAATAAAGCGCCCATAAATAAATCAGTTACTGAAATAGATTCAGGGGCAAAATTACCTTTTGCTAATTGTGCTTGTTGATAAGCAGCCGAAATTTGGTCGCCTAACAATATTAAAACTATAGAAGGAGGAATAATTTGTCCTAATGTTCCAGCCGCACAAATTGTACCTGCAGAAATAGTAGGAGCATACCCTCTTTTTAGCATAGTCGGAAGCGAGAGCAAACCCATAGTTACTACGGTTGCACCCACAATACCTGTAGAAGCTGCCAATAACGCTCCTACAATAGTTACTGAAATGCCAAGTCCTCCTTTCATACTGCCTAACAAATGAGCCATAGTATCAAGTAACTCTTCTGCTATTTTTGATCTCTCCAGCATAACTCCCATAAAAACAAATAATGGAACAGCTATTAACAAGTCATTTGTCATTATGCCATATATTCTATTGGGTAATGCTTGAATAAAGGCCATATCAAATAAATCAAAACAAGACCCAACAACTCCAAAAAATAGAGCTACTCCTGATAGTGTAAAAGCAACGGGAAAACCAGTCATTAGCACAGCTAATAAAGAAACTAACATTAAAACTATAAATATTTCTTGCTCAAACATAAATCATTTGTCCTTTATTTTTTTTAAAATTATAAAAGAATTAATGATAGTTGCTAAACTTTGCATACTTACAAGTATCGCAAATAGCCATATAAATGTCTTCATTATAAAAACAAGGTGAAGACCTCTCTCTTCTATTGACCCTTCCATTTGCTGCCACGAATTTATTACATAGCTCCAAGAATAGTAAAAAATTACAAAACATACTGGCAATAACAAAAATACAGACCCTATTAAATCCACAATAGCTTTACTTCTTTCAGATAAATTTAAATATAATACATCGACTCTAACATGTTTATCTTTTAGTAATGTATAACCTGCACATAATAAAAAAACTGCAGCATACATGAACCTAACGGACTCTTGCATCCATATAAATCCAATATTAAAACCATAACGCAAGACAACAACTAGAAAGGTTATTAAAACCATAAAAAGAGTTAACCAACTAACAGTTTCTCCAATTAGCTTATTTATTAAGTTTATAATCCTTATTATATACAATACTCATTCTACCTTTAGTTAAAACGATTAGACCTAGGAAAACCTCTAGGAGCTAATCTACCAGATTGAGCTCTTTTTCCAAGCCATAATT
>CAJWSU010000001.1:0-248408 GCA_913046335.1 uncultured Pelagibacterales bacterium | reverse complement strand
AGTTAAGTAATTTATGGTCTGAGGTTTTGGATAGTGAGTTAATATTTAAGGATGATTGTCATACTGTAGCTTGTGAAAATGCAAATATCACATTTGTACAAGCAAAAAGTAATTATACAGATTTAGTAGGAATTACAATAAAAGCTTCAAAAAAGAGATTAAGTTTAGGAAAAAATATTAAAATGCTTGGCTTAGATATTTATTTTATATAATTACCTAGGCGTACATTTGTTTGATATTATTTGTGTTATTAAACTTTCTTTACATTTTTCCCAATCAGCAAGACCTTTATCAAATGGGTCAAAATATCTTATGGTGATAAGTATAGCTATAAGAACACATAGAATAATTCCTATTTTAGACATGATTAATTCCTTTTAAATCAAATAGTACTATACTGATTATATAATAAACTTGGGAGGATAGTAAACATGATAAAATATTATATTTTCATATTAGTTTTTTTTATTAATACAATTGCCTTTTCTGATTCAGAAGCTTTGTTGAAAAGACTAATCAATACTAATGAATGTATAGATTGCGATTTTTCAAATTTAGAACTTAAAGGGGCTAATTTTTGGAATGCAAATATGATGCGATCAGACTTTTTTAAAACTAACCTCACTAAAAGCAATTTGCAAGGATCTAACTTAGTGGAAGTTAATTTTAATCAAACAGTATTAATAGGTGCAAAGCTTCAGGGCACAAATTTAAATAATACTAACTTTGAAAAGGCCAGAGTTACGGCTGCTTACTTAATTGGTGCGTCTTTAGTAAAAGCTAGGCTAAATAATGCTGATTTTAGGGGAGCGGATATGCAAGCTGTAGAATTTACTAATGGCGAAGCAGTTAACTCTACTATGAAATCAATAAATTTTGCAGGTGCAAATTTATCTAATAGTAATTTAAGTAATTCAGATTTTTCTGACGCAAATTTTACTGGTGCAAACTTACAGGGTGTAAATTTTACCGGTGCAAATTTAAAAAATGTGAATTTTACAGGAAGTAATTTGTCTAATGTAAACTTTACTGGCACATCAATGAAAAATACCAAGTTTTTATCAAGTAATCTATCTAATATTGATTTTAATAATATTGATATATCTCAAGCTTATTTTGAAGATATATTTTTCTGTGGCAAAAGAATTCTAGGTGAAATAAGAGCCAGATCAATTTTTGATGGAATAATCACTGAAAAAAAAGAGGATAATATAAGCATTTTAATGTCTTTATCTTGTTATTAAAATTGTATTTGCTATATTTCTCGTAAATAGCGAGATTCCATCCATTTTATAATTTTTTCTAATGATTCAGAGGTTCTTACTTTAGTGTTTTGTTGGAAAACCACCCATTGTTTATGATTATTATGTTTTTTTTCATAAATGATTTTATATATAGGGTTTTCTAATGAGTTTTTATAAAAACAGAATGTAATTGTATTTTTTTCAGAAGTGAAGCTGTAATCTTTCCAATGATTTGAATTTAACATCCTTGAAAATAAAGACATAATTGTATTAAAATCTTTCTTTTTAATATATGAAACAAATACATCAGGTGAGACACTATATTTGCTTTTAGCTTTAAAGTTATTTTTAATCAAATTAAGTGCTTTATATTGTTATAAATTATATATTCTAATTTTATTTATTATATTAATCAATTATTAACATTTACGATAATTAGTATATAAATAAATTATATATTTAAATGTTAAGGAGTAAGGTATGAGTGATATCTTTCAAGAAGTTGATAAAGAGCTACGCGAAGAAAAGTATAAGACTATATGGGCTAAATATAAATACTATATAATAGGTATATTAATAATATTTATATTTGGAGTGGGCTTTAATTCTTTTTGGAAACAATATGCCTCTAATGAAATTAATGATAGATCATCTAGGTTTTTCGCAGCAATGGAATTAGCTCAGGAAGATAAAACAAGCTCAATATTAATGCTACAAGAGTTTATAAGTAAAGAAAAAAAATCTGCAGAATATCATGTAATGATAGCAGGTTTTGCTGAAGCTGCCATTAGAAGGTCAGAAAAAGATTTTTCTGGCGCTTTGAAAATTTATGATGATATAGGTAATAATAATATTTCAGTTTTTTATAAAGATTTCGCAAATTTATCTTCTGCTGAAATGTTAATTGCTTTAAAGAATATAAGTGAAGCTAAAATTCTTTTAGAAGAATTATCCACTAGTTCTTCAGAACTGAAATTTATAGCAAAAGAATATTTAGGTTATATTTTAATAAATGATGGAAACCTTTTAAAAGCAAAAGATATTTTTAAAAGTTTGGTTGAAGAAGCATCAGTTAGTTTAAATATGAAAAATAGATCAAAAGAAATCTTGTCTATTTTTCCTTAGATAACCCTTTTAAAGTATATTAAATGATAATTATAATAAAAAAAACACTATTATATCTGATTGTATTTTTGGTTGTAACGAATTGTAGCACAATAAAAAAGTATGATTTTACAGGTTTATCTAGTCCTATTGTTGAAGAAAAGATGGGTGGAAAAAGATTAGATATCAGCGTTTCTCAAAAAAAACTTAAAGTAGATAAAGAGGCATCACAACTTCCAATCACATTAGAAAAACCTCTTAAGAATATTTCCTGGAATAATAAAGGAAAAAATAATTATGCTGCACCTGAGAACTTATTTATAAATAATACTCTACAATTATTATGGAAAAAAGATATTGGTGATGGAGCAGGCTCATATAATAAAATATATACACAGCCTGTAGGTAATAAAGATTTTTTATTTGTCTTAGACTCTGAGGGTAAAATAGTATGTATTAATATTAGAAATGGTGATATTGTCTGGGAAAATAATATATTTCCAGATGAAGAAAGTATTAATACAAATATAGATGGTGGTTTAGCTTTAAATGAAAATAACTTATTGGCCTCTACATCTTATGGAGAAATTGTTAAATTAAACGCTATAGATGGGGCTATTATATGGAAAAAAAATATAGAAGCTCCAGTACAAGGTGCTCCAGCTATATTTAATAATTTTATTTATCAAATGACTATAGTTAATGAATTATTTGTTATTGATATTAATACAGGCAAAGAGGTATGGCGTTATGATGCTTCACTCGTATCAGCTATAGCAAATGGGGCATCTTCACCTGTGGTGGATTCGAATTTAGTAATATTCCCAAGTAATACAGGAGAATTAATTGCTTTAGATTCTAAAACAGGTTCCTTGGTATGGAGTACAAACCTAGTAATTGCAGGAGCTATTTCTGGCACCTTAGAGCTTACAGATATAGACTCTGGGCCAGTAATGCATAAAGGATTAATATACTCTTCTTCTTTATCAGGAAAGTTTGCAGTAATAGATTCTATTAGTGGAGGTTTAATTTGGGAAGTGCCGATTAAAACATCAAATAATCCAATTATAAATGGTAATGCCGTTTTTATTGTAAGTAATGATGGAAATTTAATTAATCTATTTAATAATAATGGGTCTGTTAGGTGGATTGCTGATATTTCCAAAGAGATAGATGTTAATGCTAAAGATGCCCCATTATGCAGCGGTCCATTACTAGCTCAAGATAATATCTTTTTAGTATGCCAAGATGGTAAGGTTTTTAAAGTGGATAGTAACAATGGCAAATATACTAATATATTTACTCTAGACTCTCCCTCTTTTATTTCTCCTATAATAATAAACGGTACTATGATTTTTTATACAGAAGATGCAGAAGTGATAGCTTATCGTTAGGAAGTAACATGTTACCTAAAGTAGTGATTTTTGGACGACCTAATGTAGGTAAATCTACATTATTTAATAGGCTTGTAAGAAGAAAGGCAGCAATAGTTGCAGATATTCCGGGAGTAACTAGAGATAATAAAGGCTTAAAGGCTAATTTAGGTAATTTAGAATTTATCTTGTATGATACAGCAGGATTTGATCAATTTAATAATAAAAATGAATTGAGTAAAAATATATTAAATAAAATATCAGATATAATAAATTTAGCTGATATTATAATATTTATGCTTGATGCAAGAACTGGAATAATCCCATTCGATTATTCTTGCTCAAAAATATTAAGAAAAGTTAAATGTCCTATTTTAGTAGTCATGAATAAAGTAGAGGGAGATGCTCAAAAAAACCAAGCTTATGAAGCTATAAAACTAGGTCATGGAGAGCCTATTATTATATCTGCAGAACATGGAATTGGATTGGGCTCTTTAGAAGATAATCTATCAAATTTAATGAAAAAAATTGATAACAAAGCCAATATTGATGATTCTGATGAAGTACCTCCAATTAGACTTGCTATTGTAGGAAGGCCAAATAGCGGAAAATCAACATTAACTAATACTTTAATAGGAGATAATAGTGTTTTAACTGGAGATCAACCAGGAGTCACTCGGGATGCTGTTATGTTAGATTTAGTATGGAAAAGCCAACGTTTTGAATTAGTAGATACAGCAGGTATAAGAAAAAAAAGTAAAGTTATTGATAAAATTGAAAAACTATCAGTTGAATCGGCGATTGATACTGTTAAATATGCTCAAATAGTTATTTTAGTTCTAGATTGTAATGAAGCATTATCTCGTCAGGATTTAACTTTAGCTAGTCATGTCGTAGAGGAAGGAAGAGTCTTAATAATTGCAGCAAATAAATGGGACATAGTTATGAAGCCGGAAGATGTAAGAGTTGCCTTAAGAAAAAGATTAAAGGTTGCACTTGCTCAGTTGAGAGGGGTTCATTTAGTAGAAATATCTGCACTAAATAATACAGGAATAGATTATTTAATGGATGAGGTAATGGTAATGTATAATAAATGGAATACAAAAGTTCCTACTGCTAAACTAAATAAGTGGTTAAATTTTACACAACAAAAAAACCCACCTCCATTAAAATCAGGAAGAGTAATAAAAATAAAATATTGTACACAAGTTAATATTAGACCTCCTACATTTGTATTTTTTACAAATTTATTAGGTGACTTTGAAGAATCATATAAACGGTATTTATTGAATAACCTAAGAGATGAATTTGATTTAAATGGAGTACCTTTAAGATTAATTTTCAAAAATAGTAAGAACCCATATATTTAATTTTTATAACTTTCTTCTAATAAGTTAATAAATTCATTAGAAGCTATTTCAGCTGTCCTAAGTTTTTTTTTATCTTCTCCTGGAAATGAATTTTTTCTAAGAGGACTTAATATAGGGCCAGGATCAAAAGTATGGACTTTTAAATGAGTTTTTGTGATCTCACTCTTCCAATTTTTAATCATGGATTCTATAGAACTACTTGTTAATGAATAAGCAGAAAAATAGGGTTCATTATATGCTTTCCCTTTACATGTTAAAAAGTATGCACGTCCATAATTTGATAATCTTAACAATGGATCAAATGCTCTTATTAGCTGCCAATTAGCAGTAATATTAATATCTACTATCCGATTAAAATCTTTAGGTGTTATGTGATTGATTGGACTTAGTTTAGGGAAAAAAGACGAGCAGCTAATTAAGATATCTAGTTTTTTGAATTTATTATAAATCTCTCCTCCTAATTTATCAATAGATCTTCCATGGCTTAAGTCTAAAGGAACTATAGTAGGTTTATATGCTGCAGAATGGATAATTTCTTCATTAAGTTTTTTTAGCTTTTCTGTATCTTTAGAAAGTAAAATTAGTTCTATATTTTTTGTAACTAATCTATGAGTAATAGCTTTACCTAATGTGCCAGTAGCGCCAGTAACTAAGGCTATCCTTTTATTCATAAGTAGATCCTATTTACTGTTGATTAAGAAGAGATAATTGATTTGCTAAAGCTCCTTCATCTCTATCTACTAACTTTGTAGGATACTCACCAGTAAAACAATGATCTGTATATTGCGGGTTATTTTTATCTCTAGATTTATGTCCCATAGATTTATATAACCCATCTAAAGATAAAAAGTGCAAACTATCTAGTTTTAATAATTTTCTAATTTCTTCTACAGATTTACTAGAAGCAATTAATTCACTTATAGTTGGTGTATCTATCCCATAGAAATCAGGATATTTTATTGGAGGACTAGATATTCTCATATGCACTTCCGTTGCACCAGCATTTCTCATCATTTCAACTATTTTTATTGCTGTTGTTCCTCTAACTATAGAGTCATCTATTAAAACCACTTTTTTATTCTGAATAAGTATTTTATTAGTATTATGCTTTAATTTAATACCTAGCTGTCTTATAGTTTGCGTTGGCTCAATAAATGTTCTGCCTACATAGTGGTTTCTTATAATTCCTAAATTATATGGTATCTTTGCTTCCTCAGCAAAACCTAAAGCTGCAGGAACTCCTGAGTCTGGAACAGGTATTACAATATCAGCAATTGTTTTAAGTTCTCTTGATAATTGTTTTCCCATTTTTTTTCTACATTCATAAATACTTTTTCCACCCATAACACTATCAGGACGAGCAAAATATATATATTCAAAAACACATGGCCTAGCTTTTATTTTAGGAAAAGGTTTATAAGACTTTATTCCCTTTTTATCTATTACTACTACTTCTCCATTTTCGATATCTCTAATATATTTAGCACCTATTATATCAAGTGCACATGTTTCAGATGCTATAATTTTAGCACCATTTAATTCTCCTAGAACTAATGGTCTGATACCTAATGGGTCTTTAATTGCAATTAATTTTTTATTAGTAAGAAGTCCTATACTGTATGCACCTTCTAATTCATATAAAGCATCTATTACTTTTTTAACTATAGTTGTTTTACTACTTTGAGCTATTAAATGGAGAAGTGCTTCTGTATCTGTGGTAGATTGGAATATAGCACCTTTTTTAACCAAATTGTTTCTTAATTCAATACCATTGGTAAGGTTGCCATTATGAGCACATGCTATGCCACCTCCCATTAGATCTGCAAAAAGAGGTTGTATATTTTTTAATGAAGTATTTCCAGTTGTTGAATATCTAACATGACCTAAAGCAGAATATCCTGGAAGCCTATCAATTACTGAAGCTTTAGTAAAATGGTCTCCTACGAGTCCTAAATAAGGTTCATTATTAAAATGCTCTCCATCAAAAGACACAATACCGGCACTTTCTTGCCCCCTATGCTGAAGGGCATGGAGTCCCAGAGCAGTTAGCGCTGCTGCATCTGGATGCCCAAATACGCCGAAAACTCCACATTCTTCTTTAAGTTTATCATCATACATATGTATTATTATTTTCCTTTAAATATATAAATCATCTTAATTGTAACATTTATAATATAGCTTTAATACTTTCTTTAATTAATTACTACTCTCCGTCTCAATTGTCTCTAAATTATTTAGTCTATCCATCTGCTCTCTTTCAGCAGGAGTATAAGCCCCTTCTTTTTCACCATCTTTTTTAATTGGAGGCTCTTCAAATAATTTATTTTTATCTATAATATTATTTAAATTTAACTTTTTAATATCTATTGATTCATAATCAAAAGATATTATTTCATCAGGAAAAATTTTTTCTAAATATGTAATACCTAATATGATTATTTGATAGCTATTAGCTTCTGATAAAAAAGCAGGAATTGTATTATTTTTCCATATTGTTTGATTGCCTGCGATTACTAATACTAAAATAAGCATAATTGCTCTAATTAACCCAAAAAACACTCCTAAAATCTTATCAATAGGTCCAAGCAAAGAGTTTTTAATATTTTTAGAAATAAAATTTGATATCATAGTTATAGTAATAATAATAGTTAGAAAAATTAAGCCAAAAGATAATGCATCAGCTAATATCTCAGTAGAGATAAAGTCTAGCATAGAGGTTTTTAATTTAGAATAATATTTAAAGGAGAACCAACTTGCAAATAACCAGTTAAAAATAGATAAGAATTCTCTTATGAGACCTCTGCTATAGCCTATTATTACAGATATAATAATACTTATTAGTAATATTATATCCAATGTGTTTATATTTAAATTGTTAAAATCCATTATTAATTTTTCTTATTATTATATTATTATTTTAGGATTACTTTTTGCCATAGTACATAATATTTCATAAGGAATTGTTTTATTCATTTTAGCAAACTCTTCCAAACTTCTATTAGGCCCAAATATTTCTACTATATCTCCATTTTTGACTTCATCACTTTTAAACTTACTGATATCTATAACTGTTAGATCCATTGATACCCTTCCTAGGATTTTCATTTTTTTATTATTAATATATACGTTTCCAGTATTAGATAATAGTCTTGATAGCCCATTAGAATAACCTATTGATAAAGTAGCTATTTTAGTATCTTTTTTTATAGTTAATGTTCTTCCATATCCTATAGTTTCATTTTTTTGAACTTCTTTAATTTGAGTTATTTGTGCATAAAGTGATAATGCTTCTTTGAGAGGGTTTTCTTTATTTAATGTAGGGTTTATTCCTAGAAAAGCCGCTCCCGGTCTTATAATATCTAATAAATATTTAGTGCCTAGCCAAATACCTGAAGAGTTGCATATACTTGTTTTTATTTCTTTTTTATATATCTTTTTTAATATTTTAGCACAATTTAATAATTTCTCTAACTGTGTTTTATTAATTAAATTATTAGCATCTTCCGCACATGTAAAATGACTCATGATAAATTTTATATTTATATTTTTAAAAACTTCTTTATCTGACAGTTTTTTTATTTCTTGTAAATTCATACCTAATCGATTCATTCCAGTGTCAATATGTAGAATGCAATAGTCTTCTTGAGAAGTATGTTGAACCCATAATTTTAAATCTTCTAAGTTATTTATTACAGGAATTAATTTATACTTCTTAAGGAGTTCAATATTAAATGGCTGTCCACAGTTCAAAATAAACAGCTCTACATTTTTATATTTTTTTCTGATTTCTTGACCTTCAGATAGGTTACCCAGAAAAAAACTTTTATAGCCACATTCAATTAAAATTTTAATTAATATTTTTGCTCCTATTCCATAGGCATCTGCTTTAATAACTGGACTAATAATTTTATTTTTAGATTTTCTTATAATAAGTTTAGAGTTATGAACTATATTTCTTTTATTTATATAAGACACAGTACCATATTGAGATAAGTATTTTAGAGATTTTTTTCTTAATTTTATACTTAGCTTATCAAGTTCCATCATCTGACCTATATTCTTCAGCTAAGTCAGAAAATTTAGTTAATGAAGCCTCAAAATGAAGTTTAACATTTCCAATTGGACCATGTCTTTGTTTCGCAATAATCACATCAGCAGTATTTTGTACTTTTTCAAGAGTTTGTTGCCATTCAAGATATCTATTATGAAATTTGTCATCAGTTTCTGTGCCAGTTTTTCTTGGTTCTGCTCTTTCTTCATAATAGGATTGTCTATATACAAACATTACAACATCAGAATCTTGTTCAATAGTACCTGACTCTCTTAAATCAGCTAATTGTGGTCTTTTATCCTCTCTTTGTTCAACTGCTCTTGATAACTGGCTTAGAGCTACGACAGGAACATCTAATTCTTTAGCGATTGCTTTTAAACCTTGTGTTATTTCGGATATTTCTTGTACTCTATTGCCAGAGTTATTTACAGCACTCATAAGTTGTAAATAATCTAGAACTATCAACTTTAGCCCACCATGAGACCTTTTTATCCTTCTAGCTCTTGTTCTTAATTGAGGTACTGATAATGCTGGAGTTTCATCAATAAATAGCTTTCTATCTTGTATACTTTGGCTAGCTCTTACTAAATTCATAAATTCATCATTACTTAATTGTCCTCTTCTAATTTTTTCAGAGGAAATTTTTGCCTGTTCTGCCAAAATTCTATTAGTTAACTGCACACTTGACATTTCAAGAGAGCAAAAAAGTATAGCTTCATCACTTTCAGTTTTATATTTTTTAGCAGCTTGAAAAGCAATATTGGTAGCTAAAGCTGTCTTTCCCATACTTGGCCGACCAGCGATTATAATTAAGTCTGATTTATGCAAGCCTCCAAGAAGCTCATCCATAGATTTTAAGCCTGTAGTGATACCGGACAATTGTCCATCTCTTTTATGAGCAGCTTCTGCGCTAGATATAGTCTCATTCAATGAATCAACAAATGCTATAGGGCCTTTATTAATTTCTCCAGTCTCGGCTAGTAAAAATAATTTACTTTCTGCCATTTCTATTTGTGAGTTGGCACTATCATCTATGTTAGGGTTTGCTGCTTGCAGTCCTATTTCTTGAGATAACCTTATTAGTTCTCTTCTTAAAGAAAGATCATAGATTAATTTTGCATAATGGTCTGTACTAGATTGTATATCAGAAGACTCAGTAAGTTTTATTAAATGATTGCTACCATTTATTTCAATTAGGGCGGGGTCCTTCTCAAAATATTGTCCTAAAGTAATGGTATCAGCAATCTGTCCGTTATTTATTAATTTTTGAGCTGCTTCATATATTCTTCCATGTACAGGAACAAAAAAATGAATACTTTTTAATGGAAGATCAAAGGTGATTCTATTGTAGACATCATTATCTATTAATATTGAGCCTAATAAAGCTTCTTCTGCCTCAACGGAGTGAGGTAATGTATAAGAAGTAGCGTTATTATTAGAACTGATATCTTGTATATTATTTAACATAACTTTTTATAGCACATAATAATAAGGTCGACATATGTGAATAACGTTAATTACATGAATAGTGTTAATAAGTTAATTTCTTAAATAAATATTAATAACTATTCTTTTTTTTATTCTATAATTTCTTCTTCATGCTCTTCTTTAGAATTCTCATTATCAACTTCTTCTTTTTCTTTAGAGGTAATTTCTGCAGCATTTCTTTTTTCTTGCTCGATAGCAAGCATTTCAGAAGCTTCTTTTTCTTTTTGTTCTTTGTCAGCTATTTCTTCAGATTTCATAGTTAGTTCTTCAAGTGTTCTTGCTATGTTTACAGAAATATTAATTATAAATTCTGGGTGTATTACAACACGAACTTCATGGTGCCCAATATTTTTTATAACAGATTTAAGGATCACCTGTCTTTTTTCAATTTCATGACCTTGAGCTTTTAATTCATCTGCAATATCTCTAGTGCTAACAGATCCATATAATTGTCCTGAATCACTTGCTTGCTTGATGATATTAATACTTATATTTTCCATTGTTTTAGCAATTTTTTCAGCTTCTGATAGTTTTTCTTTATTTAAAACCTCATATTTCTCTTTTTCTTTTTCATAAATTGATAAATTTTCTTTATTGGCACGCAGAGCCTTTTTTTGTGGAAGTAAATAGTTTCTAGCAAAGCCAGCTTTAACTTTTACAACATCTCCTAATTTACCTAGTTTTTCAATTCTCTCTAAAAGAATAACTTCCATAATTTTACTCCTGTTAATATTTTTTTGACTTTATACTAATTAATTATCTAATCAATATCTGAGTTATTTTTTTTTAAACTTCTAAAATTATATATATGGTCCAATACGCCAGTTGCTGTAATTAACGGTATAGAAAATGGAATAAAGAAGACTAAAGTATAAAATGAATAAATTAAAAAAGCACCATTTTTATTTCGTTTAAGCAAAATATGTATAACAGTTATACCTTGAATAGTGATTGGTATTGCATAAATTAAAGCCAAAGAGCGAAACCATACACTATTTTCTTCACTGAGCAAAGCTGCAGGAATTAAAAATAGTATAAAAATAGTTATGAGCCAGGACTGTAATTTTAAATTTAATATTTTATCTTTAAAATTAATAAAACCTTTTGTTAAAACCTTTCTAGCTATTATAAAATTTAATAATAATATTAAGAACCAAGTAGAAATTATAATAGCGGGCGTCATATCTAAGATGGCTGTTTCTATTTTTAAGTTATTGCCAAAACTTTTCTGTAGATAATTACTAAATGTTTTTATTACGTCATTAATTTTATTTGGATATATAAAAATTAATATTATATATAAAAATCCGTTAACTGCAGTTAATCTAGAGATAAAATTTTGGTAGCTAAATTTGTTACCAGTTCTATCCAGAAAAAGAATTACTGAGGGTAAAATATTAGATATAATAAAAATTATGCCTATATGGGTTGATGCCATTAAAACGATAATGCCAAAACTTATTAAAGCACTAAAAATTGTACCATATAAACCGTAATAAAGAGTAGCTACAAATATAGGTAAAGGAGAAAAATAAGAAAAAAAAAGCAATATTGCACCAAAAAAATTAAAACCTATAGTAAATATACTAGATAAAACGCCAAGTATTAAAGAATTTAATATAGCCTTAAACGGCATATTTAGAGCAAAGTATTATTATGCAAGGTAAGGCATTAATGCTAATATTCTAGCTCTTTTTATAGCTTGTGCTAGCTTTCTTTGTTTAGGTGCAGATACAGCACTAATTCTTGCGGGAATAATTTTTCCTCGTTCTGAAACAAATTTATTTAATGTTCTTGTATCTCTAAAGTCTATCTTTATAGCCTCTGGCCCACTGAAAGGACAGGTTTTTTTTCTTCTAAAAAAGGGCTTTGCTCCTGATGAGTCGTTATCTTCGAATTTTTTATCTCTTTGCAACTTGTTACTCCTACTTTTTGTAGTTAATTTCTTCTTGATTATACCTCTTGAGCTTTTTTAGCGAGCATAGAAGGCTCAGTATTAATAGCATCAGTTTTTAGAGATAAATATCTAATTATGTTTTCATCTATTCTCATATTGCGCTCTAATTCATGAATTGCTTGACCGTTTCCAGAAATTTTCAGAACAACATAATGACCTTTTTTATTTTTTTCTATCTTGTAAGCTAAGTTTCTAAGTCCCCATAATTCAGTATCTACTAAATCAGCGTTATTTTTTTCCAAAATACCTTTAAAATTTTCTATAGTTTTTTCAATTTCTTTTTCGCCTAATTCTTGTCGAGTTATAAATATGCTCTCATAAAATGCCATGTTTTGTCTTTCTGAATAATTTTTATATATATGAGGAGTTTGGTAAACTAAAATTACTTATTAATCAAGTATTCTTATTAAATTAGTTATAAAAAAAGTTTTAAGATTTCAAAAATTAGTTTAAAAATTTAAATATAAATTAATTATTATTTAAGGACTTTTTATATGAGCAATGCATTTATTTTTCCAGGCCAAGGTTCTCAAAAAATAGGTATGGGTAGAGATTTATATGATTCTTTCACTGAAGCAAGAGAAGTATTTGAAGAAGTTGATGACGCTTTATCCTTAAAATTATCTCATATTATTTTTAATGGAGATGAAGAAGATTTGAAATTAACAGTTAATACTCAGCCAGCTTTAATGTGTATGTCTTTCGCAATAGTAAAAGTTATGGAAAAAATGTTAAATAAGCCATTATCATCAATAGGTAAATTCACAGCAGGACATTCATTAGGAGAATACTCAGCTTTAGTTTCTTCAGGAGCAATAAAATTGTCAGACGTTACAAAGATATTAAGATTAAGAGGTGAAGCTATGCAGAATGCCGTTCCTATAAATGTAGGAGCTATGGCGGCACTTATTGGAGTGGAGATTGATATAATTGATAAATTAAGATCAAATTATCTTAATGTTAATGAAGTATTAGATATTGGAAACGATAATTCACCAGGCCAGATGGTTATTTCTGGACATAGTTCAGTTGTTGATAAAGTAATCACAGATTATAAATCCTTAGGTATTAAAAGAGCTATAAAACTGCCAGTAAGCGCTCCTTTTCACTGCGGTTTAATGAAAAAAGCGGCAGATGATATGGAGGAACATTTAAATTCATTAGAAGTTTTAAGCCCTAATATTATTTTAATAAATAATGTAGATGCTTTGCCTATATCTGATCCCCTTAAAATAAAAGAAAGTCTTATAAAACAAATTACTAAAACAGTAAGGTGGAGAGAAAGTATCCAAAATATGTGTGACTTAGGTGTTTCATCTTTTATAGAATTAGGGGCGGGTAATGTACTGTCAGGTTTAGTAAAAAGAATTAATAAAAATGTAGAATCTATTTCCATTCAAAATATTAATGATATAGAAAATTTTATTAATAATCTTGAGGGATAATATTTTTTAATATATAAAAGTTTCAATGTTCAATTTAAAAGATAAAACAGCTTTAGTTACAGGAGCTTCCGGAGGAATAGGTGCATCTATTGCTATGGCTCTTCATAAACAAGGAGCTAAAGTATGCATAACTGGGACTAATCTGGAAAAATTAAATAAAATTAACCAAAGCGCTTCTATGGCATATAAACAGATTGTGTGTGATTTAAGTAATAAAGATGATTTAAAAACATTAATTCCAAATGTAGAAAAAGATCTCGGTAAAATTGATATTTTAATTAACAATGCTGGTATTACTAGAGACCAATTGATGATGAGGATGCAAGATGAAGTCTGGGATGTAGTTATTCAGACAAATTTAAATTCTTCATTTTATCTTTCTAAATCAGTTATAAAAGGAATGATGAAACGAAGATTTGGAAGAATCATTCAAATTAGTTCAGTTGTAGCTTTTACTGGCAACCCTGGCCAATCTAATTATGTAGCATCTAAGGCTGCTTTAGTAGGTATGACTAAGTCATTAGCATTAGAAGTAGCTAGTAGAAATATTACTGTAAACTGCATAGCGCCAGGTTTTATTAAAACACCCATGACCGAAGAGCTTAATGAAGAACAAAAAAACAATTTAATGCAAAAAATTCCTATTCAACGCTTTGGAGTGCCTGAAGATATTGCTGCGGCATCTGTATATTTGTCTTCAAATGAAGCTTCTTATATTACAGGAAGTACTATTCATGTTAATGGTGGTTTGGCAATGTTTTAAGATAGGTTAGAATTTATTGTCTTTTTTAAATTATAAAGTGTATTAAAAAGAATAAAATACTTGAATATATATAAATAATTTGTGAGAAACATAAATAATTATAGTTTAACAAACTTTAAATAGGGAATATAAATATATGAGCGACATTTCGGAAAGAGTAATAAACATAGTCATGGAACATTTAGGTGTTGAAAAAGATAAGGTTACTGAAAATTCTAGTTTTATAGATGATTTAGGGGCAGATAGTTTAGATACTGTAGAGCTAGTTATGGCATTTGAAGAAGAGTTTAGTATAGAAATTCCTGATGATGCAGCCGAAACTATTTCTACTGTTAAAGATGCGATAAGTTTTATAGAGAGCCAAAATTCTTAATCTTAATATATTAGGAGGTTTTTTTATATGAGAAGGGTCGTTATAACTGGTTTAGGATTAGTTACTCCTTTAGGAGCTTCCGTAGAAGGCTCATGGAATAAACTTATAAAATCAGAATCCGGAATTGGAAAAATTGAAGGTTTTGATACTGAAGATTTGCCGGCAAAAATAGGCGGACATGTACCTAGTGTGGACCAAGAAGATGGTTTTGATCCTAATAGGTGTTTAGAGGTAAAAGAACAAAGAAAAGTAGATAGGTTTATAGCATTTGCTATTGATGCCGCTGATCAAGCAATTAAAGATAGTAAATGGGTAGTCTTAAATGATAAAGATTCTCATAGATCAGGAGTTTTAATAGGGTCTGGTATAGGTGGATTATCTACGATAGAGCAAGCTACGTTAGTTTTAAAAGAAAAGGGACCAAGAAGACTAAGTCCTTTTTTTATACCTTCATGTTTAATAAACCTTGCCTCAGGTCAAGTATCTATTAAAAATAATTTTAAAGGACCAAATTTATCTGTAGTATCAGCATGTTCAACTGGAGCGCATGCAATTGGAGATGCTGCACGCCTAATTAGAGCAAATGAAGCCGATATAATGGTTGCGGGTGGTTCAGAAGCAGCAATAACGCGTTTAGGTATTGCAGGCTTTGCAGCTGCTAGAGCTCTCTCTACAAGTTATAATGATAATCCGACAACAGCCTCACGCCCATGGGATGAAGGAAGAGATGGGTTTGTTATGGGTGAAGGTGCAGGTTGTGTAGTCCTTGAAGATTATGAGCATGCAAAATCTAGAGGAGCAAAAATTTATGCTGAAGTATTAGGTTATGGTTTGTCTGCAGACGCTTATCATATTACTGCTCCTGCAGAAGATGGAGATGGCGGTTTTAGAGCCATGCAAGCAGCAATGGTAAATGGAGATATCAATGCATCAGAAATTAATTATATCAATGCACATGGAACCTCCACTCCTTTAGGCGATGAAATAGAATTAGGAGCCGTTAAAAGGTTATTTAAGGATAATATTTACAATATATCTATAAGTTCTACAAAATCGTCCGTTGGCCACATGCTAGGAGCCGCAGGGGCAGTAGAAGCAATATTTTCCATATTAAGTGTATATAACAATATAGTGCCACCTACTTTAAATTTAAATAACCCATGCAAAAATGCTGAAGGAATAGATTTAGTGCCCTTAAAGGCAAAAAAAATGGAAGTTAACACAGCATTATCAAATTCTTTTGGTTTTGGTGGAACGAATGCATCACTAATAGTAGGTAAGGTGAGATAAGTTTTAAAAAATATCAAATATCAGACTATAATTTTTATTATAATTATAATGTCTATATTTATATTGATAGAAAAAATATTGCATTATCCAAGCAAAATAGGACCTCTTTCTAAAAATATAATTATCGAAATTCCAAAATATAGTTCTTTATCAAATATAGCATCAATTTTAGAAGCTAAAGGTATTATAGAGAACAAATATTATTTTATTATACAATCTTATTTTAATGGTAAGGCTAAATTATTAAAAGCAGGAGAGTATTCTTTTAGTAAAAATATTTCTCAAAATGAGGTTTTAATTAAGCTATATGCAAATGATGTAAAATTATATAAATTAGTAATTCCAGAATGTTATTCAAACAAACAAATTTTTGAAATTATTAAGAAAAATTTATATATTCCAACTATTCAGTCAGGTTACTCAGAAGGAGCATTTTTTCCAAGCACTTATTTTTTTTCTAAAGATACTAGTGTAGATAAGCTTTTAGGGATTATGTATAATGAAGCAAATACTAAATTTTCAAAACTTTATAACCAATATAAAAATAATATTTCTGATGTTCTAAATCAAAGCGAGGTTTTAATTCTAGCATCCATTATAGAAGCAGAAGCAAGAAAAGTAGAAGAACAAAATAAAATTGCTGGTGTATTTGTAAATAGATTAAGAAAAGGTATGAAATTACAGTCAGATCCTACTGTTATTTATGGTATTAATAAAACAGTTCATTTAGGTAGGCCTCTTAAAAAATCTGATTTATTATTATCTCATGAATGGAATACATATAGAATACATGGCTTGCCTCCCACACCAATATGTAATGTCGGTATTAATGCCTTTAGAGCTGCTTTAAACCCAGAAAAAAGCAGTAATTTATATTTTGTAGCAGATGGTAAGGGAGGACATATATTTTCCGAAACATATGAAGAACATAAGAAAAATATTAAAATGATATTTAAAAAATAAAATTGTTTAATTATTATTTTATAATTGTAATATATATATTATGAATGATTTAAATAAAAAAAAGGGAGTTATGCTAGTTCTCTCTTCCCCATCAGGTGCAGGAAAAAGTTCTATTTGTAAATCTTTGATGAGTTTAGATAAAAATTTATCACTATCTGTATCTACCACAACGCGAAAAAAAAGACCAAATGAAAAATCTGGCGAAGACTACATTTTTGTAAGTACTGAAGAGTTCGACAATATGTTAAGTAGTAATGATTTTTTAGAATATGCTAATGTGTTTGATAATTATTATGGAACAGTTAAGTCTCTAGTAGACAAAAAAATTAATAATGGACAAGATTTAATATTTGATATTGATTGGCAAGGAGCTCAACAATTACGAGAAAAAATGAGAGAAAATGTTGTTTCTATTTTTATTTTGCCTCCTTCTAAAAAAGAATTAGAAAGAAGGTTAAAGAGTCGTGGACAAGATTCAGATGAAGTGGTTAAAAAAAGGATGGATGGAGCATCTGCTGAAATAACTCATTGGGCGGAATACGATTATGTAATTATAAACGAAGATTTAAACAAAAGCGTTAATGCAGTATTGGGGGTTTTAAAAGCAGAAAGAATGAAAAGAATAAGACAGGTGGGGTTAGCAGAATTTGTTAGGTCTATCACTGATGATTCTTCGCAATAAATATTGCTAACTTTTCATATTGTTCTAAAGTAATCTGTTCTGGTCGTAAAGTTGGGTTAATATTTAAAATTTCGCACATTTTTAAAGGTTCTCCAAACTTTGCTAACGTAGATTTGATTTGTTTTCTGCGCTGATTAAATAAAATTCTTGTAATTTCTTCTAGTTTGTTTTTATTAAACATAAATTTTTTAGTTTTAGGCTTAATTTGTACAATAGCTGAATCAACTTTTGGAATCGGTTTAAATGAGGTGGCAGGAATATTCATTATAATTTTAGCATTTGCCATTAATCCTATTAAAATTGAAAGTCTTCCATATTTTTTTGACCCGGGTTTAGCTGTAATTCTTTCAGCTACTTCCTTTTGAAACATAAGAGTCATTTGAGTTATATTATTAGGAAATGGCATCCAATTTAAAAGAAGTTTTGTTGCTACTGAGTAGGGTAAATTTGCGATAATTTCTGCATTATCGATATTATACTTCTTTATAATATATTCTATATCAATTTTAAGTGCATCTTCATTTTCTATAAATAATCTATTATTAGTGGCTATATTTAATATGTTTAGTGCTTCAATGAACCTTTTATCTTTTTCTATTACTATTACTTTTTCAGCACCATTTAAAAATATTGATCTAGTTAAACTTCCTGGTCCTGGCCCTATTTCTATTATAGTATTATTTTTGATACCATCACTTAAATTAGTAATTTTATTTGTAAGATTTAAATCAAGTATATAATTCTGACTCAGATTTTTTTTTGCAGATAAATTATATTCTTTTATTGTTTGGGATATACTTGGTAGATTATTTATATTCTTTATTGCGTTTAAGTCCATTTATATCACATTCTAATATCTATAAGAGCTCTTCTATTTAAATCTAATAAATACCTTTCTTTTAAACTATTAGCTGTTCTAGCTCTTATATTTTCTTTAATCATTTCCTTAAGAGCAAATTCTTGGTTCAATTTGTTATTTCTTTCACAAACCATCATTACATATATACCATCTTCTGCTAAAATAGGGTCTGATGGTTGGTTTACTACAATGTTTTCGATTCCTTTGGCAAAATGCTCAGGCAAGCTTTTAAGTATAATCTTTCCAATATACTTTCCTCTATTGTTACCTTCAAATTTAGTCATTTCTGACATTTCTTTACAAGATTTAATAGTAATTGTTTTATTTCTTATTTCTTCCATAAGGCTATTAGTTTTGCTTTGATTAATTGGAAGGTCAAAACTAATAAATGAAATATCTTCTACAGTTTGTGAAAGATTAGGTACTTTAAATTTTCTTTTGCCATCAAGTCTGACAATAGATATGCCAGTATTTAGTGTTATTAAATTTGATATATCATTTTCATTTAAGTCTTTAATATTATCATAGGTTTTTGTATTTATAGTATTATTTAGCCTCCAAAAATTATCTTTCTTAAATGTCCCAGTACCATTTTCCTGAATTCTCTTTGCTATTTCTTCAAAATTATTTTCGTCAATAATCTTTTTTCTTATCTGCTTTGCTATAAGCATTATATTGTTGTTTTTTGATAAAGTATTATAATCAAAAGTAATCTCTGAAAGCTTATATTCATACTTTCCTTCATTTGATAAATAACTAATATACTCATTATTTATCTCATTCTGACTTATAATAACTTTAGGTTGAATAACTTGTTTTAATAATTTATCTACGATCAAATTTGATTCTAACCTTAAAGGAAGGGCGGATCTTGGAACTCCTTTCTCATATAAAGTTTCAATTAAAACACCATGTGGTATATTATTGTTATTTTCAATAATTTTTATTGTATTTTCTATTTCTTTGTTACTTACTCTTATACCTAATTTTTCTGCTTCTTGTGCTTGAAGTTTTTCTTGAATTAGAGATTGAATGACTTGTCCCTGTAGATTTCTTTTAGTTTCTATATTATTAGGTAAATTAGATGAAACAATTATTAATTGTGTTCTACTATTTAAATCCATAATAGTTATTGGCTCATCATTTACTATTGCTACTATACTTATAACATCTATTTTATTGTTTTCGTTCTGAGACAGTGAGTTTTTAAGATTAAACGTAAACAAACAAAAAATAGTTATCATAATTTTTAAAAACATATAATTTTTCCTTAAATTAAAAACCTACTAAATTAAAACTTAAAGAGTATTCATTTGTATCTGGAACATCAACTAAAGTTTGATGTTTTCTTTCTGCCTGTAAGCGTATTATTATACACTCGTTTTGATATTGAATATATCCATAACTATTAATTGCATTACCCCAATTACTATCTATTAAATCTCTATTCTGCCTGATATTGGAACTCCAGTTTTCGTTAATAGTCCACGATAGTGATATGCTAGCCTGCTCAGAGAGAAGGCTTTGAGTGGGCACAGGGTCGTCCCTGACCATAGTATAATCTATATTAATTCTTATCGGTTTACCATCGTATGCAATAGTTAATGTATCTCTTTGAGATCTAAAATTAAGAGAATCTCTTCTAAAGTGATAGCCCAAAACTATAGAATTTTTTGAATTATAAATTATATTGCCAACAAGGTGAGATAATTTTTTGCTTAAACCTGTTCCAGAGACATATTCTAATTGAGGCTTTAATATATTCCAAGACCGTCCAAATACACTTGTAAATTCGCCATATTTATTTAAATTTAAAGTTGACTTAAGTCCAAAATTTAATTTGCTTCCTTCTTCTACTCTATCAATGCCAACAAATCTATCCGAGGAAAACAAATTATAATCGCTTAATTCAAAATCAATACTATCTAAATTGTGAATGGAATCTGGGTTGCCTCCTTTGGGTGCTATAATTCCTTGAACTATAGGCTCTAAAAGAATAGATTGATTTTTATAATAACTCACGACTGGAAAGCTCCACATGGTCTCAAATTTAGGAAGAGCTCTGAACTTTTCATAAGTTCCTATTTTTCCAATGACTCTAGAGTTATCTGTTTTTTTATTTCTATAAATATCTGCACGAGTCGAAAATTTTGCTTTAATAACATGACCAGATTCAAATATATGATTCTTGCTCCATGAAGATTTTATAGATAACTTTTGAGCATTTGAAGCATCTGCTTTAGATATAATATTAGTATCTAAAGTAATTTTTCTCAGAGCGCCATTATTAAAATTTTTGTACCATACCATTTTGATGCTAGGTAATATTAATGGAACATGTCTATTGCTTTTAAATGCATCAAGAGGCTGAAAATACATACCTTCTATTTTCGCATAAAAATCTTTTTTACTGCCAGAAAGGTAAGCTCTTTGAGTAAGGGCTCCTTTACTATCACCGCCCATCTTATACCTAGTTAAATATGAAAAATCACTAGCTCTAACTGCATTTAATCCAATAATCCAATTTTTATTAATTCTTTCTGCAACTTTAAGGTCTATATGGCCTCTAAATTTATTACTTTCTTTTCCGTCTATATTTACATGGCTTCCCCTAGTGAAACTAGCTTTTATATCACTAGACCCTTTTGATCTTAAAGATTTATAATTAGCCTCTATGATCCCTCCCTCATTACTAGTTATTGTTGGAGTCAAGGTTAGGTCCCTATATTTTGACAATGCAAAATAATAAGGCTGAGAGTAACTAAACCCAAATATACTATTACTATTGAATGATGGACTTAGTAAGCCAGAAGATTTTTTTATTGAAGGGTCAGAATGACTAATGTAGGGCAAATATAATATTGGGAAATCATATACATCTAGTACTACATTTTCATACTCAATGGTTCCATTATCTATATTTCTTTTAGATTTTAAGGCTCTTATTTGCCATATTGGAGGCTCTGTAATATCATCTTCACAAGGTTTACACCTTGTATAGATAACTTTCTCTAATTTATCACCATCTATACTATCTCTTATTATTATATTTGCCGATAAAGATGACCCATCACTTAAGACGGAGTTAAAATTTTTAATCACTCCTTTTTTTAAATCGCCTGATAGTTCCATTTTTTCAGAAAAGAAAATATTATTTTTATTATCATTTAAACTTACATTTCCTATTGCTAAAATACTGTCGCTTAAAGAATCATAAGTCACTTTGTCAGCTCTTAATACTTGAATACCATTTATTATTTCAACATCACCAATTGCTGAAACTAACGATATTTCATCATGGTATTCTATATAATTTGCACTTAAAAAACTATTTTTTGTTTGAAGCTCTTCCCCATAAGAAAAACTACTAAATATTAGTAAGGAAAATAATTTTATTATAATTATAAAATTGTATAATAGCTTCAATTTTTCTTTATCCGTCCTCTAAATAGAGTAATATACTAGTACTTATAAACATTGGTATAAGAGCAGGAATCCATGCCGCAAGAAAGGCTGGCGTTTGTGAGCCTTGTCCTAGAGCTGCTATTACATCATTTAAAAAAAAGATAACAAATGCTATGATTATAGCAATAAATAATCTTTTTCCTATACCATGCCTACCGATTGGTTTTACAGAAAATATAGCACCAAGAAGAACCATTCCAATTAAAAAGAAAGGAGTAGACAACATTTTATGCAAATAAATTACATGCTTTCTTGAATTAAAACCTGCTTTTTCTATTATTTCAATAAATTTCGGAGTTCCCCAAAAAGAAATTGTTTCTGGTCTTGCAAAACTTTCTTTTATTTGAGAGCTTGTTAGTTGTGTATTTAATTGTAAATCTATAAAATTAGAAGTCTCTAAATCTTTATTTGTTTTAATGCCTTTATCAATTTTCCAATAGCCATTTTCTAAAATAGCACTATCTCCATCAATTCTTTCATAAAATTTATTATCTTTAGTATATCTAAAAATGATTACTTTATTTAAAGCCATTTTTGTAGGGTCTATTTTACTGGCGTGGATTATAGAAGTTTTATCTTCTTCTTTTTGATGAAGCCAGAAGCCTCCTCCAGAAATTTGAAGATTATTATTATTCTTATTAAAATATTGATATTCTAATTGTAGAAGCTTTGTTTGAGTAACAGAGGCAAGAGAGCTAAATACCATTACGTTAAATACGCCAATAAAAAAAGCTAATAAAATATGAGGTAAACAGCAGAACCAAATAGATAATCCTGCAGACCTTGCAGTAATTAGCTCTAAATTTTTTGACAACCTTATTAACGAAATCATTGAACCAAAGAATGTAGCATAGGGTAATAACTCTTGAATATTTATTGGCATTTTATACAAAGTCATTTTAATGCATATTAAAAATGCATTACTTTTAAAATGGGAAGTTTGTTTACTATATTCAATGAGTTCACTTAAAGAAGTAATAAAGCTTAAAAGTAAAAGTATAGAAAAAAAATAGACTGAAGCATGTCTTAAAAAATAGAACATTAATGGAGAAAATAAATAGTTCATTTTATGATCTTCCTATTTTATATAATATTTTTTCTTTAATATTTTGTGCTTTATCTGAAATTAAAAAAAATATTGACAATAGAATAATAAATATAAAAATATATAAAGCTGGAATAAGCTGAGGAGATTTAATCATTAATTGAGGAGATGCAATAATATATATTTGTATAATTAAAGCTGAACTAATTGAGTAGAATAATTTTTTTAGAGAGGCTTTCCTATTAAACTTTCCTATTATTGATGTTGCTGCCCCAATTAAAACCATCATTATTACTATTATTGGAGTCATAATCCTTTTATGAGCTTCTGCTTTAAATTCTTTTTTGTATAGCGCATTAATATTTTCCTTAGGATTAAATAACTCATAAAAATTTCTTTCACTAACATCTTTAAATCTTGATGATGTTTCTTTATTATAATTGCTAATATTTAAAGTATATTCATCAAAATATAAAATAGAGATGTTTTTATTTTTAGAAATTTCTTGTCTATTGCCATTTATTAAAGCAAATCTTGCTCCATTTTTTGTAGTTACTATTTTTCCTTTTTCTGCTATAATGCTTATAGTTTTATTTAAGTCTCTCTCATCATGAATCAATATCCCTTGAAAAGTTCCAATTTCATCTCTTTCTTTTATAAATACAGTAAGTCCTTTAATAGGTGAGGAAAAAACTTTTTCTTGAAAAAGAGTGGATATATAATTGTTTCTAATATTATGCTGCAAATTTTTAAATTTATTATATGCATATGGAGATGCACAGTTCTCTATAAAAATGGTAAATACTCCTAATGTAATTCCAAATATTATAGAAGGTAAAAGTATTTTAAAATTATTCATACCTGCAGATTTCATAGATATTAACTCAGATTCAGTGTTAAGTCTTGCATATGTAATTAGTGTAGATAAAAATGCTATAAATGGTATTATAGTAGCTAATAATTTAGGAATTATTAGAATAGTTAGATTAATGAAAATATTAACAGGTAAACCTTTAATAATTATTAATTCAATAAATCTTAGAGATTGTATTAACCAAGCAATTCCTGTCATACTCAGCATAATTAAAATAAAGGGTCCTAATAATTGCCTAAAGATATATTTATTAAATAAATTCAATTTTGTTAGGTCCATATAAAATTTTATTAGCTTAATTTTAAAAATATGTTAGTTCTAAAATAATATAAAACTAATGATTAATTTTTTTAAAATATAACATATATTTTTTTATATTAATAATTAATAGCCTTTGAAAGGAAATTAAATGTCAATGAAAGTAGCTTTTGTGTCTAAGTCTGTAACTAAGAAAGACTTGGTAGTAGTAATTCTTGATGAATCTTTAGAAATGGGTCCTAATATTATCGGTATAGATAAGGAATATAAAGGTATTATATCAGATTCAATAAATTCAAATAAACTGAATAAAACAAAAGGAAGTTCTTTAACCTTAATTGCAAATAAAGATAAAAAAATACAAGAAATTTTAATATATTGTATTGGAGAGATAAAAAATTATAATAGTGATAAAGCAGATAGAATTGGGGGAAGTATATTTTCCTTAATATCTAAATCTATTTCAAATCTAACTATTTATGTGGAGCCTAATAAAAAGCATAAGATTATTATAGAGGATTTAGCAGCAAGAATTGTGCATGGCATGAAATTAAGGTCTTATACTTTTTTTAAATATAAATTAAAAAACAAAAGCAAGCATAATTTTGCACTTAATCAAATTGAAATAATTACAAAAGCCCCTTCCTTGGCAAAAAAATATTATTCCCCATTACAGTCTTTAGAAGAAGGTGTTTATTTAACTCGTAATCTAGTTTCAGAACCTGCAAATATTTTAACTCCAAAGACTCTTGCTGAAGAAGCTGAGAAATTAAAATCCTTGGGTGTAAAAGTGGAAGTCTTAAAGCTTGCGCAAATTAAACGCCTAAAAATGGGAGCCTTACTTGGGGTAGCTATGGGCAGTGCTAATGAGCCAAGAGTAGTAAGTATGACCTGGAATGGAACAAAAAATACTAAATCTAAGCCTGAAGTTTGTTTTGTTGGAAAGGGCGTTACATTTGATACAGGAGGAATATCTATAAAGCCGTCAGGTGGAATGCAAGATATGAAATGGGATATGGGAGGATCTGGTGTAGTAATTGGACTAATGAAAGCTTTAGCAGGAAGAAAAGCTAAAGTGAATATATCAGCTGTTGTTGGTTTAGTAGAGAATATGCCTTCAGGAAAAGCTCAAAGGCCAGGAGATGTAGTTGTGGCTTCATCTGGTCATTCTATTGAAGTGATTAATACAGACGCAGAAGGAAGACTAGTTTTAGCGGATGCAGTTACTTATGCTATAAATAAATTTAAACCAAAAAGGTTGATAGATTTAGCAACTTTAACAGGTGCAGTCATAGTAAGTTTAGGTCCTCAAAGAGCAGGGTTATTTAGTAATAATGATGAATTAGCTAATAATATCTTTAATTCTGGTGAGAAAACTGGAGAAAAAGTTTGGAGGTTGCCTGTAGGTGAAGAATATGATGACGATATTAAATCAGCTATAGCTGACATGCATAATGTTGGATCAGGAAGAGGTGCAGGAGCAACTTCAGGAGCTAAATTTATTGAACAGTTTGTGCAAAATATTCCATGGGCACATCTAGATATTGCAGGAGTTACTTGGGCTAAGAGCAATTCTGAATTGTACCCTGCAGGCGGAACAGCTTTTGGCGTTAGGTTACTAAATACTTATGTTAAAGACTTTTTTGAATAACTACATTAATTACTTAAATTGGAGAATATAAAATGGAAAGAACATTATCTATTATAAAACCTGATGCTACAAGACGATCAATAACAGGTAAAATCAATACTATGATTGAAGAAGCAGGCTTATCAATTATTGCTCAAAAACGTATTCGCTTATCTGTTGAACAAGCAGAAAAGTTTTATGGAGTCCATAAAGAAAGGCCTTTTTTTAATGATTTAGTTAAATTTATTACTTCTGGTCCAGTTGTAGTTCAAGCTTTAGAAGCACCTAATGCTATAGTTAAGTATAGAGAAATAATGGGTGCAACTAATCCTTCTGAAGCGGCAGAGGGAACTATAAGAGCAGCCCATGCAGAATCTATTGAAGCAAACTCAGTTCATGGCTCTGATAGTGCGGAAAATGCATTAATTGAAATAAATTTTTTTTTTAATGAGGATGAAATAGTAGGATAATACTAATTTATATTTATTTAGACCAAATTTTATTTTCATCAATTATTATAAGGTCTCTATTATCGGTTTTATCTTCTAATTTTCCAATAATTGAGGCCTCTTCGCCGTGATTAATAAAGTTTTGTAATACTTGATTTGCTTTACTAGCTTTTACTATAATACACATACCTATTCCACAATTAAATGTTTTTAGCATTTCATGGCTTTTTACATTTCCTAAGCTTTTTAGCCAATGGAATACTTTATTGGGTTTAATATTTTTTCCATATATAACGGATGTTAATGATGCAGGAATAACCCTTGGAAGGTTATCGATAAGTCCTCCTCCCGTAATATGTGCACATGCTTTTATATTTCCTAATTTATGTTCATTAAGTACAGATTTTACATAAATTTTTGTTGGTTTTAGTAAATGGTTTCCTATAGATTTTTCTGAAAACCCTTTAATCTTATCATTTAAAGAAATATGATTACTTTTTAAAATTTTTCTTACTAATGAAAAACCATTTGAATGAATACCAGAACTTCTCAATGCTATAATGACGTCTCCAGCTTTTAGATTATTCTTTGGTAAAATATTATTTTTTTCAACTGCGCCAACTGCAAAGCCTGCTAAATCATACTTATTATTAGCGTATATTCCAGGTAATTCTGCAGTTTCTCCGCCTATAAGAGCACAATTTGCAATTTTTACTCCAGAAGCTATACCTTTTATTATTTTTTTAGCTATATCCAATTTTAAATTACCAGTAGCAAAATAGTCTAAAAAGAAAAGAGGTTCAGCTCCTTGAACAACTATGTCATTGACACTCATTGCTACCAAATCAATACCTATAGTGTCATGCTTGTTTACTTCTTCAGCGATAAGTAATTTTGTACCTACACCATCTGTAGCAGAAACAAGTATAGGGTTTATATAACCACAATCAGCTAAATTAAATAAACCACCAAAACCACCTATAGATCCCATAACCCCTAATCTATTAGTTTGTTTAACTAAAGGTTTTATATCTTGAACAAACTT
The DNA here is from genome assembly GCA_913046335.1 of uncultured Pelagibacterales bacterium. Classification (GTDB taxonomy): domain Bacteria; phylum Pseudomonadota; class Alphaproteobacteria; order TMED109; family TMED109; genus TMED109. Next base: position 220,680 of record CAJWSU010000001.1, on the reverse strand, counting down.
ATTTCCAACTTCAATGTTTACTCCTGCATCTTTATATGTAAGGTTTTTTGAAGTAGTTTTATTTTTTGTTTTTGGCATAGTTTATATTTATCCTATATTTAAAATTTTTAATATGACGATACTAGATATATATGGTTTTGCAATTATAATGGTTAAAGATGATTAAAAATACAAAATATTTTATGCAAATTAAAAAATTACTATATGGTTTTATTTTATTTTTCTGTATACCAATAATAGATAATACAGTTATTGCAAATGATTCTTTTCCTGTGGATAATATTTATATAGATATTATATCTCAAGATATTACATTAGCTAGAAATAAGGCGACGAAAAAAGCTATACTTATAGGTTTGGAAAAATTACTTTCTTGGAAATTAAATAATAAAGATTATAAAGTAATTAATTTAAAAATAAAAAATTCTGAAAACATAAAGGTTAAAAATTTTGTCACAGGATATAAAATTCATTATGAGGTATTATCTAACATAAATTATAAAGCAGATTTTTCAGTATTTTATAACTTAAAAGAGATAAGCTCATGGTTGGAAAGCCATAAGATATATTTTCATGATATTTCGGATGTAAAAACTATGGTTTTTAATGCTAATTTTAAAAACTTTAAAAATTGGAGACTATTAATTACTAATTTAAAAAATATAGATGAAGTTATAGAATATAATATTTTATCTCTCTTCCATGATAATGCATTAATTAGAGCTAGTATTAATGTAAAAAATGAGTCTAGCTTATTTAACGTCTTTAATAAATCTAGAATTGATATACAGAAAATATTAAATGTTCATAATGGTTATAATATAAGTTTAATCGACCTTAAGAAGGACTCTTTAGAATCATTAAATATTGAGTCTAAAAAAGAGCCTTCCATTTTATTAACAGAATAACGTATTTAAAAGGAGAAGATTATTGGCAATAAATAAAAATAATATTATTTTGATATTTGCGTTATTATTTTTAATTTTTTTATGGCTGGCATCTGCAATTTTACTTCCATTTTTAGTAGGTATTATGCTTGCTTATATTCTTAACCCTTTAGTCATAAAGATGGAAAGTATAGGTTTAGGGCACTTACTTTCTGTATTAGCTGCTTTATTGATAAGTTTGCTATTTTTCTTTGGAGGTTTTATATTTTTCATTCCGGTTTGTATAGAACAATTTAGTATAATCATATCAAAACTTCCTTTAATTTATGGCAAGTTAGCATTTTTTATAGATACTAATTTTGATAGTATTCTGAATAAAAATAATTATTTAGCTTCTTTTAAAAAAATTATGTCTACTAAAAGCGATGAATTAATTAGCATTTTGATAAATATATTTAGTATTTCATTTGGAAAAGGTAAGGCTTTATTAAATATTTTAGGTTTAATTATAATTACCCCTATTGTTACTTGTTATATTCTTTATGATTGGCAAAAAATTATAAAATATTTGAGGAGCAATATTCCAAAAAAATATAAAAAAGTTATAGAGAGTAAATTACCAAAAATAGATATGGTTTTATCTTCATTCTTTAGAGGGCAATTTATTGTTTCTACAATGCTTATGGTATTTTATTCTATTTTATTATCAATTCTTAAGGTGGAGGGTGCAATAAGTATTGGGTTTATGATAGGCATTCTATCTTTTATTCCATATTTGGGAACTATTATAGGCTTCAGTATAACACTATTATTTTCTCTATTACAGTTTAGTGATTTATCAATTATATTTTATATAATAGGAATATTTATTATTGGTCAGTTTTTAGAATCTTATATCTTGGTGCCAAAATATATATCAAAAAATGTTGGTCTTCATCCTTTAATAGGCATGTTTGTTCTTTTAGGAGGTGGAGCTGCTTTTGGAATTTTAGGAGTTTTGATTGCTATTCCTTTAACTGCAGTTTTATTTGCAGTATTAATAGAAAAGAAAACATAGGATAATAATTTAAATGAATAGTTCTGTTAATCAACAGTTAATATTAAACCTAAGGTCTCTACCATCAATGGGTAGAAATGATTATTTTGTTAGTGAGGTTAATAAAGAGGCAGTTTCATGGCTAGATTCTTGGCCTAACTGGACAACATTTGGTTTTATAGTTTGTGGACCACTTGGCTCAGGAAAAAGCCATTTGGCTCAAGTTTTAAGAACACTATCTCATGGTGATATTATAGAAGCAAAAGATATATCAAATAAAAATATTGATCAATTATCAGAAAAAAAATGTCTTATAATTGAAAATTTAGAATCACTTACATCTGAAACATTATTATTCCATCTTTATAACATGTTATTAGAAAATAAAAATAATTTAATGCTGACCTCTAAGTTTAATATGTCTCAAATAAATTTTGAATTACCTGATTTAAAATCAAGGTTACTTTCTATGCCTCAAGTTAACATAGATTTTCCTGACGATAGGCTATTAAAAAACTTGTTAATTAAACAATTTTTAGATAAGGGCATCTTAGTTGAAATGGATGTTATAGATTACTTAATAAAAAGAATTGATAGATCTTTTGAAGCTATATCAAAATTAGTTGCTAAAATTGATTTTAAATCATTAGAAAAAGCAAAGAAAATTACTATACCTTTTATTAAAAATACTATTAAACTATAGTAAATAGTAGGAGATATTATATGGATATGGGACTTAAAGGCAAAAATGCAATTATATGTGCATCTAGTAGAGGCTTAGGCAAAGGATGCGCAAAAGCGTTAGCATCTGAAGGAGTAGATTTGGTTATTAATGGAAGAGACCAAGAAGTATTATCGTCTACTGCTAATGAGATAAGAAATGAGTTTAATGTAAAAGTTACAGAGTTTTGTGCAGATATAACTTCTAAAGGCAGCCAAAGTAAACTCTTAGAACTTTGTCCTTCGCCAGATATATTAGTAAATAATGCTGGAGGGCCTCCTCCGGGTGATTTCAGGGACTGGAATAGAGAAGATTGGATGAGTGCCTGTATAGCAAATATGTTTACTCCAATAGAGCTTATTAAGGCTTATGTAGATGGAATGCAAGATAGAAAATTCGGAAGGATAGTAAATATTACTTCCAGTTCAGTAAAGGCTCCAATTGATATTTTGGGACTTTCTAATGGAGCAAGAAGTGGGTTAACAGGATTTGTAGCTGGAATTGCTCGTAAGACAATAATTAACAATGTTACGATTAATAATATATTACCGGGTCCATTTGATACAGATAGGCTAAGAAGTGGATTTAAGTTTATGTCTAAAAAAACAGGCCAAAGTGAGGAAGAAATTAGTAAGGCTAGGGCCGCTGGTAATCCTTCAGGTAGGTTTGGCACACCGAATGAATTTGGAGCTGCATGTGCATTTTTATGTAGTAGTCATGCAGGATATATTACTGGGCAGAATCTTCTTTTAGATGGCGGAGCTTATCCAGGTACTTATTAAATAGATTACATTTACTCTATTATTACAGCACCTTCTTTAACAGTAATGTTAAGACTTCCCTCAATTAATTTCAAGGCAGAAGAACCAAATATTTCATATCTCCAGCCTTTCAAAGCTTTAACATTTTTTTCGCCTAGAGCAATTTGCTTAATATCTTCTTTATTGGCTATAAGAAGGGGAGAAATATTATGTTTTTCAGCACAGCTTAATAATATAATTTTCAATATATCTATAACTGCTTTAGATGCATTATTACTTTTAATATTATTATTTAACCAACCTGTGTTTTGACTTTTCTTTCCTGTTTCTATACTTTTTAAAATAAGAGCCTTATGAGAATTATTCATATTTCTTAAGTTCATACCTCTTAGTCCATCAAATTCTGTTAAGTCTTTAGGAGGGTTTTTTGCTAATTTAATTATTATATCATCTTTCATTATCTTATTTCTTGGAACATTTAGTTTTTTAGCTAGTTCTTCTCGCATTTGGGCAATTTCTTTAAAAATAGACATTGTAGTTTTATTAGAACTATAAAATTTAATCCTTTTCCAAGCATTATTAGGTTCTGTAACATAAATATTCAAATCAAAAAATTTATGAACTTCTTCTCTGATCCATTCTAAACGGCCATTTTTAGTCATATTCTCTAGTAGATAGTTATAAACCTTTGAAAGGTGAGTTACATCAGATATAGCATAATCAATTTGTTTTTTTGATAAAGGTCTTAATTGCCAATCAGTAAATCTAGCACTCTTATCTAAGTTTATATTTACTATATTATTTACTAAAGATTCATAACTAGCTGCATCGCCAAAGCCACAAGCCATTGCTGCAGACTGTGTGTCAAAAATTGGTTTAGGTATTTTATTTAAAATATTAAATATTATTTCAAAATCTTGTCTAGGTGAATGGAATACTTTAAGTACGTTTTCGTTCAAAAAAAGTTCATATACAGGCTGTAAATCTATATTTTCAACTAAAGGGTCTATTGCCCATCCATTTCCCTTTGTATCGCCTAATTGAATGAGACAAAGTTTTGGATGGTAATATTTTTCTCTAATAAATTCTGTATCAACACATATAAATTTTTCTGACAGTAGAATATTACAAAGTTTCAATACCTCATTTGATTGTGTTATAAGTGACATTATTTAGGAATAGCATTAGATTTGTTTGCAATCAACAAAACTAAATACATTTTGGTTTGAATTTTTTTAAATTTTGTCTAAAAGTTAGTGTATAATATTTTAAATATTATGTATTAATAAGAAATTTTATAAAGGATCGTTATATGCATCTTTATCGTTCACACAACTGTGGAGAAATAATGCCTAAAAATGTAGGTGAAGTTGTTAAGCTATCTGGATGGGTCGATCGTAAACGAGATCATGGAGGATTGCTATTTATTGATTTAAGAGATCAGCACGGAGTAATTCAGTTAGTAGTAGATAATGATAATAGATTTTTTAAAATATGTGAAGAAACTCGATTAGAAAGTGTAGTAACAGTATCTGGTAAAGTTGTTAAAAGGTCAGATGATTTAATAAATAAAAAACTTGTGACTGGTGAAATAGAAGTTGTTATAGAAGATTATAGCATTGAATCTTCTTCAGAAATTCTTCCAATGCCAGTATCTGGAGATCATGATCTTGGAGAAGAAATTAGGCTTAAAAATAGATTTTTAGATCTGAGAAGGTCTAAAATGCAAAACAATATGATCCTTCGCTCCAAAATAATTTCATCAATAAGAAAAAAGATGACAGAAAGTGGGTTTCATGAATTTCAGACACCGATTTTAACTGCTTCATCACCCGAAGGAGCAAGAGATTTTTTAGTTCCTTCACGTTTAAACCCAGGTAAGTTTTATGCCTTACCCCAGGCTCCTCAGCAATTTAAACAATTAATAATGGCATCTGGTTTTGATCGCTATTTTCAAATTGCACCTTGTTTTAGAGATGAAGATGCCCGAGCAGATAGAAGTCCTGGAGAGTTTTATCAGCTGGATATGGAAATGGCATTTGCTACACAAGATGATGTGTTTAATGCAATTGAGCCAGTTATGACAAGTGTCTTTAAAGAATTTTCTGATTGGGAAATTACCTCAAACCCATTTCCTAGAATTACCTATAAAGATGCTATATTAAAATATGGTACTGATAAGCCTGATTTAAGAAACCCTTTAGAAATATGTGATGTAACCCAAGCCTTTTTGCATGAAGGAGTAACATTTAGAGCTTTTAAAGAACAAATAGATAAGGGTGCAGTTGTCAGAGCTATTGCCTCTCCTAATGTAGCAGAAAAACCTCGTTCATTTTTTGATAAATTGAATGCTTGGGCTCAAGATCAAAAACAACCTGGACTAGGATATATTTTACTAAGTGATGGAGAAGCTAAAGGTCCAATAGCTAAATTTTTATCAGTCGAAGCAGTCGAAATTATAAAAAATAATGCTAAGGCAAAAGATGGAGACGCTGTATTTTTTGTATGTAATAAAGTAAATGAAGCATCTAGTTTTGCAGGAAAAGCAAGAATGAGAATAGCTGAAGAAATGGATATTATTGAAAAAAACGTATTTAAATTTTGCTGGACTGTAGACTTTCCAATGTATGAGTTAGATGAAAAAACGGATACTATAATATTTAGTCATAATCCTTTTTCAATGCCACAAGGAGGAATGGAAGCACTAGAAAATCAGGATCCCCTAGACATTCTAGCTTGGCAATATGATATAATTTGTAATGGTATAGAACTCTCTTCAGGAGCTATTAGAAATCATAAAACAGAAATTATGGAAAAAGCATTTGATATAGCTGGCTATAATACTGAAGATTTAAAAAATAGGTTTGGAGCATTATATAATGCTTTTAAATTTGGAGCACCTCCACATGGAGGCATAGCACCAGGAATTGATAGAATAGTAATGCTTCTAGCTAACGAGCCAAATATTAGAGAAGTAATAATGTTTCCAATGAATCAGCAGGCACAAGATTTGTTAATGAATGCTCCTTCTGATATTGATGATAATCAATTAAAGGAGCTTTCACTAAAAATTTATAAACCTAAAAAGTTAGAAAATAATTAATCTGAAACTTTAATTAATAGTTTTCCAAAGTTTTTTCCATTCATAAGCCCTATAAAAGCTTCTGGAGCATTTTCAAGTCCTTCAACAACATCTTCTTTATAAATTATCTTTCCTTCTTTAATCCATTTTGCCATTCTTTCTTGTCCTATATGGTATTTTTGTGCAAATTGGAATACTAAGAACCCTTCTGTAGTGCATTGTCCCGTTAGCATAGCTCTATGTGTTCTAAGACCTGGCTCTGGAGCTGTTAAATTATACTGAGATATAACTCCACATACAGCCACTCGAGCATAGTTAGCTAGTTTATTAATAACTGAATCAGTAATTTTTCCTCCTACATTATCAAAATAAACATTAACTCCATTTGGACAATATTTGTCTAACATATCATCAACATTTTGATTCTTATAATCTATTGCTGCGTCAAAGTTTAATGTATTAGTTAAGTAATCACATTTATCTTTTCCTCCAGCTATTCCAACTACATGACAGCCTCCTATCTTTGCAATTTGACCTACTAGTTGACCTACTGCTCCAGAAGCAGCTGATACAACTACAGTATCACCAGGAATAGGTTTGCCTATATGAAGCAATCCGAAGAAGGCAGTCATCCCAGGCATTCCTAGAACTCCTACAGCAGTCTGAATGGGAGCAAGATCAGGATTTATTTTTCTAATAGATGCAGGGTTAGCAATTGCATATTCTTGCCATCCTAATGTAAAGCCCTCAACTATATCACCTTCTTTATATTCGGAAGTATGAGAACTGATTACCTTTCCCACTGCGCCTCCCACAATTACATCCCCTTCATTTAGTGATGCGGCATAGCTTTTTGCTTTACTCATCCTGCCTCTCATATATGGATCAAGGGATAACCACAGTATTTTTATAAGGACCTCACCATGTCTTATTTCAGGTATTGTAGACTCTACAATTTCAAAGTTTTCAAGTATAGGCATGCCTACTGGTCTAGTTTTCATTAATATTTGTTTATTTAAAGTCATTTTTTGTATCCTTTCATAAATATCAAAAATCTTTTTTAGGAGAGCTTGCAATAGCAAAATTATTTGTATCCATTCGTCCAGATAAATATGCCTTTCTTCCTGCTTGAACAGCAAGTTTCATAGCTTCTCCCATTTTAATAGGGTTATCTGCTAATGCTATTGCAGAGTTAATAAGCACTCCATCGCATCCTAATTCCATAGCAATGCATGCATCTGATGGAGTTCCTAGTCCAGCATCAACTATAATAGGAACATTACTATTATCGATTATCATTTTTAAATTAAGCTTATTCTGAATTCCTAAACCAGACCCAATGGGAGATCCTAGAGGCATGATTGCAGAACATCCATCTTCTTCCAGTTGTTTGGCTAGAATAGGGTCATCCGAACAATATGCCATTACTTTAAAGCCTTCTTTGACTAAAATTTTTGCAGCTTTAATTGTTTCTATCATGTTAGGATAAAGGTTTTTTTTGTCTCCTAAAACTTCAAGTTTTACTAAATTCCAGCCTCCTGCCTCTCTTGCTAGGTTTAAAGTTCTAATAGATTCTTCAGCATTATAGCAACCGGCAGTATTTGGCAAATAGGTGTAAGTTTGAGGATTGATTATGTCTGTAATTATTGGCTCTTCAGGATTGGATAGGTTAGTTCTTCTAATAGCAACAGTTATAATTTCTGCACCCGAGGAATGAATTGCTTTTAAATTTTCTTCAAAGCTTTTAAACTTACCACTACCAATTATAAGTCTCGAATTATATAGTGTTCCAGCAATCTCTAAAACATCTTTATTATTAGAAATATTGTTTCCTCCTCCAATAAAATTAACTATTTCTATAGTATCTTTATCTCTTAAAATAGTATTATTATAATTAGATTTGTTTACTATTTCTCTATTAACTTCTATTGCAATATTATTTTTATTGAGATTTAAACTTTTTAAGAAAGATTCAATTGTTTGAGAATCTTCTATTATTTTTTTTTCTCCATTTACATAAATAGTTATTTGTTTTTTTGACATTTTTATATGCTATCATCTCTTGGTTATTTACATATATAATGTATATTGTTTCATTATATATATAAGACAATTTTAAAATAGTATTATAAGGTTGATTTGTGAATAAGTTAAATAATATTTTAGTAATAAATGGTCCTAACCTAAATTTATTGGGAAATAGAGAACCAAGTATATATGGTAATTTGAAATTAAAGGATATAGAAGCCAATCTTATTAAATCAGGTAGAAAAAAATTATATGAAATAAATTGTATACAAAGCAATTATGAGGGCAAATTGATTGAAGCTATACAAAATTCTTCTGAGTTGTATTCTGGAATAATAATTAATGCAGGAGGTTTTTCTCATACGTCAATAGCCATAATGGATGCTTTAAAGTCCTTTAACAAACCAGTTATTGAGGTTCATATGTCAAATATATATGCTAGAGAAAGCTTTAGACATGAATCATATATTTCGAAGGTAGCAGACGGATGTATTTGTGGTTTTGGAGCTTTAGGATACGAATTAGCATTGTATTCTATTATTAAATTATTAGAACAAAAAATATAATAATATTAGGAGAATTTTATGGGAAGAATTATGATAGATAAACCTTTAATAAAGGAATTATCAGAGCTTTTAAATCAGAATGATTTATCAGAGATAAGTATTACTCAAGGAAGGCAATCAGTAAAAGTTGCAAGAAATTTAACATCTGGTGGAACTGTAGTTTCTAAGGCAATAGATAAAAATAGAGCAGAAGTAGAGGAGTCAGAGAATATTTTAGATCAACCCGGTGCTATTAAATCTCCTATGGTTGGAACAGTTTATTTATCTTCTTCTCCTGAAGAAAAGCCATTCATATCCATTGGACAATCTGTAAAAGAAGGAGATCAATTATTTATCATTGAAGCTATGAAGACTATGAACCCAGTTAAGTCCCCTTTTTCAGGAGTTGTAAAAAAAATTATTATTAAAAATGAAATTCCTGTAGAATATGATGAAGTTCTCGCAGTTATAGATATTACATAAAGTAGTTTAAATTGATAAAAAAAGTATTAATAGCAAATCGTGGTGAAATTGCTTTAAGAATTATTAGAGCTTGTCATGAATTAGATGTAAAAACAGTTGCCGTACATTCCACTACAGATGAAAATGCTATGCATGTTAGGCTTGCTGATGAGAGTGTTTGCATTGGTCCAGCTTTAGCATCTAAAAGTTATTTAAATGTTTCTGCCATTATATCAGCAGCAGAAGTTAGTGGTGCAGATGCTATACATCCAGGATATGGCTTTCTTTCAGAAAATGCTAGGTTTGCCGAAATTGTTAAAGAGCATGGTTTGATATTTATTGGCCCAAAACCTGAACATATTTCTGAAATGGGTGATAAAGTTTCCGCTAGAACAGCTATGAAAAACTTAGGTATTCCGCTCGTACCAGGATCAGAGGGGTCTATAAAAGACCTGAAGGAGTTGAAAAAAGTAGCAAAAGAAATAGGTTTTCCAGTTTTAATTAAAGCAGCAGCAGGTGGAGGTGGAAAAGGTATGAAAGTAGCTAAGAATCCTGGAGAATTAAATGAGGCATGGAATTTAGCTAGGACAGAAGCTATGTCTGGGTTTGGAGATGATACTATGTATCTAGAACGTTATTTAGCGAATCCTAGACATATAGAGTTTCAATTATTTGCAGATAGTTTTGGTAATGTCGTACATTTTGGAGAACGAGATTGCTCTTTGCAAAGAAGGCATCAAAAAATTTTAGAAGAGGCTCCATCACCAGCATTAAATAAAATAGAAAGAGAACAAATTAGTAAAATAATAGTAAAAGCTGTTAAAAAATTAGGATATTTGGGCGCAGGTACTTTTGAAATGTTATATGAAAAAGGAGAGTTCTTTTTTATAGAAATGAATACAAGAATACAGGTTGAGCATCCTATAACTGAAATGATTTCAGGTTTTGATTTAGTTAAAGAGCAAATTAATGTAGCTTCAGGTAAAAAACTTTCTATAAAACAAAAAGATATTAAGTTTATAGGTCACTCAATAGAATGCAGAATTAATTCAGAAGATCCTAAAACATTTGTACCTAATGCAGGTAGAGTTGAAACATATCATGTACCAGGTGGTTTGGGGATAAGAGTAGATTCAGCCTTATATTCTGGTTATATGATACCACCTAATTATGATAGTTTAATTTCTAAATTAATTGTACATGGTAATACTAGAGAAGAAGCTATTATGAGGTTAAGAAGAGCCTTAAAGGAATATATTATTGAAGGAGTTAAAACTACATTACCACTTCATGAGGAGATAATTGATAATAAAGCTTTTATAACGGGAAAATATGATATTAGGTGGTTGGAAAATTATTTAAGTAAATATGATAAATAATTTTCAAAATAATTATGTTAAAATAGATTACAAAAATGTACTTGATGCTTATAGGCATGGACTATTTCCAATGTCAGAAGATAAAAATAGCTCAGATATTTTTTGGGTTAAACCAAAAATTAGAGGAGTTATAGACCCATATAAAGTTAGTTTAAGGAAAAAACTTAAAAGATTACTTAATAAAAACCCCTATTCTATAAAAGTTAATACGGACTTTATTGGTGTTATAGAAGGCTGCGCGAGAGCAACAAATAATAGAGAAAATACATGGATAAACCCAAGTATAAGAGATGTATATATTGAATTACATTATAAAGGTTATGCTCATAGTATAGAATGTTACTCGAATAATGAACTCATAGGAGGTTTATATGGTGTAGCTATTGGAGGTGTATTTTTTGGTGAAAGCATGTTTAGTAAGTTGCCAAATGCAAGTAAGATTGCATTAGTTCATTTAATTGAAAGGTTAAAGGTAGGAAAATTTGCTATTCTAGATACTCAATTTATTACTGAGCATCTAAAAACATTTGGAGCATATGAAATAAATCAAGCCGATTTTTTAGTTATTTTAAAAAAAGCACTAATGATAGAAAGCAATTTTTTTAGTATAGGTAATGCGGGAGAACTCAATATAGATTTATATCCAAAAGCTGATAACTTTAATTAAATTTATAAGCATTTTAATAGTTTTATATTATAGACTGGATGAGAGACCTGAGAAACACTTATATTATTTGATAATAGCCAGCCCTTAAATATATACTTATCTTGATTTACATGCTTAAGGTAAATAAAAGAAGCGAAATTATTGTTACCCTCTTTTTCTTTAATGCAGTGGCTATAAGATAATAATATATTTCTAAAATTTAAAACTTGGTCCTTAGAAACTTCACGTACATAAGATTTGCCTGCTACTTTATCTATTATCTTTATAACAGCTACACTTTGAGTATCCGCAATAGCAATATGAGTAAATAAAAGAAACATTATATTAATAAAGATGATTCTTAGCATAACTTTCAATTCAAAAATTAAATTACTTTCTTTAATGATTTAATTATGGTGTCAATAACTTGATTTTCATCAGCACCCATTAAAATGGCATCTTCTATAGCATCATCAGACATTCTTTTAATTTCTATAATATTTTCATTAAGTAGTTTTATTTTTTCACTACATGAAATTACATCATTATTTTTACCTTTCCATACTTTTGGAAGAATATTGTTATCAATAGCCATTAATTTACATTTCTTTTTTTGCTTGGCATCCAAGATGTATAGAATTTATCCTTTTTTTCTATAGAATTTTTAGACTTATAATATAAATTACTTAAGCCAGTTAAGTTAGCTTCATGCTTAATTTGCCATTTATATTTTTTAAAATTTTTGTTATCGGGGAATACATCTGAAGTATTAGTAAGCCAAGCTTGCCATTCAGGAGGAACAGACGATGCATCATTATTTTTATAATATATAACCCATCTTTTTTTATTTTTTTTATTTTTACTTACATAATAAAAATTATTAAAATCATCTTTTCCAATATTTTTTCCGAATACCTTAGTTGATAAAAATGTCCCAAAATTGTTAAACATATTTTTCCTTTATAGCTTTTATTTTTAAAAATCTTATAATTATCAGCTATCTTTTAAACTATCGTTAATTATTTGTCTTAATTTATTTAGTTCTAAAGCTCCAGCATATAATTTACCATTTATAATAAAGGTTGGCGTACCTCTGATATTCAACTTCCTTGCTATATTTTCATTATTAGTAATAATTGTTTCTATTTCAGATTCCTGCATATCTATTTTTAATTTTTCTATGTCTATATCTAGATCTCTGGCGATTGAAAATATTTTTTCTTCATTTAAATTGCCTTGCATACTCATTAGCGCAGAATGGAGTATAAAATATTTTTCTTGTTTTCTTGCTGCTAAGGCGGCTTTTGCGGCAATTCTACTAGATGGAGAGAGAATAGGGTAATCTCTAAAAGAAATTTTTAGGTCATATTCTGTTCTTAGTAATTCTGTAACAGCATCTAGTGATTTTTTACAGTAGCCACAATTATAATCAAAAAATTCTATTATAGTAACTTTTGGTTTATCAGAACCCATATATGGAATGGATGGATCGTTAGCTAATTCTATAAAATTTTCTTTTAAATAAGCTTCATCTAATTCAGAATTTTCTGCCATTTTTTTTCTTAATTTATCAACAGATTCTAATATTACTTCTGGGTTATCCATAATATATTCATATATTAATTTATCTATTTCCTGCTTAGAGATAGTTTCTTCAGGAAAAGCATAGTTAACAATAATGAAATATGAAAAAAAAATTTTAATGAATATTGATACATTTTTTTTTATACTATAAACCATAATACTATCCTATTTTAATCAGTTATATTTTGAGTAGACTTTAATTTATTAATTCTTTCATTAGAAAAGAATATAATATCTAAAGCTCTTATATCACTAGGACTATTTTTTTTAAAAGAAATTCTTGCTTTTTTTGCAAATTGAATTGCTAAGTCAAGTTCTCCAAGTAAAAAATATGATTCTGCAGATGCTAATTGCGCTAAACTTATATTATTATTTCTTGCCTCAGCTATAGAAAGGAGTTTCCATGCTGCAATATTTTCAGGTTTAATTTGTAGAAGTTTTTTTAAATTATTTATTGCTTTATTATTTTCTTTTATCTCACCAGATTCAACTTGAGACCTTGATAAAGCTAACAATATTATTGGGTTATTGGGAAGAAGGTCTGAAGATTTTTGTAACTCACTTATTGACTCATATACTTTGCCATTTTCAAATAGCATTTGTCCTAATAGCTCTGGAAAAAATGGATCCTCTTTATTATTAATTATTAACTCACTTATTTCTTTTATTCCTTTATCTAAATCAGGTAATCTTAAATAGGCAATTGCTCTTGCATACTTTGCGTCAACATCATTATTACTTTTAGGATATAATAATAATGTTTTCCCTGAATTATTTGTGAAAGCTATAATTTTTGCAACCATTCTTTTATATCGCAATTCATCTAGTTTTGATTCAACTCTATATTTTATCTTAATTTTTTTACTTGCTTCCATTATTTCAGATATACGATCTTGAGAAATGGGATGTGTCCTTAAATAAGGATCTTGTCTATTTTCATGAAGCAATTCTTGTTTGCCTAAATTTTTTAATAAAATAGCAAGTGGTAAACAGGAACGATTAACCGCACTCATATATTTAAGGGCTGCCGCATCTGCATATTTTTCATTTTGTCTTGAGTTTTTATAAAAATTTCTTGCTGCAATTGTTGGTCCTAAAGTTACCAATTTACCTATTCCTGGTGTACGTATTCCTGATACCTTGCTAGCAGCCATTAGGCCAGCTGTTATAAGTGTTGCTATTGTGACTGTATTACTAGCATCTTTCATAGAGTTAATTGTTCTATTTAAGTGTCCACCAGCAATATGACCAATTTCATGAGCTAAAACACCAATCAGCGCATCAGCTTTTTTTGCTTTTAAAATTAAACCAGTATTAATAAAGATATTTTGACCTCCAGCAACAAATGCATTGATACTTTTATCATTGACGATATATATATTTACTGCTTTGGAACTTATGCCTGCAACTTTAAATATTGGTTCAACCCATTTTCTAATAGTTAGTTCTATTTCAGCGTCTTGGATCAAGTTTATATTTTGTGCATGAAGTTCTTTATGGTTTATAATACATAGGAGTACAATTAATAGAAAAAATCGATTAATATTTAATTTTATATATTCTATAATTAAAAACACTCTATTGTTTGGCATGTAAGTCCAAAGTTAATTTTATTTAAATAATATTCAATTAAATTATATATATATAAATGATATATATATATAATTATTTGATAATTAAGTGAAAATGATATGAACGATATAAATTCAAAGAGATCTAATATATTACCATTCTTAGCTATGGATATGCTTACAAGAGCTAATAATTTAAAATCTAAAGGTGAAGATATCATTCATATGGATGTTGGGGAGCCTGGTTTTAATACACCTACCCATATTCTTAAATATGCTAAAAGTATTATAGATAAAAAGAAAGTTGGCTATACTGAATCTATAGGAGTACCAGAATTAAGAAATAAAATTTCTGAACACTATAAATACTGGTATCAAGAGAAAGTAGCGCCGGATAGTGTAGCAGTTACAGCAGGCGCTTCAGGGGCATTTGTTTTAGCTTTATTAGCTGTATTTGATCCAGGAGATAAAGTAGCAATAATGACGCCTTACTATCCCGCATACGTTAATGCATTAAAGGCATTAAATATCGATATAGTCTTTATACAAGGAGAAAGTAAAAATAGTTATCAACCTACATTAGATAAACTAGAAATAATTAAAAATACTATTAAAGGTATAGTAATGGCTTCTCCAGCTAACCCAACTGGGAGCGTAATTAAAAAAAGTGAATTAAAGAAAATAGCAAAATGGAGTAAAGTTAATAAAATCACAATTATATCAGATGAAATATATCATGGAGTTGAATATGGTAAACCGTCAGATACAATTCTTAGGTATAATAAAGACGCTATAGTAATTAATTCCTTCTCTAAGTATTTTAATATGACAGGCTGGAGGTTAGGGTGGATTATCGCTACAAAAAATATAATAAACACTGTAGAAAGATTATCTATGTCTTTATTTTTATGTCCTCCAACATTTTCTCAATTAATCGCTATTAAAGCTTTCGATAATTATGATGTTTTAAATAAAAATGTATTAATATATAAAAAGAACAGAGATTTATTAATTAATTCTTTTGAAGATATGGGTTTTTCAGAATATGCACCACCCGATGGTGCATTTTATTTATATATAGATGTTTCAAATATTACAGATGATTCAAAAGAATTTGCAATAAAATTGCTAAAAGAAGCCGGAGTATCTTCAACTCCAGGAAAAGATTTCGATTATAATTTAGGCAGTAGATTTATAAGATTTTCCTATGGAGGTAGTCATCAAGAAGTATTTGAGGGAGCCAAAAGAATTAAAAATTGGATACAAACAAAAAACTAAGTATGTTACTCTTCTTTATTCCACCAACCTTTTTTTGCAGGTCCTTTTCTCTTAGTTTTCACTGTTTTTATTATTTGTTTTTTAATTTTTGTTTTCTTAATAGGTTTAGTATCATCTTTAGCCTTATTTGTATTAGACGAACTGGATACTATTTTATCAGAATTCTTAAAATTTGATTTAGGTTTTTTAATAGAGTTCTTTTTAGGTTCTAAATTAGGTTTATTAACATCTTTGATAATTTTTTTATTATTTTTATTTTTTTCTACAGCAGAGCTTTCCTTAGTATTTATATCAATATTTGGAATACCATCATCTTCTTTATTTGTAAGATTTTGGACAGGATTGCTTTTTTGTAAGTTTTTTTTGTATCTATTATTTGCTACTGGCCTTTTAATTTTATTATGTGGATCTTTTTTATTTTTATTATAAAAATTTGCTTTATTATCGTTATTATTTTTATTAATACTTTTAATTTTTTCTAATGGGTTCTCTTCATCTTGAAGTTTTTCATCAGGAATAATGGTAATTTTAATTTTTCTCTTTTCTTCAATATTTGATAATTCTTTTCTTTTATTATTTAATATATGGATAGCAGTTTTTTCAGGTAAATTTATTATTAAAGATTTTTCATTAAAGTTAGTAGCTTTTTCTTCAATTTGATGAAGTGCTTTTAAAGTTAAGGATTCTAATGATCTAATTCTTCCAAGCCCTAAACAATGATGACAAGTTATAAAGTCTGCTTCATAAATACTTGGCCTTAGTCTTTGTCTCGACATTTCTAAAAGACCAAAAGAGGATAAGGCGCCTACTTGTATTTTAGCGCGATCAGTATGAAGTCTTTGTTTCAATATATTTTCAACAATTCTATTGTTTTTACTTAACAACATGTCAATAAAATCAACTACAATTAAGCCAGATAAATCCCTAAGCCTGAGTTGAATAGCTAATTCTTCAGCAGCTTCTTTATTTGTCTGTAGAGCTGTTTCTTCTATATTTCTCTCCTTTGTTGCTTTTCCTGAGTTTACATCAACGGCTACTAAAGCTTCGGTTTGGTTTATTACAATATATCCACCACTTTTTAGTGTAGCAATTGGACTATGCATTTTTTCTAATTTTGTATCTATATTATATTTTTGTAATAATGGAGTTTTATCATTATATTCTTTTATAATTTTAGTTTTGCTTGGCATTAAAGTCTTCATGTATTTCTTTGCTTCTTTATATGCTGAGGACCCTTGAACTAAAATTTCTCCTACTTCAGCGGTATATAAATCTCTAATACCTCTTTTTATAATATTATTTTCTTCATGTATAAGTGATGGAGCGACAGATTTTAAAGTCTCTGACTTTATAGTTTCCCATGTTTTATTTAAAAAATTATAATCTCTTTTTATTTCTATTTTATTCATTTTGGAGCCAGCTGTTCTTATAATTACTCCCATACTTTCGGGTATATTTAATCCTTCGATTATAGACCTTAATTTTTTTCTATCGTTACTATGAGTAATTCTTCTACTGATTCCGCCTTTTCTTATAGTGTTAGTCATTAAAACACAATATCTTCCAGCTAAAGATATAAAAGTAGTTAAAGCGGCCCCTTTATTGCCCCTTTCTTCTTTAGCTACCTGAACTAATATTATTTGACCTTTTTTAATTACTTCTTGAATTCTATATTTATGATAAAAATTCAATTTTTTAGTAGGTTTTTTCTTTACAGGATCACTTTTACTATCAGTCTCTGTATCTGCTTCATCTTCATCAGTATTTTCTTTATCTTCTTGTTTAGAGGATTGATCTTTAATTATTTCTTCTTTATCTGCAATAGGAATTTGAAAATAATCTGGATGTATCTCACTAAAAGCAAGAAACCCATGTCTCTCATTTCCATAATCCACAAATGCTGCCTGAAGAGAAGGTTCAACACGAGCTATCTTAGCTAAATATAAGTTTCCTCTATTTTGCTTTTTTGTTGTGGTCTCGTGATCAAAATCTTCAATTTCATTATCATTAGTAACTACTACACGTGTTTCTTCTAAGTATTCGGCGTCTATTAACATACGCTTTTTCATTGTTTCTATAGCTCCAAGCTAATATAAATTTATTTATTAAAATATTAAATTTATTACTAGCATTAATTAATAATCTGCTTTTGCATAATTGCAGACATAAGTTTTTAAAAAAAATATCATAATGAGATTTGTTGATCTCATCTTTGTAAATATATTTGTTACTATTATAATTTTCTGTATTTAAAACCATTATGATACCTTGAAAGAAATCTTTATATTTTTTTATTAATGTTTATTTTTAATTATATTTTTTTATTTTACTTCGTTTTATATTGTATATGTGTATAACAATGAATACATTTTGTAAAACAGCTTATTAAAATAAATAATATTTTTTAAGGTAATTAGATGTTTAATGTAATGAAAATCATTAAAGTAATAATTTTTACACTTAGTATTTTATTATTTATATCTACATTAGGTTATTCTTATGCAAAAAAATTAGATATAAATATATATGAGTCAAATGATAATATCCGTCTTATTCTTACTAGTAAGAATGTTTTATCTTTAAATGCTTTTCTCTTGAATAAACCTTCAAGATTAGTAATAGATGTTAAAAATATTGATAATTTTTCTAAAAACACTTTTAATTTTAAACATCTTGAAAAGATTAGAGCTTCAAAAGAAAACAATACATCTAGGCTAGTTTTTGATCTAAAAAAAACGGTCATTAAATTAAGTAAAACTTATATTATAAAACAAAATGGAACTCATATATCAGTTATTAATTTAAAAATTAATTTAAAAAAATCTTCTAATAATATAAATAATAAAAAAATAATTATCATTGATGCAGGTCATGGAGGTTCAGATCCAGGAGCTATTAGAAGAAATATTAAAGAAAAAGATCTAACCTTAATGGCTGCAAAAATTTTAAAGAAAAAACTAGAAAAAAAATCTTTTAAAGTATTTTTAACTAGAACATCTGACTATTATGTCAGGCTAAAAAATAGAGTCAAATATGCTAGAAGTAAATCTCCAGACCTTTTTATATCTATACACGCTGATTCAACTCAAAATAAAAATACAAGTGGAACTAGTATTTATTCTTTATCTGAAAAAGCATCAGATAAATTAGCTCAAGCTCTTGCGGACAGAGAAAATAAATCAGATCTCATTGCTGGGCTAGATTTAGGTGAATTAGATAAAGCGGTATCAGATATATTGATAGATTTAAGTAGACGTGAAACAAAAAATAGTTCAATAGCATTTGCAGAATTATTTGTAGATAAATTAAAAAAAAATAAAATTAATCTACTTAGGCGACCTCATAGACAAGCTGGGTTTGCAGTACTTAAGGCTCCAGATGTTCCTTCGGTATTAATTGAAATGGGCTTTCTATCTAATAATAATGATTTGAAGAAGTTAAAGGATATAAAATTTCAAGAAAAATTAATGGATACAATAGCATTAGTTATAGAAGAGTATTTTGAGTCTAAGAATTGATTAATTTAAATTATTTGATAGTACGAATATCCCTTCAATAGATAATAAGTTATTTAAATAGCTATTAGGCCTATTAATTTTTTTAATACTATGAGTTGTATTTCTAAAGGCTTCATTAATAGAAATATTTAACAATTCACAAAGTTCTATGAAATCTTTTAAAGTACATAAATGAATATTACCTGTAGCATACCACGGTTCTGATAATGTTTTTGAAACTGGCATAACACCAATAAATAACATTTGTATTCTATATTTCCAATAGCCAAAATTAGGTATTGAGATAATGCATTTTTTTCCTATTCTAAGCATTTCTATCAGTACTTCTTTAGGTTTATGAGTAGCTTGTAGGGTGTGACTTAAAATCACCACATCAAAGGCATTATCAGGAAAGCTTGCCAAATCAATATCTGCATCACCCTGAATAACTGATAGCCCTTTAGAAACTGACTCTTGTACACCATTTGGACTTATCTCTATTCCTTGACCATTAATTTTCTTAACCTTTTCTAAATGGAAGAGAAGGTCACCATTACCGCATCCAATATCTAGAACTTTAGAATTTCTATCTATTAGTGAGGATATTAAGTTTTCATTTAAATTTTTCGACATTAATTTATATACCTTTTTTTCTTGCAGCTCCAGATATAAAGCCACTGAGTATTTTATAAAAATCTTTCACTTCTAAAAGAAAACTATCATGTCCTTTGTCAGAATTGACTTCTACAAAACTCACATCTGCTGCAGTTTTATTTAACGCCTTTACTATTGCCAAGCTTTCTGAGCTAGGAAAAAGCCAATCACTTGTAAAAGATACTATGAGTAATTTGCACTTAGTGTTTTTAAAAGCTAGAAATAAATCTCCATCGTAGGAGTGTGAAAGGTCAAAATAATCCATTGCCCTTGTTATATATAAGTAACTATTAGCGTCAAAACGATCAACAAATGATATACCTTGATGTCTTAAATAGCTCTCAACTTGAAAATCTGCATCAAAACCCCATGATAAGACTTTACTTTGCATATCTCTTCCAAATTTTTCTTGAAAAGCTCCTTCAGATAGATAAGTTATATGAGCTATCATTCTAGCAACAGATAAGCCATGGCGTGGCTTATTCTTTGTATTATAGTAATTACCTTTTTGCCAATTAGGATCATTCATTATAGCCTGTCTACCCACTTCATGAAAAGCAATATTTTGTGCAGAATGTCTATAAGAAGTTGCTATAGGAATAGCGGAATACACTCTTTCTGGATAGCTAGAAGCCCATTCTAGAGCCTGCATTCCTCCCATAGAACCACCTACTACTGAAAATAATTGTTCAATATTTAGGCTGTCAATTAATGCAAGCTGCAAATTGACCATATCTTTGATAGTAAAAATAGGAAATTTCATGCCATATTCAATATCTTCTTGTTTATTTATAGAGGAGGGCCCAGTTGTACCCATGCAACCTCCCAAAATATTAGAGCAAATAATGAAATATTTATTCGTATCAAATATTTTATTTGGTCCAACTATATTTTCCCACCAACCATTTCTATTTGTAACAGGGTTTTTTCCAGTAACAAATTGGTCGCCTGTTAAAGCGTGGCAAATTAGTATAGCATTAGATTTCTCTTTATTTAATGCTCCCCAAGTACTGTAAGCTAAGGTTGTTTCTTTTAAAGTTTGTCCACCTTCAAGGCTTAGCTTAATTGGGCCAAATTGTTTTTGTATATTGCCTATAATATTATTAATTTTTTATCTCTTTATTTTATTTTCATTATTAAAATATACTAGTAACATATTTTAATGAATATATATTTTAGCAATTGTAATTATTATATGCCAATGGTTTTTTTTATATTAATAATATATACATTAATTAATAGTTTAAATAATTTTGGAATCAAGTTATGTCCCTTAAAAAATCTATAGGTAATAGTTCTACATCAAAAAATCCACTAAAAACAATTAGGGAAAATATAGATAGAATAGATAATAAAATCCATGACTTATTAATTGAAAGAGCAGAAGTAGTTGAAAAGGTGGTTGAAGAAAAGAAAAAATCTAAAGAATCTAACATAACAGTTTATAGACCAGCAAGAGAACATGAAATATTAAAAAGGATTATTCATAGGCATAAAGGTAATTTATCTAAGAATTCTTTGATTAATATATGGAGGAATTTAATATCTTCATATATTGCTATGCAAGCAGAGTTAAATTTAAGTTTTAGTTATACGTTAGAAAAAATAGTGAATAATCATTTTGGTAGAGAAATAAAAAAGAAAAAGGCTAAGACGGCTTTAGAATCTATGAAAAGCTTAGATAAGAATGAGGTAGATATATCAATTTTACCTTATCCGAGTAATGACAATGATTGGTGGGTAAAATTTAAGTGTTTTACGAATATTTTTGTAATAGGAAGTATTTCAGAAAATTATATTGGAATTCCTCAGGCATTAATTCTAGGCAAACAAAATATAGAATATGCAGATAAAAATATTATTTTAGCTACAATAGAGACTAAATCAAAAGAGGTACAACAATATACTTCACTCTTATCGTCAGATAATTATACTATTATTGCAGTAAGAGCTATAGAATCTAATAAATCTATAATTATTTTTGCATCTAAGGCAATTACTGAAGAAGAAATAGAAGATAAAATAAAGGTTATAGAAAACAATAAACTAAACCTTAATGCTAGTTTAAAAATTATTGGTGTATATGCTGTTTTTCAATAAGGAACTTAAGATGGATAAATTTTTTACTTTTAATAGAGTAACATTTATAGGATTTGGATTAATCAACTCTTCTTTAGCTAGAGTTTTTAAATCTAAATCATTAGCGAAGGAAATATGTGCTTACTCTAGAAGAAAACAAACACTTTTAAAAATTAAAGACTTAAATATAGCTGACTATATATATGATGATATTAAACAATCCGTAAAAAACTCTGACTTAATTATACTCGGAGTTCCTGTAGGTGTAATGAGCAGTCTTGTCCAAGAGTTTGCAAGTTCATTAAAAAGTGGTGCTATTATTACAGATGTTGGTTCTATAAAAAAAGGACTTATAGATTCTATAAGTCCAGTATTACCAAAAGGTGTTCATTTTGTACCAGGACATCCTATTGCAGGAACTGAAAATTCAGGCCCTGAGTCTGGTTTTGAAGAACTTTTTAAAGGAAGATGGTGCATATTAACTCCGACTAAAAATACATCGAAGGATGCAATAAAAAAAGTTGATTATATATGGCAACAGGCAGGAATGAAAGTCACGATTATGGATGCTGAGTATCATGATAGAGTTCTTGCGATAACATCGCATATTCCACATTTAGTTGCTTATTCTATAGTAGGAACAGTAACAGAATTAGAAGACCAATTGAAAACTGAAGTTATAAAATATTCTGCTGGTGGATTCAGAGACTTCACAAGAATTGCCGCTTCTGATCCTGTGATGTGGAGAGATGTTTTTTTGAATAATAGTGGTGCAGTTTTAGAAATGTTAGGCCGATTTATAGAAGATTTAACGGCTTTACAAAAAAGTATTAGATGGAAAGATGGAGATGCTTTAGAGAAATTATTCTCAAAAACTAGGGATATTAGAAAAGGTATTATATCAGAAGAACAAGAATAGTTTATAAAAAACTTTTTAAATTTGGAACTTCTATTAATTTAATTCCCATTAAATATAAGTAGCCACTTCGAATATTAATAGAAAAAGTAGCCTTCTGATTAGATAATTCCGAGGTAACTTCTATAGCTTTTATTATTAGGCTTGCTTTTTTTAAAGTATTTTTAGATATAAATTTATCTTGTTCTAAAAGAGCAAACATATTATCGAGATTATTTGAGTACATAGAAAGAGTACTCTGAATATCAAAATTTTTATCTAAACTTAAGAATGCATTCCCATTTAAATTTGTTTCATTAAAAGCGAGTTTAAAATTTTTAATATTTATTCCTCCTTCTTTATAAAGCCAACTATAATAACTATTAATATCAAAATTTTTATAGTTTATAAGGTCTCCATCAATATATAATGCATTGATTATATTTTTTTTGATAAATAATGGAGGCAAAAGTAATTTATCTGCTAAAATAGCAAATCTTAATTCATCTTCATCACTCGTTTTTAAATGCATTTCAACTTTATTAAAGTCATAATTTTTTTTTAAAAAATTGAAACTTATTTCATCTGATACGATAGATGCGTTTATATGAAAAAATTTATCAATAATTAAAGAAGCTAAAAGTTTTGAATTATTAACTATAATTCTTTCTTGGCCATACTGTATAGTAATATTATTTGGTATTAAGAAAATTACATGGTTTTTATTCCATGGTTGATAAATTATTTTTAATTTTTCTGTGCTCAGGTTTATATTTTTAAATTTAATATTGATATTATTTAATTCTTTTTCAATCCGATATGGGAAACCAGATTTATATTCCTGTTCCCAGGTAAAATTAATATTTTTGTTTAATAATTGGTTTTGTATAGACTTTAATTCTTGAGCAGAAATTTTTTCTATTTGAAAATACCATATTATATATAATGCTATAGAAAATAAAAATATAATAAATGTTATAATTATAATTTTTAAACCGGGAGCTTTATGCATTATTATTATAAACTTTTATTTTAAAAAATAATTTAATTGCTGCCATTTAACATATCTATTAATCTAGTAGTGCTTTGATTTTTTGTTAGTTTAATTCTTATAGTTTTTCCACCTATACTTTTTATGTACTCTGCTCCAATGATTTCCTCAATTTTATAATCAGCACCTTTAAATAAAAAATTAGGTTTAATATGTTTTATTAATTTTATTGGTGTGTCTTCTTCAAAGCAAATTACTGCATCCACCATATCTAGTGAGGCAACTATTTTTTGTCGTGCTTCAAGATTCAATATTGGTCTTTTTTCCCCTTTCAACCTTTTAATTGATTGATCAGTATTAATTCCTATTATTAAACGATCACAAGACTCGGCAGCTTTTATAAACATATCGATGTGCCCTGAATGAATTAAGTCAAAACAGCCATTGGTAAAGCCTACTGTTAGTTTATTATTTTTCCAGCTTTTAACTTTATTTATAATGCTATTTTTATTTAAAATTTTGTATGGTTTTAAAGATTCTACTGAGTTTAAAAGCTCTTCACTTGTTAAAGAAGTGGTTCCTAATTTTTTTACAACTACACTAGCCCCAATATTAGCAAAATGAGCAGATTCTATGTAATCATTTCCAGCTGCTATTGATGCAGAAAATAGTGATATTACAGTATCTCCAGCACCTGTGACATCAAATACCTCCTCAGTATTAGACTTTATATGATCTATTTTTTTATTTTGAATAATAGATAAGCCATTTGATCCTCTTGTAAGAAGAACATTTTCTGACCAATTATTTTTAATAATAAATTTTCCACATTTTTCTGCTAAGGTATTATTTATAGGATTAATTTTTGTGGCATTAAATGCCTCCTTTGTGTTGGGAGTAATAAAGAAAGCACCTTCATATTTTTGAAAATTATTTCCTTTTGGATCAACAATTATTTTTTTATTCTTTTTTAAGGCAATTTTAATAAGTTTTTGACAAAAATTCGTATCTATAAAAATACCTTTTCCATAGTCAGAAAAGATAATTATATCTGTTTGTTTAATAAAGAGCTCAAAATAATTGAATATTTTTTCTTTTAAGGCTTTATCTAAAGAATCTATTGTTTCATCATCTGCTCTAAAAAGTTGTTGCCCATCAGCTATATACCTAGTTTTACATGAGGTTTTTCTATTTTTATCTATTAGTAATGCGTATTCTATATTTTTAAGTTTTTCTATATATTTTTTTAGTGTTTTTCCTGCTGTATCATTTCCTATTATAGATATAAATGAGGTTTTAATATTTAAGGAATTTAAATTCTTTAAAACATTTCCTGCTCCACCTATTGCATCACTATTTTTTTTTATATTTATGATAGGAATTGGAGCTTCTGGTGATATTCTATCTACAGACCCATATATATATTGATCTAACATAATATCACCAAGAACTAAGATTTTTTTATTCTGTATATTTTTAACAATATGTCTAAGCTTAGAATGGTCAATCATAAAATTTATCTATACCCACTTTATCTTTTCTCAGGAGATGCTATTTTTTGAAATAAGCTATTAATATCATTTTCTTCTAAAACATTTAAATCTTTTTCAATATGATCTTCTTTTCTCACTAACCCATAATTTAAGCCTGTATTAACCGTATCTTTGCTATCATCTCTATTTTCTTGCATAGTTTTCCACCTCGATGACCTTCTTGCCTTGCTTATAGCACTTGCAAGTTCATTTTGCTTGCATAAGCCTAGCATAACTGGATCTTTAGGAGATACATTTGAGATGTTCCAGTGGGTTCTTTCTCTAATTTGGGTTATGGTAAATTTAGTTGTTCCAATTAATTTAGAAATTTGACCGTCAGACATTTCAGGGTGAAATTTTATAACCCAAGAAATTGCATTAGGTCTATCTTGTCTTCTAGATAGAGGAGTATACCTTGGAGCTTTTTTCTTTTTTGAAGAAATAGAAATACTTAGTTTAGCAAGTACTAGAGGTTTAGTATTATCTTCCTCACATTCTTTTATATTTATAGCTGTAAGTTCACCGCTGGTAATAGGATTTTTAGCTTTTATACTATATGCAGCTTCTTCATCTGCTATCCCTTGTACTTCTAATACATGAAGTCCACAAAAGTCTCCTACTTGTTGAAATGAAAGAGCTGTGTTTTCTATAAGCCAAACTGCAGTAGCTTGAGGCATTAAAGGCAGCGTCATAATTTATCTCCTATTTTTATATTAATATTACTCTAAAATTTATACAGTTAGAACTATTTTTCCAATATGCTGGCTAGATTCCATTAAAGTATGTGCTTTATTAGCATCTTCTAATTTGTAAGTACCATAAATCTGAGGCATTACTAAACCTTTTTCTATTAATGGCCATACTTTCTTATAAAGACTATTTGCAATTAGTCCTTTTTCATCAGGAGTACGAGGTCTTAAAGTTGATCCAGTCACTGTTAATCTTTTACTTAAAATAGGAAGTAAATTCAAATTCTTTTGAAAGCCGCTTTGGAACGCAATTATTACTAATTTTCCATTTACCTTAAGAATACTTAAATTTTTATCAAAATACTCTGCTCCTATCATATCTAAGACTATATTTACACCTTTATTATTAGTGTAATCATTTACCTTTTCTTCAAAATCTTCTTTTTTATAATTAATTGATAGTTCTGCTCCTAATTCTTTTGCTTTTATGCATTTTTCATCTGTTCCTGCTGTAGAAAACACTTTAGCCCCAAAACATTTCGCTAATTGTATAGCTGTTGTTCCAATCCCACTTGTACCGCCATGTATTAATATTGTATCTTCTTTAGATAAATTTCCTCTATCAAATACATTGGTCCATACGGTAAAGAAAGTTTCAGGAATTGCAGCAGCTTGTATAAATGATAATCCATTAGGTATGGGTAAAGTTTGTTGTATAGGTGCACTGCAATAGGATGAGTATCCGCCTCCTGAAACTAATGCACATACTTTATCACCTAACTCAAATTTAGTATTTTTAGAATTAATTTCTACTATTTCTCCAGAAATTTCTAATCCAGGAATATCGCTTGCTCCTGGAGGTGGAGGATAAAGACCTTTTCTTTGCATTACGTCAGGACGATTTACTCCTGCTGCCTTAACTCTTATGAGTACTTCGCCTAAATTTATTTTTGGCATTTCTCTTTTAACTAATAAAAGATTTTCAGGACCTCCTGGTTTAGTTATTTCTATACAATCTATATCTTTTGGAATTATCATTAAATTAAATCCTTTTTTTTATTAATAGATTTTTAATAAATTTTATATAAAATATGAAGTAAATATATTTATTAGGAAAAATTATGGAAGAAGAAACATTTATTAAGCCTAAAAGTAATATAGAATTAGGTGCTAATTTAGATGCTTTATCTGTTGATGAATTATCAGAATACATTTCAGAATTAGAAAATGAAATAAATAGAATAAAAAAATTAAAAAGCAAAAAATACGAAGCTTTAGATTTAGCAAAAAAATATTTTAAATAAATAGAACAGCTAGGAATAAAAATGATTGATGATTGGCCTCCTACTAATATTAATAGAAACAATTATATTTGGTGGCATAAATACTCTACTAGGTGGGGAGATAATGATATATATGGGCATGTAAATAATAATATATATTATTCTATGTTTGATACAGTTGTTAACTATTTCTTAATTACAGAGGCTGATTTTGACCCTATAAAATCAAATTATATTGGTGTAACGCCTGAAACTAGATGTAGATACTATAAATCAATAAAATACCCTACAACAGTAGACGTAGGTATAGTTGTTAAAAAAATTGGTAACTCCAGCATAAGGTATGAGGTTGGGGTGTTTAAGAAGAATGATACGGAGCCTTGCGCAGTAGGTTATTTTGTCCATGTTTATGTAGACAGAAAATATCAGGAAAAAGTCATACCTATTCCTAGTAACATATATAAAGCCTGCATGAGTATATTAAAAAGTAATTAAATTTTTAGACCAGCAAAACGTTTATTAAATTTTGCTACTTGTCCCACATCATCTCTTATCACTGCTGGACCTCCTGTCCATGCCGGATGAGATTTAGAATCTATATCAAGTTTAAGTTTATCTCCAGGTTTCCCATAAGTGGAACGAGTTTTAAATTCGGAGCCGTCAGTCATTTGTATGGTTATTTCATGGTAATCTGGATGTATATCTTTTTTCATTTCACTATAGTCCTAATATATCTAAATTTGACTGTATTTATTATAAAAATCAGTATAATTCATATTAAGATAGTTTTTACAAGAACTTTAATATTTATGCAAGTAAGGAAATATAAAATGTCTATGATTCAAGATAAAGAATTTCCTCAACCTTATGAAAAATGCTATCTGGAGGTTGGAGATGGTCATAAATTATATGTTGAACAAATAGGCAATCCTAATGGAGTTCCTTTTGTATTTCTCCATGGCGGCCCTGGGAGCGGTTGTCAGAGTAATCACAGAGCATTATTCAATTATAAAGATAATAGAATCATATTGTTTGATCAAAGGGGAGCAGGTAGGTCAATTCCAAAAAGGTCTTTAATCAATAATACTACACAAGCTTTAGTTTCTGATATGGAAATTATAAGAAAAAAACTTAACATAAAAAAATGGGCAGTGGTTGGTGGAAGTTGGGGGTCAACTTTAGGTTTAGCATATGCAGAAAATTATAGTGAGTATGTGAGTGGTTTAATTTTAAGATCTGTATTTTTAGGTTCAAAAACAAATATTATTTGGGCTTTTGAGAAAGCAGCTAAAATATATAGGCCTGAATTATTTTACCAATGGAAAATGTTACTTAATAAAGAGGAACAAGGTGATCCAATATTGTCATATGGAAAAAGACTTGAATCAAAGAATAGCATTATATCTAGTTCTGCAGCTTTAGCGTGGGCAAAATATGAAACAATTTTATCTCAAATAAATAATAATGATTCTAGTTTGCCAAGTTCATTTAATGATTCTTTTTTTAAGAATAATACTTATGAGCCAAATACCCCATATTTTGAGTGGCATTATATTAAAAATAATTTTTTTTTAAAAGAAAATAACCTTATAGAAAATGCATACAAACTAAATAACATACCTGGAAGTATCATACAGGGTAGGTATGACCTTTTATGCCCGCCTATCAATGCATATCAAATAGCAAAAAAATGGAAATCAGGTGAGTTAATTGTGGTAGATGAAGGTGCACATGCAGCTAATTCAGATCCCATGAAGAGTGTTTTGGTTAATGCTATTAAAGATCTTGCAATTAAATTATTTTAAATTTTTATTAGCATAATAAATATTGTAGATAGTTATTATAACAAATAATATATAATTAAGGTGTTTATTGTATAATTTAATTAAATTTATATTTCTTATATTATTCTTTTTTTCAGGGTATTCTGCAGCTGAAGATAATATAACTATAATTAGTAAGAGTCTCAAAAAAGGAGACACTTTCTATAAAGTATTCTCTAAAGTAGAAATAAATAATCAGGATTCAAAATTATTTATAAGTTCATTAAAAAGAAGATTAGATTTAACAAAAATGCCGACAGGGCAAGAGATAAAATTTTATTTTAAACTCGATACTAATTTATTAGTAGCAGTAGCAGTTCCGTTAAAAAAAAATATTACAGTTCTTTCGTGGCGTAAAGGCAAAAAAATAACTTCTTCTAAGATTTCTAATATTTTAGTTGATGACAGAGTGCAAGCTATATTTAATAAGGCAGACTTTAAACCAAAACCTGGCGTATATAAAATAAAAGTAAATAAAGGAGATAATTTAACAAGATTATTATCTAATTCAGGAATTAATATTAATGAAATAAATAATATTGTTCAGGTAATATCTTCAGTAAGGGATTTACGTAAGCTTAAGCCTAATGATGAGCTTAAATTATTTTACAATGTAGATAAAGAGGGAGTATTTTTAGAAAAAATTAACTTAACCATGTCTGGTAAAGCAATTCTAATAAAAAAAGATGATTTTAAGGTATTTAGACTTTATGACAAAAAAAATATAGAAGGAAAAAATAAAGATAAAGACAAAGATAAAGATACAGATAAAGAAACAGATAAAGGTGAAAATAGAAAGCTAAAGACCAATAATATTCAAGGACAATTAAGAGATGTAGGTTGGAGCTTTAAAGAAGCAAGAGAAGCTGTAGATGCTTTTTCTACAGTGTATGAGCCAATAAAAATTAAGCTAGGTTATAAAATTATATTTCCTAAAGATAATAGAATAAAAGCATTTGCTATTAAAATTAATAACGAGTCTGCAGTTGTAGTTATAAAAATAAATGATGGTATGTTTTTAGCAAAAAAACAATCTATAAAATTAGCAAAGGGTATTGTCGCTAGCTTAAAGTTTGTGGAAAATAAAAAAGATATACCTCAAAATATAGATAATCTTGAAAAGAAGGTTGTAATAAAAAGTATAGATTCTGTAAGTAATTCAAAAATTGAGGATAATGATTTATATTATGAGACAAATCTAATTGAAGGTAAAATTACAGAAGGAGATACTTTATTAGCAAGATTATTAGCATTAGGTGAAAAAAAGATTGTTATTAGAAAAGTGCTAAAAGTTTTAAGTAAAAAAATGAACCCTAATTTAGTTAGGTCTGGAAGTTCTATAATTGTAGCTTTAGGAAGAGATAAAAATCCAATTGTAGGGTTTTTTATAGAGAAATCGAGAAAAAAAGGCTATTTAGTAATCTTAGATAATAATAATAAATATATTGTCAAAAAGTCATCAATAATTAATGCTAAAAAAGAATTAGCTGAATTAGTAAAGCCAAACCTTACAAAAAGAAAAAAAATTATTAAAAAAGTTGATGAATGGAATAATAAAAGTTTAATACAATCTTCTAATAATACTATTGAGACTTTTACTTTCAAGAAAGGAGATACATTATCCCACGCTTTTTCTAGTTTAAATATTTCTGAAAATAATATTTTTGGTTTTGTTAATAAATTAAAGAGTGTATTTGATCCTAAAAAAATTCGTGTTGGCCAAGAAATAAAAATATATTTTCAAGAGAATGATGATAAAATAATCAATGGTATAGTTATTTATATTGATAAGGTTAGGTCTATTGAAGTTTTTAAGAATAAAAAAGATTTTATATTAAATAAATATCAAGAACCTACTATTAGGACTTTTCATAAAGCCTCCGGTGAAATTAATTCTAGTTTATATATGTCTGCAAAAAATGCAGGTATGCCAATACCGGTTTTAATGGAAGTAGTAAAGTTATACTCTTTTGATGTTGATTTCCAAAGAGAAATTAGATCTGGAGATTCTTTTGAAGTAATGTATCAATTACAACATACTAAATCTGGAGATTTAGTATCTAGCGGCCCAGTTATAAGGTCTGTTTTAACCTTAGAAGGTGAGAGGCTAATACTTTATAGGTTTGAGTATGAAAAAGGTTATTTTGATTATTTTGATAATGACGCAAGTAGTGTTAGAAAAGCATTAATGAGAACACCTCTAGACGGGGCAAGAATATCGTCCGTATTTGGTAAACGTAAACATCCTATTTTAGGTTATACTAAAATGCATAAAGGAGTAGATTTTGCTGCTCCAAGAAATACACCTATATTTGCAGCAGGTGATGGAATAATAGAATTATCAAGAAAAAATGGGGGTTATGGAAATTACATACGCATTCGCCATAACTCTGATTATAAGACTGCTTATGCACACTTGGCTCGTTTTGGTAGAGGTATAAAAGAGGGTAAGAGGGTAAAGCAAGGACAAGTTATTGGTTATGTAGGAACAACAGGTAGGTCAACAGGCCCTCATTTGCATTATGAAATAATATTTAGAAATAAGCAGGTTAATCCTCTTAAAGTTAGAATGCCAAAGGGTGTACAGTTAAAAAATCATGATTATGATTTATTCATTAAAGCTCGTGATAGGTTAGATAATATTTGGGATAGTTTGTAAAATACTTTACTATTTTTGAATATTATTTTTATTTTCTTCAATATTTATATTATTATTTTCTCTATTCATTGCAGCATCGGATATTTTAGCTGAACTATTTTTTTTTGTATTATTTTTTTCTAAATCTTTTTTTGGATCTTCTTCCTTATTAATAGGAACTATATTCTTTGGATTTTGCTTTTGTTTTTCTTGTTGTAGACCTAACGCTAATTTATGAATTCTATGATAATGTTCTGCATGCTGAAAATAATATTCAGCTTTAACTATATCGCCAGAACTAATAGCATCTCTAGCCATAGATTGATATCTTTCATGAACTTGAATAGCATTACCTTTTATTTTATTATCTTTATTACCATCATATGGGTTATTAGGAGAATTACTATTCCTTCTGCCTGTGTTATTTCTGCTTCTGCTATGTCTTCTGGGAGTATTTGATACTCTCATATCATTTTCCTTCTTTATTTATTGATTTCCATTAAAATTATAAATAACTATAAAATATATTTAAAAATTTAAGGAATTAGTTCTAAAAAGATTTTCTAATTTATAAGTATGAATCTCTAGAAATTACATATTAGTCATATAAAATTTAATTCCAAGTTATTTTTTTTTTTTTTATTTTTAAATTGGTTTAGCTATTATAATTCTCTCAATACCTGCCAAGTCTTTTATTATTTCTGTAACTATAAATTCATTTTTTTCAAGAATATTTTTTGCCATTTGCGCTTGATCAAAACCTACTTCAAATATTATTAACCCATTATTTTTAATTACATTTCTTGCTGATGGTAGCAAGGAAATAAAAGATTCTAACCCACTAGCCCCTCCTTTTAAAGCAATTAAAGGCTCATAATTTTTTACTTCATTATGTAAATTTTTAATATGCTTATTTGCAATATACGGAGGATTACATAATATTATATCAAAGTTATTATCTTTTAAGCCTTCAGACCAATTAGTATTTACTAATTCAGCTCTATTGTTTAATTTTAAATTATCTATATTAATTTTAGACACCTTTAAAGCATTTAGAGATATATCTGTCCCTATTCCGAAAGATTTAGGAAGGTGCATTAAAAGGCTTGCTAAAATTACTCCAGAACCAGTTGCTATATCCAATAGATTATATTTTTTATTTTTATGTTTAATTTTATTAAGTACTATCTCAACTAATTCTTCTGTTTCTGGTCGTGGAATAAGAACGCGATTGTTTATATAAAATGTAAAACCAAAAAATAATGCAGACTCCGTTAAATAAGAAAAAGGCTCGCCTTTTGAACGACGATAAAAAAGAGATAAAATATTTTCTATTTGTAATTTAGTGATTTCATTATCTGTATCTAAGAAAGTATTTTCGATATTAATATTTAATACACTACAAACTATTAATTTAGCTTCTCTTTGAGGATTATAAATTTCTGCTTTACTTAACAGTTCTCTACCTACTTTTAGTATACCAGATATTTTCATTATTATTAAAAGCTTTTTTTTATTCAGTAAGATTGGTAAGTCTATCACTCTCTTCTTGTGCTAATAAGACATCTATAATTTCATTGAGTCTAGACCCCGAAAGAATTTCTTCTATCTTATTTAGTGATAATTGGATTCTATGATCTGTAATTCTGTCTTGAGGAAAATTATAGGTTCTAATTCTTTCAGACCTATCTCCCGAACCCACTAAAGATTTTCTTTTTTCACTTCTTTCTGAATCTCTTATTTCTTTTTCATTATTATATAATTTTGCTCTCAGCATCTCTAAAGCTTTAGCTTTGTTTTTATGTTGAGACTTGCCATCTTGGCATTGAGTGACTGTTCCTGTAGGTAGGTGGGTTATTCTTACGGCACTTTCAGTTTTATTAACATGCTGCCCTCCAGCTCCTTGTGCTCTATAAGTATCGATCCTTAACTCACTAGTATTAATCTCAATATCAACTTCTTCTACTACAGGAAGTATAGCAACTGTTGCAGCTGAAGTATGTATTCTTCCTTGTGTCTCAGTTGTAGGAACTCTTTGGACTCTATGTACACCACTTTCAAATTTTAACCTTCCGAAAACATTGTTACCTATTATTTTTGCAGAAGCTTCTTTACATCCTCCAATATCATTTTCAGATAATGATAAAATTTCAATTTTCCATTTTTGTAATTCTACATACCTTACATACATTTTTAATAAGTTGCTTCCAAAAAGAGCTGCTTCATCTCCGCCTGTTCCAGCCCTAATTTCAATTATCGCATTTCTATTATCATCTGGATCTTTAGGAATAAGAAGTTTTTGTGTTATTTCAGTACATTTTTGTAATGATTTTTTTAGACTATCAAGCTCTTTCAGAGCTTCCTCCCTCAGGGAGGAATCTATGTCTTTGTCATCAAGTATTTCTTTAACACCTTCAATTTCTGTCTCGCAAGATTGAAGTTCATTAATAGCTGTTATAATTGGAGACAGGTCTGAGTGTTCTTTCGTTAAACTTAACCTTATATCAATATTGATATCACTATCTAATAATTTTGATTCTATTTCTGAATACTTATTAAGTATTTCTTCAAGTCTATTTTTTAAAACTGGTATCATATTAAAGTAATATTTTTTCTATATGTTTAACTAACTTATCTAATTTTATGTTGTCTTGAGAGCCGGTTTCTAAATTTCTAATAATAGCATTATTATTTTCAACTTCTTCATTGCCTATAATAATGGCATAGTGAGCAGAAACTTTATTTGCTTGCTTAAGCCTTTTTTTTAAATTCCCACTATAGCCCATATCTATAGAAATATTTTTATTTATTAATTCATTTGCTAATTTCATACACAAGATATTATTTTCAATACCTATTGGAATTATAGAAATTTTCTTCTTTTGATCTTTTTTTATTGTTGCTAGCAAGGCAAGTCTTTCTATACCTGCGGCCCAACCTATGCCTGGTATATCAGAGCCTCCCATTTGTTTCATTAAATTATCATATCTTCCGCCTGCAAGGATAGCACTTTGTGACCCTAATCTATCTGTAATAAATTCAAATGTAGTATTATTATAATAATCTAAACCTCTTACTAATTTATGATTAATTTTATATGGAATATCTAAACTAGTTAAGCCTTCCAAAACTTTATTAAAGTTATCTTTAGATTCCGCCTCTAAATAATTTATAAGCTTTGGTGCATTCTTTATAATTTCTATATCTTCTTCAGATTTTGAATCTAAGATTCTTAAAGGGTTTTTTTCAAATCTATTTTTACTGTCTATTGATAGCTTGTTTTTAAAATCATTTAAATAGACTAATAGCTCTGCTATATAGTTTTTTCTTTCAGCAATATTTCCTAAACTATTAATATTTAGTGTCGATGATTTATCAATATTTAATGATTTTATTAAATTATTGGCACAAGCTATTACTTCAATATCAGCTTGTTCACTATTAGTTCCTAATAATTCTATACCTATTTGATGAAATTGCCTTAGTCTTCCTTTTTGTGGGCGTTCATAACGAAACATAGGGCCATTATAAAAGGCTTTAAAAGGCATTTCATGCGCCAGCCCATTAGATATTATAGCTCTTACAATTCCAGCAGTACCCTCTGGCCGTAAAGTTATTTCTTCATTGCCTTTATCATTAAAAGTATACATTTCTTTATTAACTATATCAGAGCTTTCTCCTAAAGTTTTTTTAAATACACTTGAAAATTCAAATATTGGAGTTGCCATAGGTTTAAAACCATAAAGAGCTGAAATATATTCTGCTTTAGTAATGATATGCTTGAACTTATACATATCTTCTGGAAGGTGGTCATGTGTACCTCTTACTGATTGTAGCTTATTACTCATTTTGTTCTCACTTTTTCCGCATAGTTTTCCACTAACCCTACTACATGACTAATAAAATCTTTTTGCTCCATTCTATGACTAGTATTACCATCTATATAAATTTGGTGAAATTTTTTGCCTCCACCTGTTACGCCGATATTTGTTTCTTTTGCCTCTCCTGGCCCATTTACTACACATCCAATAATAGATAAAGAGATTACCTCTTTTATATGAGCTAGCTTTTCTTCTATTATTTTTACAGTACTAATAACGTCAAAGTTTTGTCTGGCACAAGAAGGACAAGAAATAATTGTAACCCCTTTATTTCGTATTCCTAAAGATTTAAGTATTTGAAATCCTGCTTTAACCTCTTCTACTGGATCTGCAGATAAGGATACTCTTATTGTATCTCCTATTCCAGACCAGAGAAGTCTTCCTAATCCAATAGAAGATTGAATAGTTCCATAATTCAAGCTACCTGCTTCAGTAATACCAATATGAAGAGGATAGTCAGATATTTTAGACAGTTGTTCATAAGCTTGTACAGCAAGAAATATATCAGAAGCCTTAACACTAATTTTAAAATTAGTAAAATTTCTATCTTCTATAATCTTTATATTTCTTATAGCACTTTCAACTAATGCTTCAGGGCAAGGTGATTTATACTTTTCTAAAATTGTTTTTTCTAATGAACCTGCATTAACGCCTATTCTTATAGAACAGCCATTATCTTTAGCCGCTTGAATGACAGAACTTATTTTTTCATTTGAGCCAATATTGCCCGGATTTATCCTAAGGCATGCTGCACCTGCTTCAGCTGCCTCTATAGCTCTTTTATAATGAAAATGGATATCAGCTATAATTGGAACAGAAACATTTTTTATGATAGTTTTTAGCGCTTTTGTAGATTCTTCATCTGGACAAGAGACTCTTACAATATCAGCACCAGCATCTACAATTTCTTTTATTTGATTAATTGTGCCTTGTATGTCTGTGGTAAGAGTATTAGTCATAGATTGAACACTAACTGGGCTGTCACCTCCAACTGGAACATTACCTACCATTATTTTTTTCGTTTTTCTTCTATTAATATTTCTATAAGGACGAATATTCAATGTTGTACCTTTATTAATTATTTAAAAACTTTATTAAATCATCATAATTTAATGATATATTTCTCTTAACTTCTCCAGGCATTCCAATATTGTTAATTATTGTATCATTTATTTGTATAATAATACCTCCTGCATTGCCAGTAACTAATATTAACCCTTTTTCATAAAGTATTTTAATTTTTTCATCCTTTTTTATAACTTTACTAACTAATATTTCTAAATTATTCTTTTGTATTTCTATCCAACTATCTGTGTTAGCACTGATATAAATAAATTTTATTTCTTCTGTTGTATTTATAGGTATAGCAACTTTTTTTAATTCTTCATTTGGTTTTACTTGAGAGGCATTTATAGCTTCAGATTTTTTTTCTAGTTCTAAATTATTAATGATACTTTCTTTTAGATCACCTTGCACTTCGCTAGTATTTTCAGATATTGATGTCTCTAACTTATTTATATTCTTATAAAATAGTATTATTAAAATAAATAAAATTAATGAAATGATTGAAATATAAAATTTAGATAGCTTCAATGTATGCAGAGTGTTTATTTTATTTCTTTTTATTTCTGTATTAGTTTCTGCCTTAGGATCAGAAATATAAACAAATATAGAAGGGTCCATACCTAACCATGTTAAATAAGTTCTAATATGTCCCCTCATAAAAACATCATTTGCTAGCTTATCAAATTTTCCATTTTCAAGATTTTTTAGTATATTTATATTTATCCTAATAAGATTAGAAGCCTCTTCGATACTTATATTTTTAGATTCTCTCGCAATTTTTAAATTATTTTTGAATTCTTCTAAATCAATATTTTCTGTTAGTTTTATAATGTCAGTCAAATTTTTACCTTATTAAAGTTTAATAAAAATTAATTATTATCTAGCTCAAATTTAGTATGAAGTGTTTCTAATGCTTTTTTAACAAGCTCTTCGTTTATCAAAACACTAATTTTAATTTCTGATGTAGAAATAACATGAATATTTATATTTTCTGAAGCTAATGCGGAAAACATTTTGTCAGCAACACCTGTATGTGTTCGCATACCAAGTCCTATAATAGAAATTTTAGCAAGAGAATCATTAGTAATGATTCTTTCAAAATTAATATTATTTTTATTTTCTTCCATAACTAATATAGCTTGTTTTAAATCTTTTCTAGATACTGTATATGTAAAATTGATATTTTTTCCATCTTCTGAACCAGTCTGCACAATCATATCTACATTAATATTATTTTTACTGAGTGGAATAAATATTTTAGCTGCAACGCCTGGATTATCTAATATATTTATAAGAGTAATATTAGCCTCATCTTTAGTATAAGCAATTCCACTAACTAATTCATTTTCCATTTTTTTATCCTCTTTAATTAAAAATGTACCTTTTTGCCCTGTTTGACTTGATAGGACTTGCACTGTAACATTATGCCTCATAGCCATTTCTACAGACCTAGTCTGTAATACTTTAGCACCAAGTGAAGCGAATTCTAACATTTCTTCGTAACTAATTTTATCTATTTTTTTAGCTTTGGATACAATTCTAGGGTCACAGGTATAAATACCATCAACATCAGTATATATATCACATCTATCTGCAGAAACTGAAGCTGCAATAGCTACTGCAGAAGTATCTGAACCACCTCTACCCAAAGTAACTATATTATTATTTTCATCAATTCCTTGAAAACCAGCAATTATCGGCACTTCTTTATTTTCTATAATTTTTAATATATTTTTACTTTCAATATTATTTATTTTTGCCTCAATATGATTATTATTGCATAATATAGGCACTTGCCATCCTAATAATGGTCTAGCGGCAATTCCTATTTTTCTTAAAGCCATAGAAATTAATGCTATTGAAACCTGCTCACCAGTTGAAACTATCATATCATATTCAAGTTTATTTTTAGAAATATCAAAATTTTCAGCCAATCCGACTAATTTATTAGTTTCCCCTGACATTGCGGAAGAAACTACTATAACTTGATTTCCATTTTTAATCTCTTTTTCAATTAGCTCACAGGCTTTAATAATTTTGCTGATACTTCCAACTGATGTTCCTCCAAATTTTTGAACAATTCTTTGCATAAGTTTCTACCTTAAAAAATATATTATATTGTTTATTCTATTTTTAATTCTATATTTAACCTATTCATACTTTGACTTATTAAAAGGTGCAATATAGTTTTTTATTAAATATAAAAGAAAAAAAAGATATTAATATATTATGTCATTAGATACGCTTGATAAAGATGAAATTATACAATTTTCTAAATTAGCAGATGATTGGTGGAATGAGGAAGGAAGTATGTCTTTTTTGCATTCAATGTCTAAGATAAGAACAAAATATATTAAAGAGTCTATTGTTAATAATTTTAAAATAGTAAAGAAAACAAATCCTTTAGAGAGTATTAAAATTCTAGATATAGGATGTGGAGGAGGTATAGCTAGTGAACCTTTATCAAGAATGGGTGCAAAATTAACGTCCATAGATGAATCTAAGGAGCTTATAAATATAGCGAGAGCACACGCTAAGGAAATGCATCTCGATATTAAATATCAACATTCTAACGTTGAAAAAATAATAAAAAATAATAAAAAATATGATGTGGTTATTGCATTAGAGTTATTAGAGCATGTAAAAAATATTGAATATTTTTGTAATCTATTGTCAAAGCTAATTAAGCCAAATGGGTTAATTATAATATCAACAATAAATAGAAATATATTATCAAAAATGATAGTCATTAAGATGGCTGAAGACGTCTTAAAAAAAATTCCAGCTGGAACGCATAATTACGAAAAATTTATTACGCCAACTGAAATAAAAAACTATTTCAACTTTGAAGGCTTAAATATGTCAAATTTAAAAGGAATGATATGGGACCCAATTAGAAGTTGGAGATTATCTAATAATACTTCTATTAATTATATTGCTACATTAAAAAATAAATAATTATTTTAGTTTTTACCACAGCAGTTTTTGTATTTTTTCCCTGAATCGCATAATGGACAAATTTCATTTCTTCCAATTTTTTTAGATATAATTGGAGTATTTTTTTTATTATTATTTTCATTTACTGATTCTTTAATTAGAGTTATATTTTCTTCTTTTCTTTCTGGAACCTCTGAAGTTAC
The DNA here is from genome assembly GCA_913046335.1 of uncultured Pelagibacterales bacterium. Taxonomy (GTDB): domain Bacteria; phylum Pseudomonadota; class Alphaproteobacteria; order TMED109; family TMED109; genus TMED109. Next base: position 180,533 of record CAJWSU010000001.1, on the reverse strand, counting down.
CTCTATATTAAGCAGAATAGTTGTCACTTGGTTCCTTATATTTTGTAGCATTTCTTGGAATAAATTAAAGGCCTCACTTTTATACTCATTAAGGGGGTCTCTTTGCGCGTAAGCTCGTAAACCAATTCCTTGTTTTAACTGATCTAATTGTAATAAATGTTCCTTCCAATTTTGGTCTACCACTTGGAGCATAATTTGCTTTTCAATAGTTTGCATATTTTTGATGCCAAACAATTCAATTTTATTTGAAATTTTATTATCAGCTTCTTTTTTTATAAGATTTTTAAATTCTATTTCTGTCACACCATCATTTTTTGCCCAATTACTGATAGGAAGGTCTAGCCCATATTTTTTGAGTGAGATATTTAATTCTTTTAAATTCCATTGTTCAGCATAGGCTTTTTCAGGTATATTTATATTTACTAAATCATCAATAATTTCATTTCTCATATCTTCTAATGTTTCTGTAATATTCTCTACTTGCATTAAGTCTCTTCGCTGTTCATAAATTGCTTTTCTTTGGTCATTCATTACATCATCAAAACGCAGAAGATTTTTTCTTATCTCAAAATTTCTACCCTCTACTTTTTCTTGAGCTTTTAGAATAGCTCTATTTACCCAAGTATGAGTTATAGCCTCTCCTTTTTTTAAGCCTAGCTTAAGTAATACAGTATCTAGTTTTTCTGACCCAAATATTCTCATTAAATCATCTTCTAATGACAAAAAAAACTTAGATTCTCCAGGGTCTCCCTGTCTCCCAGATCTTCCTCTTAATTGATTATCAGTTCTTCTGCTTTCATGCCGTTCTGTTCCTATTACTAATAACCCACCAGCGTTTAAAGATAATTCTTTATTTATTGGAATATCGTTTAATTTACTTGGATTAATTACTTCTATGACATCTTTATTTCCACCTAGTTGTATATCAGTTCCTCTTCCAGCCATATTAGTTGCAATTGTCACTGCACCTGTAACTCCAGCTAAAGCAATAATATTAGCCTCTTCTGCATGGTTTCTTGCATTCAAAACATTATGTTTAATCTTTTGTTTTTTTAATAATTTTGACAACATTTCGGACTTTTCGATGCTGGTGGTACCAACTAAAACTGGTTGATTCTTTGAATTTGCAGTCTTAATATTTTCTATAACTGCCTCCCATTTTTCTTCTGCAGTTCTATAAATCTCATCATTTTGATCTCTTCTAATCATTTTTTTATGAGTAGGCACAGATATAACTTCTAGATTGTATATTTCCATGAACTCATTGGCTTCAGTTAGAGCAGTTCCTGTCATACCTGCTAACTTAGGATACATTCTAAAATAATTTTGAAATGTTACAGATGCTAAAGTTTGATTTTCATTTTTTATTGCAACATTTTCTTTTGCCTCTATTGCTTGATGAAGACCATCAGAAAATCTTCTTCCTTCCATCATTCTGCCGGTAAATTCATCAATAATTACTACTTGATTATTATTAACAATATAGTCCTTATCTCTCTCAAATAATTTATTTGCCTTAATAGCTTGGTTTATATGATGAACCATATTCACATTTTCTGGATCATATAAATTCTCTCCTTTAAGTAATAATTTATCTTTTAATATTTTTTCTATATGCTCATTACCTTTTTCTGTGAGGTTAACACTTTTAGTTTTTTCATCTATTTCAACATCTTCTTCTATAAATAAAGGTATTAAAGTATTAATTTTTTTATATAACTCAGAATTGTCTTCAGTTGGACCTGAAATAATAAGTGGAGTTCTAGCTTCATCAATTAAAATTGAATCAACTTCATCTACTATTGCATAATTAAAAGGACGCTGAACCATTTGGTCAAATGAGAATTTCATATTATCTCTAAGAAAGTCAAAACCTAGCTCATTATTAGTTGCATAGGTTATATCACAGTTATAGGCTTTTTTTCTTTCTTCATCTTCTAGGTTAGGAATTATGCATCCCACAGATAGGCCTAAAAAGGTATAAATTTTTCCCATCCATTCACTATCTCTTCTTGCGAGATAATCATTTACTGTGACTACATGTACACCTTTTCCTGAAATTGCATTCAGGTAAGCTGATAAAGTTGCAACTAAAGTTTTTCCTTCACCTGTCTTCATTTCCGATATTTTTCCTTGATGTAGAACTATTCCTCCAATTATCTGAGCATCATAATGTCTCTGGCCTAAAACTCTCTTAGCTGCTTCTCTTACAGTAGCAAAAGCTTCTGGTAATAATAAATCTAAATCATTATGAGAAGAATATAATTTTTTAAGTTTCAGGGTAGTGTTTGTTAACTCGTCATCTGTAAGTTTTTCTATTCGTGGCTCAAGTTTATTTACTTCTTCTAATAATAAATTTACTTTTTTTAAAAACCTATCATTCGGAGTACCAAAAAATTTTCTTGCTATATTACCTAGCATATAAAGCTTCCTATATTTATAATTAATTTAAACTTATTTAAAATTTAAGTGCATTTTTATTTGCCATTAGTTTATAAATTAATTAATGATTTTATACCATAATTTAATTTAAAGAAAGATAATAGCTTTACATAAGATGTTAAAAAAATCTCCTCTAGCGCCAAAAGCATTTCCTAGCTTGCCTAAAATCAAAGGTATTAGATTATCTTCTATACATTCTGGAATAAGATATAAAGATAAATTAGATTTAAGTTTGATTTCGATGACTAAAGATACAAATGTTGCATGTGTAGTTACAAAATCCCGAGCTCCTTCTGCGCCTGTAATTTGGTGTAAAAAAATAAAAAAAATAGGTAAAGCTAAAGCATTAATAGTCAATTCTGGAAATGCTAATGCACATACTGGCAGTAAAGGAATAGAGACAGTAAAAAACACCGTAAATTCAGTTGCAAATCATATAGGTTGTAATGCTAATGAAGTATATGTTTGCTCTACAGGAGTTATAGGAGAACATTTAAATGAGAATATTATTATTAATGCTATTCCTAAATTAAAGAAGAAAAAAGAATCCTCATGGAAAGAAGTAGCAGAATCTATATGTACAACTGACACATTCATTAAAGGAGCAAAATCTAAATTTAATGTAGAGAATAAAAATTTCAATGTTGTAGGTATTGCAAAAGGTTCAGGTATGATTTTTCCTAATATGGGAACAATGCTGGGGTTTATTTTTACTGATTTTCCTTTACCTATTAAAATTCTCAATTTTTTGTTGAAAGAAGCTGTGGATAAGTCTTTTAATTGTATAACAGTTGATGGAGATACTTCTACCTCTGACACTTGTCTTTTATTTTCTACGCCTTCTGTTTTTTTTAAAGACAGTATAAAGCAGATTAAAGATAAGAGATTAAAACCTTTTAAGGATGCCCTAGATAAAGTTTTGCAAAGTTTAGCGCAACAAATTGTATGTGATGGAGAAGGAGCTAGTAAGTTTATAACTATAAATGTTAGTTCAGTTAAATCTCAAAAAAGTGCAAGAAATATAGGACTTTCTATAGCTAACTCTTCTTTGGTGAAAACAGCAATAGCAGGAGAAGATCCAAATTGGGGTAGAATAATAATGGCTATAGGGAATTCTGAGGTTCCTTTGATACAGGATAAAATATCTATAGCTATAAATAAAATAAAAATAACAAAAAAAGGTTCTCTTGTAGCTAATTATAAAGAAGATCTGGTTGCAAAAAAAATGAAAGAAAAAAATATAGTGATTGATATAGATATGGGAATAGGTAAGGAAAATTCTACGGTATGGACTTGTGATTTAACTAAAGAGTATATTAAGATTAATGCTGATTATAGATCATAACGTCATTATTCCTGTGCATTTACCCTCTATTCTAGTGTCAGTATAACGGCTTTTCATTTTAAATATTTTATTACTTAAAGAATATAAAAGAGTTAATGAGCTTTGTTCACCCGTCTTTTTATCCCATCCACCAGTTCCAATTATAGTGCCACCATTGCCCTTACGAATAGAGAATTTTGCTTTTTTTATTGAATTATTAATTTTAAAATTAATATAGTATTTAGGTATACCGTAAATAATATCCCATTCTGCATATTCTGCTGTATTGTTAGCCCAATAAATACCTTTACAGAATATACTTTTTTCTTCTGCAGAATGTACCATTGATATTTTAATAAAGGTTATAATTATAATTTGTAAAATTAGAAAAAAATATTTTTTATTCATTATATAATAATACAAAGTATATTAAGCAAAGTATAGTTATATTTCTAGGGTTTAGGCTATAATCTTTGACATTATATGATGCAAGGTTAATTAAAAATAATAAATATATAGAGAATAGATAATTATATTTTTTTGAGATAAAAAACTTTATAGCTTAATTTTTCCAGCCCATAACAAATATAATATTATATGGCATAGAGAATTTAGGCTTGTTATCATTCTTTCTGACAAGGTACTTCTCTGCCTCTTCAAAAACGGATTTAGGAGTAAAATATTTAGGTCTAGTATTTAATATATTTTTCTCATTAAAAGAGCGTATTTCAATAAATAAATCTCTAATATTTGAATATTGTTTTAAATTTCTTTCTTGGTCTGCCATAGGCATGTTAAAGCCAGCTCTTTGTATTAGGCTTCCTAATGTTTTTATATCACAAAATGGAAAAATTCTTGAATACAGGCCTTTTAATATTTTCTCGTCCGCATAAGCTAAACTTTCTGCTAGCGGAGATAAAGTTCCCTCTCCCCAGAAAGTGCCGATAAATAAACCTCCTGGCTTAAGAGAATTATATATTTGCTTAAAAGTTCCAGGAAGGTCATTAACCGTATTTAATCCTAAAATACTATAAACTAAGTCTAAGGAATTATTTTTTATTGGAAGATATTCTTCATCACTTTTAAAGCTAACAATATTTTTATTCTTAGGGTTATTAATAGCAGTTTTATAGAAATTTTTTATTAGTTTAGTTTCTAGTATCTTGGTACTTGTATCTATAGATTTAGAGTTTAATTCTAAAACATTTTCAAAATGTAGGTTGGTTTCTTTTAGTCGTATAGCAATCTCAGAAGCAATATTTACAAATAATTTATTAGGCTTAATAGTATTTATTTGAATATTTTTTCTATCAAATATCTGGGGGATTAAAGATTCTATTTTTGTTTCCATATTTTTTTTAAAAAAGTTGTTTTTATAATATATGTATATATTATTTTATATCTTACATCTAGGAGTTATTATATGAGCGGTGTTGTAATCTATACTGGACATTTGTGCGGTTATTGTTCTCAAGCTAAAAAATTACTAAAATCAAAAAATATAGATTTTGAAGAAATAAATATTCATGATCAATACGATAAAAAAGAAGAAATGATTAAATTGTCAGGCGGAAGAGTATCCGTCCCACAAATATTTAGTTATGGAAAACATATAGGCGGTTGCGATGATTTATTTGATATGGAAAGTGCTGGGGAATTAGATAAAGCTCTAAATATAGAAATAGATTAAATGCGAGTAGCATTGATACAAATGACGTCAGTTCCAGATTTAGATGTAAATATTAAAAGTATTTTGAATGGAATTAGAAAAGCAAAAGAACATAAAGCAGATATAGTACTTTTTCCTGAAAATTGTGCATTTATGGGAAGAGGGTCTGAAACCTTAGCTGCGGCAACAGAAGAATCAAGACACCCAGCGCTTTTAGCCGCAAGAGAAGCTGCATTAAAATATTCTATATATGTACTATTGGGCTCCATAGCAGTATACCCCTCAAAAAATATTAAAAATAAACTAGCAAACCGTTCTTTGTTTATAGACAATTTAGGAAAAATTTGTGGAAGGTATGACAAAATTAATATGTTTGATGCTACTTTATCAGAAAAAGAAAGTTATAAAGAATCTGATAGATATATTGCTGGTTCAGAAATAGTAACAGTAGAAAATGAATTAGGTAAAATTGGTTTAACCATTTGTTATGATATAAGGTTTCCCAAACTTTACTCTAAATTATTAGATAAAGGATGCAACATTATTACTATTCCGTCAGCTTTTACAAAAAATACAGGAAAAGATCATTGGGAAGTATTAATTCGTTCGAGAGCAATAGAAACATGCTCTTGGGTATTAGCTCCTGCACAAATAGGAATCCATTATGAGAAAAGAGAAACATGGGGTCATTCAATGGTTGTAGACCCATGGGGTAAAATAGCAGTAGAAGCTAAAAATAATGAAGATATTATATTAGCAGACATTGACATTAATAAATCGGATATAGTTAAAAAAGTATGGGGAAAATTATAATCTCATCTAATTCTTGTATGAATTCTTTGTAAAGCTTTTTTTATAGGAGATTGCGTTATTATCTCTTCATAATTAATAATTTCCATATTATTTTTCTTTGCTAGACTTAATAACTCTTGAGGTTTTAATAAGTATTTAGGGTTATTAGGTTTTCCAAAAATAGAGTTTTCTATTGAAAAAGTTTCATACAATAATATGCCACCTAGTTTAATACTATTAATAATATTTTTAAATATTGGCCTATAAAGATAATTTGTAACTATCACTGCATCAAATGTTTTATATTTAAAGGGCCATGCATTAGAAGCTTCAATATCTATTTGCATAGGATAAATTGATTTAATGGATTTAAAATTTAAAATTTTTTCCATACTTATGTCTAAGCTGATAACTTTATACCCTTTAGATGCTGCATAAATACTATGCCTTCCACTTCCGCATGCTATATCTAGTAAAGTTAGTCCACCAATATTATCCTTCAAATTATTAGTAACCCATTTTGAAGGTTTACCAATTTTAAGATTATTATTTATTTTTAAATTTTTATTCATAATATTATATATTATATATATTATCTTCTTTATAAGAATACTAAATAACTTTTTAATTAAGGCTATATATTATTTTAGGTAATTTTTATGATTAAATATGATCTTAAATGTAATTTATTACATACTTTTGAAGGGTGGTTTTCGAGTTCTGGTGATTATGAAAATCAGGCTTTAAAAGGCTTAGTAACCTGCCCGGTTTGTGGTAATGATAACGTTGAAAGAGCAATAGTAGCACCATCAATTAAAAAATCATCAATTAGAACAGATTTGAATAAAAAGACAGTGTCTAATCTCAATGAATTAGAGCTTAAAACTAAGCTTAGAACTCTTAATAAAGAAATAGAAAAACAAACTATTGATGTGGGTGAAAATTTTGCAGAAGAAGCTAGATTAATTTATAAAGGTGAACATAAGGGTAAAGCTATAAGGGGAACCGCGACAAAAAAAGAAGAAAAAAAACTAAATGAAGATGGGGTCCCATATATAAAAATTCCTTGGATAAAAGATAATTAAGATCAAATATTATTGAAAGGTTATAAAGGTTTATGAGTAAAAATTCATCTAGAACTTTGAAAGAATGGTCAGAATTAGCAAAGAAAGAGCTAAAGGGAAGCGAGAGTGATTCTTTAATATGGAAAACTCCTGAAGGTATAGATATACAGCCAATTTATACAGAAAATGATCTAGAAGGACTTCCTCACTTAGGTGGAATGCCAGGAATAGAACCTTTTTTAAGAGGCCCTAAAGCTACAATGTATGCCGGTAGGCCATGGACCGTTAGACAGTATGCTGGTTTTTCCACAGCAAAAGCATCAAATGCATTCTATAAACGTAATTTAGCAGCAGGACAGATGGGATTATCTGTAGCATTTGATTTAGCCACACATAGAGGGTACGATAGTGACCATCCCAGAGTTTCTGGAGATGTTGGAATGTCAGGAGTAGCTATCGATTCTGTAGAGGATATGAAGCTATTATTTGATGAAATTCCATTAGATAAAATGTCAGTATCAATGACAATGAATGGGGCTGTTCTTCCAGTATTAGCAAATTTTATTGTAGCGGCAGAAGAACAGGGTGTAGAAGAAAAAAAACTAAGAGGAACAATTCAAAATGATATTTTAAAAGAATTTATGGTTAGAAACACATATATATATCCGCCAGCTCCCTCAATGAGGATTGTGTCTGATATTATAGGGTATACAGCAGAAAAAATGCCTTTATTTAATTCTATTTCTATTAGTGGTTATCATATGCAAGAAGCTGGTGCCAACCAAGCTCAAGAATTAGCTTTTACAATTGCAGATGGTTTAGAATATGTACGAGCAGCCTTAAATAATGGCTTAAAAGTAGATGATTTTGCTCCTAGGTTGTCATTCTTCTTTGCAATTGGAATGAACTTTTTTATGGAAATTGCAAAATTAAGAGCTGCAAGGTGGTTATGGGCCACATTAATGAAAAAGCATTTTAATCCTAAAAATGAAAAATCTATGATGTTAAGAACACATTGTCAAACATCAGGAGTATCTTTAACAGAGCAAGATCCTTATAATAATATTGTTAGAACTACAGTTGAGGCTATGGCCGCAGTTCTAGGAGGTACTCAATCTCTTCATACTAATGCATTTGATGAAGCAGTTGCTTTACCAACAGAATTTTCTGCGAGAATCGCTAGAAATACACAACTAATTTTAAAAGAAGAAACTGGTATCACTAAGTCTATTGATCCTCTAGCTGGCTCTTATTATATAGAAGCTTTAACTGGCAGGCTTATAGCCTCTGCAGAAAAAATTATTAATAATATTGAAGAATTAGGAGGAATGACCAAGGCAGTTGAAAAAGGAATACCTAAACAAATGATTGAAGAATCTGCGGCTAAAAGACAAGCATCAGTCGATTCTAAAGAGTCTATAGTAGTTGGAGTTAACAAGTATGAATCAGTATCAGATTCTAAATTTGATGTTTTAAAAGTTAATAATGCAGATGTAAGAGAGCAACAAATTAAAAACTTAAAAAAATTACGTAAAAAAAGAGATGAGACAGAAGTAAAGCAGGCTTTAAATAATTTGATCAGTGGAGCTAAAAGTAAATCAGAAAACTTACTAGACTTAAGTATAAAAGCTTCTCGTAAAAGAGCAACAGTAGGAGAAATTTCTGATGCTTTAGAGAAAGTTTTTAGCCGCCATCAAGCTAATTATAAAGGAGTAAAGGGTATTTATGGAGCAGAGCTTAGTAAAAATGAGAACTTTATTTATGTAAAACAAGCTATTTCTGATTTTCTCACAAAAAAAATGAGAAAACCTCGCATTCTCATAGTTAAATTAGGACAGGATGGGCATGATAGAGGCGCAAATGTTGTTGCTAGTGCTTATGAAGACCTTGGATTTGATGTTAAGGTTGGTCCCTTATTTCAAACACCGCAAGAATCCTCTGATATGGTAAACTCCTATAAGCCAGATGTCGTTGGTGCTTCAAGTCTAGCTGGAGGTCACCTTACTTTAATTCCTGAATTAATTAAAAGTATTAGAAAAAATGGGCATGAGAATGTTTTAATCATAGCGGGAGGAGTTATCCCTCATGAAGACTATGCCGAACTAGAGCAAGCAGGAGTAGATGCAATCTTTGGCCCAGGAACAAATATTACAGATGCGGCAAGAAGAGTTTTAGGATTAATTGAACAAAGACCAATTAAAAATTAACTATTATATAAAAGATTTCTTGACTGATATGCTATTCAGTTTTATTAAATTATAGAATATTAAGTAAAGGATTAATTTATGTCTAGAGTATGTGAGCTTACAGGTAAAAAAGTTATGACTGGCAATAATGTAAGTCATGCTAAAAATAGAACAAGAAGACGTTTTCTTCCTAATTTACAAAATTCTTCATTGTTTAGTGAAATTCTTAACAAAGCAGTCAAATTTAGAGTTTCTTCAAGTGCGTTAAGGACAGTAGAAAAAAAAGGTGGAATTGATAAATTTCTTGCTGATGCTTTTGAGAAAGACTTATCTGCTTCAGCTATTTATTATAAAAAATTAATAAAAAGAAAAGAAACTACCAAAGCATAACTTTATTTTTTCTTAATTTTTTTATCAAATAAGATAGCTAGCTGATTAGTAATAGCTCCTCCTAATTGATCAACCTCTATAATTGTTAATGCCTGATTATAATACCGTGTGACATCATGTCCAATACCTATTGCTAATAATTCTATATTTGGATTTGATTCTGTTTTTTTGATTACTTGTCTTAAATGTTTATCTAAGTAACTTCCGGAGTTAGTACTTAGAGTAGAATCATCTACAGGTGCACCATCTGATATTACCATTAATATTTTTCTTTTTTCAGACCTTTTAGTTAGCCTCTCAGTTGCCCACTCAATTGCTTCTCCATCTATATTTTCTTTTAAAATTCCTTCTCTTAACATTAGTCCTAAATTTGTTTTAGATCTTCTCCATGGATTGTTTGCACTTTTATATATTATATGCCTTATTTCATTTAGTCTTCCAGGGTTAGCGGGACGTCCATTTTTTATCCATTCATCTCTAGCTTTTCCGCCTTTCCAAGAGCGAGTAGTAAACCCTAAAATTTCTACTTTTACTCCACACCTTTCAAGTGTTCTTGCAAGTATATCTGCACTAAGTGCGGCAACAGTAATAGGTCTGCCCCTCATTGAACCTGAGTTATCTATTAGTAAAGTAACTATTGTGTCTTTAAATTCTGATTCTATTTCTTTTTTATATGATAATGATTGAAGAGGATTAATTATTATTCTAGGTAATCTAGAAGCGTCCAAAACACCTTCTTCCAAATTAAATTCCCACCATCTATTTTGTTGTGCCATTAACTTTCTTTGTAATCTATTAGCTAATTGAGAAATTATATTATCCATATTTTCGATTTGTTTATCTAGGTTTCCTCTTAATCTTAATAACTCATCTTGATCACATAAATCTTGTGCATGGACTATTTCGTCAAATTTTTGTGAATATGCATTGTATTTAAAATCATTTTTGTCTTCTGCAGGAGGTGAATAAAAAGGATTAGCATCTTTACTATTTTCTGATTCTGAATTTTCATCTTCTATAATATCAGTATCTGTATCTTCTTGCTCTGAAGATAAGTTTTCTTCAGTTTCAGATTCTTGTTCACTTATATCTTGGTTTTCTTCATTATTATTTTTCTCTTGCTCATCTTCTTGGTTATCAGAATCTTCATCATTATCATCCTTATTATCCTGTTCAATATCTGCTTCAGCTTGAATAGATTGAAGCTCTTTAGATAGTTTTAGAGAAACAGTAGAAAAATCTTTTTGTTTAAATATATTATATTTTAATTCCTCTATACTTTTTTTAATTACTGGCTCTAAATCTTTTCTCCATGTATTTGTAATTTCTAACAAATCTTTTGATAGTGTCTTATCAGTTAGTTTTTCTTGAATTATAAGTTTTGCAGCATCTTCAATTGAGACTTCATTGCGATTTATTAGTTTGTTAACTTTGTTATTTTTATATTTAGATTCCATATTTTTATCTAAATTAGATTTAATACCATTATATTCTATAATCCCTAAAGATTCATATCTAGCATCCTCAATTGAGTCAAAAATATTTTTTGCTACTTTAGATTTAGGCTTTAAAGATGCATGGGTTTTTTTGTTATGGTACTTAAATTTTAGTGCAATACTATCTGCAATCCCTCTAATTTCTTTTTTTTCTAACTCTTCAAGTTTAATACTAGGCAATGGAAGTGTCACAGAGTTGGAATCTATAGCTGTATCTGCTCCAAAATTGATATCAATATCTTTTTTTTTAGATATAGCTCTTAAAGTAGAAGATATAGCTTTTTTAAAATCATTAACTTGATCTTTTTTATTAGACATTATTTAGATTCTATTATTATTTTGTTTTCTATAATTGCAGATAGCCATTCTTCAGGCAATAAGTTACCAAAACACCTTTGGTAGTATTCACTTAAAGTATTTCTTTCAGTTTCATCACATTTGTTTAAAAAAGAAACTTTAAACGCATAAGAAATATCTTTAAATATTATGCTGTTTTCTGCCCAAGATATAACTGTCCTTGGAGACATTAACGTAGAAAGATCACCATTTTTAAAACCATTTCTTGTGAGGTTTGCTAATTTGACCATATTATTAACTTTATTTTTATCTAAAAACTTTTCATTTAATTCCAAAATTTTAGAAAATACAATTTTTGATTCAATGTCTTCTGCTAGATAATTTAATGAAGTTACTACATTCCATCTATCCATTTGCCCCTGGTTTATTTGTTGAGTTCCATGATACAGACCAGTTGTATCTCCTAATCCAATGGTATTGGCGGTGCCAAAAAGCCTAAAGTATTTATGAGGCTTAATAACTTTACTTTGATCTAATAATGTTAATTTTCCGTCTGCTTCTAATATTCTTTGTATTACAAACATTACATCTGGTCGTCCTGCGTCGTACTCATCAAATACTAATGCTGTTGCCGATTGTATAGCCCATGGAAGAATGCCTTCTTTAAAAGTAGTAATTTGCTTTCCATTCTCTAAAACTATGGCATCTTTTCCTATTAAATCTATTCTACTAATATGACTATCTAAATTAATTCTTACGCATCGCCAATTTAATCTGGCAGCTATTTGTTCAATATGAGTAGATTTTCCAGTACCATGTAAACCTTGAACTAGTACTCTTCTATTATATTTAAAACCAGCTAAAATTGCTAATGTAGTTTCCTCATCAAAATGATAATTTTTATCAATTTCAGGAACATACTTGTCAGGTTCAGAGTAAGCTGGTATTTCCATATTTGCACGCAAGTTAAAAGTTTTTTGTGTATTTATTGTAGTATTAGGCTCATTATTTAAATTAGTTTCTTTATCATATTTGTTCATACTAGTATCCTGGTTTATTGTTTAATAGTTTTTAAAAGTATTTTATATGCTTCATTAATTTCAATTAATATATTATTAGATTTTTTCTTGTTTGTATTAGTATCAGGATGATGTTTCTTGACCAAAATTTTATATCGTCTTTTAATATCTTGCAAGGAGGAATCTAGAGTTAAGCCTAATTTTCTTAGAGCTTTTGTTTCTTTATTATTTTCTAAATTACTTATTTTATTCATATTTTTTGTAGAATCTAAAATTTCAAAGTCATCTTTTATATTTTTGTTATTAAGATTTTCGCTCATAGGCCATGTAGGTAAGTGCCATGAAAAATCAGCTTTTAGCTCTTTTTCAATTTCTATTTGAGATAATCCTGAAAAATAATTCCATTTATTATTATACTCACGAACATGTTCTAAGCAAAACCATCTAAACTCTCTTAAATACTCTCTATTTCTAGGAGCTTTATGGATACCTTTTTCATTACAGCCTTTCCATTCACAATACTTTGTTAACTGAGGAGTATCAGAGCCATTTTTTTCATATATATATTTTATATTATTATCAAAGTATTTCATTTTATAGTATTTATATTATAATTATGAGTTTCTTGAAAGGAATTATTTATGAGTAAAGGTGACCGAAAAAATAGAATAGAACAAGTAATTAAAGAATATTTTAATCCTAGTTATTTAGAGGTCATAGATGATAGTAATAGCCATCGGGGACATCAGAGTGCTCCAGAATCAGGAGAAAGTCATTACAATGTAGAAGTTATAAGTAAAGAATTTTTAGGAAAAAGTAGAATAGAAAAAGAAAGAATGGTTTATAAGGTTTTGGAGAAAGAGTTTAATACAGGATTACATGCTTTATCACTAAAACTAAAAGATTCATAATAATTAAATATCTCCTTTATAAAATTTTGGATAATAGTCTCTTATTACTTCATTATTTTCTCCCCAGCTATGGCAGGTATTTATCAATATAGGAGAGTTATTTTTTTTAGCTTTATTATTATTTTTGAAAGCTTTATAAGAATAGATTGTTTGAAAAGCTGTAGTAGCAATAGGAAACAAAAGTTCTACTAAATGAGTACATCCTTCTATTCCACCTACTCTTGAATACACATTTTTTCTAAAACCTTTACCGATATTTATACCTATTAATTTTTTAAAATTTGGAACAATTTCTGGACATATATTATATGGATGTGAATCCATAGCTACGCAAACATCTATAATTTTTAGATTATCATTTAAAGTTAGTCTTATACTCATTTCGTGTATAGCAGTTCCAGCTTTAACTTGGCCTCTAGAGTCACTTTTAAAGGTATATGTTTTTGTATCTTTGAGGTGCCCTTCTATATCCCAGAGGCCATCTTCTCTTTTAAACCCTTCGCATTGAACATTTCTTTTGTGAATTTTTTCTCTATTATTTGGTGAAGATAAAGTCATTAATTTTCCTAAAATTTTATAAAATTAAAGTTAAAAATATAGTAATAGTAAATAAAGATATAAATGTTGATGTCATTAGATAGTTTGCTACTTTTTCTGGATTTACATTGAACTGTGAGGCAAATAAATAAGTAAAGATTGGTGCGGGAAGCACTCCTTGTAAAATTATGACATTTCTAGCAATACCTTTTATGTCTAAAAATATTGTTAATAAATAAGCTACAGAAGTTGCAATAAAAATTCTCAGAATAATAAGTATAACTATTTTGAGTTCAATTCTATAAGAAATTTTATTAATAGATATTCCCATAGTGAAAAGTAGTAAAGGTATTGTTATACCAGAAAGAATAGAGGTAGTATTAGTTATAGTCTTGGGAAGTTCTATATTATTAAAATTTATAATAAGTCCGGCTAATACCGCATATAGAACAGGAGTTTTTAATAAAAATTTGAACGACCATTTACCTGACCAAATTGAAAGTCCAATAGTAAAATGCAGCATAGAAGAAACCATAAAATAAATTACGGCTAATTCCAAACCTATAAATCCAAATGCAAAAAGGGAAATAGTCATTCCTATATTACCACTATTTGCAAAAGTCATAGTATTTATTAATGGCCTTATAGGGTATTTAAATAGTTTTAATACTATATAGGAGCATGCAAACATTATTAATATCATTAATATTGCAGCTATAATTACATCCTGAACTATAAATATAGAGGATTCTAACTTTATGAGTGTGTTAAATATTAAACATGGAGCTCCAACCCATGTAATAATATTGGTTATTTCTGACTGGTTTACTTGGTTACCTATTTTATTCCATGTGAATCCAAGTAATATTATCAATAAAGTAGGTGCTATAATAGGAAATAGCTGAATAAAAGTATTCAACATGGAATTAAGCTTCTAAATCAAATGGTTTAATATTAATTTTTGTTAGTCTAGTTCTTTGTCTTTCAAGTATTTTGAAGTAAAAATTTTCTATTTTGATTGTTTCATTAATTTTTGGTAATTTTTGAGCTACATCAATTACCAGCCCAGCTATGGTTGATGCCTCATCATCTGATAAGTCCCAGTCTGTTAAACGGTTTAAATCTCTTATTGTCATGGCTCCATCAACAGTAACACTTTTATCTTCTAAAATATTTGGTTCTAATATTTGTTTATCAAACTCATCAAAAATTTCTCCCACTATTTCCTCCAGCACATCTTCTAAAGTTATTAAACCTTGCAAATCACCGTATTCATCAATCACAAAAGCCATTTGATTTGTTTCTTTTTTAAATTTATTTAATTGTTCAGATAAGGAGGTGTTATCAGATATAAATAGAGGTTTTTGCATCAAAATATTTATATCTATTTTATTATCTATATTTTTGGCTCTTAATAGGTCCTTAATATGTATTGTGCCAATAATATTGTCTGTGTTACCCTTCCATAGAGGAAGCCTAGTAAATCTACTCTTTAAGGCTAAGTGAATGATATCATCTATATTTTCTAATATGTTAAGGCTTTCTATATTTTTGCGATGTGTCATAATTTCGCTAACTTTTACTTCATGCAGGTCTAGTATATTTTCCAACATGACTCTATCATATTTTCTAACATCCCCTTGATTATTTGCTAATAGAATAGCGCCTCTTAAATTTTGCTTCCAGTCACTTTTACTATTTTCTTTATTAGTTATTTTTAGAATAGAGCTAACTAAGCTTTGCAATACTATAATAATAGGAGATAAAATTTTTGTAAAAAATATTATTATTGGCGCAGAGTATATTACTAATTTTTCGGATTCTCTTATGGCATAAGTTTTAGGCAATACTTCTGCAAATATAAATATTAGAGAAGTCATGATAACAGTTGCATAGATTATCCCTTTATCTCCAAAAAGGGTTATCAAAATACTAGTAGCTAATGCTGATGCAAGTATATTTACAATATTATTGCCTAATAATAGTGTTCCAATTACCTTTTCTCTATTTTTTAATAGACTCTTAGCTTTTATTACTTTCTTATTTTTTTTTTCATCCCATTGATGAATCTTTGCATCAGATATTTTTGTTATTGCTGTTTCAGAAGAAGAAAAAAAAGCTGACAGTAAGAGAAGAAAAAATATTACTATGATTTCAATTATCATTTATTTTAAAAACCATTTCTTTATAATTTAATTTATTCTTTATAAGTACTTTATATAAAACCATTATTTTTTAAAAATAGATTAAGCTTTTTTTCATCTATTGTATCACATATAAAAGCTTTCCCTATACCTTTTACTAATATAAGTTTTATTATATTGTTAATCGTCTTTTTATCTAGTTTCATTGCTTTTATTACATCTGCGGCTTTTACTTTTTTTTTCAATAAATCATTAATATGAGTAGGCAGTCTTATTTTTTTAAAATGATTATTAACTCTATTAAAGTCTTCTAATGAACAATAATTTAATTCATTAGAAATTTTAAATGCGAGTATAGTCCCAACTGACACTGCTTCTCCATGAGTAAAATGTTTAAAATTAGCTATTCTTTCAAACGAATGGCCAAAAGTATGACCTAAATTTAACAAAGCTCTTAGGCCTTTCTCTTTTTCATCTTTTGCTACTATTCTTGCCTTAGATTTACAACAAATAGCTATTGCATACTCTAATTTTTTTATGTCTTTATGTAAAATATGTTTTCCATTTTTTTCTAACCATAAAAAGAAATTTTCATCATTAATTAATCCATATTTAACCATTTCTGCATAACCTGTTATCATTTGTTTTTTAGGCAAGCTATTTAAAGTATTTATATCTATTAAAACTAATTTAGGTTGATAGAAAGCTCCTATCAAGTTTTTACCATATGAGCTATTTATTGCAGTTTTCCCTCCTACAGAAGAATCAATTTGCGATAAAAGAGTAGTAGGTACTTGCACATAATCTATACCTCTCATATATGACGAAGCTGCAAAGCCAGATAAATCTCCTATTACACCTCCACCAAAAGCATAAATAACTGTATTTCTGTCAACATTATGTGAAAAAAGTTGATCATATAGGTTGCTTAAAATTTTTAGAGATTTACTTTTTTCCCCAGAAGGTATTGCAATATTTTTGGTTTCTTTTCCCAATTTAGTAATCAATAATCTTAAATAAATTGATTCTGATAATTTGTTATCAAAAATAACTACTTTAGGCCTTTGGTTAAAGTATTGTTGATGAAAATTGTTAATATTCTCTATTATATTGTCACCAATAATAATATTATATGCATTATTTTTTAAATTCACTTTAACTGTTTTAGCCATTTTTATTATCCATTAAATATATTTTTATTGCCATCAATAATTGATTTACCATTTTATTTTTAGAAACATCATGAGACATTACAGTTATATTCGCTTTTGCATAGAGTGGATTACGTTTAATAATTAAATTATTAATATATGATTCTATATCTACATTTTTTAAAAGCGGTCTATTATTAATATTTTTTTTTAACCGTGCAATGATTGTTTCTGGTCTCGAATTCAGCCAAAGTGTTATGCCAAGCCTATTTAATATATTTATATTTCTTTCATATGTGAAAGCTCCTCCTCCAGTAGCGATTATAGCACTACAACCTTTATTAATATTCTTTATTTCTTGGTGTTCAATATCTCTAAACTTTTGTTCTCCATAATCTTTAAAAATTTCATATATTTTCATATTATATTTTTTTTCAATATTTTCATCTAAATCATAAAAATCTCTATTAAGACGGTTGGCTAAAATTTTTCCTAAAGCACTTTTTCCAACACCCATCATACCAACTATAAGGATAGGTTTTTTTATACTATTAGTATTTATATAATTGATTATTTCATCTATATTATTTGTATTTAATATTTTATTCATAGTATCTTATGTCATCCTTGCATTGAATACTTAGAAGGTTAGACTAATGTATATATTGTAGATATAAGATAATATATTATTTAATCTGAACAATATGAATTTTATATAAGTTTATATTAGAATTATTATAAAGGAAAATAATTTATATGGGTAAGTTTTTTAGAGTTTTTTTATTAATATTCTTTTTAGCTATTTTAGGCAGCATTATTATAATCATGTATAAAGGAGTTCCTGTGACATCTTATACAGTTGAGAAGGTAATAGAAGATGACCGTTTATAATTATAAAAATATTTTTATTAATTTATTAATTATCATTTTAGTTTTAATGAAAAACGTATTAGCTCAAGATGATATAAATGACATATATAATCAGCCTCAAAATTTAGTTCCTAATTTAGATATAAAAGAAGAAGTAAAAGTCCAGGATAATAACAGTAATATAGATAAAGTGGTTATTACGGAATTGCCTAAAGCTAATTTAGGATGGGTAGGATATTTATCAGATAAAGATGGCGGTTTAGGTTTAGAAATGTGGGAGGGAACTGATTCAACATTTGCAAAAACTATTTTAGAGCTTTTGCCTGTAAATGCGCCTTCACCAGCTATGCGAAATTTAGCAAAAAGGTTGTTGCTCAGTGACGCTTATCAGCCAAATAAAGAAGAGAAAAATGGTCTTCAAGCAATTAGTCCAAGTGGAAAGCCTATAATAAGTAAAAATCAAGATGCTACATTCTTACCATTACGTTTTTCTAAATTAGCGAGTCTAGGTGCAAAAAAAGAATTAATAGAACTAAGTAATTTAGTGCCAACTGAAGACATGTTAGGGGATTTGGCTAAGGAAGCAATATACGCTCGTTTATTGTCCGGAGAGACCGAAAAAGTATGTAGAGAAGTAATTGAACTTGCAAAAAGAACAAATGAATCCTACTGGAGAAAAACATTAATAGTATGTCAATTAATATTAGGAAATAGAGATGATGCTTTATTAAGTTTAGAACTTTTATTAGCTGAGTTAGATAGTGAAGATAAATTTTCTAAATTAATATATACTTTGGCAGATGAAACTAATCAAATTGAATTTGATAAAAATAGTATTTATTTCAAAATTTTAATTGCTGTATTGCCTGGCGAACAATTAAATAAACATCGCCTTAATTTAGACCCTTCAGGTTTAAGTGTAGTAGCAAAAAATATTAATTTATCCTGGAAAATAAGAATGTTAGCTGCTGAAAAAGCCGTACTAGCAGGTTCTCTTCCAAGTATATATTTAGGTGAACTAGCAACACAATTTAAGTTTGAAGAAGATATATTTTCCAGAGCCGCTTCAGAAAGTAAATCTATGGAAGGCTTTATGGCTAGATCATTATTATTACAAGCAGCTGCTTTAAATACTTCAGTAATAGAAAGAGCAAGGTTTTTAAGGCTTTTATTAGATAATGCTGATAGTGATGAAATTTTTCAGGTATATGCTTCTGTAATTATGCCAATATTACTGACTATTAAACCAAGACCAGATCTTATATGGTTTGCATCTTCAGCAACTAGGGCAGCTATTGCTGGAGGTAATTATATGTTAGCGTCTAACTGGTTAACAGTTTTAGGTAAAACTCTAGACTTGGATTACGAAGCTTCAGGAAGTTTACTAAGACTTCTTCCTTTAATAGCTATAGCAGGCCAAACTTTACCTGTTCCATTTAGTAAACAGCAGGCAACAGATGTGTGGTCTGGTTTATCAGATAGTTTTAGTAGGGAAGATAAAGAAAAAAGAGCAAGTAGATTACTGGTTTTGCTCAGTGCTATGGGAATAGAATCTAGAGAAGGTGCATGGAAAAATATAATAAGCGCTAGTAATATATTTGAAAAAGAAAATATTCCTGCCACTGCTTTGAGGTATCAGTTGCGCGATGCTGCTAAGAATAATAGAATAGCAGAAGTTGTTTCAATAAGTCTAATTATGCTGGGAGTTGAGGGGCCAAGTAAATCAGGCTTAGTTGCTCTTAATGCGGTGATTAGATCTCTCAGGGAAATAGGTTTAGAAGCTGATGCAAGAGAAATTGCTATTGAAGCAGCAATCTCTTATGTAAATTAATTTAATGAGCACAGATGATGATATTTTATTATTATTTGATGAAATGTTATTAGTTGAGAGGCAAGCAGCTAAGAATACTAGGCGTGCATATAAAAGTGATATACATTCATATATTAAATTTATTAATGTAAAATATAGTTTATCAATATTAAATGTTGAAAGTAAAAATATTACTAGTTGGTATAGGTCCCTTTCAGAAAAATCAATTTCTAGGAACTCTTATTTAAGAAAAATTTCTTCCATAAAAGAATTTTATCGTTTTCTATACTCAGATGGACTCATTAAAAATAACCCAGCAAAAGATATTGAATCTCCAAAAAAACATCAGAACATACCTAAAGTATTAACAATTAGGCAAATTGAAGATATTATTAATACTTTAAAATCAGATAATTGCCTAAAATCTATTAGGCTTCTAGCGTTGATAGAAATAATGTACTCAACTGGTATCAGAGTTGAGGAACTTATGAGTATTTCTTTGAATGCAATAAATTATGAAAATCAATCTATTTTTATTAAAGGTAAAGGCGGAAAAGAAAGGGTTGTTCCATTTGGTATCAATGCTTTAAAGGCAATAAAAAAATATATAGGTATAAGAGAATTGTTTATAAAGAATAAAAATAATTCTTCATTTATGTTCCCTTCTATAGGTAAGCAAGGTTATTTGACAGCAAGAAGGTTTTCACAATTACTTAAAGAAGTTTCAATAAAAGCTGAATTATCAGATTTATCTATTTCTCCTCATATTTTAAGGCATAGTTTTGCAACACATATGTTATCTGGAGGAGCAGATTTAAGAGTTTTACAAGAAATTCTAGGGCATGCAGATATTTCTACTGTACAAATATATACACATATTGTTGATGATAAAAAGAAAATGGCATTAAGTTTCCATCCTTTAGAGGAAAACAAAGGTTTATAACTTTTTATAAATGAATAATAGAATTGACTGCTATAAGCATTATATTTTATAACGTATTTATATATATAAGGATATATTCATGCATTTTTTAGATTTTGAGCAACCTATAATTGAATTAGAAGCTAAAATAAGAGATTTATCTCTTTTGAATGATACTAATAAAGAAATTTTTTCATTAAAAAGAGATGTAAATAGTTTTCTTGAAAAAGCATATAGTAAGTTATCTCCATGGCAAAAAGTTCAAGTCGCCAGACACCCTGAAAGACCTCACGCCAGCAATTATATAAGTGCTTTAATAAAAGATTTTCAAGCTCTATCAGGAGATAGAAGTTTTGCGGAAGATAATGCTATTATATCCGGTATTGGATCTTTTAATGGTCAATCTGTAATGGTTATAGGTCAGGAAAAGGGCTCAGACACTGATTCCCGTGTAAAACATAACTTTGGAATGGCGAAGCCTGAGGGATATAGAAAAGTTTCACGTTTAATGAAATTAGCTGATAAATTTAATATGCCTTTAATAACTTTTGTAGATACTGCTGGAGCATACCCAGGAGTAGGTGCTGAGGAAAGAGGACAGGCAGAAGCAATTGCTTCTTGTATTCAAGATTCTTTAGAAATCAAGGTGCCTTTCATAAGTATTATTATTGGAGAAGGTGGTTCAGGTGGAGCAATTGCTCTAGCATCAGCAAATAAGGTTTTAATGTTACAAAATGCTATATACTCTGTTATCTCTCCTGAAGGTTGTGCATCTATACTTTGGAGAGATAATAATAAAGCGGAAGTAGCTGCTGATTCATTAGGAATAACAGCTCAATTTCTTAAAGAAAAAGGTATAATTGAAGAAATTATTTCTGAGCCTATTGGTGGAGCACATAGAGATCATATTCTATCTATTAAAAATGTAGAAATTGCTTTAAATAAAGCACTTAATGAAATTAAAGATTATACTAAAGAACATTTAATAAAAGACAGGCAAGAAAAATTTTTAAAGTATGGTCGTTTATTAAAATGATTTATATTATTCACTGAGGCATATAAATTGATTCCTTTATTGCTCGTAGTTGTTATTGATTTAATAGGTTTTGGTATAATCATACCCCTTTTACCTTTTTATGCAGAAACTTTTGGGGCATCGCCACAAAAAGTAACAATGTTAATGGTAGTTTTTTCATTATCACAATTCGTCGCAGCACCTATTTGGGGCGGACTAAGTGATAAATATGGAAGAAGATTAATAATTTGGATTACATTAGCTGGGTCTATATTAGCATATATATTTTTAGCTTATTCTAATACGTTATATAGTTTATTTATTGCAAGAGCTTTTGCTGGTTTTATGGCCGGAAATATTTCTACAGCTCAGGCATATATATCGGATATAACTACAAAAGAAAATAGAGCTAAGGCTATGGGATTCTTTGGCGCAGCTTTTGGCATAGGATTTATTTTAGGTCCTGCAATTGGAGGGATATTGGCTGGTTCTGATCCTAAAAGTCCTAATACTTTTTTACCACCCATATTCGCAGCAACATTATCTACCTTTGCTTTATTATTGGCATTATTTTTACTTCAAGATACAAGAAGCGTAATAAAACCAAATAAAAATAAGCGAATTATTAGTTTATTAGAAGCATTAAAAGTTCCAAAATTAGGTCAGTTAATTTTGCTATCTTTTATAGTAACTGTAGTTTTTGCATCTATGGAGTCAACATTTTCATTATGGTCAGAAAGAACTTATAATTGGGGTCCGCAGCAGAATGGATATATTTTTGCTTTTGCAGGAGTATGTGGTGTAATCGTTCAAGGATTTTTTATATCAAAATTAGTAAAAGTTTTTGGTGAGTCTTTATTATGTCGACTTGGCATGCTGATGATTTCTTTAGGAATGATTTCTGTTGCACTTTCATATATGAAGTTTCATGCATACTTATCTATGGCATTAATTGCTTTTGGCTTAGGTTTATTTATGCCCACAATATCGACTTTGATTGTAAATATAGTTGCAGAGGATAGAAGAGGTTGGGTACTTGGAGTAACTCAATCAAGTTCTTCACTTGCAAGAATTATAGGCCCAGCTTTTGCAGGAATATTTTTTGAGCTTATTGGTAAGAATAGTCCATATATAATGGGCGGTTTATTATTGTTAATAATATTAATTATATTTAATAGTTCGATTAAAAAATTCTCTAAATAAGTTAGCTATATCAAATTATTTTTTATTAAGTTTTTTACAGCAATTTTTTCGGGTTCCGCTACATTATTTTTTTCTAAAATTTCTTTAGGTAATAAATAGTCTATTGTTATATTTTCATTATCAGGAACCAAGGGAGTCCCTAAAGTTTCTACATAAAAATATATAGGTGTATATAATCTATTATTCCATGGAGATAAAAGTGTTTTTGGTGCATAAAGCATTAGCTTTATATTCCCATATAAACTTAACTCTTCATAGAGCTCCCTCTTTAATGCTTGCTTAGGTGTTTCATTTTTTTCTACACCTCCTCCAGGAAATTTAGTCGCATGGTAGTTATTGATAACTTCATTTGTAACTAATATTTTATTTTGGCAAACAATTAAGCCGTAGGATCTAAGATTCTCATTCATAATATTCTAACTCTTTATAACATTTTTAATTTCATCAAGAATATGTATGTCGTCAATAGTAGCAGGTGTTTTAAAAAATTTATTATCATAAATTGCAGATATAGTACTTCTTAATATTTTTCCAGACCTAGTTTTAGGTAACCTTTTAACTACAATTGCTTTTTTAAAAGAAGCGACAGGACCTATTTCATTTCTTACCATCTTAATAATTTCGTTAATAATTATTTCATTAGAAGTACTTGTCCCAGAATTAATAACAATAAAACCAACAGGAATCTGTCCTTTTAGCTCATCTTCAACTCCAACGACTGCGCACTCTGCTATATCACGATGTTTAGACAATACTTCTTCCATAGCACCAGTGGAAAGTCTATGTCCTGCACAATTAATGATATCATCTGTTCGAGACATAACCCATATATAGCCATCCTTATCTATATAGCCGGCATCCGCACTAGAATAATACCCTGGATATTCATTTAGATAAGACTCTTTATATCTTTCTTTGTCTTGCCATAGTGTAGAGCTGCAACTTGGAGGAAGAGGTAACTTGATAGCTAGAGCACCAATTTCTCCCTTAGGTTTCTCTTTTCCTTCATCATCTAAACAAACTACATCAAAGCCTGGCGAAGGCTTTCCTGTAGAACCTGCTTTAACATCAAATAAGCCAAGACCAGCAAAATTTCCAGCTATAGCCCAACCAGTTTCAGTCTGCCACCAATGATCAATTACTGGAACATTTAAATGTTTTTCAGCCCATTTTATTGTCGTAGGGTCTGCCCGTTCTCCAGCAAGAAATTGTAATCTAAAATTTTTTAAATTATATTTTAATATTTCTTTACCATTTGGGTCATCTCTTTTTATAGCTCTTAATGCTGTTGGCGCAGTAAACATTACAGATACATTGTGTTCACTAATTACTCTCCAAAAAGATCCTGCATCAGGAGTGCCTGTAGGTTTTCCTTCGTATAATATTGAAGTACAGCAATTTAAAAGTGGAGCATAAACTATATAAGAATGTCCTACTACCCAACCAATATCTGAGGCTGCCCAAAACACTTCTCCTGGTTGAATTCCATAAACCATGCCCATGCTTGCTTTTAATGCAACAGCATGACCTCCATTTTCTCTTACCATACCTTTAGGGTCACCTGTGGTCCCTGAAGTATAAAGAATATAAAGAGGGTCCGTAGATTTTACTGGAACTGGTTCTACAGAACCCGCACTATCCATTAAATCTTGTAGATTAAAATCTCTATTATTTATTAATTTTGCTTCGCATAAAGCTCTTTGATGAATAAAACATACATTTACTTTATATTTAGCTAGATCAATTGCTTTATCAATCATAGGTTTATATTCAATAACTTTTCCTGGTTCAATACCACATGAGCCTGCAATAATAACTTTAGGCTTAGCATCATTTATTCTTGTAGCGAGCTCATTAGGAGCAAAACCTCCAAAAACTACTACATGAACAGCTCCTATTCTTGCGCAGGCAAGCATTGAAGCAACAGCTTCTGGTATCATAGGCATGTATATTAGGACTCTATCTCCCTTATTTACTCCATGGCTTTTTAAAGCACTTGCAATTTTTATGGTTTTATCTAGTAACTCATTATAGGTATATGATTTTTTTGTGTCAGTTATTGGGCTATCATATATAAGTGCATTTTTATCACCATTGCCATTAGCAATATGTATATCTAAACAATTATAACAGGTATTAAGCTCACCACCAGGAAACCAGCTCCATGATCGAGGATCACTTTTATCTAAAACCTTATCCCATTTTTTAGTCCAATGAATGTTTTTAGCTTTTTTTTCCCAAAAAGAAGCAGGATCATTTTTCCAATTATTATAATCTTCATTATAGGACATAAGTTTACATTCTTTGAGTTTCTAAAAAAAAAGCGCTAATTATTCTAATTAGCGCCTTTTTTTTTAATTTAAAATTTTATTAACGTCTATTTCCTAACAACATAAGAAGCATAATAAATAAATTAAGGAAATCTAGATATAGTTTTAAGGCACCCATAATGGCTTTTTTTACCTGAGTTTCACCATTTTCGCCTTCAACATACATTTCTTTTAGAGTCTGTGTGTCATAAGCTGTTAAACCTGTAAATATTAGAACGCCTACTATACTGATAATAAATTGCATCATAGTAGATTGCATAAATATATTTACGACCATCGCAATAATGATACCAATTAAACCCATCATTAAAAAAGAACCAAAATTAGCTAATGATCTTTTTGTAGTATATCCATATATACTTGCAGCTAGGAAAGTTGATGATGATATAAAAAATACACGAGCTACGGACTCACCTGTATAGGCAAGGAATATCGAAGCTAGAGAGATACCGTAACAACCGGATAACACCCAAAACATTGTTTGAGCAGTAGACGCTTTCATTTTTTGAATTCTGAAAGATAGCATCATGACTAATCCTAATGGTGCAAGCATAAATATAAAACCAAGAGGTGAATTAAATAAAGCATTTCCTAGAGCAGTTGTATTACCATTCTGGTCAACTGCGGCTCCAGAAACTAACCATGCTACTAAGCCTGTTATTGCTAAACCTACAGTCATATAGGAATATATTTTTTGCATATAAGCTCTTAAACCTAAGTCTTCTGAGTTTAAAGCAGCTGCCTTAGCTTGTGTTTGAGGGTTAGAACTAAAGTGTCCAATTTTCATAATAAAAACTCCGTTTAATAAACAAAGCATATGCATTTGTTTAAGATTATGTTTATAAATATATAATACATTATATATTAGAAAAAATCTATATTTTACAAGCTATAAATATATAATATTAATTGCAATTAAGCTTGATTTTTTTTAACTTAGATTAATTTTAAGGAAAGAATATTATTAAGAAATTAACTAAAAGCGATATAGATAAACATCTTCAGCTAATAAATGGGTGGTCTTTAAAAGAGGACTTTTCTTCAATATCCAAAACTTTTATTTTTACAAATTTTAAAGAAGCTTTTTCATGGATGACCAATATCTCAATAGAGGCTGAAGCTTTAAACCATCACCCAGAGTGGAGTAATGTCTATAATAAAGTAGATGTTCATTTATCAACCCATGATGTTTCAGGACTTTCTAAAAAAGACTTTTTAATAGCAAGTTATATGGACCAACAATTTATAAGTAGAAAATAGAATATTATGAAAAAATTGCTTTCTTTATTTAATTTACAGAATACACCTTCATTTCCATTATTATTTGGAATAGGTGGAGCTTTTCCTTTCATTTTTTTATCTATAGGAATATGGGTTTTTACATATGAATTAAAATTGATTGCTCTGTATAATTTGATAAATTATTCAGTCTTAATTCTTTCATTTACTGGAGCCGTTCATTGGGGAGCTGCAATGGTTAGAAATGATAAAGGTTATAAGCCATATCTAATTTCTATAATACCTGCTTTATTAAGCTGGTTTTTATTGATAGGTTTTATTGTCAATTACTTGATTATTTTCATTGTTTTAATAATCTTGTATTTATCTGTTTTTTTTATAGATATTAATGCTGTAAAAGAAAATTACCTTCCTCAATGGTATATACCAATGAGAAAATTTATAACTGTTATAGTGTTGCTTTCATTAGGCTCTGTATGTATGGCCATAAATATGAAAGTTATTTAATTGTTTTTTTGATATTGTCTAAATATAAAATAATCATAGTAGTTATTATTATTACAAATGCCCCTATTACTTCATTTAAGTAAGGAATTTCGTTAAAAAGAATAAATCCATATATACCTGCAAAAATTAATCTAGTATAATCGGCAGGCATTACCAAAGTTGTAGCCCCTAATTTCAAACCCCAAATTGTTAGCATCTGAGCAATTGTTCCAACAATTGCAGCAAATAATATTAAAAATATTTGAAAAGAATTTAAAGGTGTCCAAAATAAATAACATGGAATAATTAAGGCAGTGGTAGAAATTATACCATAATAAAATTGTATAGTTAAAGTTGATTCACTTGATGATAGTGACTTTACGCTTAGTTTAACACAACTTACTAGAAAAGCCCCAAGAAGTGCTAAGCTGGCTGAAAAATATGTAATATTATTATCATTACTAGGATCAATTATTATTATAACGCCTAGAAAACCTATAAGTATACAAAATATTCTTAAAAACCCAGGTTTTTCTCCAAGTAGTAGCATTGCAAGAGGAACTAAAAACAATATTCTAGTAAATCCTAAAGTTACGGCTGTTGCTAGTGGCAACATGGACAAAGCTGTAAAACCTGCCATCATTGCTCCTACGCCTAAAAGACCTCTTAAAACGTGCATAGGATATCTTTTTGTATGTAATATTTTTGAAGGATTCTTTTTAATAATCAAAGGAATTATAATCATAAAACCAAAAAAACATCTAAAAAAAGCTATTTGAAAAGGATGTAATTCAGAAGTTAGATACTTTACAGTTGTGCCCATAATGGGAAAAGTGGCTGATGCTATTAGGATAAAAATAAACCCTCTAATATTAGGGCTTAATTTATCCCAAAAAGAATTAAATTTATTTAATAAGTTCATATATTAATTAATCACAGCTTAGAATTATTTTTCCTGTATTCTTTCGACTTAGGAGATATTCTAAAGCTATACTTGCTTCTTCTAATTTAAAGATTTTTCCAATTTTAGGCTTTAGTTTTTCTTTTTCATAAAGCTTCATTAATTCTATAAAAGAATCTCCAATTAGTGAAGGGTTTATAAATGCATACTCTCCCCAATATAAGCCAATTGCAGAGGCGCTTTTCAGAAGTAATCTATTTGCAGGTATTTTAGGTATTTTTCCTCCAGCAAACCCAATGATAATAAATTTTCCTTCCCAGGCTAAATTTTTTATAGTATCGTCAGCTGTTTCTCCGCCAATCATATCAATTACTAAATCTACTCCTTCAGGAGCAATACTTTTGATGCTATGCCTAAAAGTTTCTTTATTATAGTTTATAGTGTGATTGGCTCCATGATCAATACATGTATTACATTTTTCATCACTTCCTGCGGCGGCTATAGTTTTGGCTCCATAGGCTGCTGCAAGTTCAACTGCTGCTAAGCCTACACCGCCAGCTGCACCTATAATTAAGCAAGTTTGACCTTTTTGCAGTTTTCCTTTCCAATCAACAGCGCCAAATGCTGTCCCATATGCAACAGGAAAAGAAGCAGCAGAAATAAAGTCCATATTATCTGGTATTTTATATACATTTTCTGCAGGCATAACTATTTCATTACAATATGCTCCGAATTTTGCAATTCCAATTACCCTGTCACCTATTTGATGATTTAAAACTTTGCTACCTATTTCAATAATAGTTCCTGATAATTCTAACCCAGGAGAAAAAGGAGGGCGAGGTCTTTCTTGGTAACGTCCTCTAATTAATAATGTGTCGGCAAAATTAACACCTATATTTGCTACTTTAATTTTTACTGATAATTCAGTTATTAATAGAGAATCTATATGATCTAAAATTAAATTTTCTGGACCACCATATTTATTTACAATCATTCTTTTCATATAAATATCCTTAAAATTACTTTATAATCTTTTGAAAGCAGATATAACCTTTATAAGGTTTTATTTATTTAATTAAATATATAAATAAATTATTTTACATTTTTATATATTAAGTATGATTTGTTTTGAATTTTTAGCTTTATATAAATATTTATTTTATATATTTTAAAGTAAGCGTACTAAATAATAATTTATTAGAAATAAACATATGTATAGATATTTCACTTTAATAATTTTTGCTTTTTTGTTTATATTGCAATCAAACGTAATAGCTGAGGAATCTACTTCTTTAGGAACATATGGAGATTGGCAAGCAATGTATTGGAATACAGAAGAAGGTTTAGCATGCAGCATGGTTTCATCTCCTATTAAGGAAGAGGGAAAATATTCTAGGCGTGGACAAGTTTATGCACAAATAGCAAAAAATAAAGGTAGTGAGGAATTAGGAGTAGTATATTTTGAGGCAGGATATACATTCAAACAGAATTCAAAGGTAAATGTAAATATAGATTCAAAAAAATCTTTTGAATTATTTACAGATAGTCAAGCAGCCTGGGCAACAACTAGTGATGATGATAACTTACTAATTAAGCATATGAAGCTAGGCAGCAAAATGGTTGTAAAAGGTGTTTCTTCAAGAGGTACAAAAACGATAGATACATATTCATTAAAAGGGTTTATTGCAGCATATAAAGCTATGAATAAAATTTGTAAATAATGTCTGAAAATATATCTATAAACTCTTTTTCAAAGGATGACCTCACAAAATATATTATTAAATTAGGAGAAAAAAAGTATAGGGCTAAGCAATTATGGAGATGGTTATACGTTAATGGGGTTAAATCTTTCAACGATATGTCTGATATAGGGGTAAATTTAAGAAATAAATTAAGTTCCAAAGTATTTTTAGATAGACTAGTTGCAAGCACGCATCAAATTTCTGAAGATGGAACGCAAAAATGGCTTTTTTCTCTTAAGGATAAAAAAGAAGTAGAAACTGTTTTTATTCCAGAAGCAGATAGAGGTACTTTATGTATATCTTCTCAGGTAGGTTGTACTTTATCCTGTTCTTTTTGTCATACAGGTACAATGGCATTAGTAAGAAACTTAACAGTAGATGAAATTGTTGGACAGGTCTTATCAGCAAAAGATAGTTTGTCAGATTGGGGCATGAAAAATAGGAAGATAACAAATATAGTATTTATGGGAATGGGTGAGCCTTTATATAACTATACAGAAGTAACGAAAGCTATAAAAATTTTATTAGATAATGAAGGGTTATGTTATTCGCGAAGAAAAATTACTTTATCTACATCCGGTGTCGTACCTATTATTCAAAAACTTAAAAAGCAATTAGATGTAAGTTTAGCTATAAGTTTACATGCTGTTAATGATAAATTAAGAAATCAACTAGTACCAATTAATAAAAAATGGCCTATTAAGGAATTATTGTCTGTTTTAGAAGTTTATCCAGGAGTTAATAATGCTAGACGCATTACATTTGAATACGTCATGTTAGATGGAGTAAATGATTCTATAGATGAAGCTAAAAAATTGGTCACCCTTTTAAAACCAATACACGCTAAAGTAAATTTAATACCATTTAACCCTTGGCCTGGAAGTATATATAAGTGTTCATCAGAAAAAACTATTAAAGATTTTGCTGATGAAATTTGTAATAATGGAGGTATTACTGCAACAATTAGACATGCAAGAGGACAGGATATATTAGCGGCGTGCGGACAACTAAAAAGTAATAGTGAGCGCATGAGAAGAGAAAAAGTTAAAAACATTAATGCTGCTTAAAGTATTATATATTATCATTAATTAACATTACTAGGAAAATAAATGTCAAAAGTTAAAAAAGTAGTTTTAGCGTATTCAGGAGGTTTAGATACATCTGTTATTTTAAAGTGGCTTCAAGAAAAATATGAATGTGAAGTAGTAACCTTCACTGCTGATATAGGGCAAGGTGAAGAAATAGAGCCTGCAAGAGCTTTAGCTAAAGCAATGGGTATAAAAGAAATTTATATTGAAGATTTAAAAGAAGAGTTTGTGAAAGAATATGTTTTCCCAATGTTTAAAGCTAGTGCAATTTATGAAGGTACATATTTATTAGGGACTGCCATAGCTCGCCCTTTAATTGCTAAAAGGCAAATTGAAATAGCAAAAGAAACTTCAGCAGATTCTGTTTCTCATGGAGCTACTGGTAAAGGGAATGACCAAGTTAGGTTTGAGCTTGGCTATCTTGGTTTAAACCCAGACATTAATATTATAGCGCCATGGAGAGAATGGGATTTAGACTCTAGAACAAAATTAATTGAGTGGGCAGAAAAAAGAAATATAGCTGTGCCAAAAGATAAGAGGGGAGAGCCACCATATTCAACAGATGCTAATTTATTACACATTTCTTATGAAGGAAAAGCTTTAGAAGACCCATGGGTTTCTGCTGATGAAGAAATGTTCACAAGGACTATAGCTCCAGAATTAGCTCCGGAAGAAGCAGAAGAAGTAGTTATTGCATTTGAAGAGGGTACACCAGTAGAGGTGAATGGAAAAAAATTAAGTCCAGCACAATTATTAGAAGATCTAAATATTAGAGCTGGTAAGCATGGTGTAGGAAGAGTTGATATTGTTGAGAATAGGTTTGTAGGTATGAAGTCTAGAGGTGTATACGAAACTCCTGGAGGAACAATTCTTCATGTCGCACATAGAGGAATTGAACAATTAATTTTAGATGGCCCTTCAATGCTTTTAAGAGATGAAATTATGCCAAAATACGCATCTTTAATATATAACGGTTTATGGTTTTCTCCTGAAAGAGAAATGCTGCAGTCAATGATTGACACTAGCCAAAAAAATGTAACTGGAGAGGTTAAGGTAAAATTATATAAAGGAAGTTGTAGTTTGATTGGCAGGCGTTCTCCAAAAAGTATTTATAATGAGGGAATAGTTACTTTTGAAGCGAGTAATAGTTACGATCAAAAAGATGCAGATGGTTTTATAAAACTTAATGCTTTAAGGCTGAAGCAAAGAAATCGTAAAAAATAACGATTATTTGAAAGGGCTTCCTAATAACAATTCAAATAGAAGATTTCTAGCAAAATGCAAAACTATTATTAGTATTATAGGAGAAATATCGATACCTCCCAAATTTGGCAATATTTGTTTTATTGGAGATAATAGAGGGTTGGTAAGTTTATGTAAGGCATAATTTATTTGCCATACAAATTTATTTTGTGTGTTAACAATATTAAAGGCTACTAGCCAACTCATGATTACTTGTAATATAAGAGCCCAAACTATTAATGTAACAAGGCTATCAATTAAAATTAACATCGATTGCATATTTATTTCCAAATTATGATTAATTTACATTATAGTTTTTTAATATACCAATTTAGTATAATTTACTAAATATTTTTTGCCATATAAATCATTTTTTTTACAAATCTATTTTCAGGTTCTGCTAATGAAACCATTAAAGAAAAATGATTCTCGTTTTGAAGCATTGCATAATCTATATTGTTACAATAATTAATTATTTTTTTAGTATATCTTTTTGTTTGATCTATCCATCCTTTTGTCTCACTGCCGCCGACACAAGTTATTATATGAGGTACATTTATGTTTAGAGTTGAAGGGGTATTTTTTAAGGCCTCCTTTTTGGATAACTTAATTTCTTCATTAACAGATAAGTTCAAAACTATTTCTGGTTCATATATTCCGCTAATGAGAACTGCGCCTTTAATAATATCATTAGGTATATTAAATTTTCTCCAATCTATATTTATAGCCATAGAGCAAAGATGAGCTCCTGCAGAATGTCCTGAGATAGTTATTTTATTAGGGTTTCCTCCATATTTTTTACAGTTTTTGTGCACCCAAATTATAGCAGAAGTTATTTGTTGAACAATTTCACTTAAAGTCACATGTGGGCATAGTTCATGATTTATTGAAAAATATAATAGGTCATTATTTACAAAAGGTATAGCTAATTGGCTATGGTCAGACTTATCTAATGCCCGCCAATAACCACCATGAATAAATATATGAACATTACTATTCTTAAGGTTTTTTTTTCCAAAAATATCAAGTTTTTGTAACGGGGTATTTCCATAACTTACGTCTAGTATACAAGGAAGGCTTTCACGGGATACTTTCCCTAAATCTTTATATTCTGCAATATATTGAGAAAAATTAGATACAGCTTCTCTAGGGTTGTAATTATTTTCTAATTCTTTTTTTGAGAAGTTATGCCAGTTAATATTCATGAATTTTCCTACGGTTAGTTATATATTAAGAGCATAAAATAAATATTAAATTTTAAAAGCTAAAAGGTGACAATTTTAAAAAAAACTAATAAGATTATTGAACAAAATTATAATAGTGAGTATTGAAATTGGTTAAAAAATTTAATATTAAAACTTGGTATATAATATTTACGTGTTTCATATTATTAGTACTAATATTCCCTATATTTGCACTAGGTAATTCTGCAAACCTTTCATTTTTAGGTATGCCATTTATAATGGTATGGGTTTTATTTTGGATAATAGTAGAATTTTTAGGTTTATTGGTTTTTGTTATTTTAGATAAAGATGTAGAGGAATAATATGGAAGCTTGGCAAATTGCTTTATTAGCGATGTTTATTTATTTGATCATTGCGTTTTCAATAGGTTTAGCAGCTGGAAGAGGAAGATCTTTTTTTTCTATATCTGAATATGCAGTTGGAGATCGTGGTTTTGGCTTATTTGTTATGTGGTTTCTTATGGGAGGAACTATATTTTCAGCATTTGCATTTTTAGGTGGTCCGGGATGGGCTTATTCAAAAGGAGCTGCATCATTATATATTTTAGCTTACTGCGCACTTGGATTAATGCCTTGGTATATTATAGGACCTAAAGTTGCACGTTTGGGTAAAAAATCAAATTATATAACTATGGGTGATTTTTTAGGAGATCGTTATAATTCTAAATTTTTAGTTATAATTATTGGCATTGTTTCTTTATTAGCATTTATTCCATATTTAACATTACAAATTAAAGGTATGGGATATATTTTTAACGTATTAACATTCGATCATATATCTTATAACAATGGTGCATTGTTAGCTTTAGGCGTAGTTGTAGTTTACGTGGCAACGAGTGGAGTAAGAGGAGCTGCATGGAGTGATGTTTTTCAAGCAATACTGATGCTAATTGTAGCATGGGTTCTAGGAATATATTTTGTAGAATCTTTACATGGGTCTCTTGGTAACATGTTTGGTAAAATTATTGCTGATAATCCAGAGTTTTTAACAATTGGAAATGAGGGGTCGAAAATTAGCTCTGCTAGATATAGCAGTAATATAGTAGTTTCCATGCTTGGTTTTGTAATGTGGCCACATTTATTTACAAAATCTTATACTACTACAGCTAGACGAATTAAATTGACAGTTTTAGTTTATCCAATCTTTGCACTTTTTTTGTTACCTGTCCTTTTTATAGGGTTTGCTGCAATAGGTGTCGTGCCTACTGATGCTTTAGGACGTCCAGGTGAAGTATTACCTTATTTGATAACACATCACTTAACTGAATCAGGAATTTTGTATGGTATAGTTGGTGCTGGTGCATTAGCAGCTGCAATGTCTTCTTCCGATGCTATTACTCATGGAGCTTCAGTATCTTTTGGACGTGATATATGTAAGGTTATCTTTCCATCGCTAAAAGAAAACCAAGAGCTTTGGATAATGAGAGGAGCTGTAGTTGGAGTTGGAGCAATTGCATATTGTATAGCTATTTATGGAAGTGATGGATTAATTAAACTATTGTTAGGAGCTTATGGAGCCATAGTACAAATTGCTCCTGCAGTTTATTCAGGTCTTTTTTGGAGGAGGGCTTCTGCTTTAGGAGTTACATTAGGATTAATTATGGGAGTTATAGTTACTACTTATTTTCAATATATTCATGGTAGTTCACCATATGATTTGCATCCTGGTTTAATAGGTTTAACAGTAAATATTATAATTATGGCTTCAATTAGTTTATTGCAAAAACATAAGGCTGAGTATCTTGCTCATGCCTCTAAATTTATAGATGAGTAATTCTAATTACTAGTTAAATTTCTAGCATTAAGGTATCCGAGCTCCTGAAATTTAGTTATATCAATAGATTTTTTTAAAAAATCTTGATAACTTTTATGAACTTTCATTGCAGCGAAGTCTTTTTCTGCATTTTCAATTACTACCTGTTTAGAAATTTTTAAAAATTCTTTTATTATACTTTCTGGAAGAATTTTATATTCCACCTTATGTTTATTAGTTACAATTTGGAAGCTTATTGCATTTCTGTAAATAAATTCTCCATAACTTTGTGTATTAGCGTTACTAGTGGCAACCCTTATTATCTCTTTCAGGTCAGAAGGCAACTTTTTATATAGGTCCTTATTAATTAATAACTCCAAGTTGGAACCTGGGCTATGAATACCAGGTCCATAACAAATTTTAGCAATTTTAGGAAAACCAAAGGCTAAATCCATCCAGGGCCCTCCCCATTCTACAGCATCTACTACTCCTGATTGAAATGAACTCATAACTTCACCTCCTGGAATATTTACAGTAGTTGCACCCATTCTATTAAGAACTTCTGCAGCCAGTCCAGACATTCTTATTTTTAAGCCTTTTAAATCTTCAGTTGAATTCAGAGCTTTTTTATACCAGCCAAACATTTCTGTTTGTACAATTCCTCCTTGAAAAGGCTGTATGCCATATGGATCTAATAATTCCTCCCATAATTCTAACCCCCCACCATATAGAGCCCAAGCACTTTGTTCTGAAGGGCTAAGTCCTCCTGGTATACCACCAAAGTATGCTAAACCTGGGTTTTTTGATATCCAATATCCACTCCATCCATGCCCCATTTCTGCAGTTCCTTGTCTTACTGCATCAAAGACTTCATAAGCTGGAACTATTTCACCTGCTCCATATACTTTAATTTCTAATCGGCCATCAGAAGCTTTATTAATACTCTGGGCTATTTTTTCTGCAGTCGTTCCTACACCTGGAAAATTTTTAGGCCAAGTGGTAACCATTTTCCATCTTAATCTGTTTCTAGAAATAGCAGGACTTGGAAAAACTGAATAAGCAATACTAGCAGTTGCTGTTGCTTTTAAAAAAGATCTTCTTTTAATATTTTTATTTTTCATAATATTTCCCAAATTTTACGTTATTTTATCTATATTTTTGTCCCAGTTTTTTCCATCAAAATTTATAGTTTTAATGTTTTTGATTGTATTTGAATGGATACAGTTAAGATTAATACTAATACAATTTTGATGTGAACGCGGAACATAAAATGATTTTATTCCACATTTTTTACAAAATATATGGCGAGCTAATTTACTATTAAAAGTATATGTAGTTATAGAGTCTTTACCCTTTAACAACTTAAAGTTTTTTTTAGGTACTATATAATGTTTATAATTATTAATAGAACAAATTGAGCAAGAACAAATTATAATTTCTATATTCTCTTCACCAATGGCTTCAAACTTGACTGCTTTACAATGACAACTTCCAACATGTGTTACTATATTTTTGTTCATAGATTAAGCATAAATGCTAAAATGAACTAAATGCAATATTTTTTTAAAGAAAGTATGATAGATTGTTTAATATAGAGGTATTAATACTGATTTCATTAGTATTTTTTTGGGGAGGCTTTGTAAAAGGGTTGTCAGGAATTGGCTTGCCCTCTTTTTCTATAGCTTTTTTAACAATGTTTATGGGTATTAAAATTGCAATTGCTTTAGTAGTTATGCCTGGATTATTAACTAATTTATGGCAAGTTTTTGGTAAAATTAAAATTTCAAAAATAATTTATAGAATGTGGCCACTACTAGCATTTATGTTTTTATTTTCATTCTTAGGGGCAAGTATTTTAGTTGAAAATAGTAATTTTTTAACCTTACTTTTAGGTTGTTTATTATGTCTCTATGGATGTTTTAGTCTTTTTATAAAAAAAATAGTTATTTCAAAAAAATATGAAAAAATA
Organism: uncultured Pelagibacterales bacterium; assembly: GCA_913046335.1. Lineage (GTDB taxonomy): Bacteria > Pseudomonadota > Alphaproteobacteria > TMED109 > TMED109 > TMED109. The sequence continues at coordinate 143,298 of CAJWSU010000001.1, read as the reverse complement.
CTAGGTGCATTAATTGGTGCATTAAGTGGATTCTTTGGAGGCTCAACAGGAACATTTATTTTTCCTTTAGCATTTTATGTTTATTCATTAAAAATGACCAAGCAAGAGTTTTTACAAAGTATTGCTCTCATATTAATATCAGCAAGTTTTTGTTTAGGCTTTGCATTAACCGGAAATAAATTATGGTCTTTGGAATTATTTGCATATTCATCTTATGCAGTTGTTCCTTCCTTCATAGGAATGTATTTTGGAAGAAGGCTTCAGTTTAAATTAGATGAAAAACTATTTAAAAATATATTTTTGTACATGTTAATCATAATAGGTTTTTTAATAATAAATAAAATTATATAAATATTAAGGAATAATACTATTAGGAATAAATAAGGTTATGCCAGGTATTAATAAAAGAATAAATAGACGAATAATATCTATAGTTACAAATGGCATCACACCCTTAAATATAGTTTTTAAACTTATTTCATCTTTAACAAGAGTTTTTAATACATGTACATTTAGACCTATGGGCGGGGTAATTAAACTTATTTCAACAGCGACTACTACAAGGATCCCAAACCATATTAAATTACCTCCCATTGCTTGTACTAAAGGGTAGAATATAGGAACAGTCAGCATCATCATAGATAGGCTTTCTAGAAACATTCCTAATATTAAGTATATAATAAAAATGCCTATTAGTAAGGTGTAAATATTAAAATTAAAAATAGATAAAAAATTTTGTAGGTCATTCGGAAGCCCTGCTAAATTAATAAAATTTGAAAATAATATAGCTCCAAAGAGTAAAAAAAATAACATACTAGTCACTTTTACTGTTTCTATTAATATCTCATAGAAAGATTTTATTGATATTTTTTTCTTAAGCATAACTATTATTAAAGATCCAAATGCTCCTACTCCTGCTGCCTCAGTTGTAGTAAATATTCCTGTATAAATTCCTCCCATTACTATTGTAAATAATAGTATAATTCCGGTTACCCCTTTTAATGATTTTACTTTTTTTACAAAGGGAAGTGGAGTTTGAGTTTGAAAAGATTTTTTATTTAGTAATATGGATATTTTTATAGCAATAATATAACCTATTATACCTAGTAATCCTGGAATTAATCCTGCTAAAAAAAGCTGACCAATATCTTGGCTTGTAATGATACCATATAAAACAAGTATCATAGAAGGAGGTATTAAAATTCCTAATGTGCCTCCTGCAGCAATCACTCCTGTAGCTAAAGAATCTGGATAATTATATTTTTTCATAGAAGGTAATGCAATTTTAGCCATTGTAGCAGTAGTAGCGAGTGAGGAGCCACATACAGAACTAAAACCTCCACAAGCTATAATAGTTGCCATAGCTAGTCCTCCTTTTTTATGCCTAAGCCACGCATTTGCTGCACTATATAATTCATCTGCTAAACCTGCTTTTACTACAAAATTACCCATTAGTAAGAATAATGGTAAAATTGATAAAGTATAATTCATTCCATTATCAAAAAATACTTGTCCAATCATAGCTAAAGATGCATCAGTACCAATTATAAATGTGAGACCTATAAAACCAATAGCTGCCATGGAAAATGCAATTGGTAGCCCTAAAGCTATCATTACCATTACCAGTACTAATCCAATTATCCATGTAAGCATTTTATTGTTTTACTTCATTAATTTTTTTTTTCTCATTAAATAAATATTTATAGCTATTACATAAAGCTATTATAGATGCAATCATACTTAGGGCAGCCATCATATATGCAATTGGCGCTTTAGGTATTTGTAAAAAAGTCGTTATTTCATTATATATACTTAAGTCTAAGCCATGCATATATAGTTGCCATGCAATAATAAATAAGATCACAGAAACTATAAAGTTTATAACTATTTTTTGAATTTTAATTATTGAATTGCTAAAATAATTAGTAAATAAAGAAACTGTTACATGTTCTTCGAGCCTAGTAATATAAGGAAGTCCAATATAAATTAATGCACCTAAAATAATTTCTGTAATTTCAGTCGTACCAGGTAGAGGCAAATTTAATAAGTAACGACCTAGTACATCAATTACAGTAATCAACACTAGTGCTGTGAGAGATATTACGCATAAACCAAGTAATAATTTGTTAGAAGTTTGAAAAATATAGTTTAGCAAAGTTATGTATTATTCATTTTTAATAAGCTCTATTTCTTTTAAAAGTTTATAATATATTTCGTGTGCATCTATTTTTTTTTCTTTTGAAATTTCATCCAAAGTAGATGCTATAATTGGCATAAGTATATTTTTAGCTAAGACTTTATCCTTTTCGGATAAGGTCTTTATTTGAACTCCATTATTTTTAGAAATGTTTGTTCCTTTTTTATCAGCATCATCCCAAGCTTTACCGGCCAATTTAGCTAGTGATTCTCCAGATACAGAATTGATAGCTATTTGATCTTTTTTAGATAATTTGTCCCATTTTTTTTTATTAATAACTAAAAACATACTTGTGTTATATAATCCTCCTTCAAAAAAGAATCCTTGTTTTATTAATCTGTCTAATTTAAAAAATGAAATACTTTCTGCGGGTAATTGCATTCCATCTGCTACACCACCAGATAATAACTCGTAGGCTTTTGTTACAGGAGCTTGTAAAGGAACTAGGCCTAAGGCCTTAGCAGAACTTTGAGCAATACCTCCTCCAATTCTAATTTTTAAGCCTTGAATACTTTCAAGAGTAGTATATTTTTTATTTAACCAGAGCTGTCCTGGACCATGAGTATAAACTCCTAATAAATGTGTGCCTTTATGTTCTTCTAAACTTAATAATTCTCTTTGATAAATTCTTTGCCAAGCAACTGATAGTATTTCTGAGCTCTTACTAAGAAAGGGTAGCTCAGTAATCTGTGTACTTGTAAAGCGTCCTGCTGTATAATTATGAACCCCATATGTAATATCAGCAATACCTTTTACAGCAAAATTAAAGTGAGCTGGTGGAGGTCCAATTGGAGCTTCTAATAATACAATTTTAACTCTTCCTTCTGAAGCTTCATAAACATTTTTAATCCATGGAATCATAATATCCAACACCCAAGGATGAGTAGGGGGTAACCAATTTGCCATTCGTAAAGTTGTTTCAGCATAACTTTTGAGAGGTAGTAAAAATATTATACAGAATATAAATAATCTAATCATCATTATTATTTTCTTTCATTTTGTCTTCTGGCTTTAAGTTTTGATAGTACTCTTTAAGTATTTTATAATCAATTTTTCCTAAAGCATTTTTGGGGATTTGATCTATGAAAAAAAAACTTTTAGGTATTTTATAGTCAGCTAATTTTATTTTTAAATTTTTAATACATTTTGAAATATTAAAGGAAGACTTATTTTGTACAGTTATAAAAGCTATAGGTATTTCCTGCCATTTAATATCTGCAACACCTAAGATTGCTGCTTCTAAAATATTATTTTCTTTATTAAGACTTTGTTCTATTTCAGCAGGATAAATATTTTCTCCTCCTGATATTATCATATTTTCTTTTCTACCTAAAACATAAAACTGATTATTATTATCTTTTTTTCCATAATCCCCTGTCATAAACCAACCATTGATAAATGCTTTCCTAGTTTTATCTTTATCTTCCCAATAATAAGAAAATAAATTTTTTCCTTTAATACCTATTTCTCCAATTATATTATTTTTGCTCTCTTTATGCTTTTCATCAAAAATTTTTGCCTTATTATTTTGAGCTACTTTGCCTACATTACCAAAAGGAGTTCTTTTTTCAGTTATTTTTTGACAAATAGCTATGGGAGCCGTTTCTGTTGAACCATAAACTTGTATAATTGGAATTTTATTGTTTTCATATTTTTTTATTAAATCAGTGGAAACAATAGTAGATCCTGTCGTAATAGCTTTTAGAGATGCGAAAAGATTTGGATTCCAATTTTTATCCTTGAATAGTGTTTCTAAAATAGTGGGAACAAAAATAGTAAATGTATATATTTGTTTTTCTAAGGCAGAAAATATTTTTTTTGCTTCAAATTTTTTATGTAGTGTTACTTTTGCACCCATATGCAGCGCTGGAATAGTTTGAATATTTAATCCTCCAACGTGAAATAATGGAATAACAGTTAGAATATGGTCTAATTTAGTAAAATTATGCATATTAATGCTGTTTAATATATTGTAATAAATAGCTTTCTGACTAAGTGTAGCACCTTTAGGTTTCCCTGTGGTGCCAGATGTATAAACAATTAACATTGGATAATCAAAATCTGAATTACATTTAGTAATAGTTGTTTGGGAAATGGATTTTTTTAAATATTTTAAAGTCTTTTTTGAAGAAGGAATAAAATCTATACCAATTATTATTAAATTTATAATTTTATTAATTAATTTCTTTGAAACTTTGCTAAAATCTGATTCAATAAATAAATATTTTGCTCCAACATTTTTTATAATATGAATTATTTCTACACTAGTTAATCTCCAATTAATTGGTACTAAAATAGTACCTAATTTTGCAGAGGCGTAAAAAAGAGTGATAAATTCTATTCTATTATAAGAAAGTATTGCTATTCTATCTCCTTTTTTAGCTTTTAAATTTTTTAAAATATATTCTGAAATGTTATTTATATTATTTAATAATTCAATATAACTCAATTTTTGTTTATCAAAAATTATTGCAATATCATTCGGGTTTTTTTCTGCATGGGATAATATATATTTATATAAATTTTTTTTCATAAGAGGTTTTGCTAATCTTTCTCTCCAGGGTTATAAAGAGAACTTTTTCCTATCCTGTCTAAGCAAATTTCAGCAGTCCAAGGCAGCATTAAAGAGCCACAGCGTGAATCTCTAAAAATTCTTTCTAAAGATAGAGATTTTAGCATAGCTTGACCCCCACAAGTACGAATTGCTAATTGAGCAATTTTGTGTGCACCTTCCATTACAGTAAATTGAGTAGCATAAGCTCTTTTTATTTGTTGCGGACTAGGGTTAACGCATGCCTCAGATATGCTCTGAAACCAAATTGTTTTTATATTCTCTAATTGTATTTCCATTTCTGCAACCGTTATTTGCTTGGTTGCAAACATTCTTCTTTTTACAGGAGGAGTATTTGGTAATTCGCCTCTCAAATACTTTATTGTAAAATCAACAGCTGCTTGAGCTAAACCCACATAAGTAGGAGATAAAGTTAAAAACATATGCGGCCATCTTTTTGCAGCATCATAATATTTACCTTTAGGCATTAAAGCATCTTCTTTAGGTATAAAAACATCTTTAAAAATCAATGTTCTTGATACTGTGCCACGCATTCCTAGTGGATTCCAATCTCCTATAACACTTACCCCCTCTGCATCAGAAGGAATAGCTAAATATAATGTGTCTTTTTGACTTGACTGTTCACCTGGTTTTTTTTCTGTACATAGAATACCATAGTAAGAAGCATGGCCAGATAAAGAAGCGAATATTTTTTTTCCATTAATTATCCACCCATTTTTTGTAGGAGTCGCTATTGTTAGAAATGGAGTGGCACCTGCAGCTGCACTTCCTCCTTCAGAAAATGGCTGAGAATAAATGGCTCCATTTTTTATTATTCGTTTATAATGAACTGCTCTTTTTTTGTTATGCTCTTTATTTATTCTGGCAGACATGTTTAGATCATCTGCAAGAATTCCAGTCCATAACGTTGAACATACATGCATATTCCATGTAAGAGCAGTGGCACCACAGTACCTCCCAATTTCGGCTGCAGTTAACATATAACATCTAAAATTTGCTCCTAATCCACCATTTTTTTTAGGTATACATATTCCCAGTAAACCTTCCCTATATAAATCTTGATAGTTTTCAGAAGGAAATACGGCTTCATCATCATATTTATAGGCTCTGCCAGCAAACTTCTTAATACCTAGATTTCTTGCTTTCTTGCATAGACTTTCCTCTTGTTTAGAAAGTTTAAAAGCTTTAGTTTCAAACATAGGTTCGTCAGTAATATTTTTCATGTATTTTCCTTTTTTAACCTATAAATTAAGTATAAATTTTTTAATGGTATTGTTAAATATTTCAGCTTTTTCTATATGTATCAAGTGCCCACATTCTTTAAATTGGACATATTTACTTTTCTTAATTTTTTTCGACATGCTTAGCATTGTTTTTGCTGGAGCTTGTTCATCATATTGTCCTGAAATTAATAAAGTTGGAATCTTTATTAATGATAGTTGATCTCTTAAATCAAATCCAATTAAAGAGTGTATAGCTTCTCTATAGGCTTCTTCAGATATAGAAGACATAATTTTTTTTGCAAACTGAACAACATGTTTATTTTTATTTGGCCCAATAATATTATTAATAGCCATATAAGCTATATCCTTCATTTTTTTTCCATTATTTAAAGGCTCAAGACGTGAGTTAATAAAGTTATTTTGCCAAGATATATCTGAGCTACCAAATTTTGAGGAAGTAGCTATAAGTATTGCTGCTTCTGCATAGTTTCTATGCTGTGTAATAATTTTTTGCACTATCATTCCTCCTAATGAATGCCCAATAAGTATAGGTTTGTATATATTTTGAGAAATTAAGAAATTATAAATTTTTTTAGCGTAATTAGAAATACTTGTTTTTTTTAGTTTTTCTGATTTTCCAAAACCTGGTAAATCAAGAGATAAAACATAATAGTCTTTCCCAAATATTTTTACTTGTTTTATAAAAATTTCAGATGTGCTAGCAATGCCATGGATAAAAACTAGTGGTTTTTTATTTTTATTGGGACTGGAAATAAAATGAATCATAATAATTTTCACATAATAATTTAAAATAAATATAGATATTTCTAATTTAATAAAACTTGTTTATACAAAATCTTTAATTTAAACTTATAGATAATAATTATAATTATAAGGCTGTTATGAAAAAACAATCAAAAGAAATATTATCTAAGAAAACTGCAACAGCATTAAAAGCAGAATTATCTAAATATTCTGATATTTTTAATGTTAAAGAAACACAAGAATTAGTTCAAGAAGTGGTTTCATCTGTAACTGATAAAGCTCTTACAGATTGGATTAATACTAATATGGATAGTGTCGTTAAAAAATCTGTTCAAGAAGAATTAGCTAAAATTGCAAAAAACAAAACTTCAGCTAAAAAATAATTATTTAACTTCTTTTTTTCTATAAGCTAGCATGCAATGATCTAAACAATAGGGTTTGCCAATTTCTTGCTTTTCTCCACAGAAATGAAATTCATCTGTTCCTGGATCACCAAATGGCCATCGACAACCTTTTATTTTTAAATGAAACATTTTGTCGCTGTTATCATTTGCTACTTCATTTTTGATTTGTGGTTTTAGATCTTTGTTAAGTCCTAAGCGATTAGCTTTACCTATTACAGCATTTCTAGTTATGCCTTCTCCTAATTTTTCTGCAATATCTCTAGCAGGAATATTTTTCCCCCATAGTTTTGCTAACTTTTTTACTTTCGCTTCCGTCCAGTTTATAGCCATAATTTTAATCCTGTCATATATTTAGTTATCAATAATTTTTGATGAATTATCAGCTAATTCAATAATGCTATGCAATAATACTTGAGCCCCTTTTGTTACATCTTCTTTATGCACATTTTCTACTTCATTATGGCTGATGCCATCTATACATGGTATAAAAATCATTGCAGTTGGAGCAATTGCATTAATATTAACTGCATCATGTCCTGCTCCTGAAACTATTTCTTTTGCCGAATAGTTAAGTTTATTTGAAACTTCCTTAATAATATTTTTAACTGATTTATTAAACAAATTTGATTTTAATTCAAGTATCTGTTTAATTTTAATTTCTACTTTATGTTTTTTTTCTATATTTTTTATATTATTCCTTAAGTTTTCATCCATTTCCTTTAAAGTTTTATCATCTGGATGTCTAAAGTCTATTGTTAAAAAACACTTTCCAGGTATTACATTTCTTGATGGAGAGCCTATTTCTAACACTCCACAAGTAGCACAAGCACCAGGCTGGAAATTATTACCTATAGAATTTACGAATAGAACAATTTCAGAAGCAGCCACTAATGCGTCTTTTCTACTAGACATTGGAGTAGGGCCTGCATGTGCTTCCATTCCTATAATATTTATTTCATACCATTTTTGAGCTTGAGCACCAGTTACTATTCCAATACTTTTATTCTCTTTTTCCAATATAGGGCCCTGCTCTATATGCGTTTCTATAAAAGCTCCTATAGGCCTTGGCATACAAGGCGATGCACCATCATATTTAATTCTTTTTAGTTCGTTTCCTAACTCTAATCCTTGTGGATCCTTAATAGATAGAGCTTCTTTTAAATCATATTGTCCAGAAAATACTGCTGAGCCTGTCATAGAAGGAGGAAACCTGCATCCTTCTTCATTAGTCCACATTGCTATTTCTATAGGTGCTTCTGTTATATAATTATTTTCATTTAAAGTTCTAATAACTTCGAGTGCCGATAAAACTCCTAGCGCTCCATCGTATCTGCCACCAGTCGGTTGAGTATCTAGATGACTACCACTCATTATAGGAGGAAGATTATTATTTTTTCCTTCTCTTCGTGCAAATATATTTCCTATTTGATCTATTGTGACAAATAAATTTTCTTCCTTACACCATTTAATAAATAAATCTCTAGATTCTTTATCTAAATCCGTTAAGGTTTGTCTGTTTACTCCACCTTTCTGTGTGGCTCCTATTAATGCCATTTCATTAAGACTGTCCCATAACCTATTTTCACTTATTTGAATATTAGATGACATTTTTACCTCAAACTATTTTATAGATATAATATATTATTATGCACTATAGCATGATTTATTAAATTATCTTATTTTTCCCATGTAAAAATTTCTGCTATGCATTTATAAGTAATGTATTATAATTTTAAAAAAGAGAGGAATTATAAATATGTCTGTAAGTTATATATTTGAACCAAACCCGATAACTTCATGTAAAATAATAGATAGCATAGAGCACTTTCCGGTGAGAAGAATATTGTGTGTAGGTGCTAATTATGTTGCACATGCGCTAGAAATGGGCAGAGATCCTTCTAGGGAGCCTCCATTTTTCTTTGCTAAACCCACTGATGCAATAATAAATGCTGATAGGGGACTAAATACTATTATACCTTATCCTCCTGAAACTAATAATTTTCATTATGAAATGGAAATGGTTGTTACTATTGGTAAAAGAGCAGAAAACATAGAGCCAAATGAAACTGTTGATGTGATATGGGGTTATGGTGCAGGAATTGATCTTACTAGAAGAGATTTGCAAAAAGCAGCTAAAGATAAAGGTAGGCCATGGGAATTAGGTAAAGGTTTTGACAAATCTGCAATAATTAGTTCTTTATCTCCCGTTACTAAAATAGGTCACCCCCAAGATGCTAGAATTTGGCTAGCTGTTAATGATGTAATTAAACAGGATTCTAATATTGATAAATTAATATGGTCAGTTCCAGAAATGATATCCATTTTATCCAAAACTATGACTCTACTTCCAGGTGATATTATTTATACAGGAACTCCCGAAGGTGTAGGACCAATTAGCAAGGGTGATAAAGTCACTGGAGGAGTTGAAGGTGTTGGAGAAGTTAGTATAACTATTTCATAAATGGAGAAAAAATTGCTAAATCAACCAGTTCTTTACAATTATTTTAGAAGCTCTACTTCTGCTAGGGTTCGCATAGCTTTGAATTTAAAAGGGATAGATTACAAGTATGTTTCTCTTCATTTAAGAAAAAAAGAGCATCAAACAGAGGAATACTTAAAAATAAATCCTTATGGATTATTGCCTGCTATAGAGTTTCCTTCAGGTATGAAATTGAACCAATCCTTAGCAATTTTAGAATATTTAGATGAAATATATCCTACGCCAGCTATTATTCCAGTGAACTCTTTAGAAAGAGCTAAAGTACGCTCTATGGCTTATGCTATAGCTTTAGAAATTCATCCATTAAATAATCTTCACGTACTTAATTATTTGAAAGAAGACCTTAATTTAGATGACGTAGGTGTTAAAAATTGGTTTTCAAAGTGGGTTCATAAAGCTTTTACTCCATTTGAAAGTATATTACAAAATGATACAGATACAGGAATATATTGTTTTGGAGATACACCTACTATTATAGATATATGTCTCTTTGCACAAGTTGTAAATAACGCACGATTTGATGTGGATATAACAAAATATCCGAAGATAAATAAAATTTATGAAGCTTGTTTAAATAATAAGGCTTTTTACGATGCTCTTCCAAAAAACCAGCCAGATGCAGAGTAATATATAGACTTATTTATTTTTTAAAGACTTTTCAAATAAATTATTTATTCTGGACCAATGTTTTTCAGCAGCATTTTTATTATAAGTGTGTCTATCAGGAAAAGCAAAACCATGCTCTGTTCCCTCGTAAACTTCCATTCTAAAACGAGGTGTATTGTTGTTAAAGTGTTCTTTAATATTTTTTAATGCATCTTCATCAACCCATGTATCTTTTTCTGCAAAAGCTAAATATAAGTCAGCTTCAATTTTATTAGCACGTAAGTGAGGAGAATTTTCTTTATCAGTTAGTATTTTTACACCGTAGAATGATGCTGCTGCTACAAATTTGTTAGAATACGTTGAGCTTACACTAACTATATATTGTCCGCTCATGCAATATCCTATAGCTCCATAACCATCATGATTTAACTCTTCATTATTATCTAGGTAATCTAGAATATATTTTGTATCTGATACTACTAATTCATTAGTTGTATCGTCCATAGTTTTAATCATAGCTGAAAAATGACTTTTATCTTCTCTAATTTTTGCAAAAGTAAATGGATAAGATCCTTCTTTTCCTACGCGATAAAATAAGTTTGGTAACAATACATAATAACCCATACTAGCTAGTCTTCTAGCCATATCTCTTAGCTCTTCTCTGATTGCTGGTGCATCCATATAAATTATTATTGCTGGAAATGGTCCTCCTTCATCAGGCTTCACTTCAAATGTATCTATTAAACCATCTTTTGTTTCTATGTTAATAAAGTTTTCAATCATGATTTTCTTTCTGTTAAATTTATATTTATCTAGATATGACCTGAAATATTTTTAGGTTTATAAGGTTTTTCTAATAAATTAATCTGTTTATCAGATAATTTTAAGGATAAGGAATTTATGAGTGTTTTTAACTGTGTTAATTTCCCTGGGCCAATTATAGGACATGTGATTCCCTGTTTCTGTGATAACCAAGCTAACGCTACCTCAACAGGCTCACGGTTTTCTTCTTGAGCAATATTTTTTAATGTTTCTAGTATTTCGAAGTCACTATTATTATAGTAGTAATCATCTGCAAGAACATCATTTTTCGACCTATCTGTTTCTCCGCCTCCTGTTTTATGCCTGTTTCCTGCTAAAAACCCCCTTGCAAGTGGGCTCCATGGAGTAATTGCTAAGTTATCATTTATACATAATGGAATCATTTCCCTTTCTTCTTCTCTATAAATTAAATTCACATGATTTTGCATGGAAACAAATTGTGTCCACCCATTTCTTTTTGCAGTTTCTTGAGCTTTAACAAGCTGCCATGCAAACATACTTGAGGCTCCTATATATCTAGCTTTTCCGGATTTCACTATATCATGTAAAGTCTCCATAGTTTCTTCTATTGGAGTATCGTAATCCCAACGGTGTATTATATAGAGGTCAATATAATCCATTTTAAGTCTTGATAACGAAGCATCTATAGCATTAAAAATATATTTTCTAGATAACCCTTTTTGGTTTGGCCCTTCGCCCATAGGATTATAAACTTTAGTGGCAACAACAATTTCATCCCTATTTGCCATTTCGTTTAATAGTTCGCCAGTAACTTCTTCACATGAACCATTAGAGTATACATCTGCTGTATCAAAGAAATTTATTCCAGCATCTAAAGCTTCTTTAAAAACAGGTTTTGCATCTTTTTTCCCTAATGCATAATTTCTCCAACCTTCTGTCATTGCAAACATCATAGTTCCAAAGCAAAGTTTAGAAACTTTCATTCCTGTTGATCCAAAGCGAACATATTCCATATTGTGACCCCTCTAAATTTTTTGCTTAGTTATTCAGTTTACTTTTTTTATTTGTTGCGTCAATCAGATATAGGCTAACAATTTAATTTAAAAAAATATAAAAAGGTGCATTTATTTTTCAATGAAGATATTCTTTGTTCATATTATAAATTTATAAGGTTTAATAATGCTTATATTAAGAATAATAATTGCTCTTTTTATTTTTTCTAACCTTTCATATGCTGATGATGCATTAGTTAATGAAAAAAAAGCTAAAGCTGCTATTAAAGAGTTAGCTATTAGTTTAAAAAAATCATTGAAGGCGGTTTTGCAAGAATCAGGCCCAATTGCAGCAGTAGAATATTGCAATATTGCAGCTTTAGATATTACAGATGGCATATCTTTAAGTAAAGGTGTCATTTTAAAACGTACTAGTTTAAAGGTAAGAAATAATATTAATATAGCTTCTTCTTGGGAAATAAATATTTTAAATCAATTTGAGAAAAGAAAGGTGCTAGGAGAATCTATAGGTTCTATAGATTATCAGGAAGTATATTTTGACAGCAATAATAAACCATTTTTCAGATATATGAAGGCAATACCTACAGGAGAAGTTTGTTTGACTTGTCATGGTTCTAACATAAAGGCCTCTTTGCAAACAAGAATAAATGAATTGTACCCAGAAGATAAAGCCTATGGTTTTAAAATAGGTGATATCAGGGGCGCTTTCTCTGTTCAAATCCCATTATCTAATTGAGATATAACTTTTTATGATTCCAATTTACGATGACAATCCTGCATTAGGAAAACCATTATTAGTAATAGCTATAATTGCTACATGTATTATTATTTTTTTCTGGCAGTCAGGTTTAGGCTACCAGGACAATAATACAATAATTATGGATTTTGGATTAACTCCTGCAGCGTTTCTTGGAAAGATAGAGCAGACTGGACCATTACTTTCAATTTTCACTTTATTTACTTCCATGTTTATGCACGGTGGATTTATGCATTTAGCTGGTAACATGCTTTATTTATGGATATTTGGGGATAATATAGAGGGTGCGCTAGGACATTTTCGTTTTATCCTATTTTATTTTTTATGTGGGATAGTTGCAGCTTTTGCACAAATATTATCAGCGCCGGATAGTACTATTCCTATGATAGGAGCTAGTGGCGCTGTATCAGGTGTTTTAGGAGCTTATTTAATTTTTTATCCACGAGCGCGTATAAGAACTTTTGTTTTTTTAGGAATATTTATAACCTTTTTAAGGCTTCCTGCTGTATTATTATTGGGGGTATGGATTTTAGGGCAGATTATTAGTGCTGCTATTTCTAACCCTGGTTCTCCTGGAGTAGCCTGGTTTGCTCATTTAGGAGGTTTTTTTGCAGGGATATTATTGTCTCCTTTACTAAAGAAGCCAAACATTAATATTTTTCAAAAATCCAGAATTAAAGTTAAAGAAAAACCTATTAAAATTCGTTTTCGAAAATAATATTTTTATTCATTAAATTCTTGCTTATCAGGAATTCTAGTAAAGGCTATCCTTGTTCCTGAAAAAGATTTTATTTTTTTAGGTAGCTGCCCTAAAATAACACTGTCTCTACCAAAACGACTATTAATATTATCCATGGTTTGAGATATTTTTTCAAAGCGATTTGTATTTAAAATTACTTTTCTATCTAATCTTTCAAATAAATTAGGCTGTAATTCATTACTTTTTTCTAGTTTATAAAGTGTTATACTAATTTTTTTAACTCTTATTATTTTTTTATTTTTAATTAGATTGTTCCATACTATTTTTGATTCTTCTAATAATTTTTTATTATCACATGCCCTATAAAATATGCTTTTACCTTCTAACCTTATCCCTTTCTCTGTCCTTATGCTTAGAGATAATCTGCTACTATAGTAATCCATTCTTCTTAGTCTGCTGGCTGCTTTAAGTAGTAAGCGAAACATAACTTTTTCTGCTAGTTCTATAGCTCTCCATTTGGGTTCTAATACATGGCTGTGCCCTATAGTCTTTCTTTCTGTTTTAATATCAGTAATTTCTTGTCCTCTTAACATATACCAAAATTTTTCTCCTTGAACATTTCCCCAAAGTTTTCGCATATGCTTTGGAGATATATTATAAAGCTCTGAAATTGATAGAATGCCACATTTATTTAATCTATATTCCATGGCTTTTCCTATTCCTGTAAGGTCAGAAAGTTTAAAGTGTTTAATGCGCTCAGGGATATCTTTGCTATAAATAATTTGTAACCCATCTGGTTTTTCTAAATTACTTGCAGTTTTAGCAAGGAATCTGTTAGGTGCAATTCCTATAGAGCAACGTATATAATTGCCCACATTTTTTTGGAGGCCTTTTTTAATATTTTTAGCTATTTGAATTGCTTGTTTTTCTTGTTTTTGATTCCCTGTTAGTTTGCAGGCAACTTCATCTATAGAGGCAATAATTTCTATAGGTATATATTTGTTTATTTCAGCTAATATTTTATGGTGGTATATAACATAGTTTTCATGTTTTGCTTCTACACATATTAATTCTGGACATAGTTTTTTTGCTTCATAAATCATTGTCCCTGTTTTAACGCCATAAGCTTTTGCTTCATAGCTTGCAGCTATTGCGCACGTGGCATCTGTCATTATCGGAACAATTGCAATTGGTTTATTTCGCAAATGTTTTTGCAGTTGTTGTTCAACACTAGCAAAATAACTGTTTAGGTCTAAGTAAAGCCAGTTTAATATCATTTTTTACTCAAATACATGATGTTGGTCGAATTAATTTGTTCATGTTTTGTTCTAATTAATTATCTATGTTAAGTCAATAGTATTTAAAAAACTAAGGAGATATTTTAAAAATATTTACTGCAGATGTAGGAAAATTACCAGAAGCAGAAATAGCTTTATTTAATTTTTTAAGATCTGGCCTTTGACCATATTGAGTATTGAGTGTATGAGATAAAATCCCACTTGTTATTAATATGGTATTAATTTGTACAGTATTTCCTCCCAAAATATCTGTTTCTAAACCGTCACCAATAATTGAGATATTACTTAAATTTATTTTAGGAGATATTTTTTTTAAATGTTTTAACGCTTCTAAAAAAACGTTTTTATAGGGTTTTCCAAATTGTTTAACAATACCTCCCAATTTTTTATAGTCTTCTGCAATGGCTCCAGCACAAAATATTTTTTTACCATTTTGTCTTACAACTATTTTATCTGGGTTAGCACAAATCATAGGTAACTTATATTTTAAACATTCCTTTAACTCATTTGTGTAATCTTTTAATATATGGTCAAAATCACGTGGACCAGTAATTAGTACAAAGTCTGACCCTTCAGGATTTTTAGATTCTTGAAATTTAGTATTATCCAATAAATCATTATCTTCCTTTAGTCCTATAAAATAATATTTTACTCCTGAAACTATATTAGTATTGTTAATTAGTTCATTTCTACATACATCACCAGAAGATATAATTTTATTGTATAAGTTTTTTCCTATACCAATTTTTGATAACTTCTCACTTACTATATCAGATTTTCTAGGGGCGTTAGATAAAAGAACTATTGGAATATTACGTTCATTAAGTTTTTTTAATGTGTTTAGTGCTTCTGGATAGACTTTAATACCATCCCATAATACACCCCATATATCTAAAATAAGTCCTTCTGAATTATTGATCATAAAATTTAAATCATCATAGAAGGGCACATTATTATTACTTGTTTTAATCATCTAGGTAATTACCGTTTACTATTTCGTAGGATTTACTTCCTATTAGAGTCGAAAGTGATTCATCACCAATTTTTTTTGAAAGTTCATTATTAATTTTATTTAGTAACTCAGACCCATTATATACTAGACCTGTATACATTTGTATAATAGTAGCACCAGCAAGAATCTTCAAATAAGCTGTCTCTCCACTATCTATTCCTCCAATACCAATAAATTTTATCTTATTCTGAGCATATAAATAAGCTTTTGCTAACATTAATGTGGATTGATAAAAAAGAGGTTTTCCAGATAACCCTCCAGTTTCTATTTTTTTATTAGATATTAAATTATTAGGTCGTTTAATTGTTGTATTAGAAATACATAAAGCATCTATATTATTATCTATTGCTGTATCAATAAGCTTTTTTAATTCTATATCTTCTAAGTCAGGTGCAATTTTTAACCATAATTGTAATGATGATCCTCTCTTGTCTTCTATTACTTTTCTTTCATTATCTATAGTTTTTAATAGTTTTGAGAGTATATCACTTGTTTGTATGTTTCTAAGTCCTGGAGTATTAGGTGAGGATATATTAATGGTTAACCAATTGGCATAATGACCTAAATTTTTTGCAATCTCCAAATAATCACTAATAAAGTCAGTTGTTTCTTTATTACATCCTATATTTATTCCAAGAGGAATATTTGACTTATATTGTTCTAAGCGTTTACTAATATAAGGTAAACCTTTGCTTGGAAAACCCAACCTATTAATAATAGCTTTATCTTGAGGAAGCCTAAAAACGCGAGGTTTGCGGTTTCCTGCTTGATATTTAGGTGTAATCGTCCCTATTTCCACATGCGCTAAACCTAATTTATCTATTTGATGAAAGACTTCAGCGTTTTTATCAAACCCAGCAGCAAGCCCTATAGGATGTTTAAAACTTATGTTACCTAAAGAAACATTTAAATTTTTATAATTGTTTATAAAGTTTTGAGGATTTAAACCATTTTTTAATAGTTTTATAGTAATAAGGTGAGACAATTCCGGAGGAATTTTATGTAAAAAATTTAATAAAATATTATTTATATGTTTCATTTTTACTTTCTATTAATTGAATAAATAAATCATATAATTTTTTAGTTTATATCTCTATAAAAATATTTTTATAATTACTATTATACTTGCAAAAACATTATAAAATGCATATACTTTCTCGCTTTCCTTATAGACAAAGGTAATTATAGATTGCAGGGATAGTAAATGTTAAAACAAAAAAATAATTCTGAAAAAGTGGGCGTTATAATGGGTAGTCAATCTGACTGGGAGACCATGAAAAATGCCGTTAAAATATTAGAACAGTTTTCTATTCCTTATGAGCTTAATATAGTATCTGCACATAGAACTCCAGATAGATTATATGCTTATGCAAAAGCAGCTAAAAATAAAGGTATTAAGGTTATTATAGCAGGGGCAGGAGGAGCCGCTCATTTACCTGGAATGATTGCTTCTTTAACAAGTATTCCAGTTCTTGGAGTTCCGATCTTGAGTAAAGCACTAAGTGGTATGGATAGTTTATTATCTATAGTTCAAATGCCAGCTGGAGTTCCTGTTGCTACTTTAGCTATAGGTGATCCAGGAGCATCTAATGCAGCTTTAATGGCAGCACAGATCTTAAGCCTTAATGATAAACCTTTAGATAGAAAAGTAAAAAATTACAAAACTAAGCAAACAAATTCAGTTTTAGATAAACCGGTAATACCAGTTGAAAGATAAAGTTTTAGGTATTGTTGGAGGTGGTCAATTAGGCAGGATGATTGCTCTTGCAGCAGCTAAACTTGGAATAGAATGTCATGTTTATGACCCTGATTCTAATGCGCCAGCATTTCAAGTATGTTCCAAATCATATATTAATGATTATGAAGATTTAAATGCTATAAAACAGTTCGCTAAAAAAATAGATGTAGCTTTATATGAGTTTGAAAACATACCTCTTAAATCAGCTCAAATAATTGAGGAATTATGTATATTAAGGCCTTCTTCTTTTGTTCTATCTATATCACAAGATAGGTTAGTAGAAAAAAATTTTTTAGCAGATAAAGCTAAAGTTCAGACAGCTAAGTTTTATGAATGCAATAGTTATGAAGATTTAGTTAATGCAAAAGAACTTATAAAAGGTGAAGCAGTTTTAAAAACTAGAAGGTTTGGTTATGACGGTAAGGGACAGATTAAGATAGATTCTAATACAAATTTATTAGAGGCTTGGAAAAGTATAGTTAGTGATGAATTAATATTAGAAGAGTTTATTTTTTTTAAAAGAGAGTTAAGTATTATTATTGCGAGAGATCAAAGTAATAAAACTAAGTTATATGATACAGTAGAAAATAAGCATAAAAATCATATTCTAGATCAAACAATTGCACCAGCGCCTGGAATATCAGATAAAGTTTCCAAATTATCTAAAAATATAGCTCTTCGTATAGCTAATGAGATTGATCTTATAGGAATACTAGCAATTGAATTATTTGAACTTAATAATGGAGATTTAGTGGTTAATGAAATTGCACCCAGACCACATAACTCTGGCCATTGGACTATGGATGGGTGTGTTACAGACCAGTTTGAGCAGGCAGTAAGAGCTGCAGTTGGAATTGATTTAGGTAGCACTGAAAGGTTATTTGATATTGTTATGCAAAATTTAATAGGAACAGATATACATTTAGCGAATAATTTAATAAATGATCCAAATTGTAGAGTGCATAAATATGGAAAAAAAGAAATTAGGCCTGGCAGGAAAATGGGGCATGTTAACTATTTAATAAAATAAAGTTATGTCTTAATCGATTTTAAACTTTTTATAAGGTTTATTAATTTATTAGAAATATTTAATTTTGATATTTTAGATTTTACTTTTCCTGATTGTTTTCCAAATTCTAAAACTTCATCAATCCTTCTATTAAGAAACAATTTTGTATCATTAATATTCTTACTTTTATCACTAAACCAACATATGAGAGTAGTTATATAAACCCAAGAAAGAAGAATTCTTTTAGTATAATGGTTGTAGTCTGTAGAAGTGTCCCCAGCAGACTTCCAAATTAGATCAGAAGTATTCCACAGGTGTTTTAAAGATTTAAATGGATTAGAGGCTTCACTAATAAATATATGTTTGATAGACTTCTTATTTTTTTTAAATAAGTCTAATCGGATTATTACTCCATTATAGATCTTATCTCTGATTCTTATATTGCTATAATCAAGTGTATTTATTTTTTTTAACATTTTTATGTCTATTTCATTAAAAAAATATTGCTTTAATTCAAATATGCCTTCAGGAAAAAGCCTTCCTAATTCTCCTTCAGAGACATTGCAGTTTTTAGCTACTATATGAAGCATTTTTTTATTAAAGCCATGATTAGCAATATCAATAAGTGCCCTATTAAGTATTTTTTCTCTTTTCTTATTATATTTCAATGATTCATTATTCATTATTCTTTCCAATGTCTTGCTTCACTTACAAACTGTAAAGAGGATAAATCATTCATACGTTGAGGATATAAAATACCAAATAAATGATCGCATTCATGCTGAACAACTCTTGCATCAAAGCCTTCAGCTATAGTTTCTATTTTATTTCCTTCTACGTCTAATCCAGTGTATTTAATTTTATTAGGCCTAGAAACTTTTCCCCTTAAACCTGGCACAGATAGGCACCCTTCCCAGTCTATGCTAGTTTCCTTTGTTAAGAATTCTATCTTTGGATTTATTAGTGTAATCAATGATGTTTTGTTGTCATGAGTTGCTTCAAATAGAACTACTTGCAGAGATACATGTACTTGAGGCGCAGCTAAACCAACACCTGAACCTCCTAAGTCACTTAGTGTGTCAAGCATATCATTAACTAGTTTTTTAATTTCAGGACTAGTAGGGTCGTTTACTTCCTTTGCTTTTTCTAAAAGTAATGGATGCCCCATTTTAGCAATTTTTAATATAGCCATATTTATTTTTCCAAGTTTAATATATAATATTACTAATATTCTTCATAATGCTTCACATACTTTAAAAGTTATGTTATTACCACATTTTATATGGTTAATAATATATATTATTATTAAATTTAATGTAAGGCGAGGAGATAGAAGTGCAAGTAATTGTTAGAGATAATAACGTAGATCAGGCTTTAAAAGTACTAAAGAAAAAAATGCAAAGAGAAGGCATGTATCGCGAAATGAAAAAAGGTAGAGCTTTTGAAAAACCTTCTGAAAAAAAAGCAAGAGAAAAAGCTGAAGCAGTAAGGCGCTGGAGAAAATTACAAAGAAAGAAAGAAATGACGGAAGAATAGATTATATTCTATTACTCATTTACTATATTTTTTAATTTTTTGTTATTATATAACTTTTCTAAATTTTCACAAATAAACTTGAATCTTCTATCCCATAATTGATGGCTCCATGCCGATGCATGAGGGCTAAATATTACATTTTTTAATTTATGCAATGGGTTTTTTGAAGGATAGAGCTTCTTCCTAGAATTATTTTGAGGATAATTATACCATACATCAATAACAGCACCTCGAATTAATTTATGCTTTAATGCTACATATAAATCATCTTCATTAACAATGGGCCCTCTAGCTATATTAATAATGACAGCTCTTTTATTCATTTTCTTAATCAACTTTAGATCAACCATATCTTTAGTGTTTTCATTAAGAGGACAAGCAACTATAAGATAATCAATTTTATTAATTATTGTTTTTATGTTTTTGGAAGATATAAAATTTATTTTATTATTATTTTTATATTTTTTTATATCACGAACTATTGCTGTTATATTCATACCAAAAGCATTAGCTCTTTTACTTATTTCTTTTCCAATATGTCCAAAACCAATAATTCCTATATTTTGGTTATATAATTCACCATGAAAAGAAGTCCTTGAAAAATATCCTGTCCAATCACCTTTTTTAAGTTGAATATCCATTTTATTCAAATGTATTTCAGATTCTAGCATGGCCAATAAACAATATTCAGCCATAGGGATTTCATGTTCGAAAGTATTGCTAACTATGCAACCCTTGGGTACAGATTCAAAATGAATATTATCATAACCTGCGGCAGGAATTTGAATGAGCTTTAATTTAGGAGCAATTATTTTTTTATTTGGCCACCGAGTTGTAATAAAAACGTCAGCATCCGATAGTTCTTTTGTAAGTAAGCTAGGTCTTTTTGTTACACTTAATATATTATAGTTAGACAAAGTATTTATTTTTTTAAAATTAGATTTTAAATATTTTTCAAAATCTATGTCAAGTCCGCCTGGAATTACTATTTTAAGTTTTTTTTTAGTCATTTTTTTCAATTATTTATTATATAGTAAATAATATATATAATAAATTTTTATTTTATAAAAGCATTCATAGGAGGTACCAATGCTGGTAGAGCAAATATGGACAGGAAACGCTTATAGAAACTATAATTATTTAATAGCTTGTCCACATACAGGTGAAGCTATAGCTATTGACCCTTTAGAATCTAAGATGTGTTTTGATAAAGCTAAAGAAAATGGTTGGGATATAACTAAAATATTGAATACACATGAGCATGGCGATCACACAGGAGGAAATATTAACCTGTCTAATTTAACTGGCGCTAAAGTAATGGCACATAAAGGAGCAACTGGAAATATCCCAGGAATGTCTGTGTCTTTATCTGAAGGAGATATAATTAAAGTAGGCAAGGAATTAGAATTAGAGGTTTTAGATACACCTGGTCATACCATGACACACATATGCTTACTGTCTAAGACAGATAAACCTGCTTTATTTTCAGGAGATACTCTATTTAATGCTGGAGCTGGAAATTGTCATAATGGAGGACACCCAGAACATTTGTATGAAACATTTTATAATCAATTTAAAAACCTACCAGATACTACTTTAATATATCCTGGACATGATTATTTAGAAAATAATTTAGAATTTACTTTAGATAGAGAACCTAATAATAAATATGCAGAAGAATTACTCAATTCTATAAAGAATAACTCTGAGTCAGGTAATGTAATTACAAATTTAGAAATGGAATATAATATTAATACTTTTTTTAGACTATCAAGTAGCTCTATTATAGAGAGACTAAGAGATAATTTTCCAGAATTACCATCTAGTCCGTCGCAAAAAGAAGTTTTTTTATTATTAAGTCAATTAAGAAATAAATGGTAAAATAATAATTATTTATATGGATATCTGATATGGAAAGATCTTTTAAAAAGGAAATAGAGGCGCTTAAACTTGGAGAAGGAGAAACTTTTCAAGGAGAAGGGATACTTGCTGTTACAAAAGCGTTATTGCAGTCAGGAGTATCTTATGTTGGGGGTTATCAAGGATCTCCAGTTTCCAATTTATTAGATGTGATGGTGCAAGCTAAAGATTATATGAAAGAGTTAGGCGTTCATGTAGAAGCATGTGCAAATGAATCTTCTGCAGCGGCAATGCTTGGTGCATCAATAAATTATCCAGTAAGAGGTGCTGTTACTTGGAAGTCTATAGTAGGAAGTAATGTTGCCTCAGATGCATTATCTCATCTATCTTCTGTTGGTGTGTTAGGTGGATCATTAATAATAATTGGTGAAGATTATGGTGAAGGTTCAAGTATCATACAAGAAAGAACACATGGTATCGCTTTAAAATCAACTATATGGCTCATGGACCCTCGACCTAACCTTCAAGTAATAGTGGATACAGTTCAAAAGGCATTTGAGCTTTCTGAATATTCACATACTCCTGTTATGATGCAATTAAGAATTAGAGCGTGTCATTTACAAGGAACATTTATTACAAAAGATAATATCAAGCCAAATATTTCAAGTATTAATAAAATAAAAGAAGTAGCTCCACACAATTATGATTTAATAGCACATCCTCCAAGTACTTACGCACAAGAAAAACTAAAATATGGTCAGAGAGGAGAACTAGCAAAACATTATGTAGCAGATAATTCTCTAAATGAATTTTTCGAAGGAGCAATAAAAGAAGTAGCCTTAATAGTACAGGGTGGACTTTATAATAATTTGATATCTTCTTTGCAGGAAATGGGCCTTGCTGATAGCTTAGGCAATACTCAAATAGCTATTTATGTTTTAAATGTGGTACATCCATTAATTCCAGATGAAATCATTTATCATGCTAAAAAATTTAAAGCATTACTAGTTATTGAAGAAGGGCAGCCTCAGTATATTGAACAGGAATTAGGATTGCTATTACATAAAGAAAAAATTAATGTTGATTTGAAGGGTAAAGATATTCTTCCTATGGCAGGCGAATATACTTCTGAAGTTATATATAAAGGTGTTTTTAGCTTTATAAATAATTATATTCCTGATTTTCAAAATTTCTCTAATTTAAATTATAATGCTGAAATAGATCAATTAAGGGATGAAGCATCTTCTTCCTTGGGGGAAGTTGTTCCTGCAAGACCGCCAGGGTTTTGCACAGGGTGTCCAGAAAGACCATTCTTTTCAGCTTTAAAAATGGTGGAGAAAGATATAGGAAAAATCCATGTTTCTACCGATATAGGATGTCATTCTTTTGCTACCTTTGCTCCATTTTCTTTTGGTCAATCTATTTTAGGTTATGGAATGAGTCTCGCCTCAAGTGCAGGTGTTCAAAGTTTTTCAGATAAAAGGCCTATTGCTATAATGGGAGATGGAGGATTTTGGCATAATGGTTTGTTAAGTGGTGTAGCATCAAGATTATTAAACAATTCAGATGGTATATTAGTTATACTTCAGAATGGATATACATCAGCAACAGGTACGCAAGATCTTATTTCAACTCCTGAATCCAGTAACAGAGTATTGGCAGCTTCTGAAAGCTCTACTAGTACAGATAAAACAATAGAGAAAGCGTTAGAAGGTTTAGGAGTAGAATGGATAAAAACTGTTCATACTTATGAAGTAGGTTCTGTTAAAAAGGTTATTGCTGAAGCATTTGAAAGTTCTTTTAATGGTTTAAAAGTAATCATTGCAGAAGGGGAATGTCAGTTAGAAAGGCAAAGAAGATTAAAACCTATTAAAGCTAATGCTATAAAAATGAATAAACGATTTGTGAGAGTTAAGTATGGGGTAGATGAAGCGACTTGTACGGGTGATCACTCCTGTATAAGGCTTTCTGGGTGCCCAACATTAACAGTTAAGCCATCTAGTGATCCTTTAAAAACAGACCCTGTGGCTCATGTTACTGATGGATGTGTCGGTTGTGGTTTATGTGGAGAAAATGCAATAGAAGCAACATTATGTCCTTCTTTCTATAAAGCTGAAATAATAAATAACCCTAATTTTAAAGAACGTTCTCTATCATGGATGAGAAATAAAGTTATTGGTTTACTTTCTTGAATAATCATAAAACTTTATCAGTATTAATTACCGCACTAGGAGGAGAAGGCGGTGGAACTTTAATGAATTGGATTTTAGATTGTGCAAGAAAAGAAAATTTTTTTGTACAGGGAACTTCTATACCAGGAGTTGCTCAAAGAACAGGAAGTACAAGTTATTATATAGAAATATGTGACCAAAATTTTGAAAATGGTAAGGAGCCAATATTATCACTATACCCAAAGCCCGGAAGAGTAGATGTAGTCATTGCTAGTGAATTATTGGAAGCAGCAAGGGTAATTGAAAAAGGATATGTAAACCCCGATAAAACTTTATTAATTACTTCTTCTAGCAGAACTTATACTAATTTAGAAAAATCACATTTGGCAGATGGAAGGTTTAATGAAGATAAAATATTAGCGACATGTAATAAAATGTCTAAAAGTTTTATATGTTTAGATTTAAACAAAATAGCTTTAAATCATTCAACAATAGTTTCTGCAACAATGTTTGGAGCATTAGCAGGCTGCCATGTGTTTCCATGGTCAAAAAAAACTTGTGAAACTATTTTTTCTAAAAATGATTTTGGAAAAAATAGTTTAGAAGGTTTTAATTTTACCTATAGCGAAATCAATTCTGATGCTAATAGTACTTTTGATGCTAATTCTTTTGCTAGCTCTATTTTAGTAAAAAAGCAACTTGATGATGAGGTCTTTTTATCATCGTTGCCAATGGAACTTTCTAACCTAGTAGCGTTAGGAAAAGAAAGGTGTATTGATTATCAAAACAAAAAATATGCAAAGTTATATATCGCTAGAATTAAAAAAATAGTTTCTTCAATAAATTTAGAAAATGAACAGATAATTCCAATTATAGAAAATATAGTGAGAAGACTATCTTTGTGGATGACTTATGAAGATATTCCTAGAGTTGCGCAACATAAGATAAAGCCAGAGAGATTTATAAAAATAAAAGAGGAAATAAAAATAAAAAAAAATCAAATACTTTTGGTTCAAGATATTTTTAAACCAGGTATAAATGAAATAGGAGCTATGTTGCCTAGAAAAATAGGACAGTTTTTTATAAAAAATAATAAAGTAATGTCATTTTTACCTTTTATAGGAAAAGGCATGAAAATTAATTCATTAACAATATTTGGTTTTCTTAGTCTAAAATTTTTAGCGACTTTTCGTTATATCAGGACAATTTCTCTACGTTATAATGAAGAGCAAAAAAATATAGAAAAATGGATTAATAATATTATTATTGCTTTAAGTAAATCTGTAACTTTTGCAGAAGGCTTAGCAGATATGCCTCAAATTTTAAAAGGTTACGGAGATACTTGGGATAGAGGAAAAATAAAATATAATATGATCAATAGTGCTTTAGTAGAAAAAAAAATAGGTGATCTTAACAATAGTAAGGATGGAGAAATTTTAAAACAAGCTATTCTAATTTGTATGAATGATACAGAAGTTGAAAAATTAGAAATATTTTTAAATAATAATTCTTAATTATTATATTTTAATCTAGTGCTTGAACTATTTTTTCACACATTTTTTTAGCATCTGCAAAAAGCATCATAGTATTTTCTTTGTAAAAAACATCATTATCAATACCAGCATAACCTGGTGATAAAGATCTCTTAACAAATAAAACAGTCTTTGCGTTTTCAACCTCTAAAATAGGCATTCCTGCTATTGGACTAGTGGGGTCTGTTTTAGCAGCTGGGTTTGTTACATCATTAGCACCTATAACAAAAGCTACATCTGTAGAAGAAAAATCACTATTAATATCTTCTAGTTCAAAAACTTCATCATATGGAACATTGGCTTCAGCTAATAGTACATTCATATGTCCAGGCATTCTACCTGCAACTGGATGAACAGCATATTTTACATTAACACCCGAATCTTTTAATTTATCTGACATTTCTCTTAAAATATGTTGTGCTTGGGCTACTGCCATTCCATAACCAGGAACAATAACCACATTTTGAGAATTTTGCATAATAAAAGCCGCATCTTCAGCACTTCCAGACTTTGCATTTTTATTAGCATTACCTGTTTTTTGATCTTCGGATGTATTCCCAAAGCCTCCTAATATCACGCTTATAAAGGATCTATTCATAGCTCTACACATTATGTAAGAAAGAATAGCACCAGAACTTCCTACCAAAGCACCAACTATTATTAAAGCAGTATTTTGAAGGGTAAAACCTATACCTGCCGCTGCCCATCCTGAGTATGAATTTAACATAGAAACTACTACAGGCATATCTGCCCCACCAATAGGTATAATTAAAAGGATGCCTATTAATAAAGCTAATATAGTTAACATATGAAAATAATTAGGATCTTCATTATTAGTAAAACATATTATCAAAATAACCATAGCAACACCTATTAAAAGATTAACTATATGTTGCCCTTTAAATACTAATGGAGCTCCACTTATAATTCCTTGGAGTTTTCCAAAGGCAATAATAGAACCTGTAAAAGTAATTGCTCCTATTGCTACACCTAAAGACATTTCTATTCTGCTTGCAATTTTTATAGATCCTATACTTCCTATACCATAGGATTCGGGTGATAATAATGCAGTGTATGCTACAAGAACAGCTGCCACACCAACTAAGCTATGAAAAGCTGCAACTAATTGAGGCATAGCTGTCATTTCTATTTTAAGTGCTATAGTGGTGCCTATAACTCCTCCTATTAAAATTGCAGTTATGATAAGAGAATAATTCGATGTCTCAGGTTGTAAGATAGTAGTTATAATCGCTACTGTCATTCCAAGAATTCCAAAGTAATTTCCTTTTCTAGCACTAGTTGGGCTAGATAAACCTTTAAGTGACATTATAAACAGTATAGAAGCTAATAAATATAAAAGAGCTGAGAAATTGATACTTATCATTTATCTTTTCCTTTATTTTTTTTAAACATTGCTAACATTCTCCACGTAACAACAAATCCTCCAAAAATATTTATAGAAGCTATAATAATTGCAATAAAACCTAACCATTTAGATGTGATATCGACTTCATTACTTGCTGAACCTAGTGCAATTAATGCTCCAACAATTATTATTCCTGAGATAGCATTAGTAACAGACATTAAAGGAGTATGTAATGCAGATGTAACCGACCAAACAACAAAATAGCCTACAAAAATTGCAAGGATAAATATCGTTAAGTCTATAATAAATGGATCGGTCATACTGTATTCTCCTAGGTCTATATGTTCATAACTTTACCGTCATGACTAACACAAGATTTTTTTAGTATTTCATCTTCCCAGTCTATTTCAATTTTTTTATCTTTAACCATTAATTGGACAAAGTTAAATAAGTTTTTGGAGTATAAACTGCTTGCATCCTGAGATAATTTACTCGGAAAATTTGCATAACCCATTATTTTAACACCATGCTCAACAATAGTTTCATTTAATTTAGTGAGTTTACAATTACCGCCAGCTTCTGCAGCTAAGTCGACAATTATAGAGCCTGGTTTCATATCTTTAACCATATCATCAGTAATTAATTCTGGAGCTTCCTTCCCAGGAATTAAAGCAGTAGTTATGACAATATCTTGAGCTTTAATAGTTTTATGCAGAAGGTCTTTTTGTTGTTTTTTATATTCATTTGTCATTTCTTTAGCATAGCCACTATCTGTTTCATTATCAGAGATAGTATCATTTTCTAAGATTACTTCCACAAATTTTGCACCCAAGCTTTCAACTTGTTCTTTAGCGGCAGCCCTAACATCAAAAGCGGAAACTATAGCACCTAGTCGTCTTGCAGTAGCTATGGCTTGCAATCCAGCTACTCCAGCTCCAAGTATTAAAATCTTAGCAGGAGCAATAGTACCTGCAGCTGTCATCATCATCGGTATTGCCTTAGAAAACTCAGACACAGAATCTATTACAGCTTTATATCCTGCAAGATTAGACTGAGAAGATAAAGCATCCATAGATTGAGCTCTACTTATTCTAGGTATAAGTTCTACAGAAAAGGCATCGATATGATTATTTGCTAGATCTTTTATTTTATCTTGGTTTTGTAATGGTTTTAAGAAACCTATAACTTTAGTACCTTTATTGTAATACTTAATATTATCTGAGCCATTTCCATCTTTATGAACAGTATTTACTTTAAGAACAATATCTGCAGAAGATATCAGTGTCTTAGTATCAGTAACAATATTAGCCCCTGCATTTTTATAAGACTCATTAGAAAAAAAAGAACTTACACCAGCGTCTTCTTCAATATCTACGGAAAAACCTAAAGAAATAAATTTTTTTACTGTTTCAGGAGATGCTGATACCCGTTTTTCTAAGTCTTCTGTTTCTTTTACTATAGCAATTTTCATATTACATATTCTTATTTTAAGTTAATTTTAAAAATTAATACTTATAAATATATTTTACAAGTCTTTATTTTTTTATAATTATAATTATTTTTTTATTTTACCCACAGTGGAATTTTATTTAGTTCTACATCAAATACGGGATCTAAAATCAGTGCAATAATTACTCCTATTATTATTAAAGAAATTATATTTAACCATATACCTGCTTTTATCATATCAGAAATTTTGAGGTGACCAGAAGCATATGCAATGGTATTAGGAGGTGTTGCAACTGGCATCATAAATGCACAACTTGCAGCAAGTGTAGCAGGAATAATTAAAAGTAAAGGGTCTTGACCAAGTCCCAGAGCTGTTGCTCCCAGAATAGGAATAAATGTTGAAGCAGTTGCTGTGTTAGAGGTTAATTCTGTTAGTATAATAATACTTGCCACACATATTAGGACTAAAAGTATAATAGATATGTTGGATAGGCTATTACTTAAAGAACCAATCCATGCAGCTAATCCCGATGTATTTATCACTGTGGCAAGAGATAACCCGCCACCAATTAATATTAGTGCACCCCAAGGTATATTTTGGGCAACTTCCCAATTAATTAATCTTTGTCTTTTTGGTCTATTGGAGGGTATAATAAATAAAAAAATTGCAGCCATTATTGCTATTGAAGAATCATTTATTGCTCCAGAAGGAATTACACCTACTAATGCATTTGAAATCCACTTTCTAGATATCCATAAAAAAGCTGTTACTATAAAGACGATTCCTACCATTACTTCATCTTGAGTGACTGTACCTAATTCTTTTATTTTATCCTTAATTACCTTGTCTTTTATTGTTATTTTAGAATCTAAAGGAAAACATAAAAAAGTAAGTATTATCCAGGCTATAGGCAGAAGTATAATTGAAGTAGGAAGTCCAATTTTTAACCAGTCTACAAAACTTATTTCATAATTATACATTTCTGAGAGCATGGCAGCCATTACCGTATTAGGAGGAGTTCCAATTATTGTTGCTATTCCTCCAATTGTTGCTGAAAATGCAATACTTAATACTAAACTTTTATCAAAGTTATGATTTTTAACATTATTTTTATCTTCTTTAAATACAGTAATAATAGATAACGCAATCGGTAACATCATAATGGCTGTTGCACTATTGCTAATCCACATGGATAAAAAAGCAGTAGCACACATAAATCCAAAAATTAGAGATTTAGGACTACTTTTAAATTTAGATATTATATAATAAGCTATTCTTTTATGAAGCCCTGTATGCTGCATAGCTAAACCAATTATAAAACCTCCCATAAAAAGAAATATTATAGGATGACTAAAACCTTGGGCTGTTGCTTTTATAGGACTTATATCTAATATTGGAAAAAGAACTATAGGAACCAGCCCTGTAGCAGGTAAGGGAATAGCTTCTGTTAACCACCAAGTTGCCATGAGCAGGGCAACGCCTAAAGTCAGCCACGCTTTATTATTTAATGATTCAGGTGAAGGCAGTAAACAAGTAGCAATAAGAAATATTATTCCTATAAGTAAACCAATAAACTTTGTTTTGTTCATTTTTTTATCATTTTCCTATATACTTTTTTTAAAGAATACTTTGCTTCTTATTTTAAATGTTTATAAGTCTTTTTTATATATTTTTAATATATAAAGCAATTACCTGTATAAATGGAGATTAAATTTATGAGCGCCAAATATGTTTACGTAATGAAGGAATTGAATAAAACTTGGCCAGGTGGCAAGCAAGTAATAAAAGACGGTTGGCTATCTTTTTATCCAGGAGCTAAAATTGGAGTATTAGGATCTAATGGTGCAGGAAAATCTACACTATTAAAAATTATGGCCGGTTTAGATAAAGAATTCTCTGGAGAAGCCTGGTCTGCAGAAAATATAAAAGTAGGTTATCTAGCTCAGGAACCAGTTTTAGATAAAGATTTAAATGTATTTGAAAATATCATGTTAGGTATTGCAGATGTAAAAAATACTTTAAAGGAGTTTGAAGAAGTAAGTTTAAAATTTGGAGAGGTTTCAACAGATGAAGAGATGAATAATCTGTTAGCTAAACAAGCAGAACTTCAAGAAAAAATTGATGCTATAGATGGGTGGGATATAGATAGACATATTGAAATAGCAATGGATGCTCTGCGATGTCCGCCTGCTGAGAGTAATATTTCTGATTTGTCAGGAGGAGAAAAAAGAAGAGTAGCTTTATGCCAGTTATTATTATCAAAGCCAGACATGCTTTTATTAGATGAACCTACTAATCATTTAGATGCCGAATCTGTAGCCTGGTTGGAAAGAACATTAGCTGATTTTTCTGGCACAGTTGTTGCTATAACACATGATAGGTATTTTTTAGATAATGTTGCAGGTTGGATTTTAGAGATAGATAGAGGTAATTTAATTCCATTTGAAGGTAATTATTCTAATTGGTTGGAGCATAAGCATAAAAGACTTAAGCAAGAAGCTAGAGAAGAAGTATCTATACAAAAAACTATTTCTAATGAGCTAGATTGGGTGAGGCAAAATCCAAAAGCAAGACAATCTAAATCTCAAGCAAGAGTGAATGCATATGAAGCTCTAGTTGCAGCATCTCAAGAAAGAGAGAAAGGTCCTTCTCCTCAGCAAATCGTTATTCCTTCAGGAGAAAGGTTAGGAGCTAATGTTATTGAAGCAAAAAATATTAGTAAAGGTTTTGGAGATAAATTATTAATCGATAATTTATCATTTAAAATTCCACCTGGTGCAATAGTAGGTATAATTGGCCCAAATGGAGCAGGTAAAACTACATTGTTTAATATGATTTCTGAAAAAGATAAAGCGGATAGTGGAAATATGTCTGTAGGTGAAAGTGTTAATTTAGGATATATTGATCAAAATAGAGATTCATTAAATGATAAAAACACTGTATGGAGTGAAATTAGTGAAGGTGCTGAACAGACTGAACTCGGAAGACAGACCGTTCCTAGTAGAGCATATGTTTCATGGTTTAATTTCAAAGGTGGTGATCAGCAAAAAATTATTGGTCAATTATCTGGTGGAGAGAGAAATAGAGTTCATTTAGCTAAAATGTTAAAGTCAGGAGCAAATGTATTGTTATTAGATGAACCAACTAATGATTTAGATGTAGATACTTTAAGGGCACTTGAAGAAGCTTTAGGTTCATTTTCTGGTTGTGCTTTAATAACTAGTCATGACCGATATTTTTTAGATAGGATAGCCACACATATATTAGCTTTTGAAGGTTCTAGCCATGTTGAATGGTTTCAGGGAAATTATGGGTCTTATGAAGAAGACAGAAAAAGAAGACTTGGAGAATCTTCGGATAGACCTCACAGAATCAAATATAAACCAATTTCAAGGTAAATTATTTATTTTCAGCATTCTTTGTTTCTAGATCAATAATTAAAGAATGTAAGCCGCCTTTTTTAATAGAAGCACCAAAGTCTGCTCTTTTTGTAGCTAATAGGCTTACACCTTCTATAGCTATATCTATAATTTTAATTCCATTGCCTCTATCTCTAAGTCGCCAATCTATCCTTAGAGGAGGAGCAGTTTCATGCTCTATATGAGAAGATACAATAGTATCCTTTTTTCCCTTATTAAAAGCTTTATCAATTATAAATAATTGATTTGAATAGACTCCTAATTGAGAGGCATAAACTTTTACAATATGTTTATCAAATGCATTACCAAATCTTACAAGCTCTCCTGGCGAAGCTCCTTTAGAAGCTTTTCCAAGTACAGCTCTATGGATAAGCTTTTTATCAAAATTATTATTTAGCATTCTTGCAAATAGCAATTCTCTAGTCTGCAAATCTTCTATAGGGGTTTTAAGAATATTAATAGCTTGTTGGCCTACTCCTTCAATATATTTAACAGCTAAACTTTCTTCTATTGCATAACTATATTTTGAAATACAAAGCATTATAAATAAATTAATACAAATATGTTTTAACGTTTTAATCATACTCTTTTATTACCTTCATTAGTCTAAAAGCATTATATCAATATCTATATCATAAATAGAAGTATCTTCAGATTCTTCATTAGCTATTTGTCTTACTCTTCTTTGCAAATACATTGTTCTCATAATTGCATATGGATCTAAAGAATTTTCTCTTGTGCCTTCAATAACTCCATCTAATTGGACTCTGGTATCTAGGGCTTGTGTAACTTTTGTTGCTAATAAAAAATCTTCATAATCCTCTCTAATTAGGTACAGCCCTAATGGGTCAATTAACCAATCTCCTACTTTTCCCGCTAAATCTCTAGTAGAAGAAGGTCCTAGAAAAGGAAGTATTAAATATGGTCCTGGCTCTATTCCCCATGCCCCTAGCGTTTGGCCTACATCTTCATCTACTGGTTCAAGCCCTATATAATTTGCAACATCGAATAATCCTAATAAACCTGCAGTACTATTTACTGCAAACCTTCCTACTGCGGTAATACCTCTAGTAAAATCGCCTTGTAAAGTAGCATTCATAGCGCTTAGAGGTGTTTTTAAATTAAGAAGAAAGTTTCTAATGCTGTCTCTAACTGGGTTAGGAATAATGTCTCTATATGCATGAGCTATAGGTCCTATTACGTACTCATCAGCGCCATCATTAAAAGCATAAATTTCTCTATTGATAGATTCAAAAGGATCATTTTCTTGTTTTCCTGCAGTATCAGGGCTAGAAGCACATCCATTTAAAAAAAATAAAATTATTATAAGTAAAATTTTAAAACTAATTATATTTTTATACATTTTTCCCAAACTATTTTATATAGTATACAACATACTATTTAATTATTCTTGTTCAAGTTACTTTAAATAAGATATTATCATTAATGTGTTGCTTTTTTGCCATACCCGCCTCCACCCGGAGTTTTTATTATAATAGCATCTCCAGGTTTTATATCAATGGTTACACTTGAATCTAATTTTTTAATGCCCTTACCTTTTTTTTTTATCAGGTTGATTCCTTTTGAAGCATCGTTTCCATCTAGAATTCCATTTGGAGCTATTTTTCTTCTATTTGATAAAATTACAGCCGTCATACTTTTATAAAATTCAATTTCTCTGATAACTCCATCTCCTCCATTAAATAAACCTTTACCACCACTATTCTTTCTTATAGAAAAATTATTTATTTTAACTGGATAACGCAATTCTAATATTTCAGGATCTGTCATTCTCGTATTAGTCATATGGCATTGAACTGCACTTGCACCATTATGATTATTGCTTGCACCTTCGCCGCCACAAATAGTTTCATAATATCCATAATTATTACTGCCAAAAGTAAAATTACTCATAGTTCCATAACATGCAGCTTGGATTTTTAATGCACTATTGATGGTATCGACTATAGTTTGACTTGTTTCAACATTTCCAGCAACTACAGCTGCAGGATATTTCGGATTTAGTATAGAATTATTAGGTATGATAATTTTAATTGGCTTTAAGCAGCCATCGTTTAAGGGTATTTTTTTTTCTATTAATGTTCTTAAAACATAAAGAATAGCGGATTTAGTTACCGCTTTAGGAGTGTTAAAGTTATCAGATGTTTGTTCTGAAGAGCCTGTAAAATCAAAGCTAGCAGTATTATCTTTTTTATTAATTATAATATTAACTTTAATTTTTGAACCATTATCCATTAAAGTCTCATATTTACCATTTTTTAATCTACTCAGAGCATTTTTTATTGATTCTTCAGCATTATTAGTAACATGTTTCATATAGGCATTTATTGTATTAAGGGTATATTTATTAATCATTCTATTTATACTATTTTTTCCAGAATTGGATGCTGCTAGTTGCGCTGCAAGGTCTGCAAAATTTGAATCAACATTTCTTGCAGGGTATTTAGATGTGTTAAAAATTTTAAAAATAGTCTTATAATTAAGTATTCCTTTATTAACAATTTTTTCTCCATTAAAAACTGCACCTTCTTCATTTATATTTGAAGACATAGCTGGCATAGAACCAGGAGTGCTTCCACCTATGTCAGAATGATGTGCTCTACTTGCAACAAAAAAATCAGGATTTTTTTTATGTGATATAAAAATAGGAGTAATAACGGTAATATCAGGTAAATGGGTTCCACCAGTATATGGATTATTATGTATAAAACTGTCTCCATTATTCATATTCTTTTTATTTTTTTGTATTACAAATTTTACACTTTCTCCCATAGAACCTAAGTGAATAGGAATATGGGGAGCATTTGCAATTAATCCACCTTTTCTGTCAAATAAAGCGCAAGAAAAATCTAACCTTTCTTTTATGTTAACCGAATATGCGGTATTTTTTAGAACTGTTCCCATTTCCTCGGCTATAGCCATAAACATATTGTTAAAAATCTCTAGTCGTATAGGATCAACTTTTTTATTAGTAATTATTTTATTTTTTTTGTTTTTATTTTTAGACAGGATAATTTGACTATCTCTATTAATATACCCATTCCATAATTCTGAAATATATAATGCTGTATTATTTTCATATATTATTGAGGGACCTTTAATGTAATCTCCTATTTTCAAATTTTCTCTATTATAAGAATTAATAATTTGAAATTCATTCTCTATATAGGTTGAGCATTTTTCTTCATTTTTAACATCATAGTTAATTTTCAGATTTTTAACTGGTGGATAATTAATCTTATTAGGTATAAATGCTTCAATTGAAATATTATCAATAACAATTGATCTATTTAGATGCAAAAAACCAAATTGTTTTTTATATAAACTTTTAAATTTTTTTATGCATATGTCTAATTCTTCGTACTCTAATCTGATGAAACTATCCGTGCCATTATATTTTAAACTAATTGTTCTTATTATAGTTATGTCTTTTAATTTAACTAAAGGGTCACTTATCTTAAGTTCTTGTATTCCTTGTTTTTCTAATTTTTTATAATCCTTATTTAATTCTTTACATTTACTATATATTTCTTTTTCAATTGTGATTGTTTTAATAACTTTAAATTCTGAAAAACCTATACCGTATGCACTAAAAACACTCGAAAATCGATGTATAATAATAGTTTTTAAATTTAATAAATCAGCAATATTGCATATATGTTGACCAGCTGCTGCGCCATAGCCTACTAAAGCATGTTTTTCTATATCATGACCTTTTTCTATAGAAATATTTCTAATAGCATTGGCCATACTTTCGTTAGCTACACTAATAGCGCCTTTAGCTAATTCATATATTGAAATATTTTCTTTAGAGAACTTTAGAATGTCATTAGTTATTTTTTTTAAAGCTTTTATTGAAGTTTTTCTATCTATAGGTTTGTTCGAATGTTTTCCAAAAATTTTAGGAAAATTATTGGTCTGAATATATCCTAGTACTAGGTTGCAGTCTGTAATTGTAGCAGGTCCGCCCATGCCATAACAAGCTGGACCCGGCGATGCTCCTGCACTTTCTGGGCCAACTGTTATTTTAGATCCTTCTAACTTTATTATTGAGCCTCCACCTGCCGCAATAGTATTGATATTAAGCATAGGTACTTTTATTTTATTGCCAGCAATAATATTTTCATGTGACCTTTCATAATGGTCTTTATAGTGAAATACGTCAGTTGACGTGCCCCCCATATCTAGACCTATTATTCCTTCATAATTTTTATATAATTTATTAGTTTCTACAGCAGCAATTACTCCTCCAGCTGGTCCAGACAATACTGCGTCTTTGCCACTAAAATTTTTGCTAGAAGTTAATCCGCCGGTAGATTTAATATAAAATATTTTAGTATTTTTTATATTTAAGGATATATTTTTAGTATATCGGTTTAATTTAGGAGTTAAGTAAGCATCTACAACGGTAGTATCTCCCCTGGAATTTAATCCAATTAATGGAGCAGTGTCATAACTTATGCATACATTTCTAAAACCTAGTTCTATAGCTATTTTTTTTAATATTTTTTCATGTTTAGGATATTTCCAAGCATGAATTAGAACAATTGCAGCAGATTTGTATCCTTTATTTAGTGCTTTTTTCATCAAAGTCTTAGCATTTTGTATATCTATTTTTACTAATACTTTTCCTGTATTTGATAACCTTTCTGAAATTTCGTAAACATTATCGTAAAGTATTTTATGAGGAATAATTCTTCTAGCAAAAATGTCTAGGCGAGATTGGTCACCTATTTTTAAGGAATCTTTAAAACCTTTTGTTATGAATAAGCAAGTTTTATCACCTGCTTTAGTTAATAGCGTATTTGTAGCTACAGTTGTTCCAATCCTTACTTCACTAATTAAATTAGAACATATTCTTTTCTTTTTTTTTATTTTTAAAAACTGTCTTATTCCTTCTATGATTGAGTCTTTATAGAAAGAAGGATTATGAGAAAGAATTTTTTTTGTATGAAAAACTCCATTTGGATCAATGGCTACTATGTCAGTAAAAGTACCACCTCTATCTATCCAAAAGTCCCATTTATTATTTTTATATTTCAAGTTAATCAATTTTAAGCTCTACTAATTTAAAATATTAATATATTTATTATTTAACAATAATGTTAATTTTATTAAAAGGATTATTTTATGTCAGTTTGGGGAAAAATAATAGGAGGAGGAACTGGAATGGTTCTTGGTGGTCCATTAGGGGCAGTACTTGGCTTAGCTTTAGGGCATAAAATAGATAAGGTTAGAAAGGGAGATGCTAAGAATTTTAATACATTTCAAGAAGAAAGTAATGACAGTCAATTTTCTCAATATAATGAACAGGAAAAACAATTAGCTTTTGCTACAGGAGTTATAGTAATTGCAGCAAAATTATCAAAAGCTGATGGTCAGGTCACTCAAGATGAAGTTAAAAAATTTCGCGAAGTATTCGATTTTGATCCAAAAGATGAAATTGCAATAGGTGAAATTTTTAATAGTGCTAAAAAAAGTTCAGATGGTTATGAGATGTATGCAAAACAATTACTATCAGTTTTTGGAAATCAACAAGAATTATATATAGAGTTTATAAATTCTCTATATAAAATAGCATTAGCCGATGGAGATCTTCATTTAAATGAAGAAAAAATGATTAAAGGTATTGCTGAAATATTTAAAATGCCAAATAATTTAGTTGAATCTATCAAAATACAATTTTTTGAAGTTAATAAGCAATATAATCTTAAAGATGATTATAAGGTTTTATTATCATCTCCTAATGATACAGATACAGAATTAAAAAAGAAATATTATAACCTAGCAAAAGAGTATCACCCTGATACTTTAGTATCAAAAGGTTTGCCTGATGAGTTTCTTAAGTTTGCTAATGAAAGACTTTCTCGAATAAATGAGTCTTATGAGAGAATAGTTCAAGATAGAAAAAATAAAAACTAATGAATTTTACTATTTCTAATGAATATAAGTCTCCAAATTTTAATAAAAGAAGAGATATGGGTTTGCTAGATGCAATTATTATCCATTATACAGGAATGCAGAATGCAGAGTCAGCATTAAATTATTTATGCAATAAAAAATCTAAAGTGAGTTCTCATTATTTTATTAATGAGGAAGGGCAAATATTCCAACTAGTAGATGATTATAATATAGCTTGGCATGCAGGTGTTTCAAAATGGTTAAAAAGAAAAAATTTGAATGATACTTCTATAGGAATAGAATTAGTAAACCCTGGTCACGAACACGGATATAAAGTATTTAGTGAAAAACAATATCAGTCTTTAGAGCAATTAATTAAGCTACTTTTCAGCAAATATAATATAAAAAAAGATTGGGTGTTAGGCCACTCTGATATTGCTCCATCAAGAAAATTAGACCCTGGAGAAAATTTCGATTGGCATAGATTGGCTAGAAAAGATCTTTCTATTTGGCCTGACAAAATATTTAGTGTTCCTGATAGCTTGAAATCAGATCAATTATTACATAATTTATTATTTGACATAGGTTATGATGTAAAAAATTATTTTAAACCAAGCTTGATTGCTTTTAAAAGGCGTTTCATTCCGAAAGATATATCGGAAGAAACAAACGAATTAGTAGTAAATGTTGCTTATTCTGTTTCTAAGGCTTTTTCCAAAGTAAGATCTTTATATTGAATTTTTTATAAATATTGTTAAGTTTATAACGTCAGGTAGTTAAGTGACTGCTCTTTATAAATGAAGAGAGGAAAGTCCGGGCTCCATGGAAACACAGTGCCGGTTAATTGCCGGCAGAGGAAACTCTAGGGAAAGTGCCACAGAAAATATACCGCTTAGTATTATTAAGTAAGGGTGAAATGGTGTGGTAAGAGCGCACCGCATTTTAGGTAATTAAAATGGCAGGGTAAACCCCACTGGGAGCAAGACCAAGTAGAAACAGCAAGCTATTTATTTAGCAGCGGTGTTTTCAACGTGTTGTTGGGTAGGTTGCATGAGGTATTTGGTAACAAATATCCTAGATGAATAGTCACTCTAGACAGAACCCGGCTTATAGGCTACCTGGCAAAATATAGTAAAATAATCAAACTATATTTGACGAACCATATATTCCCATGATATTACTATATAAACCCATGAATTTCCAAATTTGGACCGGGTTTTTTATAGGGGTGAAAAGTGTCAGATTTTATAGGAAGATACTTAAATAAAGTAGATAAAAAAGGTAGGGTGTCTGTACCTGCTATATGGAGGCCTAATTTGATAGGCACAAATTTTGCAGGAATTATAGCCCAGTCATCACTCTCTGAGCAGGCAATAGATGCTTATCCAAAAGATTATTTAAACTTATTACAAAATAAATTAGATTTAAATGACCCATTATTAGAAGAAAATGAATATGAATCCACTTTAATATTCGGTGGAGCAATTCTCTCATTTGATAATGAAGGCAGAGTTATAATATCTGAATCACTTAGGTCAGAAATTAAAATAAATTCAGAAGCTTTATTTGTTGGTATGGGTAGAAGGTTTAGAATATGGAATCCTCAAATTTTTGATAATTATTTAAGTAGAGCTAAATTGTACATGAATAAAAGAAGAAAAATAAAATCTTAATTATATTAAGCATAAGGACATATAAGTGACAAAAATTATTTCCAATAAAACTAATTTGAAAAATAGTCATATACCTGTATTAGCTGAAGAAGTTATAAAAAATTTAAATATTAGAGATGGCCTTACTTATGTAGATGGAACTTTTGGAGCAGGAGGACACACAAATATGATATTGTCTTCAGCAACTTGTAATGTTGTTTCTATTGATAGAGACCCATCAGTCAGTATATATGCAGATAAAACTAGAAAAATTTTTCCTAATAATTTTAAGTTGATTAATGGAAATATTGGAAGGTTAAAGTTTTTACTCGAAAACAATGGCGTTAAAAATATAGATGGAGGAATATTATTTGATTTAGGTGTTTCTTCCATGCAAATTGATAATGCTGAAAGGGGCTTTTCATTTCGATATGATGGTCCATTAGATATGAGAATGGAAAATTCTGGACAATCCGCAGCAGATATAATTAATGAGAGTGATGAGAGAACACTTAATGATATAATTTTTACATTAGGAGAAGAAAGAAAGGCTAGAAGAATAGCTAATGCAATTGTAGAATATAGAAAAAATAAATTAATAACTTCTACATTTGAGTTAGCTCAAATAGTAAGGTCTGCAATAGGTAAAAACCCTAGATTGAAAATAGATCCCGCTACAAAAACATTTCAAGCTTTAAGAATAAAGGTTAATAATGAGCTGATGGAAATTGAAAAAGCTTTAAATGATGCTGAAGATTTGTTATCTCCTGGAGCTAGGCTAGTTGTAATTTGCTTTCATTCTTTAGAAGATAAGATTGTAAAGAACTTTATAAAAACTAGATCTGGATTAACTCCAAACCCTCATAGACATTCTGCAAAAATTTATAGTAATTTTAATAAAAACACTCCGTCTTTTAAGTCTATTACTAAAAAAGTTGTAAAAGCTGATAATAAAGAAATTCAAATAAATTCTAGATCAAGGTCTGCAAAATTGAGAGCTGCAGAAAGGCTCAATAAAATGGAGAATGCGGCATGATGAGAATATTTGTTGCATTTATAATTATATTTTCAGTATCCGGTACTGTTTGGTCAATGTGGTTAAGTAGTGAAATTAAAAATGAAAATACAAAATTAAAAATTATTAATACTAAAATAATTAATATAGAAGAAAAAATCAGATTAGTTGATGCTGAATGGTCATTCATTACAAGTGCTAAAAATTTAGAGTATTTAAATAACAAATATTTAAAACTTAAAGCAATACCAATTATAGATATTTCATACATCACACCTAAAAAAATTGTTCAAAGTAACAAGGCAGATAAATTTCAAAAAATAATTAAGGAGTTAAATTAATTATGTATTTAAATAATATTTTCATCAACGCTATTCACTTAAAAAAATCATATATGTTAACTAAATTGGAGATAAAAAATGTCTATTAATATAAGTGTTCCTCCTACTCATGAATTAAAACCAAGAATAACAGTAATTGGAGTTGGAGGGGCAGGTTGTAATGCCGTAAATAACATGATTGCTTCTCATTTAGAAGGAGTCGAGTTTGTTGTATCCAATACGGATGCTCAATCTCTTGCAAATTCTAGTGCTCAAATGAGAGTACAATTAGGAGCAAATGTAACTCAAGGATTAGGTGCAGGAGCAAGGCCAGAAATAGGCAGGGCCGCTGCAGATGAATCATTAGATCAGATACTCGAGCATATTGATGGCACGCATATGCTTTTTGTGACAGCAGGAATGGGCGGCGGAACAGGAACTGGCGCAGCACCGGTAATTGCAAAAGCAGCAAGAGAAAGAGGTATTCTTACAGTAGGGTGCGTAACTAAGCCATTTCAATTTGAAGGAAAAAATAGAATGCGCTTAGCTGAAGAAGGAATAAATGAATTACAGAAATCTGTAGATACTTTAATAGTAATTCCTAATCAAAATTTATTTAGAGTTGCAAATGCTCAAACTACGTTTTCTGATGCTTTTAAAATGGCAGATAAAGTTTTATATTCAGGAGTCAGAGGTGTAACAGATTTAATGGTCATGCCGGGAGTAATAAATTTAGATTTTGCAGATGTAAGGTCTGTAATGATGGAAATGGGTAAAGCAATGATGGGTACGGGAGATGCTGAAGGTGATAATAGAGCGTTAGAAGCAGCTGCAGCAGCCATAGCCAATCCATTATTAGATGATGTTTCCCTTGCTGGAGCGCGAGGAGTTTTAGTAAATGTAACAGGCGGACCAGATTTAACATTATTTGAAGTAGATGAAATTGTAGATCATATTCGCCAACAGTCAGATGAAGATGTAAACCTTATATTTGGTGCTTCACAGGACGATAGTATGCATAATAATATTAGAGTATCAGTAGTGGCAACAGGAATAGATTGTGAAAAAAGAGTTGACCCTGTTGAAAATATAATTTCTGATGTAAAGCCTAATACAGATGTTGCATATACACCTGATAATTCAGACAAAAATAATAATTTAAGTAAACCTAATAGCCTTGATCAAGAAGACTCTAAATTAGAAGATATCAATGTTGCTAGTGCTGAAGTAATAGAAAAAGTAACTGAAGCGAAACCGGAATCTTTTATACCACCTGAGCCTGAATTTATAGAAAAAGAAATAATAGCTCCTATAGAAATTAAGATAGATCCATTCACTGAAGCAGAAGTTCTGAATGCATCTTCTAATATACAGGTTAATACTGAAGAAAAAGAGCAGGCAGAAAAAAAAGAAACAGAAAGCTTAATTAAACGTTTTACAGGAAAATCAATATTTGGAAACTCAAATAAGAATAATAGTGAAATTAATAAAAATAATGAAGGTTCTCAAAATGAGTTAGATGAAAACATATTAGAAAAACAAAAAGAAATAAATAACGAATTATCATTGTCACCAGAGATTTCAATGAAGAGTAATGAAAATATTTCTAAAGAAGATACCTTAGATATACCTGCTTTTTTAAGAAGACAGCGCGAATAATTTTAGTATACTTGAGGTAAAATTTGTTAGATGTTGATAAAAGTATTAAAGTTGATGGATTAGAAAAATCAATAATAGATAAGTGTAAACAAAGAATAATAGCTGTAGCTGTTATATTTTTTGTATCTTTAATCATAGTAAATATTAAATTAATTGATACTTCTAAGCCTTTAAAAGCAAAAGAACAAATTGTTAGGGATATTAAAAAAGCTAATAAAAGAGGAAATATCTTAGATAGGAATGGCGTTTTACTTGCCATATCTATGCCAAGTTGGTCTTTATATAAAAATAGAGATATAGTATATGACCTAGATAAAGCTAAAAAAAATATATTGAAGATAATACCAAGTTTAAGTGAAGATAATCTAGAAATATGGTTAAAATCTAAAAAAAATTTTCAGTATATTGCAAGACACTTAACTCCTGAAATTGCTAAAGAAGTAAATAAACTAGGGCAACCTGCACTTAAGTTTCAAAAGGAATACCTAAGGGTATATCCATTGAATGATGAAGTTAGTCATATAGTGGGTTATACAGGCATAGATAAAAATGGTTTAGCAGGCATAGAGCTTAAATATAATAATATATTAAATACGGGAAAAGATATATTCTTAACCTTAGATTCTAGAATACAGTATAAAATATTTAATATTTTGCAGAATGGAATTTCCATTTACAAATATAAAGGTGCTGTTGGTATAGTTATAGATGTTAATACGGGAGAAGTGCTATCTGGGGTTAGTATTCCAAGTTTCAATCCTAATGTATATCATTCAATAGATATTACACCTAATCAAATAACAGGATCTAATTTTGAACTTGGATCTGTTTTTAAAGCTATTACATTTGCTTCAGCATTAAATGAAAATATCATAAATATGAAAAGTCAATTTGATGCAAGTGAACCAATAAAAATAGGTAAATATTATATCAAAGATTTTCATCCAGAAGAAAGAACCTTAGATTTAGAAGAAGTATTTATACATTCCTCTAATATAGGTTCGGCTCTAATAGCCTTAAAGTTGGGAAAAGATAAACAATCAGATTATTTTAAAAAATTAGGTTTAAATGATAT
Organism: uncultured Pelagibacterales bacterium; assembly: GCA_913046335.1. Lineage (GTDB taxonomy): Bacteria > Pseudomonadota > Alphaproteobacteria > TMED109 > TMED109 > TMED109. Next base: position 99,744 of record CAJWSU010000001.1, on the reverse strand, counting down.
TATAGAAAGCGGAATACCTGAAGTTCAATACCCAACTTTTCCTTCCAGGAATAAGATAAGCGATATACATGTAGCTACGATGTCTTATGGACATGGTATAGCTGTAAGCCCTTTAAATATTATTTCAGCGCTAGCTGCCACCGTAAATGGAGGAGAGTATATTAAGCCAGCAGTTGTAATAGATCCAAAGCTATTAGGCAGATCTAGAATAAAAGTATTTGATAAAGATGTAAGTAATATAATGAAAAAGCTTTATAAAAGTAATACAGAAATTGGTACAGCTAAAAAAATGAAATCCATGACATATCTAGTTGGAGCAAAGACAGGGACTGCAAATAAAAATGATGGAAGTAAATATAGCAAAAAAAAAGTAGTATCCTCTTTGATTACTTTCTTTCCAATTAATAATCCTAAATATGCATTATTTATATTGCTAGATGAACCTAAGGCAACAGGAAGCGTGCTAGGAAGAACGCCTGGTTTCAATGCAGTCCCGTTATCTATAAATATAATAAATGAAATAGCACCTATACTAGGTATAAAAAGCACTATAAATGCAGAGTTATAAAAATCGATGATAAAATTACATAGTTTAATACCTAAAGAAATAATAGATAAATATAAAATAAAAAATTTATCAACTAAAGGAATTACATGCGACTCAAGAAAAATTAAAAAAGGTTATATTTTTGCAGTATTAATAGGATCTAATAAAAATGGGCTACATTATGTTAACGAAGCAATTAGAAATGGGGCAGTAGCATTATTAATTGATGAAAAGAATTTAAAACAAGTTAAGCATAATATAAAAATTTTAACTATACCTACTTTAATAGCTAGAAAAATGTATGCGCAAATTTGCAATAAATTTTATAAATATAAATTTGATAATATCATAGCTATAACAGGTACAAATGGAAAAACTTCGGTTGCATGGTTTACAAATAACTTAATAAAAATATTAGGCATAAATTCTGCTTCAATAGGAACATTAGGTGTGCATCATAAATCGCTTTCAAAATTAAACAATTTAACAACTCCTGAATCAGAAGTGCTAATTGCCACATTGGTAAAGTTATATAATAAAAAAGTTAAAAATATAATTATTGAAGCTTCTAGTCACGGCTTAGATCAATATAGGCTAGATGGTATTAATTTTAATATTGTAGTCATAACTTCTTTAAGTAGAGACCATTTAGATTATCACAAAAATTTTAAAAATTATAAAAGAGCAAAATTAAGATTGTTTTATGAGTTAGCTAATAAAGGAGTAGCTATTATTAATGAATGCGTTCCAAAGTATAAAGATTTTATTGAAGCTGCAAAAATTAATAATCTCAAAATAATAACTATAGGCAATTCTAAATCATCTAATTGGAAATTTAAAATTATAAATATTCATAGGGCAAAGCAAGAAATAGAAGTAAGCTATAATAATAAAAAAACTGTTATATTCTCTAAACTTATTGGAGAATATCAAATTAATAATTTGATCACATCAATTTCTATATTAATAGAAATGGGTTTTAAAAGACAAACAGTAGAGGATGTAATTGGGAAGTTAAAACCTCCTCCTGGCAGATTAGAACTTATAAAAGATAATAATGATAAAAAGATATATGTAGATTTTGCCCATACTCCAGATGCATTAAAAAATGTACTATTATCAATAAGGCCATATGTTAATAAAAAGTTATATTTAATTTTAGGTTGTGGCGGAGATAGAGATAAAGGCAAAAGAGCTTTAATGGGAAAAACAGCAAATAATTATGCGGATAAAATAATTATTACAGATGACAATCCGCGTTATGAAAATCCTAAATCTATAAGAAAACAGATAATAGATTTTTGTCCTAATAGTATAGAAATAGCAGGTAGAGGTGATGCTATAAAATATGCTATTAGTAATTTACAAAAAGGTGATGTTTTATTAATTGTAGGTAAGGGCCACGAAAATTATCAAGAAATAAACGGAAAATTTTTAAAATTTTCTGATAAAAAAATAATTAAAACATTAATTGGGGTCAATTAGTATTATGCTTGATCAAGATAATATTTTATGGAGCTCTAATGAAGTAGCTGAAGCTTTAGGGCAAAAAATAGGGTCTAGCTGGTATTGCACAGGGTTAGAGTTTGACAGTAGAAAAGTTAAAAAAGGAAGTATTTTTTTTGCATTTTCTGGAAAAAAATTAGATGGTCATAATTTTATAAGTGATGCGATAAAGATGGGAGCAGTTGCAGTAATTGTTCATAATTCTTTTATGTCAGAAAAATATAATAATAAATTAATTAAAGTAGCTGATGTTTATAAATCTCTATTATTATTAGCCTCTTATGCAAGAAAAAGAATTAATATAAAATGTAATATTATAGCGATTACAGGCAGTGCTGGAAAAACGTCTACTAAAGAAATCATAAAAAGTGGTCTTGATAACATAGGAGCAACTTATGCTAATCCAGATAGTTATAATAACCATGTTGGTGTGCCATATTCCTTAGCAAATATGAGTCGTAGTTCGGAATTTGGTATATTTGAAATAGGAATGAATAATGCTAATGAAATTCGCAAACTAAGTAAACTCGTAAAGCCTAATATAGTTATAATTACTAATGTCTCTGAAGCACATATAGGAAATTTTAAATCAATAAAAGATGTGATCAAAGCTAAGGCAGAAATATTTGAAGGATTAATAGAGAATGGAAATATTTTAATTAATAGAGATTTTGAATATTATAATGAAATAATGGAATATAGTAAAAATATTAAGAATATTAATATATTAACATATGGGGTAAATAATTCAGCAAATATTTGTTTAGTTAATCGTCAAATAATTAAAGGAGGTCAAATAATTACGGCATTAGTTGATAGAAAAAAATACAAGTATAATATTAATATCGATGGAATGCATCAAGCTATAAACTCTTTAGCAGTATTAGGAGTATTAGTAATTACCAAATCTAATATTGAAAAAGGAATAAATAATTTATATAAATCTATTATTCCAACAGGAAGAGGAAATAGGCATAACTTAAGTATAGGTAGTCAAAAATCTTTACTTATTGACGATAGTTACAATGCCAATCCTAGTTCTGTAATTGCTTCCTTAAAATCATTACATGAAATAGCAAAAAACAATAGGAAAGTTTTAATATTAGGAGAAATGGGAGAGTTAGGTAAATTTTCATTATCACTGCATAAAAATTTATTTAGATACTTAATCAGTACGAAGATAAACTTAGTAATATTTGTAGGTAAGAATACTAAAGGCCTATATGATGTATCTAAAAGTAAAATAGAATGTACTTGGGCAATAGATTCCGAACAAGTTATTAAAACAGGTAAAATGGATATAATTAAACCCATGGATACAATTTTAGTAAAAGGTTCTAGATATATGAAAATGGAAGTTATAGTTAATTATTTAATAGCTAAATATAAAACAAAGGTAGCAGACTAACGTGTTATATTCTTTTCTTAAATCTTTTATTGAAGACTATAGTTTCTTAAATATAGTTGTCTACCTATCTTTTAGGAGTGGAGCAGCTTTAATAACATCACTATCTATAGTTTTTATTTTTGCTCCAAAAATTATAGATTGGCTAAAAGCAAATCAAAAAGCAGGACAACCTATAAGAGAAGATGGCCCATCTTGGCATATAGAAATGAAAAGAGGTACGCCCACTATGGGCGGTGTAATAATATTAGGAGCGCTAATTATATCAACTTTATTATGGGCTGATTTAAGTAATGTATATATATGGATTGTATTGTATATTACCTTTGGTTTTGGATTGATAGGTTTTATAGATGATTACTTAAAAGTTTCTAAAAATAATCATAAAGGATTATCCGGTAGGCTGAAGCTTATATTTCAGTTTAGTATCGTAATTGCGGCAACTATATGGATATATATGATATCTGATAAGGCCTTACAAGGAATTTTAGCTTTCCCATTTGCAAAAAATTATACAATATATTTGGGCATAGTTCTTTGGTGTATTTTTACTAGTTTAGTAGTTATTGGTTCATCTAATGCGGTAAATTTAACAGATGGATTAGATGGGTTAGCAATAGTTCCTATAATTATAGCTGCGGGAGTATTTGGCATAATAGCCTATTTAGTTGGCAATACAATATTTTCTAACTATCTAAATTTGTTTTATGTAGAAGGTAGTGGAGAATTGATAATTTTATGTTCAAGTTTAGTTGGGGCAGGAATAGGATTTTTGTGGTTTAATGCACCTCCGGCAAGCGTTTTTATGGGAGATACAGGTTCATTATCTACAGGAGCAGCCTTAGGTATAATTAGCGTTATAACAAAGCATGAGATAGTATTAGCCATAGTTGGTGGACTATTTGTATTAGAAGCAGTTTCAGTAATTGTTCAAGTTTTATCATTTCAACTTACTGGTAAGAGAATTTTTAAAATGGCACCATTACATCATCATTTTGAAAAAAAAGGATGGTCAGAATCTACGGTTGTAATTAGGTTTTGGATAATAGCAGTTATATTAGGCCTTATAGGTCTAGTAACTCTTAAATTAAGATAATATGAACAATAGAATAAATAAAAAAGTAGGTATACTAGGCCTAGGAATGTCTGGCAAATCAGCTATTAATTACTACAAAGCAAAATCTATAGAAATAATTGCTTGGGATGATTTAGAAGTTACAAGAAAAAGGTTTATAAATCATAATATTTTAATTAAAGACTTAAATAATCTAAAAAATATTAAATTAATAAACAAGCTATTTGTAAGTCCAGGTATAAAACCTAATCATTCGGTTTTACTATTAGCTAAGAAATTAAATATAAAAATTACAGGTGATTTAGATATATTCTGGAAGGAAAAATCTAATGAAAAAAATAGATTTATTTTTATTACAGGATCTAATGGTAAATCCACAGTAACAACAATGCTATTTCATTTACTGAAAGCAAATAAATATCAAGCTGTTTTAGCAGGAAATATTGGTGTTCCAGTATTAAGTTTAAAACCTAATAAAAAAACAACAAACTATATTGTAGAAGCTTCATCATACCAATTAGCATTGGCTAAAGAATTAAAACCAAATATAGCAATCTTAACAAATATAACTCCAGACCATATTGAATGGCATGGAAGTATGAATAAATATATAGCAGCAAAAGAAAAATTATTTTTAAAACAAGATGATAATGATTTAGCTATAATAAATATTGATAATAAATATGGTTTAACCTTTTTTAATAAGCTTAATAAAAAAGAAATAAAACCTAAAATTATAAAAATTTCATTAAAAAAGCAGCTAGATAATAGTATTTATTTATACAAAAATAATATTATAGATAACTTAAATAATAAAAAAATATTAATCGGAAAAATACAAAATTTAACTTTACTTAAAGGAATGCATAATGTTGAAAATATATTATCTACTATTGCTGCATCTATCCATATGGGATTAACACATGATCAGATAAGAGAACAGCTTCCTAAATATGAGGGTTTACCAAATAGATTAGAAATAATTTATAAAGACAATAATTTAGAAATAATTAATGATTCTAAAGCCACTAATTTAGAGTCATGCAAAGTTGCTCTAAGTTGCTTTAATAAAGTTATATGGATAGCGGGAGGTAGAAGAAAAAAAGAAGATTTTAAATATTTGCTTGATAATATAAAAAATATTAAGGCTGGCTTTTTTATAGGTGAATCTGGAGATGATTTTTTAAGTTATTTTAATAATTATTTTTATTGTGAAAACTCTATTAGTATTAATATCGCAATAAAGACTGCAATAAATTTTTCTAAAACTATTAAGGGTAAAAAAGCCATATTATTTTCTCCTGGATGCTCATCTTTTGACCAATATAAAAATTTTGAAGAAAGAGGAAATATATTTAAAAAAGAAACGCATAATTATATAAATGAAAATTTAAGATGATTTTTATTGCAAGAAATGATAATGGTTTTTTGTCTAGATGGTGGTGGTCAGTAGATCATTGGAACCTATTACAAATTTTAATTTTAGCATTTATAGGCTCTATTATGATATTAGCCGCAGGTGAAGCTGTAGCTGAAAAACATGGTTATCAAGAGTTCCATTTTTTTAAACATCATATTTATTATCTTATGCTTTCTATATTTTGTATGATATTTACTTCTTTTTTATCTATTAAAGGAGTTTTTAGACTCAGCTTGCTAGGATTTATTCTCTTCTTAATATTACTATTTTTTGTTATGATATTTGGCCCGGATAAAAATGGGGCAAGTCGATGGTTAATCATTGGCAATGCCTCTATACAGCCTTCTGAATTTATCAAGCCATTCTTTGTCATAGTTACAGCCTATTTACTTTCTCATAAATTTAATAACTTTAAATATATACCAGCATTTGTTTCAGGCTTTCATATATCATTGTTACTATTACTATCCATTTTATTTTTTTTGCTAAAACAACCAGATTTAGGTATGTCTATAATTATAATACTCATATGGTCAGGGCAGTTATTTCTTTCTGGTTTATTATTAAGATGGTTTTTATTATTATTTAGTTTGCTGGCTTCAGGAATATTTGTTGGTTATCATATGTTTGCTCATGTAAAAAGGAGAATAGATTGTTTCATTAATGCTAATTGTGAGAGAATGGACCAAATAAAGAATTCCTTTAAAGCTTATGAGTCAGGAGGATTTTTAGGGAATGGACCTGGAGATGGTATAATTAAAAATAAAATCTCTGATGCGCATACAGATTTTATATTTCCTGTTATTGCAGAAGAGTTTGGAGCAATATTCTGTATGTTAATAATGGCTCTATCATGCTCTATAGTACTAAGAGGTTTAATTAGGGTTTATAAAAATAATAATTTATTTTCACTGCTTTCTGTTGGTGGACTATTAATTTTATTTGGACTGCAAGTTTTATTAAATGTCTCGGTAACATTAGGAATAGTTCCTACTACAGGTATTACATTTCCTTTTATAAGTTACGGAGGCTCATCATTATTATCTATATCAATAAGTATGGGTATCGTATTAGCTTTGACAAAAAATAATAGTAATAGGCGTTAAATTGAAAAATATTAAGAGTATATTAATAAGTGCTGGAGGAACTGCGGGACATGCTCTTCCAGCTATTGAGATTGCTAATGAACTAGCTAGAAGGAATTATAAAATAATATTTATTACTGATAATAGAATGTTTAATTTAGTAAAGATAAATACTAAAGAAAATAGTAGTATAAAAGTTTTATGTTTTAAAGGCAGAGGCTTATATAAAAGAAAAATTTTTAAGAATTTAAAATCAATATTTTTACTATGCTATTCTAGCATACAGTCTTTTAAAACAATATTAATTAATCGTCCAATTTTAGTTTATGGCTTTGGAGGAGGTATAACGGTTCCTCCAATAATAATTTGTCATTTTTTTAAAACACCTATTATCTTGCATGAAGGAAATATAATTGTAGGAAAGGCAAATATATTTTTGTCAAAATATGCTAGAATTTTAACAACTTTTTTTCCTAAGATTGAAGGAAATTTTTCTAAAAAGATAAAAATCAAACATGTGGGAATGCCTGTTAGGAAAAGCATAGAAAATATATATAAAAATAAATATCAAATTAAAGATAATAAATCGATTAATATATTGATAACTGGAGGAAGTTTAGGAGCAGAGGTTATGGCGAAAAAAGTTGCTAAAGCTTTATGTAGTTTATCTAAAGATATATTAATTAAAATATCTATTGTACAGCAAGTAAGAAAAGAAAATATGGAATATGTAAAAAGTTTATATGAAAAAGAATCAATACCACATAAGTTGGATACTTATATTGAAGATTTTTCTAAAAGTTTAAATTGGTGTCATTTAATAATATGTAGAAGCGGAGCTGGGACTATAGCTGAAAACTTAATCGCTGGTAAGCCAGCGTTAATGATACCATTATTAACATCTTCGGATAATCATCAAATGAAAAATGCATTATATATCAAAAAAATTAAAGCATGCTGGATTGCTAGCCGTAATGAAATGGATGATATAAAAATTTTACGAAGTAAAATTAAGAATATTATTCTTGATAAGAAAAAGCTATATCAAGCAGCTAAATCTGCTAAAGAAAATGCTTTTATAAATTCTACTAATACTTTAGCTAATATTGGAGAAGTTTTAATAAAGGAGTCTAAGTAGTTTATGACTATATTTTCTAAAGACCTAGGAATAATTCACTTTGTTGGTATAGGTGGAATTGGTATGAGTGGAATAGCTGAAGTTTTATTTGAGCTTGGTTATCAAATAACTGGAAGCGATATATCGATTAGTTCTAATATTGATCGTTTAAAAAAACTTGGTATAAAAATATACATAGGACAAGATAGAAAAAACATTACTAATGCTAGTATTATAGTTATATCTTCAGCTATTAAAGAAGATAATGTAGAATTAGTAGCAGCTAATTTAAATAAAATTCCTATAGTTAGAAGAGCTGACATGCTTGCAGAATTAATGAGGTTTAAAAAGTCTATAGCAATTGGCGGAACTCATGGAAAAACTACAACTACTTCTTTTGTTAGTGCTTTATTGGAAGGAGCTGAGTTAGATCCAACAGTTGTTAATGGTGGAATAATAGAAGCATATGGAACAAATGCGAGATTAGGAAAAAGTGATTGGATGGTCGTAGAAGCAGATGAAAGTGATGGCACTTTTAACCGTTTACCGGCCACATATGTAGTAATTACAAATATTGATAGAGAACACCTAGACTTTTATCAGTCATTTGATAATTTATTAAAAGCTTTTAGAAATTTTATAGAGAATATTCCCTTTTATGGTGCTGCATTTATATGTACAGATTTTCCTAACACTAAAAATTTATTTAAAGATATAAAATATAGAAAGTTGATATCTTTTGGTTTTAATAAAAATGCAGATCTGAGAGCATTAAACGTAAAAATTAAAAATAATTTAACATATTTTGATATTATTATAAATAAAAATCATTTAAATCAAAGTATAATAATTAAGAATGTTGTTATACCTCTTCCAGGTGAGTATAATATTAGAAACGCTTTAGGTGCAATTGCTGTAGCTTTAGAACTAGGTATAAAAGAAGAGGTCATAAAAAAATCATTATTACGCTTTAAGGGAGTAGAAAGAAGATTTAGCTTTGTAGGAAATGTTCAGGGTATAAGTATCATTGATGATTATGCTCATCACCCAACAGAAATAAAAAATACTCTTAATGCAGCAAGGTCTCTATGTAGCGGTAAGATAATAGCAATTTTTGAGCCTCATAGATATTCAAGGGTTATAGATTTATATGATGATTTTATTAACTCTTTTAAAAAAGCAGATTATATATTTGTTACTAACATTTATGCCGCAGGAGAAAAATATATAGAAGGTATTAGTAAGGAAAAGATTGTAGAATCTATTAAAAGTACAGGCAACGAAAATGTTCATATCTTTAAAAATGAAGATAAAATGGAAAATGAATTGATAAAAGTTTGCAAAAAGGAAGATTTTATAATTTTTTTAGGAGCTGGTTCTATCTCTAAAAAAGCAAGAGCTTTAGAAAATAATATGTTAGAATTATTATCAGATAATAATTCTGTTAATTTAAATTAAAAGTATAAAATATTTATATATGTCATGTTTAATAGATAATGTACCTAAAGTTAGAGGAGAGCTTTTATCCAATGCAGATATTGGCTCGTCTTCATGGTTTAGAGTAGGTGGTCCAGCAGAATTATTATATTTACCAGCAGATGAATTAGATTTATTACATTTTATGACTAACCTAAAATCTGAAATACCTGTATTTGTTATAGGCGCTTCTTCTAATATCTTAATTAGAGACGGAGGTATTAGAGGAGTAGTTATTAAATTGGGTAGTGCTTTTAAAGAAATTAAATTATTAAAAAATCAATTATTAGTTGGTGCTTATACTCACAATATGATGTTAGCAAAATATGCAAATAATAATAATTTATTTGGATTTGATTTTTTATCAGGTATTCCTGGAACTATAGGTGGAAGTATCAAAATGAACGCAGGTTGTTATGGTACAGAAATGTCTGATATTCTCATAAAAGTAAAAGTTGTAGATAGGTTTAAAGGTGTTAAAGAAATATCTGCTAGGGATTTAAAGTTAAAATATAGAGAATCAGTACTATCTAATGATTCAATAATAATTTCTGCTTACCTTAACCTTGATAAAAAAACTAGATATGATGGCAATATAATTAAAAATATTCGGGGTAAGCGATTAAAATCACAACCAATCGGACAATTAACTGGAGGGTCAACATTTAAAAATCCTCCTGGTTATAAGGTATGGCAATTAATAGATCATGCAGGTTGTCGAGGTTTAACTATAGGAGGTGCAAAAATTTCTGATATACACACAAATTTTATTATTAATTATAATAATGCAACTGCAAAGGATATTGAAACTCTAGGTAATATTGTTAGAGAGAAAGTATTTGATACTACTGGTATTAGGCTAGATTGGGAAATATTAAAAGTTGGTTTTTAAAATAAGGAATATGTAAATTGAAGATTATGTTGCTGCTTGGAGGTTTTACAGAAAGAGAAGTATCTTTGCTATCTGGAAAAGAAGTAAAAGATGCATTAATAAGACTAGGTCATGAGGTTGATGAATTTGACATTAAAAAACAAGATTTATGTTTAGCACCTTTAGAAAAATTTGATATAATATTTAATAGTCTACATGGAGGAGTAGGAGAAAATGGAATAGTACAAAGTATATGTGAGATAAAAAATATACCGTATACTGGTTCAAATGTATTAGCTTCTGCCTTAGCTATGAATAAAGTGCTAGCAAAGAAAGTTTTTTCAATGGACGGAATAAATACTCCAGAAGGTATAGTTTCTAACACTAAAAATATTCTTACAAATGAGCCTTTTTCTAGGCCTTACGTAATAAAACCAATAGATGGTGGCTCTAGCTTAGGAGTAAATATCATATTTAAGGAGACGAAATTAAATAAGATCAAAAGTAGTAATTTTTATGTCATGGTTGAAAAATATATAAAGGGGCGAGAAATTGCTGTAGCTGTAATAGGAAATAAAGTTATAGGCATGATAGAAATAGATTATCCAGATAGATTTTATGACTATAATGCTAAATATAAAAGCAATAAAAATAATTATATTATACCTAGTAATTTAAATATGGTTTTAAAGAAAAAAATTGAAAGATATGCTTTATCTGCTCATAAAGTTATTGGTTGCAAAGGTATTACTAGGTCTGATTTTATAATTTCTGAAGAAGCTGATGATAAAGTATTTCTATTAGAGATTAATACTTTGCCGGGACTTACAAGACATTCCTTGGTACCGAAAATAGCCAATAATGCAGGCATTACTTTTGATAAACTAATTTCAATGATTCTTAAAGATGCACTAAGGTGATTAGATTAATAAAAAAAATTTTAACTTTTACAATAATAATATTCTTATTAATTTTATATTTTAAAAAAGAGTATTTTTTTTTAAAATATAAAAATATAATTGCGAGTTATGCAAATTATACAGGAATGTTACTTAATGAAGTTTATGTTAATAAAAAAATAGGTTCTAATGTAAATAATGATAATATAATTGAGGTATTAAATATTGATATAGGCGATCCTATTAATTCTTTTAGTATAAACAATATTAGAAAAAGAGTTAATGCGTTGTCATGGGTTAAAGATGCTAAAGTGTTTTTGAGGCCATTTGGCAAATTAGATATAGTGGTCTTAGAATATATCCCATTTGGTGTGTTACAATATAAAGATAATCATTATTTAATTGATGAGGATGGCTTTAAATTTAAGGTTATAAAAGCATTAGATTTTCCAGAAATATTTAGGCTATCTGGAAATGGTGCGACTCTTTCTATAAAAGAATTACCACCACTTATACAAAAGTTAAGTCAATTAAATTTAGAGGTAGAAAAAATTGAAAGAGTAGATTTAAGAAGGTGGAATGTTTTTATTAAAGAAGGGTTTTTTATAAAATTACCCAATATAAATGCTATAAGTTCTATAGATTATTTATATCCATTAAATAATATGGATTATAACAACTTGCATTCTATTGACTTAAGAATTGCTAATAGAATTAGCTTGAAATATAATAAGGATCAATAGGAAAAATTATGTCTAAACCAAATTGGCTAAATTATTCATCTTTTACCAATAATACTATAATTTCTTCATTAGATATTGGTTCTAGTAAAGTATGTTGTTTAATAGGTAAATTAGATAGTAAAAAAAATATATCTATAATTGGTGCAGGCTTTCAAGAATCTAAAGGCCTAGTATCAGGTATTATAACTGATATGTCTGCATTAGAAAACTCTATAAGAAATTGTGTTGCTAGCGCAGAAAAGATGGCAGCTGTTAGAATCAAAAAGATTAATATAGGCTTTTCAAGTATTAATATTGATATAGAAAACTTAAATATAGAGATTGACCTTAAAGGGTCAATTGTTAGTCAAGGTGATCTAGATAGAGCCTATAATTTCCTTTCAGAAAAATATATCGCAGGAAGTAGGACCATATTGCATGTTATACCAGGTCAATATTCTATAGATGGAAATAAAGGAGTAAAAAGTCCATTAGGAATGTTTGGTGATAAACTTGGAGTTGAAATTAGTATAATTAGTACAGATCAGAATATTTTAAAAAATTTTAAAAATGTAGTTAAGCAATGTGATTTAGAAATAGGCAATATAATTTATACGCCCTACGCAATAGGTTTATCTTTGCTTTCAGATGAAGAGAAGGAATTAGGAGTAGCATTATTAGATATTGGATCTACTTTAACATCATTATCAATATTTTATAATGGAGCAATTCTACATACAAAAATAATTCCTTTAGGAGGGAATATGATTACTAATGATATCTCTCGAATATTTTCATTATCAATATCTGATTCTGAAAGAATTAAAATTATAAACGGTCAATTAATAGAAGAATTAGAGAATTCTCTTTCTGTAATTGAGGTTGATTCATTAGGGAGTGAGTACGATTCTGTAGAAATTACCAGAAAAGATTTAATTGCTGTAATTAAACCTAGAGTTAATGAAATAATAAACTCAATTAAAGATCAAATAATAAAAAGTGGTTATAACCATCTAATAGCTAATAGAGTTGTCATAACTGGGGGGGCAGCCCAAATGGAAGGGCTAATAGATATAACTAGTAAAATTCTGGAAAAAAAAGCTAGATTAGGAAAGGTAAATATTATTAAGGGAGTACCAGATAATATGAGAAGTTCATCATTTTCTGCAATCAATAGTTTGCTAACTTACTCAATGATAAATAATAATGATATAAACGCTAAAAGTATAACACAAAAGAATAAACCTGAAGGATTTTATGCTTATATATTAAAATTTAAAAACTGGATAATGGAAAACTTTTAAAAATATCAAATTGTTACAAATGTTACAATATGTGATTTCTCATTATATAAAATTATTGTTATATGATTAATGGTAATACGGGAAATATCTACATGCCAGATTCATTAAATATACCAAATATAAGCTTTCAAAAAACTTTAAATGCAAAAGTTTTTTGTCAAGGGGTAGGTTTGCATTCTGGCTTAAAAATTAAGATGGAAATATTACCTGCAGAACCTAACCATGGAATTGTCTTTATAAGAAAAGATACTCCGGAAGATCAAAAAATATTTGCTTCATATAAAAATGTAAGTGATACAAAATTAGGTACAACTATAAAAAATGCTGCAGGCTTTACAGTAAGCACAATTGAACATTTAATGGCAGCATTTATGGGATTGAAAATTGATAATGCATTAGTATTATTGTCTGGTTATGAAGTACCTATTATGGATGGAAGTTCTAAAATATTTGTGGATTTAATTAATAATATAGGTATCAAAGAACAATTTATTCAAAAAAGATTAGTAAAAATTATGAAAGAAGTTTCTGTTTGTATTGGAAGAAGTAGCATTATAGCTCAACCTTCCAATAATTTTTCTATAGATTATAAAATAGATTTTGAAGATCCTGCTATTGGAGTTCAAAACCAAAAAATAACTAATTTTGGAAGTAACTTTGATAAAGAAATAAGTTCAGCTAGAACTTTTGGTATGCTTGATGAGGTCCAGTATATGCATGAAAATGGTTTGGCTTTAGGAGGATCAATGGATAATGCTATAGTTGTTGATAATGGTAAAGTATTAAACCCAGAGGGCCTAAGATTTAAAAATGAATTTGTTAGACACAAAATTTTAGATTTATGTGGAGATATGTATTTATGTGGAAAACATATAATAGGAAATATTTCGGCTGTCTGCGCGGGCCATGAAATAAATAATAAATTTTTATGGGAACTATTTAAGGATAAAGATAATTATCAAGAAATTGAATCCACTAAGATAATTTCTATGGAAGAAGTCACATCTGCTGTGGCTTAAAATATGCTTATATTATTAAAAATAAATTTTTTTATAAAATATGTAATACTTCTTGTTTTATTAAGTATATATTCTGCATTGGCGGAAGAACAAACTATAACTTTTGATGATGGAAGTACCTATATAGGAAATATAGTAAATGGTGAAATGGATGGAAAAGGTTTATTTAAATCAGCAAAAGATAAATTTAATAAACAGCTAATATATTCAGGGTTTTTTAAAGAAGGAAAATTCAGTGGCGAGGGACGCCTGGCCTTTTACAATGGAGACATATATATAGGATCTTTTAAGGATGGTCTTATGCATGGCAGCGGAGTTTTAAAATACAAAAATGAGTCAGAGTATAATGGGATATTTAAAAAAGGTAATAAGGAAGGTAAGGGGAAATTAATTTATTCTGATGGAGTTGTATATGAAGGTGATTTTAAGAATGACAAAATTGAAGGAGTAGGAAAGATAATTTATGAGCCTGGAAATGAATATCAGGGAGAATTTTTAAATAATTTTATGCATGGTAAAGGAAATATAATTTTTAAAGATGGAAGTTCATATAAAGGTGATTTTGTAAAAGGACAATATAGCGGATTAGGAATATTTATTTTCTCAGATGGCACATTGTATAAAGGTGAATTTAAAAATGGTTATAGAGATGGTCCAGGTGAATTAATCTATATAGATCAAACTAAACAATCAGGTAATTTTAAAAATGGTGATTTTATTGGCGAGATCACTATTACTTTTCCAGATGGTACTATACAAAAACGAGAATAAAATATTTTACATGTTTGGGTAATTAGGACCGCCACCTCCTTCAGGAGTTGTCCAGTTAATGTTTTGTGACGGGTCTTTAATATCGCAGGTTTTACAATGTAAACAATTTTGTGCGTTAATTTGAAGTTTTTTACCACCATTATTTTCAATAATTTCATACACCCCTGCAGGGCAATATAATTGTTCTGGAGAGTCATAGATAGGTAAATTATGTTTTATAGGTATACTATCATCTAAAATTTTTAAATGAATAGGTTGATTTTCTTGATGATTAGTTCCAGAAAATGCTAAATTTGTAAGCCTGTCAAATGTAAGATTGCCATCTGGTTTATCATATACTATTTTTTCTACTTTATTAGCAGGCTTAGTAGCTAAATGGTCAGCATGATCTAGATTAATTGTCCAAGGTGCACTTCCTCTAAAAATAATTTGGTCTATCGCCCCTAAAATTGTCCCAACTATTAGGCCATACTTAAACCCAGGCCTAAAGTTTCTTGCTTTTTTTAATTCCTTGCCTGCCCAGGAGGTATAAAAGCTATCTTCATAGTTAGATAATTCTTCTAAATTATCAGGAGAATTTTTTAAATTTTTAAAAATCGCCTCAGAGGCAAGAATACCAGATTTCATAGCTGTGTGTGACCCCTTAATTTTAGGTACATTTAATGTTCCTGCTTCACATCCTATTAAAGCACCTCCTGGAAAATATAATTTTGGTAATGATTGAAAACCTCCTTCATTTAGTGCTCTAGCACCATATGCAACTCTTCTACCATTTTTTAAAATATTTTTTATTTTTGGATGTGTTTTAAATTTTTGAAATTCTTGGTAAGGGCTAATATAAGGGTTTTCATAGTCTAGGCCCATTACAAAGCCAAGAGATACTTGTTTATTCTCCATATGATATAAAAAAGAACCTCCATAAACATTATTCTTCAGAGGCCATCCAGCTGAATGCATTATACTACCTTCAATATGATTTTTATCTTCTATTTCCCAAATTTCTTTTAATCCAATACCATATGATTGTGGCGATTTACCATCATCTAGATTATATTTTTTTATTAATTCTTTTCCTAAGTGACCTCTACAACCTTCAGCAAATAAAGTATATTTAGCTATTAATTCTATTCCCGGTTCAAAAGATGACCCTTTATCTTCATTTTTATCTATACCCATATCTCCTGTGGCAATTCCTATTACAGTATTACTCATATCATATAGAATTTCTTTTGCTGCAAAACCCGGATAAATTTCTACTCCTAAGTTTTCGGCCTCTGTAGCTAACCACCTACACATATTACTTAAACTAATTATATAGTTTTTATGATTTTTCATAGTTTTTGGAAGTAGAAAATTAGGAATTTTTATACTTTTTAATTTACTCATAAAGACAAATTCTTCTTTTATAACAGGAGACATTTTTGGATGTGACATTGTTTTCCATTGTGGAAAAAGTTCTTCTAGAGCTTTAGTTTCAAAAACAGCGCCAGATAAAATATGAGCTCCTACTTCTGGTCCTTTTTCTACTATACATACAGATATATCTATATTTTGTTCTTTTGATAATTGTTTTAACTTAATAGATGCAGATAAACCTGCAGGACCAGCGCCAACTATGACTACATCATATTCCATTTTTTCTCTATCAGTTCTCATTTAATTTACTCTTATTATTTTTTGTTTATAAGTTCTATAAAGTAGTTATAGGTTTCTATATTACCTGCTGCAATCACTGATCTATCGGAAGCAGCTTCTTGTTTATCCCAAGAAGTTACTATTCCTCCTGCGCCCTCAATTATAGCTGATGCAGCAACAATATCCCATAATTCTAGGTCTTTTTCAATTACTAAGTCTATTGATCCTGCGGCGCACATCGCATAGCCCCAGCAATCTGTACCATGCCTAATATACAAAACATTATCAGATACTTTGTTATAAATTAATTGGTCCTCATCTAGAAACATTGCAGGATCAGTTATAGCACAAATAGTTTTTTCAATTGACTCGTACTTTCTAGTTTTTATCTGTTTCTTATTAAGAAAACTTCCTTCTTTACTACCCCATATTCTATCCTTAGTAATAGGCTGATCTATGAGGCCTAAAATAGGCTTTGTATTATACATTAATCCAATCATAGAGCCGAATACTGGAAGTCCAGCAACAAAGGCTTTGGTTCCATCAATTGGGTCTAAAACCCATACAAATTCTGCATTTTCGTTCTCTGATCCCAATTCTTCTCCTATTATGCCATGCTTAGGAAATTCTTTATTAATTAATTTTCTCATAATTTTTTCAGAGTTTATATCAGATTTAGTAACTATTTGTGGCCGCTTATTATTTTTAGTAGGTTTTATTTCCCAGTTATCTAGTCTACGAAAATTATTATTAATTTCATCTTGTATTGAATTAGCTAGTTGATGCGCAAACTTTATAAAGAGTTCATTATTTTTCAAAAGTACATTCCTAATTTAAATTATAATTTTTGGACATTTGCATGATAATATCATTATAACAAGCTTCAAGTTAAGGATAATATATTTTTATTAATGTATATAAATTTTATATAGTATAATTTACAAAAATAACAACTACGGATAAACAAATGAATAAAATAAGTGTTTTTAAATTTTTTTTGATATTAATTATATTTTTTACAAGTATTTCATGCTCCACTAATACCAAAAAAGCTGAGTATAAGGAGAGAAGTGTAGATGAAATTTATAACTCAGCAATGAATTTATTAGATAGTAAAAAATATAAAAAATCTTCAGTAGAATTTGAAGAAGTAGAGAGATTACACCCTTATTCAATATGGGCAACTAGAGCACAATTAATGTCAGCCTATGTTCAATATAAATTGAATGATTATGGAGCAAGTATAACTGCAGCTAATAAATATATTGAATTGCATCCGGGAGCAAATGACATTGACTACGCATATTATTTAATAGCATTGTGTTATTATGAACAAATAAATGATTTTAGAAGAGATCAATCAAATACTAGTTTTGCTTTAGATTCTTTTAATAATTTAATAAGAAGGTTTCCTGGATCAGAATATACAAGAGACTCTAAATTAAAACTTGGCTTAGTTAAAGATCACCTTGCGGCAAGGGAGATGAATGTAGGAAGAACTTATCAAGATTTAGATAACTATATTGCTGCAATAAATAGATTTAAAATAGTAGTAGACTCATATTCTCAAACTAGTCATTTGCCAGAAGCTTTAGCAAGATTAACAGAATTATATTTTATGCTAGGTTTATATAATGAAGCTAAAGTATATGCATCAGTATTAGGTCATAATTATCCGAATAATAAATGGTATATATATTCTTATTCTTTATTTAATTCTAAAAAAAACAACCTTTTATCTAATATTAAGAATGATAAAGCAGAAAATGTAGAAAGTATAGATAATAATGATAGCAGCATATTCTTAAAGACATTAGATGGTTTTATTAAATTATTTGAAGATGAGGAGCCTTAGAAGCATATGTTATGCTACCTTTCTATAAAAAATATAGTTTTAATTGAGAAACTAGAATTAGATTTTAAGGAAGGTTTTACAGTACTTACTGGAGAAACAGGAGCTGGTAAATCAATAATTATAGATGCTATAAGTTTAATACTTGGAAAAAGATCAGAGAGGCGTTTGATTAGGAAAGGCCAAAATGTTGCTAATGTTACTGCTTTATTTAAGTTGCCAAATAATCATATTGCAATTAATTTTGTCAATAAAAATGGGTTTACAATTACAGAAGAGATTATATTAAGAAGGCAAATCTTATCAAATGGTAGAAGTCAGTGCTTTTTAAATGATGAACCTGTTTCTTTAAATTTTATGAAAAAACTGAGCAGTCTTTTAATAGAAGTTCATGGCCAAAATGATCAAGCAGGCCTATTAGATAGCTCTAACCATATTAATATATTAGATAATTGGTACAATTTATTTAAAAATACAAAAATAGTCTCTAATACTTTTTTTTCACTTAAAGAGCATACTAAAAAATACAATAAATCTATTTTAGACTTAAGTGAGCTTGAAAACAAAAAGTTATATCTTACAGAAGACTTAGAAGAGCTTGTTAATATAGACATAAAGGATAATGAAATAGAAAGCTTAATAAGTGATAGAAATTACCTTATGTCTATTGAAAAAATTAGGGATAGTTTGAATAAAATAAATTATTTTATTAATGGTGACACTGATGCTAAAGGTATATATGAAAATTTAAGTTTAGCTAAAAAACAAACCTCTTCAATAGTGTCATTAAATAAAGAAAAATTTAAAGATTTAGACGAATCAATAGATAGAGCAATAATTGAATTTAAGGAAGTAGAAGTCGCTTTAGAAGATTGCTTGTATTCTATAGATGAGAGCCACCTTAGTATAGATGAAATTGAGAAACGAATATCTTTAATTAAACAAGTGTCTAGAAAACATAATGTAGAAATTAATGAACTAAACCATTTAAAAAATAAGATAGAAGCACAGCTTTCAGATTTATCTAATAATAAGGCAGATATAAAAAAATTAGAGAAAGAAAATAAAGCTCTAAGAGAAGAGTATTTTGATAAAGCAAAAACCTTATCCAACTTAAGAAGTAAAGCTAATATAGAATTATCTCATGCCGTAAATAAGGAGTTTCCTATTTTGAAATTAGATAATGCAAATTTTAGTATAAAGATTAACTTATTAGAAGAAAATAATTGGAACTCTAATGGAATAGATAATGTTATATTTAACATTGAAACTAACAAGGGTTCTGGGCATGAACCAATTGAAAAAATAGCTTCAGGAGGAGAGTTATCAAGAATAATGTTAGCAATAAAAGTTTCTTTATCGTCTGATAATAATGATTTTCTTAATAAAAAAACATTAATATTTGATGAAGTAGATACTGGAGTTGGAGGAGCTGTAGCGGATGCGATTGGAAAAAGATTGTTATTATTAGGAGGTAATAATCAAGTGCTAGCAGTCACTCATCATCCTCAAGTTGCGGCGAGATCCAATAATCATTTTAAAGTTAATAAAAGCACTAATAATAGCTTTACATCTACAAGCATAAATGATTTAGATTTGAAAGAGCGTATAGAGGAAGTTGCCAGAATGTTATCAGGAGAAAAAATTACTGATGCAGCTAGAAACGCAGCTAAGAGTTTGTTTCTTAATGATAAAAAACTTTAAATCTAATTAATTAAGGATTGTTTGATGAATAAAAAAGAAGTGATCAAAGAATTAAAAAGTTTGGCATCTCAAATTGAATATCATGATAATTTATACTATAATAAAGACTTACCGGAAATATCTGATGCGGATTATGATAACCTCAGAATACAAAATAAAAATTTAGAGAAACTATTTCCAGATTTAATATTAGTCAATAGTCCATCTAATAGAGTTGGTAGTTCATTAACATCAAGTTTTAATAAGATCAATCATGTTGTGCCGATGTTATCATTAGGAAATACATTCACAAATAAAGAAGTAGAAGAGTTTCTAAATAAAACACGTAGATTTTTAAAAATTAATGAGAACGAAAAGATGGATATTTTAGCAGAACCTAAAATTGATGGTTTATCTGCAACATTA
The DNA here is from genome assembly GCA_913046335.1 of uncultured Pelagibacterales bacterium. Classification (GTDB taxonomy): domain Bacteria; phylum Pseudomonadota; class Alphaproteobacteria; order TMED109; family TMED109; genus TMED109. Next base: position 78,931 of record CAJWSU010000001.1, on the reverse strand, counting down.
ATTTATAAAAATGGTTTACTTATTCAAGCTGCAACAAGAGGAGATGGTAAGCAAGGAGAAAATATTACTGAAAATGTTAAAACTATAGAAGATGTTCCAAAGGTTTTAAAAGGAGATTATCCTGCAGAAATAGAAATTAGAGGTGAAATTTATATTTCTAATTCTGAATTTGAAAAAATTAATAGTGATAGAATTAAAAACTCTTTACCTATATTTGCAAATCCTAGAAATGCTGCAGCTGGGTCTGTAAGACAACTGGACCCTAAAGTCACAGCATCTAGAAAGTTAGGTTTTTTTGCTTATAATTGGGGTTTAATGTCATCACCTATTGGTAAAAATTTAATGGAAGTTAGAGAAAATATTAAGAAAATGGGATTTAATTTAAACCATCCTGTTAAATTATGTCTAAAACTTAGTGAAATGCTTAGATTCTATGAAGAAATTTATCAAAATAGATCTAATTTAGATTTTGATATCGATGGCATTGTTTATAAATTAAATAACTTAAGTTATTATGACAGGCTAGGGTCAACGGAGCATTCTCCGAGATATGCTATATCTCATAAATTTCCACCTGAAATAGGATTAACTATACTTAAAGATGTTAAATTCCAAGTAGGTAGAACAGGTGCTATTACGCCTGTAGCTGAATTAGAACCACTTACTATTGGTGGGGTCAGAATACAAAGAGCAAGCCTGCATAATAAGGATGAAATAAATAGATTAGGAATTATAATAGGAGATACTGTTTCTGTTAAAAGAGCAGGAGATGTAATTCCTCAAATAATAAATTATATTCCTAATTTAAGACCAAAAGTAAATAAAATAATTTCATTTCCAGCTTATTGCCCGTCTTGCTATAGCCTTTTGAAAAGAGAAGATGATGAAACAATTATTAGATGTGTAAATTCAAATGAATGTATCGACCAAGTTAAAGGTCAATTAATACATTTTGTTTCAAGGAACGCTTTTAATATAGAAGGGTTAGGTGAAAAACAAATAATAGAATTATTTGATAAAAAGATTATTAAAGAACCCGCAGATATTTTTTTAATAAACTTAGATATGAAACAAGAAATAAAAGCTAAAATATTAGCTTTAGAAGGGTGGGGGTCTCTTTCACTATCTAATATAATTAACTCTATTAATAATGCTAAAACTCAACCTATTGAAAAAATAATCTATTCTCTTGGCATTAGGCATGTAGGTCAGGGGACAGCTAAACTTATTTCAAAAAATTTTAAATCTTCTAATGATTTAATTAGTAAGATTAAAGAATTGGAGAATGATTATAAAAGAGAAGAATTTATTGAAGACTTAAGCTCCATTAACGGTTTAGGAGATAAGGCAATAATTTCATTAGTTTCCTATTTTAATAAAAACAAAAAACAATTTTTTAATTTAATAGATTTTTTAACAATTAGAGATTCTGTTTCTGTAATAGATAATACTCACTATTTATATGGCAAGAAGATAGTTTTTACAGGAAAATTTGAACATTTATCTAGAACTGAATGTAAAAATAAGGCAGAAATAGTTGGAGCCTTAATCTCAAGCCAAGTATCAAATAAAACAGACATATTAGTAGTAGGTTTAAATCCTGGTTCAAAATATTCTAAAGCCAAAGAACTTCTAATTGATATTATTAATGAAGACAGTTTTCTATCATATTTTAATAAGTAGCTCATATATAGGGCTTACATACTTTTTTTAACCATTTCTTTTTACCGCTTTCTAAGTGAATGGATATATTATTATATACAGAACTATTATAATTGTTGATCCATCCAATTTCTTCATGTGATAGTAACGTGTAGTTAATTAAATTTATATCAATAGGAGCCAATGTTAAGGTTTTAAAGCATAACATATTGTTATTTTTTTTATCATTTAGTTTGGTAACTACCATTAAATTTTCTATTCTAATACCATATTTATTTTCTAAATAAAAACCTGGTTCATTAGAGGTTACCATGCCAGGTTCAAGAATAATAAATGACCCTTTAGATATTCTATGCGGGCCTTCATGAACACTTAAGCAAGAGCCAACTCCATGTCCTGTTCCGTGTCCATAATTCATAGCATTTTTCCATAAAGGAGATCTAGTTAATAGATCTAATTCATTACCGGTAGTTCCATAAGGAAATATAGCACTAGCAAGAGCAATGTGTGCCTTTAGTACTATAGTAAAATGTTTTTTCATTTGTATAGAAGGTTTGCCGATAGCTATTGTCCTTGTTACATCGGTTGTACCTTCTAAATACTGGCCACCGCTATCACATAGATAGAGACTATTTCCTTTAATTCTTTTATTAGTTTGATTGGTCACTCTATAATGAATTATTGCGCCATTACTACCATAGCCACTAATAGTTTCAAAAGAGGTGCAAATAAAGTTTTTTTGCTGAGATCTAAGCTGATCTATTTTATTAGAAAATAGCATTTCAGAATTTCTAGTATTTTTTGAATGATATATCCAATATAAAAATTTTGATAAAGCAATACCATCTTTTTTATGAGCTATGACGCTACCTTCGATTTCTGTTTTATTTTTAACAGCTTTCATTAATTCAATTGGGCAGTTTTGCTCTATTATATTATTATTATCTTTTTTAAGAATTTCATGAGCTAGCACGTAAGAAGTAGTATTAGGGTCAATTAAAATTTTATTATTATTTTTTACAATTTTATTAATTACCTCAAGTAGTTTATTTTCTGGATAAATTTTTACGTCTATGCACTCTTTTTTAAAATAATTACTGATTTCAGAATTTATACGTGATTTATCGATAAATAAGAATAGCTTTTGATTTTTAAAAATAATTGCTCTTGTTAAAATAATAGGAGTATGCTTCAAATCTGCACCTCTAATATTTAGCAACCAAGCTATTGCGTCAGGTTGTGATATTATATAGCTATCTGCATTAAAGGATTTCAATTTTAAGCATAACTTTTTAATTTTTATGGAAGCACTGACACCAGAATACTTTTTTATATGCTTTTTTATTTTAGTCTTTGGCGCAGCCTCTCTATTAGAAACCCATATTAAATCAATAGGGTTTTGTTTTAATGAAGTAAATATAAGATTATTTTTTTTTCCAATATTTAATAAAAATTTTATTTTAGATAATGAGTGAAGCCAAGGATCAAAGGCTATATTTTTTAACTTTTTTAAATTATTTTTTATATAATCAGTTATAGATTCATCAGAAGATAAAACTACTTTAATATTAGTATTTATAGTTTCATTAATGGCTTGTATAGTATAGCGACTATCTACAAAAAGAATTGCGGTATTACGCAAAATAAGTATTTCCCCTGCAGATCCAGAGAAACCACTAATCCATTCCAGTCTTGAATCAGATGGAGGAACATATTCTCCAAGATAACTATCTGATCTAGGTTGTATAAAACCATCAAGATTATTTGTCTTGAGAAAGAGTTGAATAGATTTTATTCTTTTTATTATATCCATATTTTTAACCATAATATATTTTATATAAAGTATATAAAAATTTATTGTATGTTTTTTTTATATTTATAAATAATATCAAATATTTTTTTCAATTATGAAATATATGCATATCTGCAATACTCAATAATAGCCCTTAAATAGATAAAACACCTTAGCCATGCTTTATTTATGATAAATTAGCTTTTATCCATGCGCCATACGCATGGCTATATCTTAATATTAATGTTAGTAAATAACATTTTTTGGCTCTATATAATAGTCATAAGTAATAATAATTTGGTTTTTCCTCCCCTTGATGATTTTTCATCTCCATATTGTCAAATTATTATTATTTAATAAAAATAGCAGCTTGGTTTTTCCTCCCCATAAGATATCCAAGCTGCTATTAAAAAAATTAAGGAAATAAAATGAAGTATGCTAGTTTTAAAGAATCAAATTTTATCAAAATTAAAAACGTTAATATAAGTAATTTCATTGCATTTAAATATGGTATTGAACAATATAATGTAGGTAAAAATATTCAGGCTAGATTAATAAGACAATTCATAAAATCAGCTTTTAATAGTATTTTTAATTCTAAGCCATCTAATGTTTATTATAAAAATAGCAAGAATTTCTTATCTATTTATTCTAAAGATTGGTGGAATATTTAATTACCTTTTTTAAGCAAAAGTGTTGACCAATTGTTTTTACTATATTGCATTTCTAATACTAAACCCATTGATCTTAATTTATTTAAAATCATAAAAATCTGAGAGTGTAATATTCCTGAAATAATCACTCTTCCTTTATATTTCAATTTTTTATTAATTAAATAGGCACTTTTAAGTATTGGTATAGCTAAAATATTAATTGTTATAAGGTCATATTTTTGCTTTTGAGTAATATTTAGCCCATCACCTTTTTTTATATTAAGATTTCTATGTAAAAAGTTCATTTTGCCATTATAAGAGGAGGTTTTAATTGCAAGAAAATCTATATCTATAAGTTCTATATTTCTTTTCCATAGCTTTGCCATTACTATTCCTAAAATGCCTGATCCACAGCCAATATCTATTATATCTTTATTTTTTATATCTTTATAAAAATTTATTTTATTTAGTATTAATATAATTCCTTCTGTTGTAGGGTGATGACCTGTTCCAAAGCCTGCAGCTGCTGGAATAATTATATTTTTAGCAATATTATATTTTAGATTTATTTTTTCTTCATTAAATATGAATCGTCCTATACGAATGGGCTCTAATCTTCTATTATCTTTAAATTTAAATTTCTTATTTTCTTTTTTTATTAAAACCAATTTATTAGTACTTATTTTAAAGGTAACTAAATATTTTTTAATTAAAGTAAAATTAGGCTTATCTTTAAAAAAAATATTTGTCTCAAAGAGTTTTGGTTTTAAAGTGTTTAAATTATTTTCCGCGTCAATTGATGAAATGCTTGCATTTAAAGATAAAAAATATTCTTCAATTTCTTCTCTATATTTATCTTTTAATTTTAGTTTTAATATCCATGTATATGACATAATAAAATATTACTAACTATATTTTTTCTATAAAGCTTAAGAGTAACTTTTTTTGTCCTGCTTTTTCAAAATTTATTGTAACTTTATCTCCATCTATTTCTAATACTTTTCCATACCCAAATTTTTGATGAAAAATTCTTTCCATTATCTTGAATTCACTAATTTTAATCGAGCTTTCATAATTTAATATATTTTTTTTTACAGTATTATCTGCTTTTAACCATTCTGAGGCTATTGAAGAATTATTATTAAAATTATTTGTATAAGAAGAAAATTTATTAATATTTTTTTCTGGAAGTTCATCTAGAAATCTTGAAGGCATGCAATCTATCCATTGACCATGGGTTAATCTAGAGTTTGCATTAAATATCCAGACATCTTTTTTTGCTCTTGTTATACCTACATAGGCGAGTCTTCTTTCCTCCTCTAAGCCACTTTCTCCACTTTCATCTATCGATCTTTGGTTAGGAAATAACCCTTCTTCCCAGCCAGGTAAAAACACTAATGGAAATTCCAGTCCTTTTGCTGCATGTAATGTCATGATTTTTGCTGTCTCGGAGTTTTGATTATTTGATCCATCCATTACTAATTGTATATGTTCTAAGAAATTTGCTAATGAGTCGAATTCATTTATAGCATTTACTAATTCTTTTAAGTTTTCTAGCCTTCCTGGCGCTTCTATTGAGCGATCTTTTTTAAGCATTTCAACATAGCCGGATTCTTCTAAAATAATTTCAACTAAATCTCCTAGCTTATTATTATTTACATCAATTCTCCATTTATCTAAATTTTTCCCAAACAATCTTATTGATGAGGCCGCTTTAGAGGATAATTCATCAGTTTCCGCTAATTTTCTTGCAGCCATTTCTAAACTTAATTTACTTGCTCTAGAATATTGTTCTATATTTCTTATAGTCATTTCACCTAAGCCTCTTTTAGGCTTATTGATTACTCTCTCAAAAGCTAATTGGTCATCCGGCGAATTCACTAATCTTAAATAGGCTATGGCATCTCTAATTTCAGCTCTTTCATAAAACCTTAATCCTCCTATAACTTGATAGGGTAAACCTATTTTAAGAAATCTTTCTTCAAAAGTCCTTGTTTGAAATCCTGCCCTTACTAAGATTGCTACATTATTTATACTATTATTATTTCTTTGATAGGACTCAATCTCATCACTTATTGATTGTGCTTCCTCCCTTCCATCATAAACTGTCCTAACATTAATAGTGTTTCCCATATCTCCTTCAGTCCAAAGAGTTTTTCCTAATCTATTCTGATTTTTTGCAATTAAATGAGAAGCTGCAGCTAAAATATTACCAGTTGACCGATAATTTCTTTCAAGCCTAATTATTTTTGCATTCTTAAAATCTTTTTCAAAATTTAATATATTATTTACATCAGCGCCTCTCCATGAATAAATAGATTGATCATCATCACCTACGGCACATAAGTTTTTATGATTTTCTGCTAGAGTTTTTAACCAATAGTATTGAGAAGCATTTGTATCTTGAAATTCGTCAACTAGAATATATTTAAATTTATTTTGATATAGCTTTTTAATATCAGGTTTAGTTTTAAAGATAGTTATAACATGCAATAAAAGGTCACCAAAATCAACAGCATTAAGAGTTATTAAGCGATCTTGATAGTATTGATATAGCTTTGTAGCTTGATTATTAGCGAAATCTGTTCCACTATGATGTCTATTTTTTACATCCATAGGATTTAGACCCATATCTTTCCACTTTTGAATTATTGACAACAAGCTTCTTGCTGGCCAACGTTTTTCATCTATATTTTCTGCAGAAAGTATTTGCTTTATTAATCTTAGTTGATCGTCTGTATCTATAATTGTAAAAGTTGTTTTTAAGTTTACTAATTCTGCATTAGAGCGAAGAATTCTAGCTGCCAATGAATGGAAAGTTCCCAACCACCATCCTGCAATTGAAGATCCCACCATACTTTCTACTCTTATTCTCATTTCATTTGCAGCTTTATTTGTAAAAGTTACAGTAAGGATTTCAGACGGGTGAGCAATACCTTCATATAATATATTAGAAAGTCTAGTAGTAAGAACTTTTGTTTTTCCGGTGCCTGCTCCTGCTAATACTAGAAGAGGACCATTAACTGTTTCTACAGCATCTCTTTGTTCTGAGTTTAATTCAGATAAATAATTATTTTTACTAATTGTCATTATAAAAGCATATTATATAGCAGACCATCCGCCATCCAGCATTAAAGTATGTCCAGTTACAATAGAAGATGCATTAGAAGCTAGATATAAAATTCCTCCAGCCATTTCAGAAACTTCAGCTAGTCTCCTTAAAGGCGTTCTTTCTATAATATGATTTAATTTTTCTTTATCTGCATTTAATTGTTTCACTAGTCTAGTTTTTGTATAGGTAGGCCCAATAGAATTAACTCTTATTCCTCTTGGTCCCCATTCATTAGCTAGAGATCTTGTAAGGTTTACTAATCCTCCTTTAGATGCATGGTAGGGAGAATTGGGAGCTGGTCCACCTCCTGTAACTCCCATTATTGAGGAAATATTAATAATTGATCCTTTTTTATTTTTAAGCATATATTTTGCTGCTGTTCTACAGCAAATAAAAGCACTAGTTAGGTTCAGTTTAATTATATTTTCAAAATCTTCTGTTTTCATTTCTTCTGCAGGATTTCTGTTTGCTGTCCCAGCATTATTTATTAAGACATCTATTGACCCAAAATATACAGATACCTCACTAAAAACTTTAATAATATTTTCTTCTTTAGTTATATCTAGTTCCCATGCTTTTGCTTTAATACCTTCTTCAGCCAATTCTTTTTCTAATACTTTGGCTGAATCAAAATTTTTATCAGTTATAGCTATATTTCCTCCTGCCTTTCCACATGCAATAGCGGCTACTCTTCCTATTCCATGGGCAGAACCAGTTATTAAAGTAGTAGTATTTTTTAAACTAAAAAGGTTTAAAACATCAAAGTTTTTAGCAGAAGGCATTAAAAAACCTGTTTCCTCATCAATAATTTCTCCATTTACCATTTATCTATCCTATATTTATTAAAATTTTTTATATTTAAGGTATGCTTCTTTAGGGTTTATCCCCTTTAATATAGCATCACGCATCTTATTTTCAGAGCTTAAATCCTTTTTAGCTTTATTTATGATTTTAAAAATAATATTATTTGGAATTATTACTATGCCATCCTCATCAGCTATACTGTAATCACCAGTGTTTATATTAACATTTCCAATCTTAATAGATTTTCCCATTTCATTAACTATCCATCTGCCGGCAACATCTTTTGGTGAGTTATACCTGCAATAAACTGGAAATTTTATCTCTGATTTTATTCTTGTTACATCTCTACATCCAGCATCCGTTATATAACCTCTAACTCCTCTTAGCTTTAAAGCTTCTGCAGAAAGTTCTCCCATTAATGCAATAGAATTATTATTTGGTTGGCATATTATTACAGAATTTTTTTCTGCTTTAGATAAAAATTCTGTCCAAGATAGCAAACTTTCATCTATACTTGCATTACTTTTTAACTTTCCTGATAAAGTCCATATTTTTCCTACAACTTTATCTTCAAATAAAAGAGGTTTTATTTCATGAGGTAGTGTTTGATTTAATAAATTTTCTGATCTAAGTGCATCATGAACTATAGAAGAGTTTAATAATAACAATTCTTCTATAATTTGATCTTCATTTAACATATTTTCTTACTTTTAAAGGTATCATTTCTTTGTTGGGTCAGGAAAATCTGCTTCTATATTACAACTATTCGTTTCAGTATCAAAATCTCCAGAACAAAGCAGCTTAAAAGGGTTTAATTCATTAAAAGAGTATTCACTACAACTCACTAACAATAAAAATATAGATATAAAAAAAATATTTTTAAATTTATTTATAATTAAAGTAATATTTAAGATGATTTCTGTATCCTTGGTTATATTATTAGTTAATAATCAGTAATTATTTTTTCAAAGTAAAAAAACAGCCATTAAAACTACTAATGCAATAACACCTATTGTTCCGTATGTGCCATATTTTACAAAATTTTTCCATGTACTTAGATGATCTTCATAATATTTTTTTTGATCATATGCCATTTAATTTACTCCATAACTTAGTGATAACTGATTTAATTATTAAAAATAATAACAAATAAAAAATAATAATACATATTTATTTTTATTTAATTTTAATCTTATGATTGGAATTTTTTAAATAACACTTAATTTTTTAAAAAAAATTATTTTTTTATTTTTAAATTTTTATAATAATCTTGATTTACGATAAATACATTGCTAAATGAGTATGGTAAATATTTTTGTTAATATTATGGTTGTTAAGTTTAATTTTATTATAAGAGGTGCTTCATTATGTGCGGTTTTAAAAATTTAAAAATTATTTTAAGCTCATTTATTACTTTATTTATTTCAAGCCAGGCTTTTTCTGAAGAAAATTTAGGAGCAGCTCATCCATGGGGATTAAACCTTAGAGAAGCTTTTTCTCCTGTTATGCTGGAAATGGTCTCTTTTCATAATGCTTTAATATGGCTTATAACAGCTATATCATTATTTGTATTAGCGTTATTGGTAATTATAGTTGTTAAATTTAATACAAAAGCTAGCCCAAAAGCGAGTAAAACCACTCATAATACTTTTTTAGAAATAGCTTGGACTGCAATTCCAGTATTAATTTTGGTTGTTATGGCTGTTCCATCTTTTAAACTACTTTATAAAGGTGATGTTATTCCAGAAGCGCATATGACGGTAAAAGCTATAGGTCATCAATGGTACTGGTCTTATGAGTATCCTGACCACGGAAATTTTACGTATGATGCATGGTTAGTCCAAGATGAAGAAGATATGGAGGGGGAAGATAGACCTTTTACTAGATTGCTTACTACTGACACAAGAGTAGTTGTTCCTGTGGGAAAGGTAATTAGAGTTCAAATGACTTCTACAGATGTATTGCATAGTTGGGCAGTACCTTCATTAGGGGTTAAAAAAGACGCTGTTCCAGGACGATTAAATGAATTATGGTTTGAAGCTAATAGAGAAGGAATATTTTATGGTCAATGTTCAGAATTATGTGGAACAAATCATGGCTTTATGCCTATAGAGGTGCATGCAGTTTCAGAAGAAAAATTCTTAGCATGGATTGAAGATTCAAAAGAAAAATATGCTAAGGTAGGACAAAATCTTAATTTAGCTGAAATTAAAGAGTAAATATATTTTTAAATTAATTAGCGAGGTAACATAATGTCTACTATAACTGATAATCACGATCACACTCCAACAGGGTTCCGTCGCTGGGCTTATTCCACAAATCATAAAGATATAGGGTCCATGTACATAATATTTGCTGTCATAGCAGGTGTTATTGGTGGAATTATGTCAATGATTATGCGAACAGAACTTGCATTTCCTGGTGATGGTATTTTAGGTGGTGATTATCAAATGTATAACGTTCTTACTACTGCTCATGGTCTAATAATGATATTTTTTATGATTATGCCTGCTATGATTGGAGGGTTTGGAAACTGGTTTGTGCCAATTATGATAGGTGCTCCTGATATGGCATTTCCAAGAATGAATAACATTAGTTTTTGGCTGCTGGTCCCTGCTTTCATCCTATTATTGTCAAGTCCTTATGTGGGAGGAGGTGCAGGTACAGGTTGGACTATATATCCTCCTTTATCTTCAACTCTTGGCCATTCTTCTCCTGCGGTTGATATGGCAATATTAGCTCTTCACTTAGCTGGAGCTTCTTCAATATTAGGAGCAATTAATTTTATTACTACTATTTTTAATATGCGTGCTCCTGGCATGACCTTACATAAAATGCCATTATTTGTATGGTCCATATTAGTTACAGTATTTTTATTAGTTTTATCACTTCCAGTTTTGGCTGGAGCCATAACAATGTTGTTAACAGATAGAAATTTTGGAACAGCATTTTTTGCTCCAGAGTTAGGTGGAGACCCAATATTATTCCAGCATTTATTTTGGTTTTTTGGTCACCCTGAAGTATATATACTCATACTTCCTGCATTTGGTATAGTCAGCCATATAGTATCGACATTTTCAAATAAACCAGTTTTTGGCTATTTAGGTATGGCATATGCTATGGTATCTATAGGTTTTGTAGGTTTTGTTGTATGGGCACATCATATGTATACAGTTGGTTTAGATGTAGATACAAAGGCTTATTTTACAGCAGCTACGCTAGTAATCGCAATTCCTACGGGTATTAAAGTGTTTAGCTGGATAGCAACCATGTGGGGAGGATCGGTAACATTTAAAACACCCATGCTTTTTGCAATGGGTTTTATATTTCTTTTTACAGTAGGAGGTGTAACTGGAGTTGTATTAGCTAATGCAGGCTTAGATACAGTTATGCATGATACCTATTACGTAGTTGCCCATTTCCATTATGTGCTTTCTTTGGGAGCAGTATTTGCTCTATTTGGAGGCTTTTATTATTGGTTTGGCAAGATATCTGGAAGACAATACACAGAATGGATGGGTAAGGTGCATTTCTGGGTTTTGTTTATAGGAGTAAACTTAACATTTTTCCCAATGCATTTTTTAGGTTTACAAGGTATGCCTAGAAGAATACCTGATTATCCAGATGCTTACGCAGGCTGGAACTTAGTAGCATCTGTAGGTTCTTATATATCTGCTTTTTCTGTTATATTGTTTTTAATCGTAGTATTTAAAGCCTTGTACTCAGGAAAGAAATGTCCAAATAACCCTTGGGGTGAAGGTGCAGATACTTTAGAATGGAAAACTTCTTCGCCGCCACCGTTCCATACATTTGATAAGTTACCAGAAATTAAGTAATTAGGTAGGTTTATAATTTAGTTAGGGGTTATTATGGTTTTCTCAAACAAAAGTGAGAAGCTTGAAATTAATAGTAATGGTTCTATTGCAACTGTAAGTGACTATTTTGAGCTTTTAAAACCAAGAGTAATGTCACTCGCGATATTTACTGCAATTATAGGTTTACTACTTGCTCCTAACAATATTCACCCATTTTTAGCGGTATTTTCTATAATTGCAATAGGAGCAGGCGCAGGCGCGGCAGGTGCAATAAATATGTGGTATGATAAGGATATTGACAAAGTTATGGATAGAACAAAATCCAGACCTGTTCCTTCAGGAAGAGTTAAGTCAGAAGAAGCTCTCACCTTAGGCATAGTGCTATCTATTTTTTCTATACTACTTTTGTTTGTTGCTTCTAATTATATAGCAGCATCCTTTTTGTTTTTATCAATAATATTTTATATTTTTATATACACAATATGGTTGAAAAGAATTACTACACAAAACATAGTTATAGGTGGAGCAGCTGGAGCTCTTCCTCCTATAATAGGTTGGTTTGCAGTTTCTCAAGAATTTAGTATGCTTCCTGTTTTACTTTTTATGATCATATTTTTTTGGACACCTCCTCATTTTTGGGCTTTATCATTATATAGGTCAAATGATTATCAAAGAGCTGGAATTCCTATGTTGCCAGTAGTTAAAGGAAAAAAAGTAACAAGAATTAATATATTACTTTATTCAATTTCATTAATATTTATTTGTCCATCGCCATGGTACTTAGGTTATTTAGGTAATATTTATGGAGTTCTTACAACTTTATTTACTCTAGTATTTATTTATTTTTCATGGAATGTATATAAGGAAAAATTAGGTTCAGAACCAGTTTTGTTTAAGTATTCTATCCTTTATTTATTTCTTTTGTTCTTAATTATGCCAATAGATAAATATTTTTATATTTGGATTAATTAGAATGGATAAAAATAAAAAAGATAAACAAAAAAGCAAGTTAAGAAAGAAAAACTGGATGATTGCCTATCTAATAATATTTATTATATTAAGTATATATATTATATCTTTTATTAAGATAGGTGGATAGGTTTGGTTAAAGGTAATAAAAATAAATATACTGCTTATTCAGTTATTTTTATAATTGTAGGTATGATTAGTCTTTCATACGCTGCTGTACCTTTATATGATTTATTTTGTAGGACTACAGGCTTTGGTGGCACTCCTGTTGTAAAAAAAGATAATATAAATGTTAAGGTTGTAAATAGTGTAGATATAAAGGTTCAATTTAATGCTGATGTGGCAGGAGGACTAGAATGGAACTTTCTTCCTGTTGAGAGACAAAAAATAGTCAAGACTGGCTCTAATACTTTAGCTTTTTATAAAGCAAAAAATATATCTGATAAGGAAATTACAGGAGTTGCAGCTTTTAATGTTACTCCTTTAAAAGTAGGAAAATATTTTTCTAAAATCGACTGTTTTTGTTTTGAAGAGCAAACTTTGAAAGCTGGAGAAGAAGTAGAGATGCCAGTAAGCTTTTATATTGATCCAGAGATAGCCAATGACCCTAATACGCAGGAAGTAAAAACTATAACTCTTTCTTATACCTTCTTTAATATTAATGAAAATCAGAAATATAAAGGTAAAATAAAAAAAAATACTACTGCACAAATTAAATAAATTAATGTAATATATAAGTAATAAATATAAGGAGTAAAACAATGTCATCTAAAGCAAATCATCCATATCATCTTGTAGATCCAAGCCCATGGCCATTGGTAGGATCTATATCTGCATTAGTATTAGCAGTTGGTTCAATTATGTATATGCATGAATTAGATAAAGGTATTGTTTTAACTATAGGCTTAATAATGTCTTTAGGAACTATGGCTGCATGGTGGAGAGATGTTATAAAAGAAGGTGAGCATGGAGGACATCATACAACAACTGTTCAGCTAGGTTTAAGATATGGAATGGTGTTATTTATTGTCTCTGAAATAATGTTTTTTGTTGCTTGGTTTTGGGCATTCTTTGATGCTAGCTTATTTGCTGGTGAAGCTATTCAGGCTTCTAGAGTAGAATTCACAGGAGGGCATTGGCCTCCAAATGGTGTAGAAGTGTTTGATCCATGGCATTTACCTCTTGTAAATACAATAATCTTATTAACTTCAGGTACAACAGTTACATGGGCCCACCATGCTATAAAAGAAAATAAAAGAGGTGGACTGATCTGGGGGTTAGTATTAACTGTATTATTAGGTTTATTATTTACTGGTGTCCAAGCTTACGAATATGCCCATGCCGCATTTGGTTTTACTGATGGAATTTATTCATCAACTTTCTATATGGCAACAGGATTTCATGGCTTTCATGTAATAATAGGTACCATATTTTTGATTGTGTGCTTAGGAAGAGCTATGGTTGGACATTTCAAACCAGACCATCACTTTGGTTTTGAAGCAGCAGCTTGGTATTGGCATTTTGTAGATGTAGTATGGTTATTTTTATTTATTTCTATTTATTATTGGGGCGGTTTAGGTGGCACTGTTCACGGTGGGTAGTGAAGAAAAGATAGTTAATAGTGAAGCTATAGTACCAAGATCATTACTTTTGAAATCTTTATATGGTTTATGTCCTAATTGTTCATATAAATCTGTTTTTACAAAATACATATGTTTAATGGATACATGTCCCAATTGTAGTATTAGACTAGATTCTGAAAGAGTAGGAGATGGTGCCGCATGGTTTGCTATGATTATCACAAGTATTTTAGTTGGGTTTGGAGCATTAATATTAGAAATTAATTTCCATCCAAAATTATGGTTACATATAGTTATATGGACGCCGGCTATATTATTATTATCTATTATTATCTTAAGACCCTTTAAAGCGCTATTATTATGCCTATCTTATAATAACAAAGGCTAGCAAAAATTGAGCATACATAAACTAACTAAATTTCTTATATTTAACTCATTAGCTATAATAATTTTACTTTCTTTAGGAACATGGCAGTTAGAAAGATTAAGGTGGAAAAGTGATTTAATAGCGTCAATGAATAATAATATTTCCTTGCCTCCAGTTGAAGTTAACTCATCAATAATTAGTAATATTAAAAGTTATAGTTATAGACGCTTAAAACTAAATGGCTACTTTTTATATGATAAGAATATAACAATTTATTCAAAGGTAGTTAATGGTAAAGTAGGTAGGCATCTTGTGACGCCATTCAAAACAGAATTTGGTAATATACTCATTAATAGAGGTTTTGTTCCAGAGGATTATAAAGTTGAACCAAGCAAAAACACAAAGAATAAAAATATATTTATTAATGGTATGGTAAAGTTCCAACAAGAAATTAATTACTTTACTCCTACTAATAGTATCGTAAAAAACGAATGGTACTATATAAATATAGAAGAAATTAGTACTTACTTTAATTTAAATTTAAATAGTTTTTATGTTATAGAAGAAAATAACCCTAATGCAAGCTATCCATTAGGAAGTCAATACAATATAAATATACCAAATGACCATTTACAATATGCTTTTACATGGTTTTCTTTAGCTCTAGCACTATCTGTATTTCTGCACCTGTTATGGAGAAAAAATGTTAATTAAAAGGGCAGAAAATAAAATTCTTTTTACTTTAAAAATTTTAGCAGGTTTTTTATTATTATTAATTTTTATACAAATTTCTTTAGGTTCAGCTGTGCGTTTAACAGGTTCAGGTTTATCCTGTCCGGATTGGCCTTTATGTTATGGGTTATGGTTTCCTGATCAAGATAAACTTTCAAAAATCACAGATGTAAACTATGAATTTTATCAAATAATGCTTGAGTGGATACATAGGTTTAATGCAGCTATATTTATTGCACCAGTAACTTTATTGCTTTTCTTTGTAGGACTCAAAGCTATAAAGAAAAGAAAAATTAGAACTATTTTATATTCAATAATGATTGTGTTAGCTATGCAAGGTTTAATGGGAGGTTTTACAGTTTTTGATAAAAACTCTCCATGGAGTGTAGCAGCACATTTAGGATTCGCACTGGGTTTAATGTTTCTTGTTATAAAAATATTTCTAGTATCATTAAGGCTAAAATCAATAAAACCTTTACCAAATAAAAATAAAAAAATTTTTATTCTATATATAACTATAATAATAGTATTAGCGACTATGCTAATGGGAGCTATAGTTTCAAAAAGTGGATCATCTTTAGCATGTGATTTATGGCCGCAATGTTCCAGTGATGGTGATAGTTTATTACAATACAATAAAATAATACATATTAGTCACAGATTTTTAGCTTTCATATCAGCTATATTTATAGTTTTAGTAGTATATAATTATAATCAAATTATAAAATATAAAATTATTTCTAATATTAGAAATATTTTAATATTACTAACAACACTTCAAATTTTATTGGGAGCCACAGTAATATTTACAGAATTAAATTTATTTATTGCGATGCTTCATCAATCTATAGCTGTGTTAATATTTATCGTGCTTTCTTTTTTATTTTGGTTTACTTTACAAAGCAATTTTGAAGATAACTAGCTTAAGTAAATAAAATATTTATATTTGGATAAAATCTTGCATTATATTTCTACAAGAAGTCATAATACTAAATCTACTAGTAATTTTAGCAGTGTTATTATGGAAGGGTTAGCTCCAGATGGAGGACTATATATACCCAAAAATTTTCCAAAATTTTCTTCTTTAGAATTAGAGAATATGATTCATATGAGTTATGAAGAATTATGTGTAGAGGTAATATTTAAATATTGTGGTACATGCCTTACTAAAGAGGAAATTAAAATAATAGCTCTGGATTCATATAAAAATTTTGGTACCAATGATATTGCTCCTATTATTAAAGTTACCGATAATATTAATATCTTAGAATTATTTCATGGCCCTACATTGGCATTTAAAGATTTTGCACTTCAGTTTTTGAGTAGAGTTTTTAATATTCTTTTAGAGCGCGAAGGTAAAAAAATTACAATTATTGGAGCTACATCAGGAGATACAGGTTCTGCGGCCATCGAGGCATTCAAAAACAATAGTCTTGCTAATATAATAATTTTGCACCCAGAAGGTAAAGTAAGTGATTTTCAAAGAAAGCAAATGACAACAGTTGATGCAGGAAATATATATAACATAGCTATAGATGGAAATTTTGATGACTGTCAGGCATTAGTTAAAAATCTTTTGGTTGATAAGGACTTTAATAATAAACATAACTTAGCATCTATTAATTCAATTAACTGGGGTAGAGTCTTAGCCCAAGTTGTTTACTATTTTTATTCTGCTTTTAAAGTAATGAAGGGAAAAGATAATAAGTCAGTTAATTTTTCAGTACCAACAGGCAATTTTGGTGATGCATACGCTGGATATGTTGCAAAAAAAATGGGTTTACCCATAGAAAAAATTATTATAGCTACAAATAGTAATGATATTTTATCAAACTTTTTTAAAAATGGTATTTATAAAATATCAAAAGTAATTCCTACTATTAGTCCTTCCATGGATATACAATTAGCTAGCAATTTTGAAAGACTATTATATGAAACATTAGATCATGATCCAAGTTTAGTAAGAGATTATATGAAAACATTAAGTAATATTGGTTCATTTAAAATAAGTAATGAAAAATTAAAAACTTTAAATGAGACTTTTATTGGTTTAGGTGTGAGTGATGAAGCTACAATAGAGAGGATTAAATCTACTTATAATAATGGTTTAGTAATAGACCCACATACATCGGTTGGTTTAGAGGCTGCATATAATTATAACTATTCCTTAAAAGGGCCCTGCATAGTTTTATCTACAGCTCATCCTGTTAAGTTTGCAGGTGCAGTTAGTAGCGCAATAAACTTTAATTCAGATTTGCCAGAAAAATATAAGAATATATTTTCTTTAAATGAAAAGTATCATTCATTAAAAAATAATTTAGATACCATTAAGAATTTTATAGATTCAACATCAAATGTATAGCAATATAATTACAAAAAGAGAAGATACCTATTGTGTCTAATTATAAACTTAGATCAGTAAAAACGAAATCTTTTAAAGGTAATCGCTTAAAGAAAATTGCATTTGCATTAAAAGGTTATTTTCCTCACAATTATATAGAAAGCCAAAGAGTTATCATAAGGCATCCTAAAAGGCGAGACTGGAAAGCTTGGGTGAATTTACGCAGAGAATCATATGGTTTCTTACAAAAATGGGAACCTTATTGGGCTCTAAATCAGTGTAATAAGAGCAACTATATGAGGCAATTAAAATTACAGAGAACTAAGGCTGCTTATGACCAAGCTTATTCTTTTTTATGTTTTGAAAAACATTATAAAGTTTTATTAGGAGGTATTAACATATCTAATATTCAGCGAGGAGTTATACAGACTTGTAATATTGGGTATTGGTTAGGTGAAAAAAATACAGGCAAAGGTTATATGCAAGAGTCTATAAAAGCATTAATACCGTATATATACGAGCAATTAAAAATTCATAGAATACAAGCATTCACATTAGAAGACAATATTTCATCAAGGAAGCTAATTGAGAAGGTTAATTTTAAAAAAGAAGGAGTTTTAAGAGAGGCAATGCAAATTAATAACGAGTGGAGAGACCATGTAATATACTCCTTATTATTAGATGATACTAAAAATAATTAATTTAATTTCTCTTGATATATATAAAATTATGCAAAAAATATTATATTTTTTAATATTACTAATCCTTTTTTTTAATGTAAACAGATCTTCTTCAGAAGAATATAATACATTTAAAATGGATATGGTTGATGTAAAATTTATTTCCTCAATCAGCAAAATTGATAATAGTGATATTTTAATTGGTTTAGAATTTAAATTAGAACCTGGCTGGAAGATATATTGGAGACAGCCCGGAGATTCTGGCTTACCACCAGAATTAGACTTTAGTTCATCAAAAAACCTAAATTCTTATGAAATCAAATGGCCTTATCCTATAAAAGAACTAGAAGCAGCGAATATATTAACAAATATATATAAAGATAATGTTATTATTCCAATAAAGATATCAGTTATAGATAAAAGTAAAACTTTATATTTAGATGCAGCCTTAAGTTTTCAAGTTTGTAAAGATATTTGTATTCCATTAGAAACTTCTTTATTTTTAAAACTTTACCCGGGTAAATCAGAGCCCACTAATAATTTACATCGTATTGAATTGGCTCTTTCTAAAGTTCCAAAAGATTATAGTAAAAGTGGTATAAAAAATATAAGTATTAGCAAAAAATCTCAAAAAAAATTAATTCTTGATGTTGAAAATTCTATAGATTTTCCAATTGGAGAATTAGATATTTTTTTAGAAAATAAAACTGATTATATCAAAATAATAAAAATTAATATTTTAGAAAATTTTAAGAAAAATATTCAAGCAGAATTAATTTTAGAAAACGAAATTAATAATTATAAGAATATTAATATTACTTTAGTAAAAGGAAACTTAGTAGCTTTTGCAGACTTTATTAATATTAATAATTCTGATCGTAATAACATTTTATTAATATTACTTATGGCATTTATAGGAGGGTTCATTTTAAATTTTATGCCTTGTGTCCTCCCAGTACTTTCATTAAAGATTTCTAGAGTTTTATCGACCAAAGATAAGTCTCATTCTAGTGTTAGGTTTAATTTTTTATTAACTACGCTAGGAATTATTACTTCTTTTATTTTTTTAGCTATTATAACAGTATTCCTTAAAAATATTACTGGAGAAATAGGCTGGGGAATTCAGTTTCAACAACCTGTATTTTTATTTTTCTTAATATTTGTTCTTATATTGTTTTCTTTAAATTTATTTAATTTATTAGCAATAAATTTGCCAGGTAAGTTAACTAATAATATTAGCACTTATATTCAAAATAAAAAACATGGCATAGCCTTCTTTGAGGGAGCATTTGCAACATTATTAGCTACGCCATGTTCTGCACCTTTTTTAGGGTCAGCAGTAAGCTTTGCCTTATCTTCTAGTTTTTATATAACATTATCTATTTTTATAGTTTTAGGATTAGGTATGTCGTTTCCATATATACTTTTTATAATTTTTCCTTCTTTTACGAAGTTTCTTCCAAGGCCTGGTGTATGGATGGTTTATTTGAAATATGTGCTAGGAGTGGGTGTAATGTTAACGGCATTATGGTTATGCTATGTTTGCATAATGATTATAGGTTTTAGTATATTTGGTACGGTTATTTTATCACTTATATTGCTTATTTTATTGTTAAATAAGAAAGTTTATAAAAATAAGTATGGGATATTAATAATATTATTACTAATTATGGGATCCTATTATTTATATCATGACAAAGTACTAGATAAATATAGTTTATTTTCTAATAATAATTCTGAATGGGAAAGCTATAATAGTGAGTCATTATTAAATCATATTAGTGATGGTAAAACTGTATTTATAGATATCACGGCGGACTGGTGTGTTACATGTAAGGTAAACAAATTATTAGTATTAAATAGTAAAGAATTTCGAAATATAATTAATAATAATAATATTATTCTTATGAGAGGAGATTGGACAAAGCCTGATAATGAAATAACTAGTCTTTTGCAGGATTCTGATAGGTATGGCATACCATTTAATGCCTTATATAGCCTTAAATATCCAAAAGGTTATATATTTTCTGAACTGTTAACTTTAACAGAAGTTAAAGATGCCATTCTTATGCATAATAGCTATGCAAAGTAATTATAAATATAATTGGATAATTATTAAAATATTAAGTAAAATAGCTAAATATTAATTATTGGAGAAGGCTTAATGGCTATTAAAGTAGGCGATAAAATACCAGATGCAACATTAAAATGTATTGGACCCGATGGAATTATAAATATAGAAGTAGGAAAATATTTTGCTAATAAAAAAATTGTTTTATTTTCTGTGCCTGGAGCTTTTACTCCTACTTGCTCTGCTAAACATTTACCCGGTTTTGTGGAGTACTATTCTGATATATTGAGTAAAGGTGTCGACGAAATAATATGTATTTCTGTTAATGACCCTTTTGTAATGAATGCATGGGAAAAAGATCAAAACTCTAAAGGGAAAGTAACACTTTTAGCTGATGGAAATGGCGATTTTACAGAGGCTTTGGGTTTATCATTTGATGGTTCTGGTTTTGGCTTAGGAAAAAGAGGGCAAAGATTTGTAATTATAATTGATAATGGAACTATTGTGCACTTAGCAATAGAGAAAGCAGGGTCATTTGAAGTATCTAGTGCAGAGAGTGTCTTAAAGGCTTTAGATTAATCATTCTTTATAGCAGATGTTGCAAGTTCATCAGCTATATCATTCTCAATGTTGCCTGAATGACCTTTTACCCATTTCCAATCAACATCAAGGTTTTTAGTTAGAATATCTAATTCTTGCCATAAATCTTTATTTTTTACATCTTTCTTTTGGCTATTTTTCCAATTATTAATTTTCCAGTTGTGTATCCAAGAAGTGATGCCATTTTTTACATATTTACTATCAGTATAAATAATAATTTTAATTTTTAAATTAATACTTTTTAAAGCATTAATTACAGCTAGCATTTCCATTCTATTATTAGTTGTATTAGGCTCATAACCACTCAATTTTTGCGTTAGATCAGGATACTTGATCAATGCACCCCAACCACCTGGTCCCGGGTTACCAGAGCATGCTCCATCGGTCCAAATATTTATATATGTATTATTATTCATCTAAATTATCTGCTCAAAGTTAATAGTGTTCTTATCAAAATAAAGTAATTTATGTATATATTCATTAGGATCTTTTGTTAAAACTTTTTTTGAATCTTTTTGAGATTTTTTGTCTATTAGCCTTGTTAGAAAAAATCTAATGCAATACATTTTGCAAACAATATTAAGAGATATTAGCTCATTATATGATACATTCCTAATTTTATGATAGCTACTCAATAGCATTCTAACTTTTTTAATATCTAGTTCTACTGTCTTGTCATTTTTAGAAGTAAAACACCAGGATATTATTACTATTGCAATATCTGATATTAGATAGTCATTACTTGCGTAATAAAAATCAATAAAACCGCTTATTTTACCTTTATAGAATAATACGTTATCAGGAAATAAATCTCCATGTATAATTCCAGTAGGAAGGTTTGTTTTAATAAGGTTTGTATATTCAAAAAGCGTATTATTAAATATATTAATTAAGTTAGAGTTATAATTAGATATAATATTTAAATGGTCATTAATTGTAGAGTTGTAAAATTTTTTATTAAACCGTTTTTCTATAGTATGAGGAAATATTAACGTAATAGTGTGTAATTGAGCTATACTTTGAGCTAAATAATTTAAGTGAGTTATCCTATGTCTAGATATAGATTTGCCTTTTATAAATGATACTAATGAAGAGGGTTTATTATTTAAGTAACTTACTAAGTTGTTATTTTTATTAGTAATTGGGCAGGGGCATTTCAAACCTGATCTATTTAAAAATAGCATTAAGTCTAAAAAAATTTGAAGATTCTTCGCAACGTATTTATCGTCAAAGATAGTAAATATATACTTATTACTTATAGTAGATATAATATAGTTACTATTCTGAATACCTTCGTATATTGGAGTAAAGCTAATATAATCTAAAAGTTCATAATTAAATGAAATATTCTTGATGTCATCTTCATTAAGTTCTGTTAAATATGCCATATAATATTATTACTATATAAATTTTGATTTAGGTATATTTAATATAAAATAAAGGTTCATAATGTTCTTATATAAATTTAAAATAAAAATTTCTTTTTTATCCGCTACTTTGATCATCTTATCTGGTTGTGGACTTTCAGGAAACAAAGTAGCAGAATTATATGACGATGCTCTAGCTGATGAATATGCATATGAAATAGCATGTCCAACTGTTAAGTATATTTCAAGTATGGATAAAATAAAACCTACAAAAGAAAATAATTATGAAGTTAGTTTTTACGAAGTTAAATGGAAATGTTATTCATATAGTAAAAATGAAAAAGTATTCCTAGAAAAGAACATTGATTTAGCTATAAAATATCAAATAGACTATAAAGATAGTAACGAAATATTTAAAGAAGAAAAGTTTAGCCTAATACTAGCCTTATTAAACGATAAAGATGAAATAATTGTTAAAAATAAGTTTAATAGATTCTTTTTAAATAATACTAATTCTCAAATAATTAATGATACAAATGGCATTATAAGTATAAAGTTCGAAGAGGAACATAAAGATATGTCTGAATATATATTGCTTCTAGGTATAATGCGATAATAGTATTTATTTTGTGGATGTCAGAGCAGAAGGTATATTTTTAACAAATTCATCAAATATATTGTTTGATTTATCATTATTAAATTCTGTAACAGCCACTTCCTCTACAGACCTTAATGTTATGTCTGTAATTTTATTTTTTATGTTATTTAATGCTTCAATATGCATATATTCTATTTCCTTATCTGCAGATATGTTTTTTCTATCTATTTCTTTTTTTATATTTTCTAAATATAATTTTGCATTATCAATCGCTTGCTGTTTTTGTTTTGCTACTTGCTCTAAAGCTTTAGATTTGTGATTCACAAGAGCTTCTTGGCTATCCTTAAGTAAATTTTGAGCTTCATTAAGAGTATTTTCTGAAATATTAATTTTATCTTTAATAACATTAGATCTTGCATCTAATGCTGCATTTGTTGCTTTTATAGCTTTTTTTCCAACCACAAGTACAAATATTATAAAGGCTATTAATACCCAAAACTTTTCATCTAATGTTATACCCATAAACTCAGTCATTTTTATAACTTTCAGAATGTTTACTAATTATATTTTTTAAAGTATTAGTATTTGGCTTTGTATAATATATTTTTTCTACAATATTATTTGCTGCGTCATTAGCTATTTTTTCAATATTTTTATTAAAACTTTTTATCTCTTCATTAAGCTTAACTTTTTCTTCTTTTATTGTTGTATTTATATTATTTTGGCACTCTATAAGCTTCTTTTCAGCTTCTGCAACACTTTTCTGAGAGATTTCACTTACAATTAATTTGATTTGTTCGTTAGTTTCTTTAATAGCTAGTTGATGTTCTTTGTTTAATTCATCAATTTTGTTTCTTATTTCTTCAGCTTTATTTAAGTTATTCATTATTTTCATATCTCTATTAGATATTATTTCTGAAATTCTAGGAAGAGCCATATATCTCATAGTTAAATAGAGTATCGGAAATATTATGAATAACCATATTAATTGAGGCATAAAATCTGGAATAACCATTTGAGGCATTCCTCCTCCTCCTTCAGCCATAGAAGGGTAAGTGTATAATAGTGCACAAAATATTATTAATATTTCTATACTTTTTCTACGTATCATTCTCTTAGCCTTCTATTAATTACAGATTTATTCGTTTAGCTGAACATTATTAGGAATGCCATAACCAAGGCATAAAGCGCTACAGCTTCTGTTAATGCAAATCCAAGCAATACATTACCAAATACTTGCTTAGAAGCACCAGGGTTTCTCATAGATCCAGCAATATATTGAGCAAATATATTACCAATTCCAATTCCTGCTCCTGCTAAACTTATTGTAGCTAATCCAGCTCCTATTAATTTTGCTGCTTCTACATCCATGTTAATTCTCCTTTTTTATTATTATTATTAATGTTCTGGGTGAAATGAATCACTTATATATAAGCAGGTTAATACTGCAAATACATAAGCCTGTAAAAAAGCTATTAATGTTTCTAAAACATATAAAACAACTATAAATAATAATGGGGCTATTCCCCATATACCTAAAACTACTACAAAACTAGCAAATACTTTTATTATTGTATGACCTGCCATCATATTAGCTGCTAATCTTACCGCTAAACTTATAGGTCTAGATATATATGAGACTATTTCTATAGGGACTAATATAGGAATTAAAAATATAGGAACCCCTTTTGGAAGAAAAAGCCTTAGATATTTATGACCATGCAATACAAAACCTAAAATTGTTGCTAATAAAAACACTCCAAATGCAAGTGCAAAAGTAATAATTATATGACTTGTAACCGTAAAACTATATGGAATTAATCCTAACATATTACATAATAAGATAAACATAAACAAAGTATATACTAAGGGAAATAATCTTTTTCCATCATTACCTAAGTTAGACTGTGTTGTATTATAAATCATTTCATAGCTCATTTCAGCTATTGATTGTAGGCGGCCTGGAACCACAGATTTTTTCTTAGTAGCATATATTAAGAACACATTTAAAATTAATAGAACCGCAATCATCATCAAGGAAGAATTTGTTAATGATATATCAATATTACCAATCTTCATTTCAAAAATTCTTTGTATTGTAAATTGGTCTAATGGAGAGTGTTTTTCTGTCAATTTTAATCCTTAACTAAACTTAGAAAGTTAATAATATGTTATTCAATATTTTGCAATTTTTTTGTTGATTTATATGAAGTGTAAATACCTGAAATAAACCCAATAATCAAAAAAATTATTAATAAAATCGGTTTTGTATTAAAATAATAGTCTAAAGTCCAGCCTATTGCTCCTCCTACTAATATATTAGCAAATAAGTCTGAAACAATTTTAAATGCATATGAAAAGCCACTAAATTGTTTATTTTGATATTTACTACTCTTATTTATATTCTCTTTCTTAACATTATCAATCTTCTTTGTTAGCTCTTTTAATGAATCATCAATATCGCCTACTTTTTTTTTAGACATATATTTAAACCTTCAAAATATCATGATTTTTGAAAAATAATATATAGATATACAGCTGTCAAGAAAGCTCAAAAATATATATAAAAATACTATGCAACTTTAATCTTTTCTGCATCTTTTAGAGAAACAGATACTAATTGGGATACTCCTGGTTCTTGCATTGTAATACCATACAAGCGGTCCATTCTTGCCATAGTTAATCGATGGTGACTTATCACCAAAAATCTAGTTTCAGATTTTTTTGAGATGGAATCTATCAAATCTAAGAATCTATCTACGTTTGATTCATCTAAAGGAGCATCAACTTCATCTAATACACAAATAGGTGAAGGTTTAGTAAGGAAAACTGAAAAAATTAATGCCATAGCCGTTAAAGCTTGCTCTCCTCCTGAAAGTAAGCTCATTTGTTGCAGTTTTTTTCCTGGTGGAGAGGCCATTAGTTCTAGGCCTGATTCTAAAGGGTCCTCTGAACCTTCAAGGTTTAGATAGGCTTCTCCACCTCCAAATAAATTCGTAAACAATTCTTTAAAATGTTTATTAACTTCGTCAAATGCCTCTAATAACCTTGCTCTTGCTTCTTTATTTATAGCTCTTATGCTTGACCTTAATTTATTAATAGCATTAATTAGATCTTCTTTTTCTTTCTCTATTTCCTCTAATTTTATTCTTAATTTTTCTGAATCTTCTTCTGCTACTAAATTTACGGGTCCTATTCTTTCTCTTTGTATTATTAATTTCTCTAAAGCTAAGTTAGATTCCTCTATACCTTGTATTTCTATAGATAAATCAATTATTTCATTAAATTTATCCGGAGTAATTTTAAGTTTTTCATAGATTCTTTCTCTATCTTCATTATTTCTTTCTATAGATTGTTGAAGAAGGCTTTCTTGTCTGGCTTTATCTTCCCTATAATTGATTAATTCTTCATTATATGTCTTAAGCTCATTAAGTATGCTTTTATTCTCATTTTCTTTGTTTAATAATTTTTCAGATATATTATTTGATTTTTTCTTTAAATTATCAATTTCATTAAATATTTTTAATTTTAATTTTTCTATTTGTATAGGTTTAAGATCAAGGTTTTTGATATCTATCTCTAATTGATTTTTATTATACTTAAGGCTCTTAATTCTATTTTTTATATTATTTATTTGGGAATCTAACCTAGACTTTTCATTTACTAACTGGTTTAAATGATTTTCTCTATTATCAATAATACTTAATTCTTTTTGGTAGACAGAAAAATAATTATTTAATTCTATTTTTTTTTCATTATTTTTGGATGTTATTTGGTCTATATTTTTTTTTAAATCCTCTATCTGGGTTATAGACAGCTCTTTTTTTAAACATATAGCTAGTTCATTCGATAATTTTTGAAATAAATATTCATTTTTTGACTTGGATGATTCAAGAATTGCTAACTTAGTTTTATTTATATTATTGTTTTCTATATAAATAGACATAGCACTTTGCTCTTTTTCTATAATGCTTCTTATATCTTTTTTTCTATTATTTATCTTAAGCAATACAGCACTATTATCAATTTTATTATTTTCAGAAGAATTTATTTCAGAGTTTAAGTTTAAAATATCTGTCTCATGGTTACTTATTTCTGATTGAAGAGAATTAATTTTAGAAGTTAATTCTATAAGGTTTGTTTTATTCTGTAATATTTGATTTGCAGGTGTTTTAGCATTTTCTGTATGAGTATAGCCGTCCCATCTCCATAAGCCACCATTTTTAGTAACTAATTGTTGTCCTGGTATAAGTTTATGCTGCAGAAGGTCTCCTTGTTGAGAATTATCAACTAAACCTGTTAATTTTAAAATATTTAATACTTCAGGAACGCCTTTAGTATAATCAGACAAGCTTTTAATACCCTCAGGAAGGCTTTTTAAGGATTGCTGGTCTATGTTTCTCCATTCAATAGAAGATTTTTCAAGTGAAGCCTTAAGCCCATGACCTAAAGCAGCTTCTATTGCTTTTTCAAACCCATTAGGAAATTTAAGATAATTTATGACAATATTTTTTTCATCACTTTCAAATAGTTTAGTTAAAATATCTTTAGAAGCATTATATTGATCTATACTTCTTAATTTATTTTGTAAGACTATTTTTTTTTGATCAATTTTTTCATTTAAGTTTTTAATTTCTTCAACAATAATATCTAATTTTTTAAGTGTAGATATTTCTTTACTATCTTCATCTTTTAATTTTTTTTTAAGAATATCTATCTTATTTAAGAAAACATCTTTTTCATTATTTTCTTTACTTATAGTATTTAAATTTTTTATTTCTTCTATATTTTTTTGTAAGTTATTTTTAGTTTCTTCCTTTTGTAGTTTTAGTTTTACGATTTCGTTTTGTAAATTTTCTATTTGAGATGTATTATATGCTAAAGCTCTTTCTGATTCTGTTAATTTTTCAGAGTTATATGCTTCTTCTTTTTTTAAATTTTCTAAATTTTCCTTGAGTTCATTAATATTTATATCAGTAGTATTTATCTTTATTGTATTTATATTAGATGTTAATTCTTTATATTGAATATCTAGTTCTTTAAATAATTTTTCTTCGTTAAATATTTCAGCTATTAAATTCTTAATAGTATCTTTTTGTTTAGCTTTCTCTAAAGAGATACTTTCTTCTTCTTTAATAAGAATGTCATATTCAACTTTAAGTTTATTTAATATATTTGAATATTTTTGATTTTCTTCTCTTAATGCAGGCAAATCATTTTCAATATTTTGCTGTTGAAGTGATACACTAGCTATTTTTCTAGTAATTTGATTAACGTTTTCAGCACAGGATCCTAATTGTTTTTTATTGATTTCTATTTTTTCTATATTGCTATTCCAACGTTGATAGAGAATAGTTGCTTCTAACTTTCTAATATTTTCAGAAATAGTTTTATAGCGTTTAGCTTGATTAGATTGTCTAGATAATTCTTTTAATCTACTTACGTCATTAGTAATAATCTCTTCTAATTTATCTAGATTTGTTTCTGTTGATTTTAACTTAAGTTCAGTCTCATGTTTTCTTGCGTGTATTCCTGATATTCCTGCAGCTTCTTCTAAGATTTGCCTTCTTTCTTGAGGTTTTGAATTAATTATTTTGCCAACTTGTCCCTGGTCAACGATTGCATTGGACCTAGACCCAATAGCTATATCTGCATATAAAATCTGAACATCTCTTTGTCTAACTTCTTTATTATTAATTTGATATGTCGAGCCATCATCTTTTTCTATTTTTCTAGAAACTTCTATTTCAGAACTATCTGTATATGCTTGAAGTAATTCTTCATTATTGTTTTCTATAGTTAATGTAACTTCTGCAGAATTTCTTGATGGACGTCCTTTAGTGCCTGCAAAAATAATATCATTCATTTCTCCGGCTCTCAGTCGTGAAGGACCTGCTTCACCCATATTCCATTTCATTGCTTCTACTATATTAGATTTACCGCATCCATTTGGGCCAACAAGTCCCGTAAGTCCAGGCTTAATATCAAGCACAGTTGTATCAACAAAAGATTTAAAACCAGTAATTTTTAATCGAGTAAATTTCATTAAGAAGCCATATAATATAATATATATACTACATATTGTAGGTTAAATTTATTATTTAACAAGATATTCTTTTTTCTAATATAATATTATTTTAATATTTTCTTTAAATTTTTAAGATTAAATTTACCTTCAAATTTTTTACCATTTACAAAAAATGTTGGAGTTGCTTCTACACCTTTTATATCAATGGCATACTTTCTACCTGCTAATAATGATTTCCATCTTTCTTGATTTTCTGTTGTTTCTTCAAGACAGGATAGAATAGTTGCTTTTTCCAAGCCTAATGGCTGTAATATTTCAGATATAGATTCCATAATATCATCAGCGCGTGTCCACTCAGCTTGCTTTTGAAATAGTCTGTCTAGTACAGGGTAAAATTGGTCATCATTCATACATTGAGTTATCATAGAGCCTATCATCGCTCCTCTATCAAGAGGAAAGTCATAAAAAATTAATTTTGCAGCACCTTTATCAATATATTCTTTTTTTATACTTTTTAAATCATTATTATGAAAACTAGCACAATGCCCACAAGACATAGAAGCGTATTCTTCTATAATAATTTTTGCATCTGCATTTCCTAAAACTCTTCCTGATAAAGGTTTAGAAGTTTCATCTGCAAATGATGCAAAAGGTAACGCCAAAAATATTATAAATATAATTTTAATTAGACTTTTCATTCTTTAGCTCCTCATAAGTTTCATTTATTTTGCTTCAGAAAAAAATGATTTAGCAAATCGGCTAAGATTTTCTTTAAGTTTTTCATCTTTAACTTTGTTTAGTATAGAATTCAATTCTTTATTTTCTTTAGTAGATAAAGTATTTTTTTTGATAGTTACAGCTTTATTTTCGTTTTCAACTCGCCCTTGTTTTATTTTGATACCTGTAACAGCTTTATAGCCCATCATTAATGTAATTCTATTGATAATTTTAGGAATAGTATATTGAAACTCTAGTGCATTAGAGCTGTTACATTTAACAATAAGTATTTTGTTTTGTGTTAGTGATTCAGGAATAGAGTATGAGCTTATCTCATCTCCAACTATATCTCTCCAATTAGTTAGAACTTTTTGTTCTTTAAACCCTCTTTTTTTAAAAATATCTTTAGTAATACTTCTGGATAAAATATTAATTCTTTGAGGTTTATATAATTTTTTTGAGCTCATGTTTCATAATCAACGTATTAAGTTATATTAAAATATTAATAAATAAATTATGGAAGATAAGAGCCTTGGATACAAATAAAATAATTTTAAAATGGTTTGATAAAGAAAAGAGGGATTTACCTTGGCGAAACTCAAATAAGTCATCCATTGATATATATAAAGTATGGATTAGTGAAATTATGCTTCAGCAAACAACTGTTAATGCTGTAATTCCATATTTTAAAAAATTTATAGAAAGATTTCCAAGTATTTACTCGTTAGCTGAGGCTACATTAGATGAAGTATTATCTTATTGGGCAGGGCTAGGGTATTACTCACGAGCAAGAAATATTCATAAATGCGCTGTAATAATTGTAAACCAATATAACGGTTTATTTCCTAAAATTGAGACAGATTTAATTAAGTTGCCAGGTATTGGAGATTATACAGCTGCTGCAATATGTGCTATTGCTTATAATCAAGTAGCAATAGCAGTTGACGTTAATATAGAAAGAGTGATTTCAAGAATCTATAATAAACATAATATTAAAAAAGTAGAGATTAAATTATTAATAAGTAACTTTATATCTCTTGATAGACCGGGTGATTTTACAGAAGCATTAATGGATTTAGGAGCTAAAGTTTGTAAGGCAAGAGATCCTAATTGTAAAAATTGCCCATTAAATACCATATGTAAAACATATTTAAAAAACAAAAGTGCTTTATTAAAAAAAACTAAACTTATTATAAAGAAAAAAATTAGATATGGTAATTGCTATATAATTTCTAGAGATATAGACCAAAAATATTTTTTTATTAGGAGGCCTCTTAAAGGACTTTTAGGAGGCATGCTATCTTTTCCTTCTTCTGATTGGAGAGAGGATAAAAATAATTTAGAAAATGAAGAATTATTTGAAGGTTTAATAATTAGAAATCAGATAAATAAGCCTATAAATATGATAACACATACATTTAGTCATTTTAAATTAATTTTAGATATATATGTGTTAAAAATTATAGATTCTATAGATATAGAAGGCGAATGGATAGAATTGGATGAAGCCTTTACAGAATTACCCTCTTTAATGAAGAAAGTAGCCCATACTGTTTAATGTATTATATTTTTGTTATACCTAACCTTTTCTCTGAGCTTGTTAATTGATACCAGTTCGCCATTTTCCTCATAATGCCAATAATCCCAACCATTACAGGCTGTAAAACCCTGTAATTTAGCGCCAACTTTATGAATTGAACCTTCCACTTCTTTATCTGTAAGCAAACTTCCATCTGCTCTTATAGTAGCTTTATGCTTTTTATTTATATCATGAAGTTTGGTACCTATTTTAAGCATTCCATTATCAAGTAAACTCCCAAATGGAACTTTAGTTTCTGATTTTAAGTTTTTCGTAATATTAAGATCTTCATCTTTAAGTTGCTCTGTTGATTTAATTCTTTTCTTAGCAAATTTCATATATTCTTTATTTTGTTCAATGCCTATGAAATTTCTTCCAAGTTTCTTTGCCACAGCTCCAGTAGAACCTGTTCCAAAAAATGGGTCTAATATTAAATCTCCTTTATTTGTAGAAGAAAGAATAATTCTATGTAAAAGAGATTCCGGTTTTTGCGTTGGATGTAGAGTTTTTCCAATATTTTTTATTCTTTCTTTTCCTGAACAAATAGGAAGAGTCCAGTCGGACCTCATTTGCTTATCATCATTTAATACTTTCATAGCTTTATAGTTAAAAGTATATTTTGATTTTTGACTATGACTTGCCCAAATAATTGTTTCATGTGCATTTGTGAATCTATTACCCTTGAAATTAGGCATTGGATTTGATTTATTCCATATTATGTCGTTCAGAATCCAAAAGTTTAGATTTTGAATCACCGATCCAACTCTAAATATATTATGATATGATCCAATAACCCATATCGTTCCATCTTTTTTTAAAACTCTTCGTGCTTCTTTAAGCCAATTTAGAGTAAACGTATCGTATGCTTTAAAGCTATTAAACTTATCCCAATCGTGACGGACTCCTTTAACATCAGTTTGGTCTGGACGTAATAAAGGCTTCGATAATTGAAGGTTGTATGGAGGGTCAGCAAAAATCATATCTACCGATTGATCTTTTAGTTTTGCCATTTCTTTAGTGCATTCACCTAATATATATTCTTGACTCATGAGGCTCTCTTTTTATATTAAAATTTAAAATAATATATTATTTATTTAAATAACTTAAAACTTTTTCTATGATAAGAAGTTATTCCATAAGAATTTATTATTTTATAGTGTTCTTTAGTACCATAACCAGAATTTTTTTTAAAATTATATTTAGGATAAATTAATCCTATTTGATGCATTAAGTGATCTCTATGTACTTTTGCAACTATAGATGCAGCAGCAATAGAAAGACTTTTAGTATCACCTTTAATAATACTCTCTGTTTTACAGTCAATATTTGGGCAGTATATCCCATCTATTAATGCCATTTTAGTATTTATTTTCAGGCCTTCAAATGCTCTTTTCATTGCTAACAAACTTGCATTAAGAATATTAATCTCATCTATTTCTAGATTTGTAGCTTCTCCAATACTAATATCTAATGCATATTTTTTTATATTTTTTGCTATTTTTTCTCTTTTAATTTTTGAGATTTTTTTTGAATCATTAATTTCTTTAGGTATTTGATCATGATTTAAAATAATTGCAGCAGCAACAACTGGTCCAGCTAAACAACCTCTTCCTACTTCATCTATACCGCATATTAAACCATTAAATTTTTTTTCATAATATTTTTCAATTTCAAGATTAGGAAAGATATTAGTCATTATTAGACTATTTAGACTCCCTATACCAAGCAGAAAAAATCAGAATAATACTTAGGAAAAGTATCAAATACCAAGGAGTTATAGAAGTTTGTCGTAAATTTTTGATAAAGTATTGCTCATTTTTAACAAGCTGAATATTTTTACTTTCTTTTTTTAATTTAGATGAATCAATATGCTTAATAGATGGTGTATTATTTTGATTATTTATCCAGTTAATAGAACCCATATTATTGTATACAATAGGTTTTATAATTTGGTCTGTAGCTCTAACATCCAAATATTCAGAAGAATTATAATTGCCTACTATTATTGAAGCGGAGGAGCCTCCAGAAGATAGTTTCCATATTCCTTGTTCCGGCGATAGTATTTTTCCAATTTGTTTACCGTTTCCTATTTCATCTAGTAATATTTCAATCTTTTTCTTACTTGGAGATATAAGAGAAACAGGTTTATTATTCACTACCAAAGAGTTTCTCGTTATTAAAATTGTGTCATTTTCTACTTTTGCTGATAATTCATTTTCTTCTAGTTCCGGTTCTTTCATTAACCAGTGCACTAGTCTTCTTAAAAGGTCTGCTTGTGGACCTTTATTATTTTCAGAGCGCGACCATACCCAAGATTGATCAGATAAAATTTGGGCTACTCTACCTTGTCCTATGCGGTTTAAAACTAATAAAGGTCTATTTTCAGGACCTTCTAATAAAACATTACCTGCTACTGTTAATCCTTCAACCATTCTATACCAAGGTCCCCAATCAGCTTGATCAGAATCATCTTTTAAATTTGCAGTTACAGGATGCCTTAAACCTTCATTAGTAATACTGGGAATAAATTCTTTAGATATTACTTCACCAGTAGGCTCAGTCGGTAATATATTTTGCAATGGGGATTGTGACAAGCTGTATGGTCCAGCATAGTCTGGTCCGGCAGTATCTAATAAAGCTCCTCCATTAACAACATATTGAACAACATTTTTTAAATAATATTGAGGAAGTATTCCTCTTAAGTGGTATTGATCAAATATAATTAGATCAAAATCATTTAAATTTAGTTGAAATAGCTCTCTACTTGGAAAAGGAATTAAAGATAATTCACCAATAGGTGTTAAATCTTGTTTATCAGGTGGTCTCAATATTGTAAAATGTACTAAGTCAACTGAAGGGTCAGAGCTTAAGAGGTTTCTCCAACTTCTTAGTCCCATATTTGGCTCTCCAGAAACGAGCATAACCTTTAATCTTTCCCTAATAGCATTTATTTCTATTACAGATTTATTATTTTGTAGTGTTAATTCTTCTGACCCTGGTTCAACTTCTATATTTAAAGAAGTAATTCCTGCTCTATCTAGAGGTAAAGTAAGTACAACAGTCTCTCCAATTACAATAGATCGGGATTGTTTGATATCATCATTCATATTTATTGAAACTAAAGCATTTGGAACATTGCTTGAAATGTCTTCAACTTTAATTTCAATTTCAATTTCTTCACCTACTATTCCAAACCTAGGAGCAGACTCAATGATTAATCTTCTATCTTTTTCTTCTTTCTTTCCAGACAGTAAAAAGTTCACAGGCGCCTTAAAATTATATTTGTCAAGGTTCTTTGGGGCATCTTGAATTTGACCATCTGTTATAACTATTGCTCCAGCTACTCTATCCGGCGGAATATCTGCAACCATAGTACTTAATGGTTCAAAAACATTAGTACCATTCTTTCCTTGAATTATTTTGAAACGTAAATCTAAATTTTCAATTTTTTGCAATTTAGTTTTTAGATTATCATAAGCTTCTTGTGCTATTTTATTTCTATTGTTTATATTTTGACTAGGACTTAGGTCTAAAATTAAAGCAACTGTATCTGGAATATTTTCTCTGTTTTCTGATACTATTGAAGGATTGGCTATACATATTAAAATTAAAAAAATTAAAATAGTGCGTAATATATTACCCGAAGCTTTATATTTAAAACCTATTAAAATCATTATTAAGCTTAAAAAAGATAAAAAATAAAGTAAGGTATATGAAATATAGGGATAAAAAGATATATTACTTACCATGCTTTACTCAATCTCTTTTTTTTTATTAGGTTTGTTATTTAATCTTTTTAAAATAGACTTAATATGTACTTGATCTGCTTTATAATTTCCTGTCATTGCATACATAACTAAATTTACTCCAAAGCGATATGAAAACTCTCTTTGCTTCTCACCACCTGGAATTACTGAGTATAATGGTTTATAATTAGAGTCTTTGGCCCAAGCGGATGCCCAGTCATTTCCTCCAATAATAACGGATGATACGCCATCTTTAGAATTCATTGCTGTTGCTTCTACCCATACGTCTCCTCCAGTATATCTACCTGGGAGCTTATCCAAAAGATAAAAAGATCTTCTTATTACGTGACTTTCTGGAATTTTAATAAGTATAGGTAAGTCAAGAGATTTTAAAATTACTTTTAAAGCTTTTTGTTCTTTGCTTTTATTTTTAGTAATAATATTAGTAGGACTGAGATCTCTAGTATCAAAAACTATTAATCCTCCATTCTTCATATATACCTGAACTTTATTAATCATATCATCAGATAGGCCATTTTCATTATCAGTAATTGGCCAATAAATTATAGGATAAAAAGAGATATCATCTTTACTTAAATTGATTGCTACCGGAATACCAGCTTCTATTGAAGTGCGTTCCCTTAAAACTTTAGTTAATTCTAGAAGTCCTAAATGAGAAGTCTCATCAATTTTATCATTGCCTGTAGCTACATAAGCTAAGTGTGTTTGCAAAGCCGATGCTTTTTCTGCCGCATATAAATTAGATATATTTAAAGTAAAATAAAAACCTATTAATATAAAACAAAACTTATATATATTTGCTAGTTTATTTAGCTTTATTTTTCCTCTTATATTTAAACTAATAAAGTAATCTATAAATACTAAGAACAATAATATAATTAATAAAAATGTTTTTAAATTTATAGTATTTTTTGATTCGAATTTTTCAAAAATTGTATTTTTTTGAAAAGTTATAGTTTGAGGAGATAGAATTTTAATATTTTCTCCAAGGTTAAGAGCACGCATATAGAGTTTATTACCATAAAAACCTGGAGCATGGCCTGAAGTTGGAGATAAATTTTCAGAATTAAAATTAGTCGGTAATGCATCATTTGAAGCATCAACTAAGCGGCCAAATCCATCAAGTAATTTATAAGGTGCTAAAGGCAAGTCATTAGAGTTGTCTGTGTCTCCAGATGATAAGTTAATTATTCTATCTAGTATTTCCACAAAAGTTCCTGTTAATGGTAAATTAGACCAATCTGCATTAGCAGTGATATGAAAAAATACATTCCATCCTTTTTCATCACTATGCCCTGTAATTAAAGGAGTGCCATCTTTTAAAGAAGCCCATGTTTTTTTTATTAATTCTGAGGAAGGTTCAGCTATAACTTGTTTATTAATAAGTATATCATTATTGATTTTTATACCACTTAAAGGGGAGTTTATAGAAAATTCTTTAATTGTTACTGGTGTTGACCAACTAAGGGCTCCTCCAAATGCTCTTGAGTCCATAGACCTTAGTGTAACTGGAAGTAAGTCAGTGTCTGCTGCTTCAAGGTTTGGGCCAGCGAACCTAATTAATATTCCTCCTTTTTTAATCCAATCCTTTAGTTTTACTTTTAATTCATCTCTAATAGTTCCAACTCCAGGAAGCATAATAACAGAAGTTTTTTTATCTATTAGTTCCTCAAGACTGCCTATTTTAACTATACTGAAAGATTTAATTGCTCTATCTAAATAATAAGCGGGTGATAGCAAGGGTTGAGTTCTAAAAGATTCTTTATCGCCATATATTCCTACTGTTCGCCTCCTCCATCTCTCATCAAAAAGATGAACAGCACCTGCATTATTTACATTTTCTATTGATATAGAAGTTAATTCTTTTCTTAATTCATTAGGTATTAATAATTCAGTCTCAGCAGTTCTTTCATTTTCTTTAATTGTAATTTCTTTTCTATTTAGTAATTTTCCTTTATTTCCATTTGCTCTAATGGCCACTGTTTCTTCTAATGAACCAATATTCCTAGATATTTTTATGCTTAATTTATTATTTGTCTTTATTTTAATATCGTTGATTATCTTTATTGGTGTATCATTAAAGTAATTAATAATTGTAAGATTGCCTATACTTTCTAATTTATTTACTAAAATTTGAGAACTGTCAGTATTTTCATGATCAATTCCATCCCAGATCCATATGATATTATAATTTTTATCTTTGGGTAAGGTGTCTAATTGTTTTAATAATAAAGAATAATTCGATGGCCAAGGGTTGGGAGTTAAATTGTCTATTACAGATTTTGCATCTTTAGATGTTAACATCATTAACTGATCATTTACTATATCATTTTTGTTTGCTGATTGAGATATAATTATTGGTAATTTCTCTTGTTCTGCTTTTTCAATGATTTGTATTAATTTATCTTTTCTTTTTTCCCAATTTAATGAAGAAGACCAACCATTATCAATAATTAATAAAAGTGGATCTTCATTTAAAAAAGTAGATTTTGAATTATAAATAGGGTTAGAAAATGCAAGTACTAGTATAGCTACTAATAATAGCCTAAAAATTAAAAGCCATAAAGGCGACTTGCTAGAGGTTTCTTGTTTATTTTCTAAATTTTTAAGAAAATTCATCGCAGGAAAAAAAATATTTTTTGGAACAGGAGGATATATCTTTAGTAAAAGCCATATACCTGGTAAAGATAATAACCCCAGTAACGCTAATGGGTTTCCAAAAGTTAGTGAGGATAATAAAAACATATTTATGAGTCTAACTTTTGGTTATCGTGATTAGATAATATATTACAAATTTTTAATAGTGATGTTTCTGCAGCCACATCTGTAGTATCTAAATAATATTTCCATGAATAAGCTAAAGCTATTTTTTTTATTTTGTTGCAATGAGCAGTTATTAATTTTTTATAACTAGTTCTTAAAGATTCTGCTTTTCCTATTAGGATACTTTCTTCTTTTTCTAAGTCACTAAAATTTATACGTCCTTTGTAAGGAAATGTTATTTCAGCAGGATCTAAAATTTGAATTATGTTTCCATTAATTCCTCTACTTGATAGGTTTTGTATGATTTCTTTCGTTTGCTCAATATCATTAAGAAAGTCACTAATTAATATTACTTCTGAATTATTTTTTATTTCATTTACATTAGGCTTAGATATGAAAATATCTTTTATTTTTTCTGACATTTGACTAGAAATAAAATTTATTGCCTCTTTACCATGCATGAGCTTTGAGTTAAGTCCATTAAGTACTATATTCTCTCCAGATTTTGAAAATATTATAGTCAGCGCTAATGTTAGTAAGTCTGATCTATATGCTTTTGTATCAATATTTTTATTAGAACTAAAGCTCATTGATTTAGATGTATCTCTCCAAATTACGATATTTTGTAATGTAGACAGTTCTTTTTCTTGAACAAATGTATTATTAGATTTGGCGGATTTTTTCCAATCTATCAAATGTGCAGGATCTCCATAACTATATTTCCGGAATTGCCAAAAATTATCTCCAATACCTGATCTGTTTCTATTATGAGCGCCTTCCCAGACAGTATTAGCTATATTGTTTGCCTTAACTAATAAACTTGGTATTTGAAGTGTTAACTTTTCAGCTTTTATTCTCATTACTATGTACTTTGTTATTTTAAGTTTCTAACTAGTTCAGATAAAACTTTACTTAAAGAGTTTCCATCAGCTCTAGCAGAATAATTTAGATTCATTCTATGTTTCAAAATAGGTTCCGCTAAAGCTATAACATCATCTATAGATGGAGTAAGCCTTCCTTGCATAACAGCTCTCGCTCTGCAAGCTAACATCATTGATTGACTAGCTCTTGGGCCAGGCCCCCAAGCTAAGTTATTTTTTACTATTTTTAGTTTGGATGTTTCGGGTCTTGCATTTGTAACTAAATCTAAAATTGATTCAACAACTTGGTCTCCAACTGGAATAGATTTTATTAAATTTTGCGCCGCAATTAATTGTTTAGAAGAAATAATTTTTTTAGGAGCTAGTTCTTCTTTACCTGTAGTTGCTATTAGCATTTGTTTCTCTGATTTTTTATCTGCATAAGTAATATTTATTTGCATTAAAAATCTATCCAACTGAGCTTCCGGAAGAGGATAGGTACCTTCTTGTTCTATAGGATTTTGTGTTGCTAATACATGAAATGGTTTTGGTAGATCATAATTGTTACCTGCGACAGTTACTATTCTCTCCTGCATTGCCTGAAGTAAAGCAGATTGGGTTCTTGGGCTAGCACGATTTATTTCATCAGCTAATAAAAATTGAGAGAAAACTGGCCCTTCTATGAATTTAAAACTTCTTTTTCCTTTTAACGATTCTTCTAGTATTTCTGACCCTATTATATCAGTAGGCATTAAATCAGGTGTGAACTGAATTCTTTTTCTGCTTAATCCCATTATTGTACCTAGGCTTCTTACCAATCTAGTTTTAGCTAAACCCGGTAAACCTACTAAAAGAGTATGTCCTCCAGATAATAAGGTGATAATTATTTTATCAATTACTTCTTCTTGTCCAAATACAATTTCGTTTGCATGGTTTCTTATCGCAACAATATTATTGTGAAGGTTTTTGATATCTTTTAATTCTTTTGGAGTATTTTTTTGCATTTTTACAGACCCTATTAACATTTTTGTAACAAACTATACGATTATTATCATTAAATTAGATTAAATATTGTTAACATAAAATTAAATATTGTTAACATAAAAAATAGATTAAATAATATAATATGTAGATTTAAATTAATCTATTATATAAACATAATTATGAATAAAGCACCTTTTTTAATAGATGCATATGGTGACTGGTACTATATGGGATCAAAAATTACTCGTATGCCAATGATAAAGCTATTTTCTTCTATCCTTGTTAAGGATAAAGATAATACATTTCATCTTAGGACACCCTTAGAGGATGTATTAGTTGAAGTAAAAGATGTTCCTTATTTAATAACGAGCATGGATAGAATAAATAATAATAATTTAACATATTTTACTTTTACTACTAATGCAGGTGTTAAGTTTACATTAGGAAAAAAAAATCCTATATGGGTAGAAGCTAAAGAAAATTCTGATGAATTTGTACCATACAG
The DNA here is from genome assembly GCA_913046335.1 of uncultured Pelagibacterales bacterium. GTDB lineage: Bacteria > Pseudomonadota > Alphaproteobacteria > TMED109 > TMED109 > TMED109. The sequence continues at coordinate 38,585 of CAJWSU010000001.1, read as the reverse complement.
TCTAGTTAACAAAGGTTTAATAGCTAGAGTTTCTAGAGCAGTATATTATGAATTAGTAGGTTTTTTAGACACTAAAAATATTAAAAATTTAGAGCATACTGGAATATATAGCGGTAAAGAGTTTTTCATTTTAGATAAGCCAGCTTTAAGAAATGTTTTTATATAAGTTAGGTGTAAAATGAATAAATTTTGTTTAAATATTAAGAAAGAACTAGCTAACCGACATAACAATATTATTGCAGATATGAACTTAAACAATAATAAAAAAAACATAAATTTAGATAGCAATAGTTATAAAATAGCTGCTGTTTTATTCCCTTTAATAGAAAAAAATAATGAATTAAAGGTCATTTTAACTACTAGATCTAAAGATTTACCTTCTCATCCAGGACAGGTTTGTTTTCCCGGTGGAAAATTAGAAAAAACTGATAAGAATATTATAGAATGTGCTAAAAGAGAATCATTTGAGGAAGTAGGCATAAAAAGTGATCAAATTAACCTATTAGGACAGCTGGATGATTGTATAACAGGTACAAACTTTAAAGTTACCCCAGTTATAGGCTTGATAGATAGTAATTATATTCCTGTTCTTCAAGAAAAAGAAGTGGCTGATATTTTTGAAGTGCCATTAGACTATTTTATAGAAAAAAATAACCAAAAAATAGAATATGCAAATTATAAAAATAAGTCTTACTCCTATTATCAATATAATTGGAATAATAAAAAGATATGGGGTTCTACAGCAAGAATAATTGTAAATTTTTGCGAAATTATGAATTTGTATTAGTATATAATTTATAAAGGATAATTAAATGAGTGCATTTATAATTAGGTTTTTGCCAATTATTATTTTTCTAATAATACTTTTGGTTTGGTATATTCTATCTAGAAAAAATAAGGACGACGATAATTCTTTAAGGCCACCTTGGTTTTTTTTTATAGTTATAACCATAATTTTATTTGGAGTAACTTTAGTATTTTTTAGGTTTATACAATTTGAAGAAAAGCCTGGAGGCACTTATATTCCACCTAAAATGACTGAAGAAGGTATAGAGCCAGGACATGTTAAACGTTAATTTAAATATATCTCCTCCTTGGTCATCTGGGATAGCATATGAAATTATGATGATCTTAGGCGGCTCTGATAAAACAATGATAGTAGGAGGAGCTGTAAGAGATTGGTTATCTGGTATTCCTGTAAAGGATATTGATTTTGCATCTAAGTTACTACCAGATGAATCTATGAAAATTTTATTAAAAGCGGGCTATAATGTTAAGCCTATAGGAATAGACCATGGAACAATAACAGTTTTTAATAAAAATAAGTCTTATGAAATAACGTCTCTTAGAAAAGATATTATTACTGATGGAAGGCATGCCAGAGTGATTTTTGAAGGCTCTTGGGAAGATGATGCATATAGAAGAGATTTTACTATTAATGCTCTTTATTCTGATGAATATGGATCAATAATAGATCCAACTGGTTTAGGTTTTAAAGATTTAGAAAGTAAAACCTTACGTTTTATAGGTAAGCCGCAAACAAGAATAAAAGAAGATTATATTAGGATAATTCGTTATTTTAGGTTTTTTTCAAAATACTCTAAAAATATAGATAAAGATTCTATGGAATCTTGTATAAAGTATGCAAAATACTTAAGTATAATTTCAGGCAGAAGAATTTTAGCTGAATTAGAAAAAATATTTTTAGAAAAAGATTCTAAAAATATAATTAATATTTTAGTTGAGAAGAATATAATGAATGCTCTTTATAGCCCTTCATTAGTAGAAAATTTTAATTTAGAAAAAAATCTTTTAAAAAAAATAATTTCTGTTTTGAACACAAATAAAAATAGAAATAGTTATGCATTTATACTTTATACTTCATTTATTATTACATTACAGAATAATAAAAAATACAATTCAAGTAAGATTGTTTTATCTATTGTAGATAGGTTTAGTTTATCTAATAATGATAAAAACTTACTTAATAGAAACATTGCTTGGATATCTAAAAATGAAATTATTACTAAAAACTTTATTACAAAGCTATGGTTAGATGAGGGTGAATTATTTGTATTAGAATTAAAAGAGATTTTATCAATTATTGACAATAAGAAAGTTAAAATGTTTTTAAATATTTTTAATAATGCTCCACCGATGTTTCCTATATCAGGAAAAGATTTAAAAAAAATAGGAATGAGTGAAGGTAAAAAAATAGGACAAATAATTAAGACAACCAGAGATTGGTGGATAAACAATGATTGTATGCCTGATAAGAATAAATGTATAAGTTTTATTAAAAAACTATGACCATGATGCCATAGGAGGAAGAGACATAAATATTGCATCTATATTGCCTTCAGTTTTTAATCCAAAAGCTGTGCCTCTATCATAAAGTAAATTAAATTCTACATACCTTCCTCTTCTAATAAGCTGATCGTTTTTTTGTTTAGCATTCCATTTTTTATTTATTTTAGATTTAATAATTTGAGAATATGTTTCTAAAAAAGTCTGTCCTATATCTTTAACAAAATTGAAATCATTTTCAAAATCACTATCTAAATAATCAAAAAATATGCCACCTAAGCCTCTTGCTTCTTTTCTATGTGGTAAATAGAAATACTCATCACACCATTTTTTATATTTTGGATAATATAAAGGATCGTATTTATCGCATGATTTTTTTAATTGTGAATGAAATATATTACTAATTGATTTAGATTTATTCATATATGTCGGTGTTAAATCAGAACCTCCTCCAAACCAATTTTTTGTAGTGCTTATAAACCTAGTATTAAAGTGTGCTGCTGGAATAAGAGGAGATTGCATATGAGCAACAAGAGATATGCCTGTTGCATAAAAATTTGGATTTTCCTTTGCACCAGGTATTTTATTTCTCATTTCATCAGTAAATTTTCCTTTTACTGTGGATATATTTACTCCAACTTTCTCAAAAACCCGTCCATGCATAATTGACATAACTCCACCGCCACCTGATGAAAAACCTTTATCTGGTTTTCTTTTCCATGATTTTTTATTAAATTTTCCAGGCAGTAAATCTAAATTTTGTCCCAAAGTAAGAGATTTTTCTATAGATTCAAAAGATGAACATATTTGATTTCTTAGATTATAGAAATTTTTTTCGATAAATCTATAATCATTATAGTTGTTTATATTTTTATCCATAATTTAATTTAATATAAAGATTGCTTTATATCCTTTAACCTATATCTAAATAAATATATATTTATAGCTTGAAAAAAACTTGTCTATTAATATTTTAATATGTAGTAAGTATATAATTTAAATTAATTTATTAAAATGTCAAAAACATAAGAATGAGATCTTTATAATCTATTAAGTAAATATCATTTTTTTTTATTAAAGAGGTAATTAAATTGGAAAAAAATAAAGATAAAGATAGTAAATCGAGAAGAGATTTTATTCATATAACTTCAGGTTTAACAGTTGCTACAGCTGCAGGTGCGGCAGCATGGCCTTTAATAGATCAAATGAACCCTTCAGCAGATGTTCTGGCCTTAGCTACTATAGAAGTGGATTTAGAGCCATTACAACCAGGACAATCTATAAGTGTGTTATGGCGAGGAAAGCCTTTATTTATAAGGTGTAGAACAGAAGATGAAATTGCTAAAGCTAGAGATGTGGATATTAATTCTTTAAAAGACCCACAAATAGATGCAGATAGAGTTAAAAATGCTAAATATTTAGTTATGGTGGGGGTCTGTACTCATTTAGGTTGTGTTCCATTAGGTCAACAAGGTGAATATGGAGGATGGTTTTGTCCTTGTCATGGTTCACATTATGATACTTCAGGCAGAATAAGAAAAGGGCCAGCGCCAACTAATTTAGAAGTTCCGCCTTACGTATATTTAGATGATACAACTATAAAGATTGGATAATTATTTGAAAGGTATTTTTCATGAGTAATAAAAATATTGGTGGAGGAATTATTAATTGGATAGATTATAGGCTACCAATTTTTAGTACTCTTAAACATACATTGGTTGATTATCCTACTCCAAGAAATTTAAATTATTGGTGGAACTTTGGCTCTTTAGCAGGAATATTTTTATTAATTCAAATTATTACAGGTATAGTTCTTGCCATGCATTATACTCCAAGCGTAGAAGGAGCTTTTGCTAGTATAGAACACATTATGAGAGATGTTAATTATGGATGGTTAATAAGATACATTCATATGAACGGAGCATCTTTTTTCTTTATAGTGGTGTATATTCACATCTTCAGAGGCCTATATTATGGCTCATACAAATCACCAAGGGAAGTATTATGGTGGCTAGGATTAATAATATTATTGCTAATGATGGCTACAGCATTTATGGGATATGTTTTGCCATGGGGGCAAATGAGCTTTTGGGGAGCTACTGTAATTACAAATCTTTTCTCAGCGGTACCTATTGTTGGAACTGCCGTAGTAGAATGGTTATGGGGTGGGTTTGCAGTAGATAATGCTCTTTTAAATAGGTTTTTTGCTCTTCATTATCTTTTTCCTTTTTTAATAGTAGGTGTTGTAATACTACATATTGTCGCACTACATACACATGGTTCTAATAATCCTTTAGGTATAGATAAAAAAGGACCACAAGATTCTATTCCATTTCACCCATATTATACTATTAAAGATTTATTTGGATTAAGTTTTGTTCTAACTATTTTTGCATTTGTAGTATTTTTTGCTCCTGATTATCTAGGACATCCAGACAATTATATTCCTGCAGATCCACTAAAGACACCTGCTCATATTGTTCCAGAATGGTATTTCCTTCCTTTTTATGCAATATTAAGAGCTGTTCCCGATAAGTTAGGTGGGGTGATAGCAATGATAAGCGCAATTCTTATTTTATTTGTGTTACCTTGGTTAGATACTTCAAAAGTTCGTTCTGCTACTTTTAGACCTATTTATAAAAAGTTATACTGGTTTTTAGTAGTCGATATTATAGTTTTAACTTGGATAGGTGGAAGTCCTGCTGAAGGTAACTTTATTCTTATAGGACAAATAGCTACAATATATTATTTTGCACACTTTTTAGTATTAATGCCAATTGTAGGAGTTATTGAAACTCCAAAACCTTTACCAAATAGTATTTCGCAATCCGTCTTAAAAAAACCTATAAAAGGTAATAGTTAATTATGTTTATTATTAATAAAATTGTACAAATATTTCTTATAATAACTTCTATAGTTACTTTTAACTTAACTAATGTTAATGCAAAAAGTCCTGATAGCAATATTACTAAAATGCATTTCTCTTTTGATGGTATTTTTGGTGTGATAGATAAAGCTTCAGCAAGAAGAGGGTTACAAGTTTATTCAGAGGTATGTTCTGGTTGCCATGGATTAGAGCATGTTTCATATAGAAACCTTTCAGGTATAGGTTTCTCAAATGATCAAATAAAAGAGTTTGCTTCACAATTTGAAGTTTTAGGAGAACCTGATGCAGAAGGTGAGGTAAATATGAGACAAGCATTACCTTCGGACAGGTTTGTTAGTCCTTATAAAAATGATAATCAAGCTAAAGCATATAATAATGGAGCTTTACCTCCAGATTTATCATTGATAATTAAAGCGAGAGCAGGGGGGGCTAGTTACTTTTATAGCCTACTAAATGGTTATAAAGAGGCTCCTGATAGCATTGATACTTCTAATGGTTATTATAATGAAGCTTACCCTAGTCATATTATAGCTATGCCTCAGCCATTATATGGTGAAGATGTTGAGTATTTAGATGGAACTGAAGCGACTGTAGAACAAGAAACTATTGACTTAGTTTCCTTTTTAACTTGGACTGGCCAACCTGAATTAGATCAAAGAAAATCTATGGGGTTTAGAGTTTTTTTGTACCTTATTTTCATGACAGGTATTTTATTTGTTTCATATAAGAAAATATGGAAAAGAGTTAAAGCAGGGTTAATTTAATAACTATAAATAATTTTTTGCAATATTCTTTAATTTTTTTGTAGCTTTTTCTGCTCTTGCTTCTTTAGGAGTTATAATTGCGTTTTCTAGTGCTTTATAGGCTGGGTCGTTCCAATCCCATGTTTTATTAGAGATATTCTTAATAATATTTAAAACTAATTTTTTTGCATTTTCTGAATTTTTATTTAAAACTTTAATTATACTGTCTACAGTTACAGCATCGTGTTCAGGGTGCCAACAGTCATAGTCTGTAACCATTGCTATTGTAGCGTAGGCTATTTCAGCTTCTCTCGCTAGCTTTGCCTCTGGCATGTTAGTCATGCCAATCACAGCACAGTTCCATGATCTATATAGTTCTGATTCAGCTAGTGTTGAAAATTGTGGACCTTCCATGGCTAAATATGTGCCTCCTAATAATATATTTATATTACTCGGAGCAGATTTTAATATTAATTCACCTAGTTGTTTTGAAACTGGCTTGGCCATAGATACGTGTGCAACAATTCCTTCATCAAAAAATGTTTTTTTTCTAGCAAATGTTCTATCTATAAATTGATCAACAATAACAAAATTTCCTGGCTTTATATCATCTTTTAGGCTTCCTACAGCAGATAATGATATTATATCTGTAACTCCAATTGACTTTAAGCAGTCTATATTTGCTCTATAATTTATATCAGATGGTAATAAGTTATGACTTCTTCCATGCCTAGGTAAAAAAGCTATACTTACATCATTAATTTTGCCAATTAATATATTGTCTGAGGGAATGCCATAAAGCGATTTAACTGATATCCATTCTGGGTCTACAATATCATTTAATTCATATATTCCACTTCCTCCTATTATTCCGAGAAAAGGTTTATTATTGATCATTGCTAGCGAACACCTAATAAAATAATTTCAAAAATAAGGGTTGAGTTTGCAGGTATTATTCCATTTCCAACAGCGCGATTTCCGTAAGCCATAGAAGGAGGAATTACTAGACATCTTTTTCCATCTTCTTTCATTCCTATAAGGCCTTCCTCCCAGCCTGGGATAACCATGCCTTGACCTAAAGCTAATTCAAAAGGCATTCCTCTTTCGAGAGATGAATCAAACTGACTCCCCTTACTTTCGCATAAATTCTTTGTTTCTAATTTTGGATCAAACAGCCACCCTGTATAATGAACAGCTAATTCTTTCCCTTTCACAGCAATTCTTCCGTCTCCGACTTCAATATCAGTTATAATAAGATCTTTAGGTGCATCCATAGCATAAGTTTTACTAAATATAATTATAAAAGTAAAAGAAATAAAAGCTATGATTTTTACAATACTATTAATTTTTTTATGGTTCATTTTTAATCTCCTGATAAATAAATTATAATGATTTTTTTAAAAATTCTAATGTTCTAATATATGACAAATCTGCAGATTCCTTATGATAACTATCTCTTTGGTCACAGAAGAAACCATGGTTTGCATTCTCATACTTAAATACCTCAACATCGATATGGGGTTGCTTAGAAAAATTAATAATTTTATTTTGATCTTCTAAATCAATTGAGGCATCTTTTTGTCCTAGATGTATTTGAGCAGGACACCTAGGTTCTTTTGTTAAGAAGTTTGTTATTTGTGACCCATAAAAGCATACGGAAGCATTCAGTCCATAAGCTTTACAAGCAACATTCCATGATAATGTTCCTCCATAACAAAAACCTACAGTAGCTACATTATAGTTAACTTTTAGATTTGCTATACAACTTATAATATCCATTGTAGGTAATTCCCAACCTAATTCTTCTTTTAAACTTTTACCTTTTTTAATACCTTCTGAATCATAACTAAGGTTAACATCATGTTCTATTCTATGAAATAAATCTGGTACCCATGTTATAAAACCTTCTTTGGCAAAGTTTTCAGCAACATTATTAATATGATCATTTACTCCAAAAATTTCTTGTATTAGTACTATAGCACCAATTCTTGAAACAGAAGGTTCATATATATAAACCGGTAAATCTTTATCATCAGCAGATTTAATAAATATTTTATTACTCATAATACCTTCTCCTAATTATTTATACATTAAACCTAAATACAATTATATCGCCATCAACAACAATATATTCTTTTCCTTCTGTTCTTATACTTCCATTTTCTCGAGCTTCTTGTTCTCCACCTAGTTCTATATAATCGCTATATTTAATAGTTTCTGCAGCAATAAAACCTTTAGAAAAATCATTATGAATTTTACCAGCAGCATCTTTTGCAATAGTTCCATTTTTAATTGTCCATGCTCTGACTTCTTTTGGGCCTGCAGTAAAGTATGTTATAAGATTTAAAAGTCCATAACCTGCTTTTGTTAATTTTTCTAAACCAGATTCTTCTATATCTAAAGCATTTAAAAATTCTTTTCTTTCTAATATATCAGAAATTTCTGATATATCTGCTTCAAGTTTTGCTGACATAGTAACAGTTTTTATCCCTTTAGATAAGCCTAAATCAGTTAATGTTTTTGAATAATCATTGCCAGTAACAGCAGAATTCTCATCTACATTTGCTACAAATAAAACAGGTTTTATTGTAAGTAAATTTAATAATTTAACAATAAGAGTTTCTTCGTTTGTAAAAGAAAGTTCTCTTGCTGGAGTTCCATTCTCTAGTCTTTCTATAATTTTTATTATAATACTTAGAGTTAATTTTGCTTCTTTATCTCCACTTTTAGCTTTTTTTTCTATAGCTAATTTTCTTTTTTCTAAACTCTCTAAATCTGAAAGCATTAGCTCAGTTTCTATTACTTCAATATCATTAATTGGGTCGACTCTATTATTCACATGGGTAATATCGTCATTATCAAAGCATCTTATAACATGACAAATAGCATCCACTTCTCTTATATTTGCTAAGAATTGGTTACCTAATCCTTCACCTTTACTGGCTCCTTTAACTAATCCTGCAATATCTACAAAGTCCACAAAAGTTGGAACAATTTTTTTTGGGTCATTAATTTTTGCTAGTTCATCTAATCTTTTATCTGTCAAAGCAACACGACCAATATTAGGTTCAATTGTACAGAAAGGGTAGTTCTCTGCTGCAGCTACACTAGTTTCTGTTAAAGCATTAAATAAAGTTGATTTTCCTACATTAGGTAAGCCTACTATTCCACAATTAAATCCCATTTTTTTCCTTATAACTAATATTTTCTGCTAAAAGTTGTGATAAATTATCTTCTTTATTTGAAATAATTTTATCAAAATTTAAACTAATATTTTTAATTAAAGTGTTAATTATAAAATTTTCGCTTTTACTAAAATTTCCTAAAACATAATTATTTACAAGGTTTTTATCACCTGGATGCCCAATACCAATTCTTAAACGTCTATAATTTTTTCCTATTATTGAATCTAGACTTTTTAAGCCATTATGACCTCCAGAGCCACCACCAATTTTTGTTTTAATTATTCCTAAGCTTAAATCAAGGTCATCATGTATTACTATTACATTTTCACATTTTAATTTATAAAAATTTAATATATTACCTATACTTTTCCCTGAAAGATTCATAAATGTTTGTGGTTTTGAAAAAATTATAGGCGTATCATTAATTTTTTTTGTAACTAGCTGTGATTGAAATTTAATTTTATATGGAGCAAGTTTATATCTTGTAACTATACTATCAATAGCCATAAACCCCACATTATGTCTGTTTAATTTATACTTAGATTCTGGGTTTCCAAGTCCAACTAAGACTAACAATAATTTATTTCCAATCTATAAATTAATTATTCTTCTTTTTTATCACCATTTTCAGCAGGGTTAGCATCTTTAGAATCAGTAGCATTTTCTGTTGTTTCTCCTTCTTCGTCTTCCTCAACAGTATCTTCTCCTTCCGATACTAGAGCAGCTGGAGCCACTACACTTGCAATAATAAAGTCTCTATCTGTTATAGTAGGTATAACTCCTTCGGCAACATCTTTAATGTTACTAAAACGTATAGAGTCTCCTAATTCTAAGCCAGTTAAATCTACAACAAATAACTCTGGAATATTTGATGCAGGACAAGATACCTCTACGCTATATCTAACTATATTTAATATACCGCCTTTTTTAATACCAGGGCATTCTTCTTCATTCTCAAATTTAACAGGAATTTCAATAGTAACTTTTGTTTTATCACTTACTCTCAAAAAATCTAGGTGTTCCGCCCTGTCTGTCACGGGATGTAATGCTATTGCCTGTGGAAGCACTAATACTTTATCTTTTCCTACTTCTAAATCACAGAGCTTATTGAAAAAGCCTTCTTTTCTTAGCTCAGTATTTAAATCTCTTTCACTGAGTGAAATGGATAATGGCTCTAATTTATTACCGTATACTACAGCAGGTATTCTGCCTTCACGTCTTAAAGCTCTAGAATTACCTTTTCCTACAGATTTTCTTGTTTCTGCTGAGAGGTTAGTTTTCATTACCATTTTATACTCCTATTATTACTTATTATTCAAAATACTATTTAATTAATTAAATCTAATTTTTTTAGTCAAATAAACTAGAAACTGAACTGTCTGAACTAATTCTTCTAATAGCCTCAGCTATTAGTGGAGCAAGGTGTAATATACGTATGTTACTTGCGTCAAGAATTAATTTAGAAGGTGCTATACTATCAGTAATAACTAACTCATCTAATTTAGATTTTTTAATCCTTTCTACAGCGGGCCCTGATAAAACTCCATGTGTTATATATGCTGACACACTTTTTGCTCCTGCATTTACTAATGCTTGAGCTGCATTGCATAAAGTACCTGCTGTATCTACTATATCATCTACAATTATGCAATCTCTTCCATTAATATCACCTATAATATTCATAACTTCTGATTCATTAGCTTTATCTCTTCTTTTATCTACAATTGCTAAATCACCATCAATTCTTTTGGCTATACCTCTTGCTCGAACAACTCCTCCAACATCAGGAGATATAATAACTATATCTTTATTTTTATAATTGATTTTTATATCTTTTGTTATTACTGGAGCCGCATATAAATTATCTACAGGTATATCAAAAAAACCTTGAATTTGTCCTGCATGTAAATCAAGAGTTAAAAGCCTATCAATTCCTGCTGTAGTCAATATATCTGCAACTAGTTTTGCAGATATAGGAGTCCTTGGACCTACTTTCCTGTCCTGCCTAGCATAACCAAAATATGGAATTACAGCTGTAACAGTCTGAGCAGAGGCTCTTTTAAGAGCGTCTATAGTAATTAATAGCTCCATTAAATGGTCATTAGCAGGCATAGAAGTAGATTGTATTATAAAAATATTTTTCCCTCTTATATTTTCATTAATTTCCACAAAAACTTCTTGGTCTGAAAACTTTGTAACAGTAACATCAATAATATTTTCGTTAAGTTCAGAACTTATTTCTTTTGCAAGAATGGGATTACTATTTCCAGATATAATATGCATATTTTTACCCTAAAAGTTATAACTTAAGATTTGTTTATATTTATCTGATTATATAAATTGGCGTAATATATATGCTAATAAAGCTAAAAAATCTATTTATTTATCTACATTAGTTAAAATATTAATTTCATTAAGAGACATTTCGATAATTTTAATAGATATTTCTGGCCATATTTCCAAAAGTAAAGATTTAAGGAAGGTGTTTTCTTGTTTTAAATTTCCAATTAATTCATCATTTTTATTATATATTTCCCAATTAACTCTTAGGTTAATTTTTTCTTGCTTTACTTCCTCTATATTAAAATTAATAATTATTGAATAATCATTATTAATACTATTGGCAGTATTTACAATAACGATTGATTGTTTTGCATATAAATAATTCAATTTTTTAGTAAAAACAGATTTTAATTCTTTATAATTTTCTAACCCATTTATAGTATTAATATTTATCTGTTTTTTTGTACTTTTTTTATAAAAAACGTTTTTAACAAATTCTGCTATTCTTTCAGATATTTTTTCTTGGGTTTGTATATTATTAAAATTATTATCAGGTATAAATAATTCTAATTTTTTTATATCTTTAGAAATAGGAGAATTTAAACTTATAATTATTTTTTTCTTATTGAGAGACTTATATTCTATGACTGTAGATTTTAAGATATAGCTATTTTTATTAAAAAATTTATAACTAGTTATAATATTTTTATTTAAGATTCTTTGATATATTCTTTTTCTTAATTCATTTTCTGTCTTACTGGGTAATCCTACTATTTCATTAATATATAAACCAGAATTTATAGCTTGAATATCAGGCATAGTTATTTTATCATTTTCAAAAGGTTTATTGATTTCAAAACATCCTATTAAACAGAAAATATATAAAATATATTTTAAATATTTAATCATTCTGTTTTTTCATAGAAATTGTAGATAACATTCTTCCGCAATCATTTAATTTGTATATAAAATTTCTTCTATAGCTGAAGAAGTTTTTTTTATCTATGAAGGTGTCTTTATTGGTATTAGATATATTTTTAGCATTAACGCCAATATCTATTGCTTGATGATATATATATTTAGGTAAATCAAATTTATATTTATTTAATTTAATTTCTTCAAAAAAGTTTTTATTAATAATATTATTTTTAGTAAATTTTAAATAAAAATCTTTTCCTACTTCGTAAGATGCGGGGCCTATACAAGGCCCTATAGCTAATTTTAAATTTTTAATATCTGAGCCTAAATTACTTAACTCTTCGATAGTTCTCTCTAAAATTTTATTATAAGCTCCTTTCCATCCAATATGAACTGCTGCAATAATTTTTTTTAAAGGGTCTTGGATTAATATTGGAGCACAATCTGCTGTAAGGATACCTAAAATAATATTTGGAGACTTAGTGATTAAAGCATCTGCTTCAACATTTGATGTATCATCATTTAGACTATGAATTATTTTTACTTTATTACTATGAATTTGATTAATAGTTTTTAAATTAGCTACCTTCAAATTAAAATATTTGCAAATTAATTGCCTGTTTATTAAGACATTATCCGAAGAATCATTAGAACTATAGCTACAATTCAAACTATAATTTTCTTGTAACGAAACCCCTCCATTTCTTGTAAAAAAACCATGATTAATATTATATGTTTTGAAGTTTGCACAAAATATAGGATTTAATTTTTTTATATACATGTTAAAAACCTGCGGGCTTGAATAAGTTTTGAGGAGTAATAGCCATTGCTTCAAATAGATCGCCCATTGCGTTACTAGCTGTTAGTCTATTATAATCATTAATAATAGATTTTTCTTTACTAGGATTGTTTTGTATTAATTGTTCGCATCTTAATTCAATTCCTAAATTTTTTAATAACACATTTTGTTTAATAGGGCCGTGAACTTTGGCATTTAATTCTTCAGCTACTTTTGCAAGAATTGAAAAGTTAACTTTTGATGATAAGTCGCTATTACCAGGATTACTAAGAGGATCTATATATTTATGGTCTTTGACTGCCTGAAGAGAGCCAAAGGTATCCTTGTCACTAAGTGCATAGTCAATTATTAAAATAATTCCACCTGTTGCCAAAACTCTCTTTGTAAGTGATGATACAATTTGTATTGCGGACGGAGCGAATTCTATTATTTCATTATTTTGTAAGTTTCTTGGTAATATTTTTTCATAAATACTAGGTTTGTTATCAGCTATAAATTCTAAATTATTATTTAAATCAAGATCAATTAATCTCTCATGCCAGTTATTATTTATTTTAATAAACTGATGAATAGGAAGTGCATCAAAAAATTCATTTGCATACAGCATTAGGAATCCATCAGGTATTTCATCGATTTCACCAAAGGAATTAGAATCAGGAATTATGTTTTTTTGCTTCTTTTTAAATGTATAAGAGCTCTCCACAAAAGTTGGTTGTATAAATTCTCTTAAATTTTTATCTACCTTGCTAATAGCTCTTAAACAGTCATCTAGCATTGTTCCTTTGCCTCCACCTAGATCAGTAATAATAGGTGATTTAGGTTTTTTACATTGATGCCAATAATCTACAAAAGATAGCCCTATAAGTTCTCCAAATATTTGACTTATTTCTGGGGCAGTTATGAAATCTCCTTTGTTTCCTATTGTATTTTCTAAATTATAATAACCTTTTTTAGGAGATAGTAAGCAATCTGACATAAATTCTGAAACACTAATAGGGCCCTGAAGTTTAATTTTTTTTATAAAATGGTTTCTCAAAAAATTACTCTCTAATTTTTAATATTTTTTCTTATAAAAATACAAATAAATACCTATTAATAAAATTGGCAATGATAAAAACATTCCCATTGTGTAATAAGAGTATATTAAACCTATGTGTCTATCTGGTTCTCTAAAAAATTCTATTATTATTCTGGAGCTCGCATAAAGCATACAAAATAAACCAGAAATTTTCCCAGGAGTTTTTAGTAGTTTTAATTTATATATGCAGTAATATAATACTCCAAATATTATTATTCCTTCCAAAAATGCCTCATACAATTGGCTAGGATGGCGCGAAGTGCTTCCAGCACATTTAAAAACTATTGCCCAAGGTAAATTAGACTCTTTGCCCCACAGTTCACCATTTAAAAAATTAGAAATTCTTCCTAGGAAGATTCCTATAGGAGCAGCTGCACATATTAAATCTGTAAGGTTTAAAAATTTTAAATTATTTTTTAAACTAAATAAAAGCATAGATAGTGTTATGCCTATTAGCCCTCCATGGAAAGACATGCCTCCCTGCCAAACATATAAAATTTTAATAGGAGAATTTATATAAAAAGAAAAATTATAGAATATAATGTATCCTAATCTTCCTCCTATTATAATGCCTAACATTGCCCATATCAGAAAACTTTCTATGTGTATATTGGTGATATAATTTTTATAGTTTTGAACTTTTATAATATTCTTAATATAGAGCTGTCCCAAAATTAAGCCTAATATATACGATATTGCATACCACCTAATTTCTAAAGAAAAGATTGAAAAACCAGATGTTAATCCCAATGAGCATTGTGTTTCTGTGAAGTTAACGAATTTATCTATCATAGCTTATTTATATTTATCTTCGGTTAAAAGATAATTTTTTATATATTTATTTACACCTTCTTCTAGAGATGAAAACTTTATATTATAACCTTTTTTTCTAATTTTTTCCATATTTGCCTTAGTATAATATTGATATTGCTTTCTTAGGTTTTTGGGCATATCAATATATTCTATTTTAGGAGAAATATTTATAGCATTAAACATTGCCTTAACTAATTCTTCAAATGTCCTTTCAATAGACGTTCCGCAATTATATATACCTGAAATATTTCTGTTTTTTACTAACCAATTTATTAATGATACACAATCATCTACATATATGAAATCTCTTGTTTGTTGTCCGTCCATATATTTATTATTGTACGATTTAAATAATTTTACTTTGCCAAATTTATTATACTGGTCAAAAGCATGCTTTACTACAGATTGCATATTTCCTTTATGATATTCATTAGGTCCGTAAACATTAAAAAATTTTAAACCTACCCATTGAGGTGGACATATACCTTTTTTAGCTTGTTTAATTACATATCTATCAAAAAGATATTTTGACAATCCATAAATATTTAAAGGTTTATATATTTGTGTATCTGAATCATTAAACCCTTTTGCACCATTGCCATAAGTGGCTGCTGAAGATGCATATATTAATCTAACTTGATTTTTAGTACACCATTTCCATAAATTTTTACTAAATCTAGTGTTGATATTATATATTAATCTAAAATTAGTTTCTGTAGTGGAAGAATTTGCTCCCATATGAATAATTAATTCTATATTTTTAGTTTTATTTAAGTATCCAATAATTTTTTCAGGAGGTACTAATTTTTGATAAATAAGTTTTTCTATATTTTTTTTTTTAATATTCTCATCAACCCAATCACAAAGGATTATATTTTTATATCCTTTTTTGTTGAGTGATGCCACAATATTTGATCCTATAAAACCTGCAGCACCTGTGACTAATATCATAAATTTATGCCTTATTTTTCTTTTAAGTCTATATATATTTAATTATACTAAAGATATATAAGACTAATATCAAAATAAGTAATTTTATTAAAATAAAAATTTAGGGATATATAATGTCAAAAAAAGAATTTTTTAAAGAAGATATTACTAAATTATTGGGTGGAGCTAGTTCAGTTTTTGGAGTTTTAAAAGATGAAATTGAAGAAATAATTAAGGATAGAGTCGAAAAAGTTATATTTAAGTTAGAACTAGTTAATAAAAGTGAATTCTTAATTATTAAGGAAATGGCAGAAAAGGCTAGAATTGAAAATGAGAAGTTAGCAAAAAAAATTAGTTTACTTGATAAAAAAATTGCACTTATGAGTAAAAATAAATCATAATCTTCATTCTTTTATATTACTGATTCTCAATTAGTTAAAAAAAATTCTTAAATATTTTATAATATCAAATTTATTTTTTTCATATAATATTTTATAAGCTATTGTTTATATTAGATAATTTAATTTATTTATTTAAGTATAATCTTTGATTTTTACTTTTCTTCACCTTTTGTAATATACTCTATGTAGATAGTATTATAAAATATATACTACATTTAGTATGCAAAGGATCTTTATGAGAGCTAATTTATCAAGCCTTTCAAATAATAATTTTAATCCTCTGGATTTAATAGAAGATGTTGTTGTTTCAAATGACTGGTCATATAATAGAACGGATAATGATACTTTATACGTTGAAGTTGGGGGTGAGTGGTGTGATTATCAGTTAACCTTAGCTTGGAGTCAGGATTGCCATTTACTTCAGTATACATGGACTTATAATATTAAAGTGCCTAATAATAAATATTTATCGATATACTCGCTTATAAATAAAATTAATCTTAACTTAAGTGCGGGGCATTTTGAATTATGGACAGAAGATGGATGGATTATGTACAGGAATTCTTTAATAAGTTTTGATTATTCATCAATTACTCCCGAAAAAATAGATTATATTTTATCTTCTTCTTTAGAAGATTGTGATAAATATTATCCAACATTTCAATTTCTATTATGGGGAAATAAAACACCTAGGCAGGCTATAGAGGCTTCGTTATTAGAAATAAAAGGTGAGGCTTAGTTTGTTTCGTGCCTAAAATTCGTATTCTTTTTGTTGGTTGTGGAAAAATGGGTTCTGCCATTTTAGACGGAGTTTTAAGTAAAAACATAATCAAAAAAGAAAGTTTGTTTATAGTAGAGCCTGATATCCTGCAAAAAAAGCACCTAGAGGAAAAAGGTATAAAAGTATTTAATAGTTTATTAGAAATAAATTTTACTGAATTAAAAATAAATACGGTCTTGCTTGCAGTAAAACCACAACTTGCAAAAGAAGTTCTTACTAACCTTAAGAAAATTATGATTAATAATATTTTTATTATTTCTATAGTCGCAGGAAAAAAAATAAGTTTTTATAAAAATATATTAGGAAGTGCTACTTCAATAATCAGAGCTATGCCAAATACACCAGCTAGTTGTGGAAAGGGAGTAACGGCTATTTTTCCCTGCAAGAAGACCACATCTATCAATATTGATATTGCTAAATCATTATTTTCTTCCGTAGGCATAGCAATTATATTGAAATCTGAGAGTAAGATGGATATTGTTACTGCTATTTCTGGAAGTGGGCCTGCCTATGTCTTTCTTTTTATTGAAGAATTAATTAAATCAGCCGTTGATTTTGGCTTAGATAAAAAAACTGCTACTGTCTTAGTAAAGCAAACTTTACTAGGTTCAAGTTATCTAGCATCCTCCTCAGAGCAGACTCCTGAAGTTTTACGTCAGAATGTTACTAGTCCAGGTGGTACAACTGAAGCTGCCCTTAAAGTATTAAATAAAAATAACTCATTTTATAAACTATTAAATAAAGCTGTTAATGCTGCTTTACAAAAATCTATTAAGTTATCTTCATAATTAAATAAAAATAGTTAACTTGATACTTTCTTATAAAAAAGTATTTTATTAGTATTATTAATTTATGGTGATAAAATGCATAATAAAGATTTAGAAAATATTTTAATAAATATTGCGATAAAAGAATTACTCTCAAACAATTGGCATAATATAGATATTAATTTTTTATCAAAACAATCTAAAAAACCATTAGAAGAAATTTTATCAGTTTGCAGTTCTAAAAAAGATTTATTAGATTTGTGGTCTCAAAATATAAATATAGAAATGGTTAAGGATATAACCATAAAAGAATTACAAGAAGTTACTAAAAGAGAGAGAATATTAGAATTAATGTTGTGTAGGTTTGATGTTTTGAAGTCTAAAAATATAGAGATTAGGTCTTTAATAAAGTTGTCTAGAAGTAGTTTTTTAGAGGCTAGTTATAGTATTAATAGAATTATGAAAAGTATGGAATTAATATTATTTTATTCAGGAATATCTGATAAAGGTAGTTTAGGGTTAATGAAAAAAAAAGCATTATCTTTAATTTGGGTATTAACTCTTAGGGAATGGAATAAAGGCGAAATAAAAGATGATAGTGGTCTTATGGCAAAGATAGATAAAAGATTATCTTTTGCTGAAAAAATCCAAAGTATTATTCTATAGATTAGTTAATAGGTATTAAAAGGATGGCTCTTAGGCCTCCTAGTGGAGATTTTTTCAACTTAATTTCTCCTCCATGACTTCTAGCAATATCTCTTGCAATTGTTAGGCCTAGACCTAGTCCACCTGTAGATAAATTTCGAGAATTTTCTATTCTATAAAAGGCTTTAAATACAGATGAATAATCTTTTTCATCAATGCCTGGGCCATTATCATCTATAATTATATTAGCATTTTTTTCTTTCTTTATAAGAGATATTTCAATCCTATTACTTTCTCTACATGCATTCGAAGTTAAATTAGTTATCGCCCTTCTAAGGTCACTTACTCTTACTTTTGCATCTACTGTTTCTATAATTTTAGGTATAATTATATCTCCATTTCTTTTTGCATCTAATATTATATTACCAATTAAGCTTGAAATATCTGTTTTTACTCTTGATACGACTTCTTTTTCTTTTATAAAAGATAAATAGACTTCAATCATTTGCTCCATTTGGTTTACGTCTTCTTTTAACCCAGTTTTATCTTCTTTTTTTGAAAGCATTTCTATTTGAAGCTTCATTCTTGTAAGAGGTGTTCTTAAGTCATGACTTACCCCAGCTAACATGTCGGTTCTTTGTTCAATATGAAGTCTTATTCTTTCTCTCATATCTAAAAACGCATGCGTAACATGTCGGACTTCATCTGCACCTCTTGGTTTTAAAGAAAAAAATGTATCTCCTTTACCAAATGCATCTGCTGCATTTGATAGCTCTTTTAAAGGACTAATTTGACCTCTTAGAAAAAATATTGCGAGTCCAAGTAAAAAAAATGACGATAAAATCATCACGGCAATAAAAATATAAGTAGTAGAGCTATAAAGTCTTTTTTTAGAAATTTCTGCTATTAATACTTTATTTGGAAGTTGAACTAAGATAGTAACTTTATTAATTTTTTGGTTAGTATTAAATGTATGAGGAAATTTAATTCTTTCTTTTAGAGACTTTGATAAAGCTTTATCTAGTCTAGATTTTATAGGATGTATTAATTCTTTTCTAGAAAGATTAGAATCAGGAATAATTTTTAATTTTGCACCAAAATATTTATTTGAATCATTAAATATTTTTTTTTCTAAATCTTCACTATTAGCTTCTATAATTTGTTCAGAAATTAATGCAATTTCTCCTGCTACTGAAAGAACTAATCTTCTACCTACATCATCCCAATGCCTCTCAAAGAAAAAATAACCCACAAATAACTGAAGAAATATAAGAGGAAGTCCTACTATAAATAAAGATCTTCCAAACAAGCTTTTTGGCATTACATCTCTAAGTCTCATTTTTTTTCCAATTATTCCTGGAGTAAGGCATAACCTTCACCCCTAATTGTTAAAATATTAATAGGTCTTTTAGGGTTGTTTTCTATTTTTTTTCTTAACCTGCTAATTGTAATATCAATTCCTCTAGATTCTAGGTTTAAATTTTTAATTAAAACATACCTATCAATAGTTTTACCATTACCTTTGACTAAGATCTTTAATAGTTCATTCTCTTTAGATGTTAAAATTATTTTTTGATTATTTCTCCATACTATAGCTAAAATAGGATCATAAATTATATTGCCAAACTTTATTATATTTGTTTTTAGAACTGGTATTAAATTATTTTCTTCAGTTCTGCGCAATATAGCCTTAATTCTAAGAAGTAATTCCTTAGGTTCAAAAGGTTTCCCCAAATAGTCATCTGCTCCTCTTTCAAAACCTAGAATTCTATGTTGAGTATCTTTCATAGCAGAAAGCATAAGAACCGGAGTATTGTAATTTTCCCTAATAAATTTTAGAAGTTCTAGTCCACTCTCACCAGGCATCATTATATCAAGGATGATAATATCATAGGCAACTATACTAATTTTTTTTCTTGCTGACTTTGCATTTTGAGATGTATCTACGAAATGATTATTATCTTTTAAAAATTTTTCTAACAAGTTGTTCAGGCGTCTATCATCATCTATAACTAAAACATGAGGTGTTATATTTATATTTTTATCTTTAATTTCCATTATAATTCTCTAAATTTAATTCATAGAATACTTTTATTCTAGTTTAATTTAATAAGTTAGAATATATTTTGTTAACATTTATATAAAAAAAATAGTTTTTTTTTAAAAAAATAACTATAAAGAGGAAAATTTTTTAATGCTAATATTGAGAAAATATAAAACAAAGAATAATTTATAATTTTTTTATTCTAATTCTACGGAGGTAAGTATGGAAGACTTTAGCAAAAATGAAGGTTTTATATGGTTCGATGGAGAATTAGTTGATTGGAAGGAAGCAAATATTCATGTTTTAACACATGGACTACATTACGCATCTTCAGTATTTGAGGGAGAAAGATGCTATGAAGGAAAAGTTTTCAGAGAAATAGAACATACTAAAAGGTTGCATCATTCAGCTAATACTTTAGGTTTTGAAATTCCATATAGTATTGAAGAAATATGTAATATCAGAAAAACTGTTCTAGAAGCAAATAATATTAAGAATGGCTATATTAGGCCAGTTTCATGGAGAGGAAGCGAAATGATGGGGATTAGTGCCCAGAAAAACACTATTCATTTAGCGGTAGCTGCATGGGAATGGCCGAGTTACTATACACAAGAGGCTAGATTAAAAGGTATTAAATTAGAATTGTCTAAATGGAAAAGACCTGCTCCGGACACGGCACCTGTTTCTACAAAATCAGCTGGATTATATATGATCTGTACTTTGGCAAAGCATGCAGCTGAATTAAATGGTTGTGAAGATGCGCTTATGTTAGATTATAGAGGATTCATTGCAGAAACTACTAGCGCAAATATATTTTTAGTTATTAATAATGAGATACATACGCCTAAAGCTGATTGCTTCTTAAATGGTATTACAAGACAGGAAGTAATAAAAATTGCAGCTGAGCAAGAAATTAAATTAGTTGAAAGGCACATTAAGTTAGAAGAGCTAGCTATGGCAAATGAAGTTTTTTGTACTGGAACTGCTGCTGAAATTACTCCTATAAGTCAAATCGGAGAATATACTTTTAAACCTGATGCAATATGTAAGTTATTAATTAAAGAATATAATAAAGCTACTGGTCAAATTATTACGTAATTACCATTTTTTTGCTGCTGCTAAATCACTAGTTTTTTCTTTTACCCAGTTTTCTCCATTAATAGTTGCTTCAAGTTTCCAAAAAGGGGCTTTTGTTTTTAGCCAGTCTATTAAAAATTCACAAGCTTCCAGAGCATCTTTTCTGTGTTGAGAGAAAGTAGCTACTAATACTATTTGATCACCAGGATATAGTTTGCCATATCTATGTATAATTATACTATCAATCAGTTTCCATCTAGCTTTAGCTTCCGAATTAATCTTTTCTAACATGTTTTCTGTCATTATAGGATAGTGTTCTAATGTCATAGACTTGAGTTTTTTCTCATCATTATCTCGAACAATTCCAATAAATGATCCTACACCGCCTATATTTTTATTGTTCGTAATAATTTTTTTTATTTCTAAGCTTACATCAAAATCACTTTTTTGAACTTTAATCATGCACTTAACCGCCTGTCATGGGAGGAAATAATGCAATTTCATCATTATCATTAATAGAAAATTCTAAATTAACAACTTCCATATTAACGGCACAACGAATAACAGATATATCATTAAGTGCCTTACTATGTTTTTCACTTTGATTTTTTAAGTATCTTAATAAATCATTGACGTTAGTAATTTCATTACTGATAGTTATGTTTTCAGATTCAACTCCAATTTGATCTCTTACCCATGAAAAATATTTAATATGCATTCTATTTACTCTCTATTTTTTTCAATTCATTAATACTTATAATAACATACTTATATCCTGTATAGACAGTTAAAATAGCAGTTATATATAAAAATATAGTACCAAAATTATAAATAGTATTTGAAAACGAGATATTTAATGGAACTATTGCGAGTATAAATATAGTTAAAAATTGAGAAGTAGTTTTTATTTTAGATAAAAAAGTTACCTCAAGTGAATTGGATTTATTGTAATTAGATAAAGTTTCTCTTAACCCCGATATAATTAATTCTCTCATAATAATTACTGATACTACTATAAAATTTGCCCTAGAATCAGCAATAAATGTGATGAGCACAGTTGAAGTAAATATTTTATCAGCTATAGGGTCTAGTGCTTTCCCTATAATGCTGGTTGCATTAAATTTTCTTGCAAGAAAACCGTCTAAAAAATCACTAATACCTGAATAAAATATAAGTAATAAGCAATAAATATATAAGTCAAAATAAAATAATAGAAGCCAAATAGGACAGCACAGTAGCCTGCTTATAGTAAGTATGTTTGGTACATTTTTTAATTTTATCATGATTTGTAATTTATCTTATTAAGAATGATAAATACAACTATATAGTAATTAATTTTTAATACTTTGAAAAAAATTATAAATTTCTTCGGCAGATTTCAAGCTTATACCACTAATTTTATTAAGTTCATTTAAAGGTGCTTCTGAAATATGCTTTATAGAGCTAAAGTGCATTAGTAATATTTTTTTTCTTTTTGCTCCAATACTTGGTATTTCACTTAATATAGACTTATTTATTAAAGATTTTTGCTTATTTCTTTGAGATGAAATAGCAAATCTATGAGCTTCATCCCTTAATCTTTGAAGATAATATAGGATAGGATCATTTTTATCTAATATTAGAGGATTACTAAAATTTATATTTTTATTAGTCTTTGGAAGATATTCTTCAAGAGGCGCAAAATGAATTTTTTCATTTCCTGCATTTCTTTGCTTTCCTTTTGAAATACCAATTACAGTTATATTTTCAATATTTAAATCTTTTAAAACTTTACAAGCCACAGTAACTTGTCCTTTTCCTCCATCTATTATTATTAAATCAGGCTTAGGAAAATTTATATTTTTTGTATCTTCTTTAATTTTATTGAATCTTCTAGTGAAGACTTCTTCCATCATTCCATAGTCATCTCCTGCTTTGAAATTATAAATATTATTCTTGATATTAAATTTTCTATATTGATTTTTTATAAAACCAGTATTACCCGCTACAACCATAACCCCAATCATGTTTGATCCGCTGAAATGAGAGTTATCATATATTTCTATTCTTATTGGAGTTTTATATAGATAAAGAGTTTTTGTTAACTCTTTCAAAATATTGGCATGGCTACTATACTCAGCTAATTTTTTTGCAATAGCTTGTTTAGCTTTATTTAAACCTAAAGTAACTGCTGTTTTATTCTCACCTTTTTGAGGACATATGATTCTAGTTTTTCTTTGATGTTTTAAATAAAAGGCTTTTTCAATTAAGGTTTTGTTATCGGGTAGATGGCTTACTAAAATAGAAGGTGGCGGTATTTGACTTACATAAAATTGAGGAATAAAGCTTCCTAAGATTGAATTAAGATTATCATTTTCTACATAGTTTAAATAATGAGTTCTACTTCCAAAATTCTTTCCAGACCTATAGAAAAAAACTTGAATAGCAAAGTAAATATTATTTTTGTTAACTATATTATTTTTTAAATGAGAAATAGAAAAAACATCTGCATCTTTAATATTTCTTAAATCGGCACCTTCGGCTTTTTGTATAAAGTTTAATGCTCTAATTCTGTCTCTTAGAACTGCAGCTTCTTCATAGTTGAATTTTTTTGAAGCTATTTCCATACTTTTTTCTAATTTTGGCTGTAAATTATTATTTTTTCCTAATAAAAATAATTTAGCATCTATAACAATTTTAGAATAATCATCTTTATTTATTAAATTAGCACAAGGAGCAGAGCATCTTTTTATTTGATATTGCATGCAGGGCCTATTTCTATTTTTTATTTCAAAATCACTACATGTCCTTAAAGGAAAGGCTCTTTGCATAGCATTTAATGTTTTATGTACTGCATCAACAGATGCAAAAGGTCCAAAATAATCTCCTTTATTCTTAACTTTATTTCCTCTAGCTTTAATGATTTGTTGCCAATTATGGTCATTCCTTAACAATATATATGGATAGGACTTATCATCACGCAATAAAATATTAAATTTTGGCCTGTGCTTTTTTATCATATTTGCTTCTAATAAAAGGGCAGATGCCTCATGTTCTGTTGTTATTAAATCAATTGAAAATATTTGTGAAACCATTCTTTGAATTCTAAGTGACATATTAGATGGTTTAGAATAAGAACTAATTCTTTTGTTAAGGTTTTTTGCTTTTCCTATATATAAAATAGTTTTATCTATGTTATACATAAAGTAGACTCCAGGTTCATTAGTAACATTACAGGAATAGTCTTTTACTACCTTAGCTCCCCTTACAAAATTTGAAATTTGTTTCAAAATAAACCCTTATTTTTTAATGATACTTATTCATTATAATAAATAAAATTTATAAGAGAAATTATTATTTTGTATTGACTATTTATTTTTATAAATAACTATTTTTTAAGTTAAAAATGCTGGAAAACTGGGGGTAAAAAAATATCCACCGAATCTGTGGATAAGCAAGTGGATATTATAAGTATTTTAGTCAATATAGGTAAGAAATTAAGGGAAGTTGTTCGGATTGCTTATTTTTTAAGCAGGCTCTTAATAATCTAGGAAATGCGCCATTTTATGTTAATATTTCATGAAAAAAAGTATGAATATTTAATAAGATTAATTAAAAACTTAAAGAATTAAAGTAATGTAATATTTTTGTTGAAAAAAAACATCTAAAACAACAATTTAGATAAATATTTGTAATTTTTATTTAAATATATCATTTACTTTTTTAATTTTATTTCTACTCCTACTTCAGTGCTACCTTCTATGATATCTAGTTTTTTAAGTGTGACATGAACTGCTTTTGCGGTGTTCAAATCTAAGCATTTTATAGCAATATCTTCAGCAACTGTTTCAGCTAGAAATTTATGGTTTTTTTTAGATACTTGTTTTATTATCAATATAATTTCTTCATAAGACAAAACATTTTTAATATTATCATTATGAATATTAGTTGTTACTTCTAAAGTAACATTAATTATAACTTTTTGAGGCTTTGTTTGTTCTTTAGGGTATACCCCTAATGTAATTAGAGTTTCAAAGTTGCTTACAGTAACCCATCTTTGTATATTGTCCATAGCTAGTCTTCCTTAAACTTGTTTTTAGCTGTTTGTGCCCATCCTAAGTGTTGCCCTCCATCTAGAGCTATCATTTGGCCAGTTAATGAAGGGCTATTAAGTATTAAATTTATAAATTGATTAATTTCTTTTAAGCTAGTTGGAACTGATAATGGCATTCTTTTATATTGTTTCTTAAATTCTTCATTAGTTTGCATTTTACTTTTAATAGTTGGTCCTGGTCCAATGGCATTAACTCTAATATTTGGACTTAGAGATAATGCTAAAGTTTGAGTTAGTGTCCATAAAGCAGTTTTTGATAGAGTATATGTCATAAAGTGTGGAGTTAAGTTCCATACTCTTTGGTCTATTATATTAATAATATTTCCTTTAGATTTTTTAGAAATATTTTTAACAAAACTCTGGCTTAAAAATAATGGAGCTCGGATATTAGTATTAATATGTAAGTCCCAACTATCAGAAGATAAGGAACTAATAGAGTCGTATTCAAAACTTGCTGCATTATTAATCAAACAATTTATATTTCCTAGTTTTTCTGATGCAGTGGAAATAATATTTTTTACTTGTGTTAAATCAGATAAATCAGCTTTAACACAAATAGTTTTTATATTAAATTTTTTTTCTAATTGACTAGATAATTTATATGTTTCTTTTTTAGAGGTATTATAATGAAGAGCAATGTTCCAATTATCAGCAGCTAATGATGCTGCAATTGATGCTCCAATCCTTTTTCCTGCTCCTGTTATTAAAACATTATTTTTTTTTTTATTCAATTATTACTCTCTTTTCTATTAGAAGTTTAATTAACTTAAACCTAACTCTTTGTTTTCTATTTTCTTTATTTCATCTCTAATTTCTGCTGCCCGTTCAAATTTTAATTCCGAGGCGGCTTCTAACATCTCTTTCTTAAGTTCTTTCATATATTTGTTAATATTATGTTTGGAACCTTTTAATATAGAGCTCTCTTCATTGCTATCTTTCTTTATATCTAATTCTATAATACTATTAATATTTTTAATAATAGATTTTGGTTCTATATTATTTTCCTTGTTCCATGAGATTTGTTTCTTTCTTCTTCTTTCAGTTTCTTTTAGGGCTGTTTTTATAGAATTTGTCATTTTATCAGCGTATAGGATAACTTTACCATCAATATTTCTTGCAGCTCTTCCAATGGTTTGGATTAAGGATCTATGTGAGCGCAAAAACCCTTCTTTATCTGCATCACAAATTGCTACTAAAGCACATTCTGGTATATCTAGGCCTTCTCTCAATAAATTTATGCCTATTAATATATCATAATTACCTTTTCTTAAATCTTGAATGATTTCAATTCTTTCTAGAGTATCAATATCAGAATGCATATATTGAACTTTAAGGCCTAAATCATTCATATATTCTGTTAAATCTTCGGCCATCTTTTTTGTAAGAACTGTGATTAAGCATCTATAGCCTTCTTTAATTGTTTTTTTACATTCACCAATTATATCGTCTATTTGGCTAGTGGCAGGTTTTACTTTGCAAATCGGGTCAATTAAACCGGTAGGTCGTATAACTTGTTCAATAAACTCTCCATAAGTTTGGTCCATTTCCCAATCACTCGGAGTAGCAGAAACAAAAACAGTTTCAGGTCTCATTTTATCCCATTCTTCAAATTTAAGAGGTCTATTATCTTTGCAACTAGGTAGCCTAAATCCAAATTCAGATAAATTAGATTTTCTACTAAAATCTCCCTTGTACATGCCATTTATTTGGGGGATTGTAACGTGACTTTCATCTACAAATAATATTGTATCATTAGGAAGGTACTCAAATAATGTAGGTGGAGCTTTTCCTGGTAACCTACCTGTTAGATATCTAGAATAGTTTTCTATGCCTGAGCAAGTGCCAGATATTTCCATCATTTCTATATCAAAATTTGTTCTTTCTTCAATTCTTTGTGCTTCAATTAATTTTCCCTCAGCTTTAAATTCTTTAATTCTAATTTCTAAGTCGGTTTTAATTTTTATGATTGCTTGATCTAAAGTTGGTTTATTGGTTATATAATGACTATTTGCATAAATTTTAATATTTTTAAGGTTATTTAATTTATGGCCAGTTAATGGATCAAACTCCGTAATTGAATCTACTTCTTCTCCAAACAAGTCTATTCTCCAAGCTTTATCTTCTAAATGTGAAGGAAAAACTTCTATAACATCTCCTAATACTCTAAAATTTCCTCTGTTAAAATTATGATCATTTCGTTTGTATCGAAGGGAAACTAATTTTTTAATTAAGTCAATTCTATCTATGTAATCTTGTATGCTAATGTTTAAAATCATTTTTGAATAATTTTCAACAGGTCCAATTCCGTATATACAAGAAACACTTGCTACTATTATAACATCTTTTCTTTCAAATAAAGAACGCGTAGTGGAATGTCTCATTCTATCTATTTGTTCATTAATAGAAGCATCTTTTTCAATAAATGTATTTGATCTAGCTACATATGCTTCGGGTTGATAATAATCATAATAAGAAACAAAATATTCAACTGCATTATCAGGAAATAATATTTTCATTTCTCCATATAATTGAGCGGCTAATGTTTTATTTGGAGCCAAAATAAGAGCTGGTCTTTGCAATTCTTCAATAGTTTTTGCCATAGTAAAGGTTTTTCCTGAACCAGTCACACCTAAGAGAACTTGATTGAATTTTTTGCTTTTTAGTCCTTCACATAATGTTTTTATGGCATTAGGTTGATCACCTGCAGGAGAGTAGTTTGATGATATTGTGAGTTTTTTTGATACTTCCATTATTTTTATATTTAATTAAATAAATTAACCCCAATTATTATTAACAGCATATTCGTAGATACGATTTAAGGCTTTATTGATATTTAATTCAGAGTTAGCATAAGAAAATCTTATATAACCTTCTCCATATTCTCCAAAGCTTGTACCTGCTACTGTTGCTATTTTCAATTCTTCTAGTAAAAGATGCTCCATTTCTCTAGAAGTTAATTTCGTTTTTGTAATATTAGGCATAGAATAAAATGCACCTTGTGGCATTTGTGAGCTCATTCCAGGTATTAGATTAGTTTTTTCTACTATAAGATCTCTTCGTTTTTTAAACTGATTAATCATCTCTTTAACTTGATCTTGAGGCCCATCTAAGGCTGCTATTGCAGCATATTGAGTCGCTGCATTTGTGCAAGAAACAGAGTTTATATTTAACCTAGTAGCTTTCTCAGCTAGTTGTAAAGGCCAAATTCCATAACCTATTCTCCATCCTGTCATTGCATAGGTCTTAGACCATCCGTCTAAAATAATTAATCTGTCTAATATAGATTGGTAATTTAACATTGAATAAAATTTATTTTGATAAACAATATGTGAGTATATCTCATCAGATAAAACACATACATTAGGAAATTCTTCTAATTTTTTTACTAGTTTGTCTAGTAGTTCTTTTTTTATGAGTCCTCCTGTAGGGTTTGCAGGAGTATTAATTATAATTAAACTAGTATTATCATTAATTAAAGATAGTGTTTCTTCTAAATTGAAAGAAAAGTTTGTGTTTTCTAGTAATGGTATTGGTACAGCCTTTGCTCCTGAAAACTTTATAGCGCTTTCATAAATTGGAAAGCCTGGGTTAGGATAAAGAATTTCTTTACCCTTTCCTCCAAACATTAACATACAATGCCACATAGTGACTTTCCCTCCAGGCACAATTACAACTTGATCTGGATTAATTTCAACATTATGTCTTTTGTTAATATCTGCTGCTACAGATTCCCGCAGTTCTAATATACCATTTCCGGGTGTATATCCATGATGACCATCCTTAAGTGCTTTAATAGCTGCTTCAACAATATGATCAGCTGTTTTAAAATCAGGTTGCCCTATTCCCAAATTAATTACTTCGTGTCCTTGGCGTTCTAATTCAGCTGCTCGTGCTAATACAACAAAGGCGTTTTCTGTTCCTAAATTATTCATATTTTCTGAAATCATATATTTAGTCAAAATAAACTCCTTTAATTAATTATTATGTTATTATATTTACATTTTTATTGAATTTAGACATATAAATATATTTATAAATTAAAATTTTTATTTATTAAACATCATATAGCGGAAAGAACTAATAATGACCAATAAAGTAAATTTAATAGCAGAAAGAATGTCCTTAATAAAACCTTCTCCAACTATGGCAGTAAGTAAACTTGCAGCAGAATTAAAAGCAGCAGGTAAGGATGTAATAGGGCTTGGTGCAGGTGAGCCAGACTTTGATACACCAGAGCATATAAAACTTGCAGCAATTCAAGCAATACAAGAAGGACAAACAAAATATACAGCTGTTGATGGAACTCCTGCTTTAAAGCAGGCAGTAGTGAATAAGTTTCAAAGAGATAATAATATTAAGTATAATCTTGATGAAATAATTGTCTCTGTAGGTGGAAAACAGGTATTATTTAATGCTTTATTATCTTCAATTAATCCTGGTGATGAAGTTATTATTCCATCTCCTTATTGGGTGTCTTATCCAGATATGGTAGCTTTAGCAGGAGGAATTCCAGTTATCGTAAATGGAACAGTGAAAAATAATTTCAAAATTATAGCAGAAGATATAAAAAACAAAATTACTACTAAAACAAAATGGGTGATTATTAACTCTCCTTCTAATCCTACAGGGTCTTCTTACACAAAAGAAGAATTAAAAAGTATAGGTGAATTATTATTGAGTTACGAAAATATATTTATTATGTCAGATGATATCTATGAAAAAATTATTTATGATAATAATAAGTTTTATACAATAGCAGAAGTTGTTCCTGAATTAAAAAACAGAACTTTAACAGTTAATGGGGTATCTAAGGCATATGCAATGACAGGCTGGAGAATTGGCTATGCAGGTGGGCCAAAAGAATTGATTAAAGCTATGGCAAAATTACAATCACAATCTACATCAAACCCATCTTCTATAAGTCAAGCTGCAGCATTGGCTGCATTAGAAGGTCCAGAAGACTTTTTGAAAGAAAGAAATGCAAAATTTAAAATAAGAAGAGATATGGTTTTAGAAATGCTAAATAATTGTGAAGGAATAAACTGCATCAAACCAACAGGGGCATTTTATGTTTATCCTACTTGTATAGGAGTGATTGGAAAAAAGACAGATACAGGAAAGGTAATTAATAACTCAATTGATTTCTCTTCCTATTTATTAGAAACTCAAGGAGTAGCAGTCGTTCCAGGAAGTGCTTTTGGAGCTGATCCTTTTTTTAGAATTTCTTATGCAACTTCGGATGCTCTTTTAGAAGAAGCTTGTAATAGAATTAAAAAAGCATGTGATAAATTAAGTTAATATTTTGTATTTTTATAAAAAATACTATGCATAATAGAATCATTAGTTAATTAAAATTATTGGTTATTATAGTGAAGCAGGAAACACAGAACAATATATCAATTAGCGCATGCCCCCATGATTGTCCAAGTACTTGTGCATTAGAGATTATGCATGATGATAAGAATATATATAAGGTAAAAGGAGCATCAAAAAATACTTATACTTCAGGGGTAGTATGTGCAAAAGTTAGTCGCTACGCTGAAAGGACTCATCATCCAGATAGGCTTACAAAACCTTTAATGAGGTCAGGAGAAAAAGGATCTAATGATTTTAAAGAAATTGAATGGGAACAAGCCTTAGATATTGTTGCAGAAAACTTTATTTCAACTGCTCAAAAACATGGTACAGAATCTATTTGGCCTTATTTTTATGCTGGAACAATGGGTTTAGTTCAAAGAGATGGCATAAATCGTTTAAGACACGAAATGAAATATTCTGGTCAACATTCTACAATATGTGCTACGATTACAGCTAGTGGATTTAAAGCAGGAGTAGGCGCTCTTAAAGGGCCTGACCCAAGAGAGATGGCTTTAGCTGATGTTATATTAGTCTGGGGCTGTAACCCAGCTTCTACACAAGTAAATGTTATGAAACATATTCAAAAAGCGAGAAAAGATAGGAATGCTAAATTAATAGTAGTAGATCCTTATAAAACTCGAAGTGCAAAAGTTGCTGATTATCATTATCCAATTAAACCAGGAACAGATGGCGCCTTAGCTTGTTCAATAATGCATATTTTGTTTCGCGATAATTATGCAGATAAAGAATATATGGATAAATATACTGATGATCCTAAAGGTTTAGAAAAACATGTAAAAAAATATACGCCTGAATGGGGTTCTAAAATAACAGGCCTATCTTTAAGAGAAATCGAAGAATTTGCCAAAATATTTGGAATAACAAAAAGGTTATATTCAAGAATGGGGTATGGTTTTACTCGTCAAAGAAATGGTGCATCTGCAATGCATGCAGTAGTTTCATTATCTGCAGTATGTGGAAAATGGCTATATGAAGGAGGGGGAGCATTTTATAATAATGCTGATATCTATAAAATAGATAAGACTTTAATAGAAGGTTTAGATGTAATAGATCCAAATATTAGAATGTTAGATCAATCAAGAATAGGTAGTATTTTAACAGGAGATAGTAATGCTTTAATGGGAGGAGGAAATGTTTACTCATTAATTATTCAAAATACTAACCCCCTAGTTGTAGCTCCTGAAAGTTCATTAGTGAGAGAAGGCTTTTCTAGAGAAAATCTTTTTGTTTGCGTACATGAACAATTTATGACGGAAACAGCAAAATATGCTGATATAGTTTTGCCTGCTACTACTTTCGTAGAACATGATGATCTTTATATAGCTGGTGGGCATCAACATATAACTTATGGTCCTAAATTAATTGAGCCAATAGGAGAGTCTAAATCAAATCATGCGGTTTTAGTAGAGCTTTCAAAAAGATTAGGAGCAAAGCATGAAGGCTTCAATATGACAGAAAGAGAAATAATAGACTATACTTTAAATTCTTCTAATCATGGCTCATTAGTAGAGCTAGAAAAAAATGGTTGGAAAGATGTTCAGCCAGATTTTAATACTTCACATTTTATTGATGGTTTTGGTCATAAGGATAAGAAATTCCATTTTAAGCCTGATTGGAGTGAAGTGGGACCTGATTATCATAATATGCCAGAGTACCCTGATTATATGAATACAACAGAAAATACTTCAAAAGATTTTCCTTTTAAATTGGTAACTGCACCAGCTCACAATTATTTGAATAGTTCGTTTACTGAAACTAGCTCTTCTAAAAAAAGTGAAGTTAAGCCTAAAGCTAAAATTCATTCTAAAGATATAAAAAAATTAGGTCTACAAGATGATGAATTAGTAGTATTAGGTAATGATAGAGGAAAAGTAATTATCAATGTTGAAGAATTTGATGGAATGCAAGAAGGGGTAATCATTGTTGAAGGTGTATGGCCTAATGAAGCTTTTGTTGGAAATAATGGTATAAATACTTTAGTAGGATCTGATCCTGTTCCTCCAAATGGAGGGGCGGCATTTCATGATACAGCAGTTTGGATTAAGCCAAGTGACTAAAAATTTATTTGAGGAAAATATATGTTAATAAAAAATAATAAAGAGTGGAATATATATAAAAATATTACTCCTGAAAAAACCTTTTTAAATAGAAGGTCTATATTAAAAAGTATGGGTTTTGCTGCTATATCTTCAAATATAATGATGCAAAATGCTTTAGCAGTAGAAAAATCTAATCCTAGAAATGATTTATATCCAGTAGATCAAAATAAAGAGTTTAATACAGAAGAGTTTGATATAAAAGGAGGTGCTAGAAAACTTACTACTGAAAAAGAAGTTACAAGTTATAATAATTATTTTGAATTTGGTACTACAAAAAATATTAAAAGAGGTTCAAGCAAGCTAATTACAAGTCCTTGGAATATTAGTTTTAAAGGATTAATTGATAATGAATTTGAAATAGATATTGATGATTTGATAAAAAAAGTAAGCTTAGAAG
The DNA here is from genome assembly GCA_913046335.1 of uncultured Pelagibacterales bacterium. Taxonomy (GTDB): domain Bacteria; phylum Pseudomonadota; class Alphaproteobacteria; order TMED109; family TMED109; genus TMED109. The sequence goes on along the minus strand of CAJWSU010000001.1, from coordinate 4,959 downwards.
AAAGAGTATATAAATTAAGATGCGTTGAAAGGTGGTCAATGGTGGTTCCTTGGAGTGGTTTTCCATTAAAATCTATCATAAAAATGGCTCAACCTAAATCTGCTGCAAAATTTTTAGTCATGAAGACTTTTTTAGATCCAGATATTGCAAGAACACAAAAGCAAGACTGGTATCCTTGGCCTTATACAGAAGTGATAACAATTGATGAAGCAATGAATGATCTGACGTTTATTGCTACAGGTGTTTATGGAAAACCTTTGCCAAATCAAAATGGATCTCCACTAAGGTTAGTAGTTCCTTGGAAGTATGGTTTTAAATCTATCAAAGCTATAGTTTCATTTGAATTTGTGTCTGAAAGACCTAAAACATTTTGGGAGGAACTTCAACCTAAAGAATATGGCTTTTGGGCAAATGTTAACCCAGAAGTTAGTCATCCCCGTTGGAGTCAAGAGCAAGATAAAGATATAGGTACTAATAGAATGTATCCAACGGAAATTTATAACGGTTATGGCAAATGGGTTGCTTCTTTATATAAAGATATGAATAAGTCCGATTTGCTATACAGGTAAGTTATTAAAATTCAAAATTTTTAACTTTTTCCAAAATAAAGTCTCTAAAAGCTGTTACTCTTCTAGTAGCTCTTAACTCAGATGGATAAACAAAAAATGCTTCTATAGGAGGGCCTTCTATATCTTGTAGGATTTGTGTGCATGAGCTAATTTCTTTAACCATAACAGTTGGAAGAGCAGCTATACCAATACCACTTTCAACAGCTCTTATCATTCCAACAATATTATTTATAGAAAATACGGGTTGAAAATTAGCATCTAGTTTTGAAAGCATGCCAGTCAACCAATTAGTTCCAGGGAAAGGGATATTAGCGGAATCTCCATAACTAACTATTTTATGATTGAGGAGGTCTTTAACCGAAGTTGGAGAACCATTTTTTTTAATATAATTATGAGATGCAAATATACCCATATGTCCTGTAAAAAGATGACGTTGAATCAAGTCAGGTTGCCTAGGTGGAGATAACCTAATAGCTATATCTGCTTCTCTCATCCCAAGATCTAGTTCAGTATCACCAACAATTAATGTAAGAGATATTTCTGGATATTTATCTAAAAATTCATCTATATGTGAAGTTAGCCAAACAGAACCAAATGCAACAGTAGTAGTGACTCTCAGCGAGCCTTGAGGTTGTTCTTTATTTGTAGTCAATGAATTCTCTGCAGATGATATTTTTTCAAATACTTCATTTGCATATTTTAATAATGTTTCTCCCTGTGCTGTAAGTAATAGTCCTCTTGCATGCCTATGAAATAGCATAATCCCTATTTCTTCCTCGAGTTTTTTTATTTGTCTACTAGCAGCAGATTGGCTTAAATTGAGTTTTATACCAGCATGTGTGAAGCTTTGCTCTTGCGCGACATATCTGAATATTTTAAGCTTTTCCCAATCCATAATTAATCCTATAAAGGTTTTGATTTTAATGAAAGAAATTTTTCAGATTCTAATGCTGCCATACAACCATGTCCTGCAGCTGTAACGGCCTGTCTATAGATCTTATCTTGAACATCTCCTGCTGCATAAACTCCATCGATGTTTGTCTGAGTGCTATCACTTTTAGTTAAAATATAATTTTCTTCATCCATCTGTAATTGTTTCAAAAATAATTTAGTATTAGGGTCATGTCCTATTGCAATAAATATACCATCTACATCTAATTTAGTTAATTTAGAATCAATAGTAGATTTTATTATAGCTTGCTTTACAACTAGGGGAGATTCATCTCCTCTGACTTCTTCTAATGTATGATCCCATATAACAGTAATTTTACTATTATTAAATAATCTATCTTGTAATATCTTTTCTGCTCTTAATTTATTTTTTCTATGAATTAGAGTAACTTTAGAGGCAAAATTAGTTAGAAATAAAGCTTCCTCTACAGCAGTATTTCCTCCACCAACTACAATTACTTCTTTGTTTTTATAGAAAAAACCATCACACGTCGCACAAGCACTAACTCCAAAACCTCTAAATTTTTTTTCTGTTGGCAAGTTGAGCCATCTAGCTGAAGCACCAGTAGCTATTATACACGCGTCTGAATAATATTCTTCTCCACTATCTAGTGTATATTTTTTAGGGTTAGAACTTAAGTCACATTTTATAACTGTCCCACTAACTAAAATAGTTCCAACAGATAGAGCTTGTTTCTCCATTTGTTCCATTAGCCATGGACCTTGAACGGTTTCTTCAAAGCCTGGATAATTATCAACGTCTGTTGTTATGGTAAGTTGTCCTCCAGGTTCTAAACCGCGAATTAAGACAGGATTAAGCCCAGCTCTAGCTGCATAAATTGCTGCTGTGCAACCTGCAGGACCGGAGCCTAAAATTATTAATTTATGATGATTTTTATGCATATTAATTTTCCACTTATTAATTTTTTAAATATGTTTTTTTTATTATTTTTGCAATATTTTCTGATTCATTTATTGCTTGATACTTTAATTGTTTAATATTTTTTAGATTAGACTTATTTAGATATTGGGCAATTCCTTTTTTTATTAATAAATTATGAAATAATTTATGTTTTTTAATTGTAATATCATTAGGAGCATATATTAACAAAGGCTTTCCTGTAGCACACACTTCAGAGCAAATAGAAACAGAGTCACCTGTTACAACAACTATATCAGCATAAGATAAGTAGCCATAATAAGGGTTAGGTTTTTTATGTTTTGGGTCCCAAAATACACTTTGAATTTTTAATTTTTTAATTTCATTTTTTATTGTTTCATATGCTTCTTTTGAAGTTCTTCTGCTAGTTGTTATTAAAAGGGAACCTTTATCATTTATAATTTCTTTTATTTCTATAAATAATTCTTTTATGTGAGTAGCAGTAAGCTTATGAAATTTTGTATCTCCTCCAATAATTACTGTAATTCTTGGGTGGCTTAATTTATTAAATTTAGTTTTCCATTTAACCTTAGATTCAGATAGTAATTTTTTATCAATAATGTTCGGTGAGGTTTGAATATTAATAACATTTTTTTTGTTATTAATATTATCGTGAATGGGAGTAAAAATTAAATCTAAATCTCTGTAAGGAAAAGCTGGCCACATTACTTGAATATATTTAGAATAATTATTGCTTTCTTTTTTTATCCACCTACCAATAGGAGCAGATTTTCTACCACATCCAATTATCAACTGAGGCCATGGTGGTTTAAACTGCTTTCTGTCATTAATATTTATATGTTTAATCGTTTTTTGTAATATTAAATTTGGAAGTTTAGATAATTTATTATAATTAAACTTCTTTGAAGTATTTTTTAACCCTAAAGCTTTTCCTATTCCAAGTACTTGAGAACAATTTCCTGGTCTATCATCTAATAGAAGCCATATATTATTTTCATGGTTTTTGTAATCCATTATATATATTGAATATTTAAAATTTCATATGAAGTTTTTCCACCAGGAGTATTAACTACGGCAATATCCCCAAGCATTTTGCCCATTAATGAACGAGCAACTGGAGAACTCACAGATATCAGACCTTTTTCTACATTTGTTTCATCTACTCCAACAATTTTATAAGTAATTTCTTTTTCAGTTTTTTCATCAATTAAATTAATGGTTGCTCCAAAGAGAATTTTATTTGATTTAATTCTGCTAGTATCTATTACTTCTGCCCTTGTTACCTTATATTCCAGTTCTAGTATCCTTCCTTCTATAAAAGATTGTTGCTCTTTTGCTGCATGGTATTCAGCATTTTCTGATAGGTCCCCATGCTCTCTAGCTTCTGCTATTGCTTTTATAATATTTGGCCTGTCTTCTGATTTTAGTTTTTTTAACTCTTCTTCGAGTATAGCATAACTATTTGTAGTCATAGGCACTTTGTCCATAAACTTAATCCTCTTTATTAAACATAATATTTTAAATATACACTATATTCTCATATTAATAAATCTAATAAGATTGAATAGATTTTACTGTCAATTCATCTTTATTTATAGATACTATTGCTTCAGTTGCAGCTTTACTTCCAGCAATTGTGGTGTAATATGGTATATGTGCAGATAGTGCTGCTCTTCTTAAGGAGAAACTTTCTTCAATGGATTGTTCTCCCTCTGTTGTATTAAATATTATATGAACAAGTCCATCTTTTATAGCATCAACTAGATGTGGCCTGCCTTCACTAACTTTATTAATTTTTTTTACTTTAATATCATTTTTTTCAAGATATTTAAAAGTACCTTTTGTTGCAATGATATTAAAGCCTAAATCTATAAGCTTTTTGCATAATATTAATATTTTATTTTTATCTGTATCTTTAATTGAAATAAAAAGTGTCCCTGATTTAGGTAAATTAGCTCCTACTGCCATCTGAGATTTTGCAAAAGCTTCTCCAAAGGTTTGAGCTAATCCCATAGCTTCACCCGTCGATTTCATTTCTGGTCCTAAAAGAGAATCTACCCCGGGAAATCTAGCAAAAGGAAAGACAGCTTCTTTTACTGAGATTATTTTTGTCTTATGCCATGGTTTGATCTTAAAAGTAGATAGTTTTTCTCCTGCCATAACTCTTGCTGCAATCCCAGCGAATTGATTTCCAGTTGCTTTTGCTACAAAGGGTATCGTTCTACTTGCTCTTGGGTTAACTTCAAGAATAAATATTTGAGGTTTTTTTGTTTCTATGTCTTTGATTGCAAATTGAATATTCATTAACCCTACTACATTAAGCGCTTTAGATAATGTTTTAGACTGAAGTTCTATTTCTTTAATTACTGTCTTTGGTAGACTATGAGGGGGAATAGTACAGGCGGAATCACCGGAATGGACACCGGCTTCTTCTATATGTTCCATAATGCCTGCAACTATTGAAGTATTTTTGTCTGCAATTACATCAACATCTACTTCTATTGCATCAGATAAAAATCTATCAATTAGTATAGGGTT